>JASLPY010000519.1 GCA_030744755.1 Kiritimatiellia bacterium | reverse complement strand
CAGAGCCCGAGTCTCCTCCTTCCCTCTAACCTCCGTGACCTCGGGAGCTCCAGCGCGGGGGCGCGGGTGGTTGTATTCTCTCTTCATCGGTAGAGTAAGAAAAGTCCTTGTTCGGGGATGGGAAAGGTTGCACGATATTGGTATAGCAGTGCAAGCGGAGGAACGGATGACAGAGCTATCGAAAGAACTACTTGAAGTGCTGGTCTGCCCGAAATGCAAGACCGAGGTCATGCAAAACGACGACAGATTGAAATGCATGAACAAAGACTGCGGTCTGATCTACCAAATCCGAGACGGCATACCAGTGATGCTCATCGAGGAAGCCGAGAGTCCGGACACACACCCAGATACCCAAACGTGAGTGACAAACCGGACATGCAACCCGATGCAGACCAGTCGCTCGCCATGCAGTGGGAAAGCGCACGACGCCAGCTCGGCGAAGGCTGCCTGAGCATAATCATGCCGTCCTACCGCCTGGGCGAGACCATAGCGGGCAACGTTCAACATGTTCG
>JASLPY010000518.1 GCA_030744755.1 Kiritimatiellia bacterium | reverse complement strand
CTCAGTAAGTTTCGCATCCCCAGCCTGCGTCGGTTGTGCCGCTGCGGCCGGGCGCCTATTCCTCTGCCTGGATTTGAGGAACTGTTGGATCTCCTCCGTGTTCAGTTTGCCGTCCTTATCCTTGTCCGCATCGGGAAAACGCTTGAGTATTCGCGCCAGTTGCTCTTCGGAGGGCTGTTGCACTGATGGGGAAAGTTCCCCTTGAGTAGTATTGAATGTTGGCCCTACAGTCGCCTTTTCCACCTTTGGCGCCTCTTTTAACCGCGCTCGTCTCTCTTCTCTGGTAACTATTCCATCCTCGTTGGCATCCATTTCCTGAAAGCGTGCTTCGATGGCTTTTTTATCGAGCTGCTTACCACTCTTCTTTGTGTTTTTTTCCACACGTTTAATAAATTGCTCCTTTGTTTCCTGGTCCGGCCCGCCTCCCGCTAGCGTCTCAGTAAGTTTCGCATCCCCAGCCTGCGTCGGTTGTGCCGCTGCGGCCGGGCGCCTATTCCTCTGCCTGGATTTGA
>JASLPY010000517.1 GCA_030744755.1 Kiritimatiellia bacterium | reverse complement strand
CGTCAGCAGCGAATGACGGACCAGGAGTAGCTGCACAGGAAAGCAAGAACATTCCTGAGGTCAGGATCGAAATGAGTCTTTTCATCATGGTTTCCACCTGTTCACTATCTAAGTAATTACAAGCCACAAGGTCCTATGGATGGTTTAGATCGATTTTTTCACGAATTCCACCTCATGGCAACAAACGAACCCTTCTTGAAACGAAGCAAAAATTTCGCCCTTAGAGAAACATAAAACCGACCCGAACGTCGCGCAGTCTGCTGACGCTGTCATGGAACTGTGGCCAGCCGTGCTGGTGCCTACCGGGTGTCATCGCCACCATCGCAGGCGTGGGCATGATGAGCAGGCGTCCCATCACCGCGCTACCAGCACCCTGTCGGCATCTCCTGACAGTTCAGGGGTCTGCTCCCGCCCCAGCCTGATGGCCTGTTGCTTGACGTTTCTGCCGAGGTAAGCATGGAGTTCACCAGCGGTGATCTTGTTGTCCTTATTGGCGTCAGCATCGCCCTCCATGC
>JASLPY010000516.1 GCA_030744755.1 Kiritimatiellia bacterium | reverse complement strand
TTCTAATTTACGATTATAAAATGAGTATCAATGTTTATGTATGTAAAGATACATTAAATGATTTAGAAGAGTATTTAGACAGTTTAAAATTAGATATACTTCATAAGATTGGGAAAAAATTCTTAGATAAAAAAGATTATCGTGATTTAATAAGATGGTATTCAGATGATTTTATTTCTAATATGATAGATATAATTAAAGTTGATATACTATGTAGTATCGGAAGAAACTATTGTGATAAGAGGTTAACAGAAGAGATGCTAATAGACGAATTTCTATAATATAGTTATTATTCATGTAAGTTTAATTACTTAAAGTTAATATATAATATTATAATACGGGGTTATAGCTCAGTTGGTAGAGCGCCTGCTTTGCAAGCAGGAGGTCGAGGGTTCGAATCCTTCTAACTCCATAGTTTACTTGAGATGTAAACTATTTTTAATATTATGCTTTCGTAGCGCAGTAGGCAGCGCGTAGGTCTCATAATCCTAAGGTCGCCAGTTCGATCCTGGCCGAA
>JASLPY010000515.1 GCA_030744755.1 Kiritimatiellia bacterium | reverse complement strand
CAGCGGGTACCGCGAACTTGCCGAAGCCGTCCGCCACATCCAGGGTCATTTCGAGGAAACCCTGCGGCTCGACTCTCTTGCGAATCTCTGCGGGCTTTCGGTCTACCAGTTTGAGCAGCGAATGAAGAAGGTCTTCCAGCTAACGGCGGGACAATTCATCAACAAGACGCGAATCGATGCAGCATGCAGGATGCTCAAGTCAGGGGAAAGTCCAATTGCCGACATAGCTCTCGCATGCGGATTCTCCGACCAAAGCGCCTTCACCCGCCAGTTCAAAGCCACCGCGGGCCTCACACCCACGGAATACCGGCGGTCGTAGTTCTGAGATACGTTTCTCGACGCCAGCTCGCCTTCTTGTAGCTGGATTCGTTAGAATTCAGATCTATCGCGGATACGGTGCCGGCAGCTCGAATCTATCGTGCTATCGCGCATTCCACTATTCCAGCACGTATTCCAGCCCAATTCCCTTTCGTATATGGAATCATATCTGCCTTCTTTCCTGTCTTGCCGCCCTTTC
>JASLPY010000514.1 GCA_030744755.1 Kiritimatiellia bacterium | reverse complement strand
TATCCAGGCTTTCATGGTAACGCTGGTGGTTGTAGTGATCGACGAACGCCTCAATCTGCTGTTCAAGATCACCCGGTAAAAAGTAGTGTTCCAGCAGTATTCGGTTCTTTAGCGTCTGGTGCCAGCGTTCGATCTTGCCTTGGGTCTGTGGATGATACGGCGCACCGCGAACATGACTCATGCCGTTGTCGCCAAGCCAGTCAGCAAGCTCGCCGGATACGTAGCTGGATCCATTATCGGAGAGCAGTCTCGGTTTCTGCTTAACCTCGGCCTGGTCGCAACCGGATGCTTGCAGGGCAAGGTTCAGAGTCTCGGTCACGTCGTGGCTGGTCATACCGGCGCACAACTTCCAGGCAATAACATAGCGGGAGAAGTCGTCCAGTATCGTCGACAGGTACATCCAGCCCCAGCCAATGATCTTCAGGTAGGTAAAATCCGTCTGCAATTGCTGATTGATGGCGGTGGTCTTGTCCTTAAACTCGCTGGCGGCTTTCATGACGATGAAGGTCGGACTGGT
>JASLPY010000513.1 GCA_030744755.1 Kiritimatiellia bacterium | reverse complement strand
CGGCGATGGACTTGGTTCAACAGTTGATGGCTGGAGAACCCAACGTGCATGTGGGTACTTCGGGCATTTATGAAGGCGTGTTCACTATGAGTCCGATGTGTCTGAGAGAAGGGGAAGGGGAAGGGGAAGGGGAAGGGGAAACGATCGCATCACGGATGCGTGCTCGGGTCAAGCTAAAGTCGTCGTATCCGATCCAAACCGTAGAGGAGTGGGAATGGAAGTGGTACCTGACGAGGCAAACAAGTGGATCTACCTGCCATTTAGCGCACCTGATTCCAATGGCTATGTGTGATGGTACGTTTCGATCAACACTAAGTTGACCATGGAAACCCAACTGGCTGTAGTATTAGCCTGCAAGCTAGCGGGTATCCGATTGAGGCGAGACTTGTTGCTGGTGGCGATGGATTTATGCTTCTGATCGGTGGGAAACCTTTCTATGTTTGCCAGGTCGCCCACAAGACATGGTTCGAAAAAAAGCTGTGGAGGGGTCTTCTCCGCAAGCTCATTATGCTGGACCTT
>JASLPY010000512.1 GCA_030744755.1 Kiritimatiellia bacterium | reverse complement strand
CCACAATGACCAAAAAGAAACCGTGTCAATTCTTCTGGAAAAGGGGGCCGATGTAAACATCAGGGACAAGTGGGGAAACACCCCATTGGATGTTACGCTTAATGATGATGTTGCCAATCTTCTCCGCAAACACGGCGGCAAGACGGGTGAAGAATTGAAAGCTGAAGGGAAATGAAAACGAAGCCAAGCCAGGCGTTTACCCTTATTGAACTATTGGTTGTGATTGCTATTATTGCCATCTTGGCCGGATTGCTGTTACCGGCCTTGGCCAAGGCCAAGCAAAAGGCACATGGCATCTCTTGTATGAGCAATTTGAGCCAACTGAGCTTGGCTTGGTCAATGTATGCCCATGACAATGACGATGTCGTACCACCAAATGACCCCGGGCGTGATTGGAGTTTAGCAAGACCAAGATGGGTGACTGGCTGGCTTGATTATGCAAAATCAGTCTCCGACAACACCAATGTCTTTCATTTGAATAAAGTCGACAATCATGGACGAGGCAGCCTGCTCTGGCCCTA
>JASLPY010000511.1 GCA_030744755.1 Kiritimatiellia bacterium | reverse complement strand
CGCACGCCCCAAGGCGGAAACCTGAGTCCTCTACTCTGTAATGTATTCCTACACTATGTGCTGGATCTGTGGTTCGAGAAGAAGGTTAAACCACAGGTCAACGGGGATGCCCATCTGGTGCGGTATCCCCAGCCTAGCCCTTCGGGCAAGGCTGGGCTGTCTTGTATATGGCCGTTGGCCAGGAGTTTGGGAAAGCAATTCCCTATCAGCCAATTCGCCATATTCCCCTTTTTCGTGTTAGACTATGAGGAATCGATAAGGGACCTTTCGAACTGTTGATGACCAAGCTTAACATAGCAATTGCCCTTTTGGCGGGCATCTTGGCGCTGATGTGGTGTGCCACACCAGCCTGCGCCCAAGGTCTGGTTATCAATGAATTCATGGCCATCAACGACACCACGTTGCAGGACGCCAACAGCGAGTATTCCGACTGGTTGGAGATATACAACCCTGGTCCTGAGATCATCGATGTTGCGGGTTGGTATCTGACGGATAATCCGGGAAATCTCACGAAATGGCAG
>JASLPY010000510.1 GCA_030744755.1 Kiritimatiellia bacterium | reverse complement strand
GACGTTGTGGTGCGCTATTTCTCCAGCGGTAAACTGGGGGGGATCCGGATCATCGCAAACAAGATCTAAGTCGGTGGAAAATCAATTTACTAACTGAAGACGATATTCGGTAGATTCGTAATTGCCCTAACCTCTATTCCCAACATCCCACTGACACCGTAAACCTAACACCCGATCAGTTTTACCGGCGGCCCCTCCCGCCACCCGGCACGGCAAATCCCTGCCGCAGTGGTGAGAGCGCAGCATTTGAACTGAACCGGTCGGACTCGCCAGTCAAACCGCCCCGGAGACAGCCCAGGGGGTCGCGCCCGGCTTTGGGCCCTGGCCCCGGGCCCGCTGTCGGCTTGGTATGTGAGGTGATCGAGGATCTGCCGGATCACCGCCCATCTTTATAGTTTTTTTAGCAATAAAAAAGCGCGCTCTTGGACGCTTAAAAACATCTTGGAATGGAGCCCGCAGACGGATTCGAACCATCGACCTGCTGATTACAAATCAGCTGCTCTGCCAACTGAGCTATGCGGGC
>JASLPY010000050.1 GCA_030744755.1 Kiritimatiellia bacterium | reverse complement strand
ACCAAAAACCCTTTCTGCGGCAACCCATAACGCGTGTCTCTCGACTCCTGAGGCATTTCATGAATAATGCGCGCTAGAGCATCTCCTGAATCCTCTCACTCAGGCACCGGGTAATAGGATTCACCGCACTCTTCACATCCAGGCCGTGTTCCTTCATGAATTCCGCAACATCGATCGGTTTGCCGAAACGCACATTGGCATCCATGGGTGCCGGATACGTACCTTTCTCAAGAACGTCCTCTTCCAGCTTCAGAATGGTCTCCGCGATCCGGTTGAAGCTCGGTTCATCCCTGAGGTACTGGCCCGGGTAGCTATAGAGCTGTGCTGCAAGGAAGATGGTGTCCAGATCATCATACATCTGCTTCTCTTCGTCTTGCGATGGGCGGGATTCCCTGTCGATCAACTTTCCTCTTATGCGACCCCGCAGCCACCTGATTCTCTCGGGCACTGAAAGCCCCGCAGCGGCAGCACCGCGCCTGTCTTCGATCATGCTGACGAGACTTTCTTGAAGATCGGCAATCCTCTCAACAAGGTTTCCTGTCTGAGCATGGCCGAGAAACTCTTCCTCTTTCAATGCCAGCATACCGCGCCCGAACCTGTATATCCTGTCCACTACGGGCAACTCGGGTCTCGGTTTCCAATGTATCCGGGTTTCAAGAACGTCCATGCGTTCGGAGAATGTCGATTCGACTTCCTCATCGTAACGGTATCGAATTGCCGCGGGAACAACGCAACAGCGCTTGCCGGATCGCACCTTGCCGGAGGCACGAAGCACAATCGTGGCGACGCCCGCATTCAGGTCGTCCAGTTTTTCATGGTGATGATAAATCTCCCCTTCTGGAAAGATCACCAGGGGATACTTGCCTTCCTGCACAATCTGCATCGCTGTCCTCACCGCCGACAAGTCCGCACCTTCACGGTCCACGGAGAAGCACCCCATCCGCTGAAGCATAAACGCCGATACCTGGTGCTTCTCGAAACCTTCGCGTGCCGCCATAAAGTGGAAGTGCAATCCGTGCTTCTTGCCGGCATACAGCAGTATGTGCGGATCGGGATGATCCGCGTGGTTGGGAGCGATCAGCAGAGAAGCCCCATCCGCAGCAAGCCTGCCCAGCTCGCCGTCGCCCTCAACGGTTATGTTTCTTATCTTGAATTTTTCCCGCATCAACCTCTCGCTCAACTTCTGAAGCAAAGGTGCAAGTATCGGCTGGAACTTAGGTGGTCGAAATTCGTACGGCTTCTGCGGTCTGAATATATTCATCCTTCCTCCCTTCAACACAACTCACCGCCCGATCATACCCGATCCTTTCATCAACATCCAACAACCAACATCCAACACCCAAGATTTTCCAATTATTCCCCTTGCATTCCTTCGCAGCACGGACTATTATCCGCGCAAATACACAAAAAGGGAACTGCAGGAAGCCCACCTTCACTCTCAGGCTATCCTGACATCAGAATGTCAAACCAGAAACCACCCCACACCACCAACCATCGCACTGATTCCGTCAGTCTATGGCTTTCTATGCAAAGGATGAAACCCACAATGAAATCATTATGCCGATTCACGATAGCCGCTGTTCTGACCGCCGCAGCACTGGTGGCAATCACAGGATGCAAGGACAAAACCGCCGAAACACCGGAAGCGCCCGCCAAGGGAACACCCGATGTGTCAGCTATCGCACCCATACAGGCCTCTGAGCTCGGAGTCCCCGCACAAACCGATCCCAACAAGGTGGTCGTATCTGTCGCAGACGAGAAGCTCACGCAGGGCGAACTGGACAAGCGCATCGATGCTTACATGAGATCCCGAGGGACGGCGCAGATGCCTCCCGACAGGGCAGCCGCGGCCAGAAAAGACGCGCAGGAAATGTTGGTGGACGGATTCATCGCCGAAACACTTCTTCTGAAGGAAGCCGACAAGCAGAAGATCGCCGTAACTGACAAGGATATTGATGAAAGCGTGGAAGAGCTGAAGACAAGGCTTCCCCCGGGAATGACATTTGAGATCGCACTTCAGAACCAGGGAATGACCATGGATGATCTGCGCAAACGGCTCAACAACGACGTCAAAACGCGCAAGCTCATGGATACCCAACTTGAAGCCATAGCCGATGCCAGCGACGAGGATATCAAGAAGTTCTACGACGAGAACCAGCCGCAGTTCGAGCAGCCGGAAACAGTTCAGGCCCGCCACATCCTCGTAAGGTACGACGCGGAAGATGACGATGCCGCCAAGGCAACAAAGAAAGCCGACCTCGAGAAAATACACAAGGAACTCACCGATGGTGCCGACTTTGCTGCGGCCGCGAAGGAACACTCGGACTGCCCCAGCAAGGCAAAGGGTGGCGACCTGGGCGCATTCTCCAAGGGAAGAATGGTTCCGGAATTTGAAAAGGCCGCGTTTTCGCAAGAGATCGATGCTGTCGGACCGATAATCGAGACTCAGTTTGGATATCACATAATCCAGGTTACCGCCCGAAACAAGGCAGGTGTTCAGCCGCTCGAGGATATCAAGGACAGAATCGCATCGTTCCTCAACCAGAGAAACAAGCGTGACGCTGCAATGAAGTATGTTGAGGAACTCAAGAGCGCTGCAGATATAACACGCGCAATCAACTAGTAGAGAAGATACGTCGCTGAATTCCTTTCCCGAGGTACGGGACTGGAAAGGCGGCATCACAACAGGGAGGCCATCAAAATGGCAACAGGTACAGTAAAGTGGTTCAGCATCGACAAGGGTTTCGGCTTCATCGGCCAGGATAGTGGCGAGGATATCTTCGTCCATCATTCCGAGGTACAGGGTGCAACCCTGCGCGAAGGTGATCGCGTTGAGTTCGAAGTTGGCGAAGGCCGCAAAGGACCTGCAGCGAAGGGCGTCAGTGTCGTAAACGACTAGACTCCGACCTGCACGCCCCGCCGGAAATCAAAAACCGGCGGGGCGTCGCCTTTTCTACCCCCGCCCAGAAACCATCACGCGTAACGACGCGACAATTCTTTATTCCAGTTTTCTCAATGAGCCAAAGACCTTCAGACACTCCACCTTGGACGTTGGGCGTTGGGCGTTGAGACCCGTCCCCTCCTCGCCCTGGCTCTCCTCGTCCCCGTTCCAAGCATCGCCGTGCTCTTCGGCATGGTCTGGTTTCCCGGAACTCCCCTGGGGCTTACTGTTTTTGCCATATCAAAGATCTGGGTACTGATCTTTCCAGCCTTCTGGTGGATCTTTATAGAAAAACAGAAAACGAGCTGTTCCCCACTCGCACGCGGAGGCCTGGGGGCAGGTATACTGACCGGCCTGCTGATGAGTGTCATCATTGGTGCGCTCTACTTCTTTATAGGTGCACGCGTCATTGATCACGACATGGTCGCCCAAATCGTAAACGGGATCGGCATGGTGAACCGTGAGAGTTATTTCATGGGCGCGGCTTACTGGATACTCGTGAATTCCATTCTTGAGGAATACGTATGGCGTTGGTTCGTAGTGTATCAGTGCGAACGCCTCATGCCCGGCTGGCTGGCCGTTCCCGTCTCGGCCATCGGGTTCACTTTTCACCACATCTGGGCGATAGCAACATTCCTCCCGCCACCACTCATTCTCATCTCCACCCTGGGTGTTTTCACAGGCGGTGCGGTATGGTCATGGTGCTACCACCACTATCGCTCAATATGGCCCGGATACCTAAGCCACGCCATCGTAGACCTCGCAATCCTGACGATAGGCTATCACCTGGCTTTCTAGCCCATTCCACACCTCGCTTCTCCATTCCTGCTACTTGTCCCCCACTTCTGTTTGACATTCGTGTCTACGCGGTTTCATACTTATGCGACTATATTAACAAGCTCGCCATTCTCAGCGCGGGGCGAAAGGATTGGTTCGAATGATAGGATTGACGGGTTCTCGGCGGATATACATGGTCATTATCGTGGCCGTGTGTGTGCTTATCGCCCTGGTAGCTCTTCTGATGAGAACAGACAGACCCGCGACAGCTACGGAAGGCAAGGTAGTTTTCTTCTGCGCCGCCGGCATGCGCTTGCCGGTAGAATCAATACGCTCCGAATACGAACGCGAGCGGGGCGTGATGATCGAAGTCCAGTACGGCGGATCAAATACCCTGCTCAACCAGCTCCAGATCTCCAGGATCGCCGACCTCTACCTCGCAGCCGACGACGCCTACCTGGAAATAGCCCGAGATAAGGGACTGATAAAGGAAACCATTCCCATCGCCAGTATGCGACCAGTCATTGTGGTGCCTGCCGGCAACCCCAAAGGCATACATTCAATCGACGACCTGCTCAGAGAAAACATCAGCGTGGCTCTCGGCAATCCCGACCAGGCGGCCATCGGAAAGCGAACGCGTGAGGTTCTGCGCAAGTCTGGCCACTGGGAGAAGCTTGAAATCCATACCACCGAAAACGGCGTCTTTAAGCCTACCGTTCCCGACGTGGCCAATAGCGTCAAGATCGGCAGCGTAGATGCAGCTGTTGTATGGTCCGCAACCGCAAGCCAATATCCCGAACTGGAAACTATCCGAACGCCAGAGCTTGATGCGGGAGCAAGCGTCATCACAGTGGGCGCCACGGCGTTCTCGCAGAGCCCGGCACTGGCCCTCGATTTCGCCCGCTACCTCGCAGGGAGCAACCGCGGACTGCCTGTGTTCGAAAGCACGGGATACGAACCCGTGGACGGCGATCCATGGGAAAAATACCCCGAGATCACCTTCTTCTCGGGCTCCGTTAACCGGGGAGCCCTGGAACCCATCATCAAACGCTTCGAACAGAGAGAAGGCGTTCTCGTAAATACCGTCTACAACGGTTGCGGTATCCTCACCGCACAGATGAAAGCCATCGACCGCAAGCAGGAATCGGGGTTCCCCGATACATACATGGCCTGCGACACGTACTATCTGGATGTGGTACAGGATCTTTTCGAAGACGGCCTCCGTGTCTCCGACACCGAGATCGTTATAGTGGTGGCCGAAGGCAACCCGAAGAACATCAAGTCTCTCACGGATCTTACACGTCCGGGCATTCGTCTTGCAATCGGCCAGCCGGACCAGTGCACAATCGGGATTCTTTCCAAGCGCCTTCTGGAGCATGCCGGACTTTATCACACATTGATCGAGAACAACGTTGTGACACAAACCCCCACGTCTTCGATGCTGGTGCCCGCGGTGACCACTTCCGCCGCCGATGCCGTCCTGGCTTACAGAACAGACACGCTTGCCGAGAATGCCAAGCTGGACGTGGTAGCGATCGACTCCCCCCGCGCCAAGGCGACGCAGCCTTTCGCGGTGTCCCGCTCGACAGAGTACAAACAGATATCAAAACGCCTTCTCGAAACAATTCGAAACTCCCGGTCAGATTTCGAATCCGCCGGCTTCATCTGGCGCCTCAACAAAGAACAGACACCAGAGCAGTAGCCGTCTATGAAGAGTTCAACAAAGCCAGAGACACGTCAACGCCCCCGGCGTTCCGGTTCGGACATGCCATTCCTGGTCACGCTCAGTGTCATTGCCGGAACATATGTCCTCCTAATTGTTATGCTGATCGTAGCCGACATCACATACCTGGGTGTGGCCGGAAGCAAGACGGCTGAGTCCGGCATTGCGGGATGGCCGATCATCGGCGCGATGGTTTCGGCGTTCCGTTCGCCGGAGATTCGAAACGCGATCGAGCTGACCATGATCTCCTGCACCATAACTGCCATTCTGTCGGTCTTCGTGGCAGTGCCCGTCGGATACCTGCTGGCAAGGTACCGTTTTCCCGGAAGGAATCTCATTGACGCCATACTCGATATTCCCATCATCCTGCCCCCACTGGTTGTAGGCCTGAGCCTTTTGATCCTTTTCCAGTTCCTGCCGGAGCACGTGCGAAGAAACGTCGTCTACGAGAAACCCGCCGTCGTGCTGGCACAGTTCATGGTGGCTTGTGCCTTTGCCGTGCGGACAATGCGCGCAACTTTCGATCAGATCGACGAGCGCCGGGAGCAGGTCGCCTTGACGCTGGGCTGCTCCAAGAAGCAGGCATTCATGATGGTTATCTTACCCGAAGCATGGCCCGGCGTTCTCACCGCCGGCACGTTGGCCTGGGCGCGCGCACTGGGCGAATTCGGTCCGTTGCTGATATTCGCCGGTGCAACAAGAAATAAGACCGAGGTGCTTTCCACGACGGTCTTCCTCGAACTGAGCATCGGCGACCTGTCAGCCGCCGTAACCGTATCACTGATAATGGTAATGGCGGCAATAGCCGTGGTAATAACCGCCCGAACCTGGGGCTCCCGGAGTATCAATTTGTAGCAAGACATGATAACGCTAGAAAACATAACAATGAGCCAGGGCCGCTTCGTATTGTCCGACGTGTCCATCAGCATCCCGAAAGGGCAGTACGCCGTCCTGATGGGTGGAACCGGTTCCGGCAAGACAACCATCCTCGAGGTAGTCTGCGGACTGCGGACGCCGGACCAGGGGCGCGTTCTGCTGCGCGGCGATGACGTAACCAACTTGCGCCCGGCGGACCGGGATGTCGGATACGTGCCCCAGGACGGCGCTCTCTTCAAGACAATGACCGTATTCGATCAGCTTGCCTTCGCCCTGGTCATTCGAGGACAGAAAGCCGGAGTCATCCGTGAAAGGGTGCACGAATTGGCCGAACTTCTCGCCATAGACCACCTTCTGGACCGCTCACCGGATGGCCTCAGTGGCGGTGAATGCCAACGCATCGCCCTGGGAAGGGCATTGTCATTCAAGCCCGGTATCCTCCTGCTGGATGAACCCTTGAGCGCCCTGGATGATGACACCCGCGACCAGATAATGGCACTCCTCAAGAACGTCCAGAAACACACCGGCGTAACCACCCTGCACGTAACCCACAACCTCGCAGAAGCACAGCAGCTAGGCGAAATGATGCTGCGAATAGACGATGGCAAAGTCCAGGTCCTGGACGTAACTCCATAGGAACCGGTAAAGGACAGTACTATCATTCTGAGTAAGCCAAAAAAGAACCTGGCCCGGAGGACGCTGCGCTGCGCTGCGCGAGATCCCTCTCTTCGCTCGGGATGACAAGTACAACGAAGAGAAACACTGTCATTCTGAGCGTAGCGAAGAATCTCGGCCGAAGGCCGGTGCGCCTGGAATGAGACACTATTGCATACAAGACAAAAAGGACACACAGACAATGAACATAACTGTCGAATACACCGCCCAACTCAAGGCACGCACCGGCTGTTCGGATGAGACTTTCGAGGTCGATTCCTCCTGCGATCTTCCCGCACTCTTCAGTGCGATTGCCGGGAGGCACGGAGACCCGGTGCGTGAGATAGTATTGGATGCCCAGGACACACCTGTGCAGGTACTGTGCTTCGTCAATGACAAACAGGTCGACTGGGGCGCGCCGCCTCAACTCGCCGAAGGCGCGAAAATCACCATTATGTCGCCGATTTCAGGAGGCTGATCATGACCGTTCAAGGCAAGCCGCTTACAGATGAAGATCGCGCCATTTACGAATGGCAACTGGATGTTCCCGGGTTTGGTGAAGAAGGGCAGGAACGGCTTAAGGGCGCCTCGGTCCTTATCTCCCGCGTCGGAGGACTGGGCAGCGTGGTGGCCTACGAACTGGCGGCTGCCGGAATCGGCAGGCTGGTCCTTGTCCATGCCGGCAATATAAAGCCATCCGACCTCAACCGGCAGCTCGCCATGACGCACGATGCTCTCGGAACGCCCCGCGTGGTCTCCGCCAAGCGGCGTCTGAACGAACTGAATCCCAGAATGTCCATTGATGCAATCTCCGAGAACATCACCGACGACAACGCAGAGCGCCTCGTGGGTGAAGTCGACCTCGTGGTCGACTGCGCACCGTTGTTTGAAGAACGCTTTGCAATGAACAGGGAAGCCGTCAGGCAGGGAAAACCACTGGTTGAATGCGCGATGTATGAGCTTGAGGCACACATCACGACGATTATCCCGGGCCAGACTCCCTGCCTGGCCTGCCTGCATCCGGAAGAACCACCGGCCTGGCGCCGCCGCTTCCCGGTGTTCGGAGCCGTGTCAGGGACTGTAGGGTGTATGGGCGCCATGGAAGCCATAAAAGTACTCGGGGGGCTCGGAGCACCGCTCGCCGGAAGGATGGTGACAATGGACCTGCGCGACATGACTTTCCGGACAATGAAACTAACGCGAAACCCAAACTGCCCAATCTGCAGCCATTTGAATAAACGATGCTAACGGTAGACCAACAACTAAGATACGCACGCCACATCGCGCTTGAAGGCTTTGGCTTCCAGGCACAGCAGACTCTGCTCAAGAGCTCCGTTCTCCTCGTGGGTGCCGGTGGCCTTGGTTCGCCTGCAACCATCTACCTGGCCGCCGCGGGAATCGGCCGCATCGGGATCATAGATGATGACGTCGTGGATCTCTCCAACCTGCAGCGACAGATCATTCACCGAACCTGTGACACAGGCGTAACCAAGGTTGAATCGGCAGAGCGCGCCATTCTCGACTGCAACCCCGGCATACAGGTAGACACATTCGACGAACGCTTCACCGAGAGCAACGCTCGCGAACTCGTCGGCTCTTATGACCTCGTGATAGACGGCGCCGACAACTTCCCCACGCGCTACCTCATCAATGACGCCGCCTACCTCGAGAAACGCCCCGTAGTGCACGGATCGATCTATCACTTCGAAGGACAAGCGGCGGTGTTCAATCCCCCTGCAGGACCGTGCTATCGCTGCATATTCCCCGATCCCCCGAAACCAGGAACGGTCCCGTCCTGTGCGGAGGCCGGCGTGCTCGGCGTCCTGCCAGGGATCATCGGCGTGGTTGAGGCGACCGAGGCGATAAAGATTCTCACGGGTATCGGCGAACCGTTGATAGGCCGTCTGCTCACCTACGACGCACTGGAAATGCGTTTCAGGACCCTCAAGATAAACCGCTCAACGCGCTGTCCCCTCTGCGGCGACGACCCGACAATCACGGAAGCCAAAACGATCGAATGGGCTTGCGATGTCGGCGATCTGAACGTACCCCAGATGACCGTAGATGCCTATACGCAACTGCGCCAGTCAGATGAAAAGCATTTCCTGCTCGACGTGCGCGAAGCACACGAAATCGAAGCCGGCAACATAGCCGGGCATCACCACATCCCGCTCCGCCAGCTTGAGGAACGAATAGGCGAACTGGCCGCACACAAAGACGACCTGGTTGTTTGCCAGTGCCAATCCGGCTGGCGAAGCCAGAAAGCCGCCGAGTTCCTGAGAAACAACGGCTTCACAAAAGCCGTAAACCTCTCAGGCGGCTACCTGGCCTGGCTACAGTCCATCCACAACAAAACCACAACAGAACCACCTCACTGACACCCGGAAAACTTGAGCGTTGGGCGTTGGGCGTTCGATGTTGGGCGTTGATTCTCCCCGTTTCCTCCTGTCAAGAAACAGAAATGTTGCGGGATCTGATGGGGAATGAGAGAGTTAGTGCATGCTCAAGCGATTCATGAAGTACTACTACCCGCATAAATGGCTGCTCATGCTCGACATGGGAACCGCCATCCTCAGGTCCATCTGTGCCGTATTGATCCCCTGGGTGAGTCGCGACATCCTTGGTCACTGGGTTCCCGAAGGCAACACGCCCATGGTATGGCTGTACTCCGGCATTGCCCTCCTTCTCGTAACAGGCCTCGCCCTCGCCAGCTACATCAACACGCTATGGGGACACGTTCTGGGCACACGCATGGAAACCGATATGCGGCGTGACATCTTCCGCCACCTCCAGAAACTCAGCTTCAGCTACTTCGACAACACCAAGACCGGTCATATCATGTCCCGGATATCCAACGATCTCTTCACTATCTCCGAAGTGGCGCACCACGCACCCGAAGACCTCTTCATAGCCGCCGTGACACTGGCAGGTGCCGTATTCTTCATGTTCAAGATGGACCCCGTTCTCACGCTTGTCGCGCTGGTACCAATACCACTCATGCTCGGATGGGGTGGATCCTACGGCCGCCGTATGCGAACACACTTCCGTGAGGTACGCCGCAAGGTTGCCGATATCAACAGCAACGTGGAGAACGCCATCCAGGGTATACGCGAAGTCAAAAGCTACGCAAACGAACCCCGGCAAATGGAACTTTTCGGCGAAGTCAACACTCGCTTCCGGACGGCCAAGGAAAACATGTACCGCAAGATGGCCGGCTTCCATTCCGGAATGAGCTTCTTTGGAGAAAGTTACCGGGTTGTTGTTGTCGGCGCGGGAGCATGGCGTTGCATGACCTCCAGCATCACGCTTGCCGATGTCCTGGCCTTCGTAATGTATGTTGGCTTCATAATGGATCCAATCCGGCGTATCGTCCACTTCATCGAAACCTACCAGCATGGAGTGGCATCGTTTGAACGATTCACTGAGATCATGGACGAGCAACCCGAAATCAGCAACCGGCCGCACGCCAAGCGCCTTGATTCCGTGCGGGGACGCCTGGATTTCGATCACGTGTCCTTCAGGTATGCCGAGGATCTTGACTGGGTTCTCAATGACGTGACATTGACAATCAACGAAGGACAGACCGTTGCAGTGGTTGGCGAATCAGGCGCAGGCAAATCAACAGTGGCCAGCCTGATCCCACGGTTCTACGAGGCTCAGCGCGGGGAAATACGGCTTGATGGCGTGAACGTTCTAGATTTGAAGCAACGATTCTTGCGCGAGACCATAGGAATTGTGCAGCAAACGCCGTTCATGTTCGATTCCACGATCCATGAGAACATTGTTTTCGGCCGCCCCGGCGCTAGTGATAGCGACGTTGAAGAAGCTGCGCGGCAGGCAAACATACTCGACTTCATACAGTCACTCCCGGAGGGCTTCGATTCGCCGGTAGGTGAACACGGAGTAAAGTTATCCGGCGGTCAGAAGCAGCGTATCTCAATTGCCCGCGTTTTCCTGAAGAACCCGGCACTGTTGATTTTTGACGAGGCAACATCGTCGCTGGATACAGAGTCGGAACAGCTCATCCAGGCCGCGATGGACAGGCTCAGCCAGGGGCGCACGACCCTGGTTATAGCCCACCGGCTGTCAACGGTTCGAAAAGCCGACTACACCTACGTCCTCAAGAACGGAGAGGTAGAAGAAAGCGGCACCCACGAAGAACTAATGACCGCCAAAAGCTACTACCACCGCCTCCATACAGCCGGCGGCCTCCTAACCACTTAACCTCGCCCATGCCGTCGCAGCGGTGCTATTCGCGCTCGCAGCAGGAATCCGGTGAGAAATGCGTGCATCGATCTGCGCATTCTTTGCAATGGTAGGTCCACCGCTACGAGGTGGACCAAGAAGGGCGGGCGCTCGGAGCGTCCATCTCATAGCGATGGACGTACTGGGGAATCCCCGCAAATCCGCTTATCCAAGTACCATTCCGGGCTAGGGACGCCTACCCCCCATCAGTATTTGCATTCTCCGCCCGATCCGATCACAGCTTGTCTGGACTGATGCGCCCGCTTGTGCTAGAAGTTCCCCCTGCCAAATGCGATTCCCTTGGAGTTTTACGATGGCCATAACGGTTAAATGGAAGTTTCTTCGTTCACACAGCTTGATCACGCTTTACTTTCTGGCAGCGTTGATTGGCGTCGGCGCTGGACTGGGTGCGCTCGCCTTTGGTGCGCTGATACATAGTGCCGAGTGGTTCTTTCGAGACCTGATCGCGGAACAGCTTCTTCCTTGTCGCTGGCTTTTCCCATTGATTCCAATGTTCGGGATTGTGGTTGCTACTTACGTTACGCGGCGCTACGCACCTGAAGCCCGTGGCCATGGCGTGCCTGAGGTGATGGCTGCAGTGGCCACGCGGGGCGGGATTATTCGGGCGCGGGTGGTGGCTGTAAAGGCGTTTGCGTCGGCTATCACGATCGGAACGGGGGGCTCAGTTGGCCGGGAAGGGCCGATTGTGCAGATTGGATCCGCCCTGGGCTCGTCTGTCGGTCAGTTCCTCAGATGCTCGGGACAGCGAGTCAGGCTTCTTCTCGCCTGTGGCGCAGCAGCAGGCATTTCGGCAACATTCAATGCGCCCATTGCCGGCATGATGTTTTCGGCTGAGGTCATTCTCAACAACTTTTCCGGGGTCTCCATTGCACCGCTTATCATTGCCTCGGTCATGGGTACCGTGGTTATGCGAACGGCCACGGGGGGCGATCCGGCCTCGCTCAATATCGGCGACATCCCGTTTTCCCTGCATTCCAGGGAACTGATTCTGTTTGTGGGTATGGGAGTTCTTTGTGGTCTGGGCGCCTGGCTGTTCGTGAAAGTTCTCTACCGCTGTGAGCACATGGCAGACAAGGTGAAGTGCCACTGGATCATCAAACCACTGGCCGCAGGGCTGATTGTCGGTGTCCTGGGTCTGTTTGTTCCACAAGTCATGGGGATAGGTTACGAGACAATCGAATCGCTGTTTCTGCATCCCTCTGCCGAGTGGGGTGCATTCTCAATGAAGCTCGTATCATGGGCTCTGGGTCTGTTTCTCCTCAAGGTGCTGGCTACCTCTACCACGCTGGCGGGTGGTGGGAGTGGCGGCGTCTTTGCACCCTCTCTTTTCCTGGGCGCAGCGCTGGGTGCCGCCACGGGTATGGCATCACATGTGTTGTTTGATACTGGGATCACCTCGGTAGGCACATATGCCATCTGCGGTATGGCGGCAATGGTGGCCGGCACGACGAGGGCACCGATTACGGCGATCCTCATCGTTTTCGAGATGACGCACAACTACCAGATCATTCTGCCCCTGATGCTGGCGGTTATTTCGGCTTTCGTGATCGCGACGTTGCTGGAGAAGGAGTCTATCTACACGCTTAAACTGTCTGCGCGTGGTGAGTCCGTCTCCCGCTTCGGCTCGGTCCAGTCACTTGCCTCGGTGCATGTAAAAGAGGTCATGAGAACGGATTTCAAAACATTCACAGTATCCCAGAACGTGAACGACCTTGTAGCCTACATCAGGGATGGCAAGAGTATCAATTTCCCACTTCTGGATTCCGACGGAGCATTCTACGGGTTCATCTCAACAGAGATGTTCAGGCGCTCTTTCTTCTCCAAGAAGCAAAACAGGGACATTTCCCTCAAGGACATTGCCATTCCGGACATCACTATTCTGTTCCCGGAGTCCAGCCTGCTGGAGGCAGTCGAAGCGTTTGCGTTTCGTGATGTATCTGCAATTCCCGTAGTCGACGTCGAGGATCGAAAACGGCTTGTCGGATTGATCTACCGCCGCGACATCGACCAGGAGTACAAGCGCCAGACGCTACTCCACACAAGCGAACTCCACGCATAGCCACCTCATTTCTCCGGCCACACCTCCATCCGGCACCCCAGAGAATTCAACCACCCGCGCTCCCGCGCTAGAGGCCCGGAGAAAGAAGAGAGATAGCTGCTTCCGGGCGGCATGAATGTGACGATGGTTTCATTGTTGCCGGCTTGTCACTTGCGTTTGACCAACTGAAGCAGACCATCGCCAAATTCATGTCGCGCTTGCCTCAGGAGAGGGATGGGAGAAAGGGATGAAGGATGAGGGATGCTTTATCCCATTCCTTTCAGCTCCTCACTTTCAGGTTTCAAGTTTCAGGTTTCATCCGTCGGGAAAAGGGGCTCTCATCTCTCTCAAATGGCAAACGTTGCATGAATCCGGACTGAGGAATGCCGGGATGAGGGGGAGCATTCCGCCGGATTCATGCAACTTCCCAGAGCCCAAATATCCCTCATCCAATCTAACCTCCGTGACCTCGGGAGCTCCAGCGCGGGGGCGCGGGTGGTTAAATCTCCCCTCACCGCAGGATGCTCGTTTACACATGGCTCGCTGAACAGTAGTGTAGCGGTTCTTATGAAAAACCACTTTGACCACATACCTCTTGCGCCTCGCCGCTATCCGTTCTTCTACGGATGGATGATTGTGCTCATGGGGGCAATCGGCTTTCTCATGAGCTCACCGGGTCAAACGTACGGCGTATCGCCGTTTACCGATTCATTGATGGCCGCACTCGGACTCACCCGGGTACAGCTCAGCGTCGCCTATATGTTTGGTACAGTCAGCAGTTCTCTGTGCCTGACCTATGCGGGTCGCGCGTACGATCGCTTTGGCGCACGGGTAGTCGCACCTGCGGCGTCGCTCATCCTGGGAGTGGTCCTGGTGCTGCTCAGCCAGTGCGACCGAATCGCGGGGAGTGCCGCCGCCGTGTTGCATCTGAAGGATAGCTCGGCCATGGGCTTTGTCATTCTCCTGCTCCTCTTCTTTGTCCTGCGTTTCAGCGGACAGGGAGTCCTGACCATGGTCTCGAGCAACATGACGATGAAATGGTTCGACAGACATCGCGGACTGGTGACGGGACTCAGCGGCATGGTCATTGCTCCTGCATTCTCGGCCACACCCGCCATACTGAATGCGTTGGTTGAGGGGGTAGGCTGGCGCGGGGCCTGGTTATGGCTTGCAGCCATCATAGGGGTAGCATTCACGATAGTGGCCCTGCTTTTCTTTCGCGACAACCCGGAAGCCTGCGGCCTGAAGCCGGACGGGCCGCTTGCGGACAGGGCATTGGGATCCCGGCGTGCGAAGGAAGGAGAGCGCAGGCAGTACACGCTGGTGGAAGCGCGTCGTTCCTATGGTTTCTGGGTCTTCGCCGTTGGATTAGCGCTTTTTGCGTTCTACATTACCGGCATGAGTTTTCATGCCGCATCGATCTTTGAAGCGGCAGGGATGGACCGCGGATCGGGCTACATGATCTTTCTCTATGCGTCCATCGTATCGGTCACCTTGCGTCCCCTGGTTGGCTGGCTATGTGACCGCATCCCCCTCAAGTTCCTGTTGATGGCGATGCTAACGGGAGTTATTATCTCCGCACTCGGGATGCGAGTACTGCGCGAGGGGCTGCCGATGTGGACGGTAGTCGCCGGTAACGGTCTGTGCGGTGCCACTCTCGGCACCTTGGCATCCGTCACCTGGCCGAACTTCTATGGACGCCGCCACCTGGGAGCAATCAGCGGTTTCAGCATGGCCATAACAGTATTTGCAAGCGCCATAGGCCCGTGGTTGTTCAGCCAGAGCAAAGCCGCCACCGGCAGCTACGCTCCCGCCACAACGGGCGCAGCAATAGTCGCCGCCATCTTCTTTTTCCTGGCCACCAAGGCAAACCCGCCAACTGCTGAATGAGTGAAACCAATCTCGCATCTTCCTATCCTATTCTCTCCATCCACATCCGCGCAATCCATCCAATCCGCGGTTCCCGATTCCTGCCAACGGCCCGGAGCTACTGCGTTGTAAAACAGATCAACGTGGGCAGGGTGAAACGGGGGTATGAGATTTTGTTTACCCAACAGCACAAGGGGTTAGGCGCTAGGTGTTAGTAGCCGAAACGGGGTCCCGCTGGAAACGCCCGAGAGACCAGGGCTGGAGGGCGAGGCTGTGCCGAGCCGCGAGCAAGACGTGAGCAAGAATGTGACAGAAGTAGTGAGAATCCCCTGTCTGTCTCCGTTCTTGCACGTTCCTTGCACCCGGCTCATCCCGCAGTCGCGGGATTCGCCCTCCAGGAGACCTTTTCGGATGACCTCTAGCTAGGACTCTGGGACAGCGCAAATCGACCCCACGGTTTTGAGTGGGATACGAGGCAGTCATGGCTACGCGGACGGCGGACCTTTTCCGCTAACGCCTAGCGCCTAACAACCTAACCACTGCGTTCTGCGCTCACAGCGCAGCAACGCTCGCCCGTATAACCGCTTGACGCACGCCAGTAATAGGCATATGATTTGTACAAATAGACACAAGAGGTGACAATGAAGATGTCTATCAGTGAATTCAGGGCGAAATGCACCAAGGTGGTGAGGGAAGTTGCCGACCATCCGTACATGGTAGAAATAACGAACCGCGGCAAGGTAGTTGCCGTCGTATCACCTCCTCCCCCGGAGACAGAGATGAACCCGAAGGACTTCTGGGGATCACTAAAAGGGACTGTCGCTGATCTTGCCACCGATTTCGACGAGCCCCTGGGCGAAGACGAGTGGGAAGCCGCTCAATGAAGTACCTTCTCGACACGCATGTCTGGATCTGGGCAATGGAAGATCCGCAGAGACTCCCTCACAATATTCAGCGTGAGCTTTTCCAGGCAGGTAACCTCCCCATTGGACTATCCGTTATAAGTGCATGGGAGGTAAGCAAGAAAGAGAGCATCGGCAAGCTGAAACTCTCCGTACCCGTGCGTCAGTGGTTGGCCTCGGCCATACAGGAGCCGTTTATTGCTTTGCAGCCTCTAAGCGTGGACATTGCCCATGAATCGAACCAACTGCCCGGTGAGTTTCATCGCGATCCTGCGGATCAGATCATTGTTGCAACGGCCCGCCTACACGGTCTCACACTGATCACCGCCGACCGCCGCATCCTATCCTACCCGCGCGTCCTCTCAATGTGGGCATAACAGGAAGGCATACCAAAACAGGATTGCGAATGCGCTGTGCTTTGGCAACGGCAACAAACGCAACGAGCACCACACAGATTGCCCAACTCTAAGATCCCCTCCTCCTGCTGGGCGCCTCTGCGAGAGAAATCCCCTATCCCACTATTGACACCCACACCCCGATATCCTATATTTCGCTCCCGATTCGGCCGGAAGTCCCACTGACCTCCGCCCCGGATCTCCGACATCTGAATACGGGGGATTAGCTCAGCTTGCCCTCCCGAATGCGAAGCTTTCGGAGGGTTGGCTAGAAGATTTCCTAAAGGCGGGGGATTAGCTCAGTTGGCTAGAGCACTTGCTTGACATGCAAGGGGTCACAGGTTCAAGTCCTGTATCTCCCACCACCCTTCGCCAAGGCTTCGGGTGGCAAGCCACCCCGAAGACTCAGGTGAAGGGTGTCCCCCGTAGCTTCAGCGAAGGGGGACTGGTCAACACCAAAAAAGAAGGCACCCCCCTTACTCAGGCACATTCCGTTAACGGAGGTGCAGTGTGCGCAGCTCAGGGGGGGACCGCCCACCGCTTGCGCCAGACTCCGAGCTCGTTGCGACATAGGCAGATCACACTGCCGTTCTTGAACGTCAAGTCGGGCCGTTTCTTCGTTGCGTAACCCACGACAAACAGCCTGTCCGCAAGCTTTGCCAGGTGAGGCATGTGTCCAACTATTATCAAGTCCTCAGCAAACCCCAACAGCTTTCTCACCCACACGGAAGGATCGACGTATAGGCGCATATACGCCGAATGCGAAGAAACCGGCCTCCCGGCGCCGGATTTCGAGCAGCACGGCCCGCATTTCGTGGTCACGATCTGCCGGGATTCCAATGATATAGATCGTGCATTATCGTATCAAAACTGATACGATTCATATCGATTAATGATACGAAGCGGGTGTTTGTCATGTACAATAAACGGCAAGAGTTGATTCTGGGCTATATAAAGACACAAAAGGAAGTGTCTCGAAAAGAGATCGAGATATACATTTCAAGAGCCTTTTCCCAAAAGAATTCCCGTATTACGATCCTTCGGGATTTGGAGTTGCTGATTGCCGATGGTCTCGTCGCAAGAACGGGAAAGGCCAGAGGTACGAGCTATCACCCGTCATCAAGGTCAGTCCTCCTGGACACTCTGGATGTGAATGCCTATTTTGATCAAGATATGGATCAGCGCGTTCTGCGTTCTGAGAACTTCAACTTTGATATTTGGCCGCATCTGACGGGGCTGCTGACGGAAGCGGAAAAGAGGGAACTTGATGCACTGAATCAGCAATACCGAAGAGGCAGGGCCTCCATGACGCCAACAGTTCTTCAGAAAGAGCTGGAGCGCCTGACCATTGAATTCTCCTGGAAATCTTCAAAGATCGAGGGCAATACGTACACGTTGCTCGACACGGAGCAACTCATTAAGGATCACGTTGAGGCAACGGGCAAAACCCGGGCTGAAGCGGTGATGATATTGAATCATAGAGACGCACTGGACTTCGTCTTTAAGAATGCAGACTTCTTTAAGGAATTGTCGCCTGCAAAGATAGAGGATGTCCATCGATTGCTTGTCAAAGATCTTGGTGTCACCCATGGCATACGGAAGAATCTGGTACGCATTACAGGAACGAACTATCGGCCACTGGATAATGTGTTTCAAATTCAGGAGGCGCTGAATGCGCTATGCGACCTCGTTAATCAGAGTGTGCATCCCATCGAGAAGGCTCTGCTTGCGGTTCTGATGATTTCATATATCCAGCCGTTTGAAGACGGCAACAAGCGCGCCTCTCGTCTTCTTGGCAATGCGCTGTTGCTGGCATACAACTGCTGTCCGCTATCCTACCGGAGCGTGGATGAAGTTGAGTACAAAAAGGGAATACTGATCTTCTACGAACAGAACAACTTGTCTTACTTTAAGACGATCTTCTTGGATCAGTTCCGTCAGGCAATCACGAAGTACTTCTGATATGGACGTTCTCGGCAAAGTTCGCGCTGCTTCTGCTTTTCTGATTACATCGACTGGCATTGGACTATGAGACTTGACCCATCAACTATGATCGCGTGCAGGCACGACGACGAGACCTTGGGATGGGTCGAAGCACGGCCGAATGCTTTGGATGGAGTTCCCTCGCTTTTCGATACACTTCATCACGGCTCTTGCTGTGCCAGAGTACCTCGCCCGTTCTGACGCAAAGATCCGGCCCGGTCTGAGGGTCTTCAATCAGTACCCATTCGGAGTCGAACTCCCTGCTGATCTCTGCATATGTCATGGTTGCTTTCATGCCACGAATACTTCCGGTTCCTCATCCGGAGGGTGGCGTTCCAGAATGGCTGCCAGAGGGTCTGCCGCATTACGGATTGCTTCATCCGGCATGAAGAACCTCTGCATCGGGGAGTCGGAGGGCGGCGATTCTTCATCCGTGGCGGATTGCTTCTGCTTGTCTTGATACTCGTGCCACCGTGCAAGGTCATTTCGCAGAGCATGGTACTTACGGTGCCCCGCCGGGGTCAAACCTCGACGGAGTGTTGCCCAAATGGATTTCGGACGCCGAGGCCGGCGTCCCTCCCGCCGATGGACGTCACTTTGCACGAGAATTGGGAGGTCCGCGGCCTCGCGGACCGCTGATTCTGACGCTTTCGGATTTGGGCAACACGCCGTCGATAGTCAACAAAGTGGTTAGGGGGCATGTCGAACGGCATGTTTCCCAAATCGGAGAGCGCGTTGGGCAACATGCCGTAGAGATTTCTCACGAGGGATTCCTGTTGCAGACATTTGTGTCTGTTGCCAGTATCTTTTGCATGATGAGTAATGAACGCTTCATTGCCGGTATTTACAATTATTGCGACTACTGGTGCGAACGGTGTGCGTTTACGAAGCGCTGCCGGAACTTCGTTATGGGCCGCGAGGTGGAGAGAACAATCCATGGCGAGGAACCCGTCGATGATGCCACCCGGGAGTCGTTCTGGAATCAACTGGCTGATCAGCTTCGCGAGACGAGTATTTTCGGACGTGCCGGGGGTTGGGCGGATGACATCGGAGATGACTTTGATTATGAGCCGGATCCCGAATACGAAGCACGCCAGGAGGCACTGGCACGCGCGGTCGACGAGCATCCCCTGACCACGCTGGCGCACAGCTACATGATGAAGGTTGATGCCTGGTTGAAATCGGCTGATGGCGATCTGAAAGCCTTTGCGCGGGAATTGACGGAGGCGGCTGGATCGCCATTTGACCAGACCGATTACGAAGAGCAAGCGCGGCAGACAGGGGAGATGATCGAGGTCATTGCCTGGTATCACACTCTGCTTCCCCAAAAAGTTGGCAGGGCGGTTAGAGGGGCCCTTGAGAGCAAAGAGAATGAAAGCATGGATGGCGAGCTTGCGGAGATTCTCGCCGAATCACGCCAGGATGATGCGAACGGCTCGGGAAAACTAGCCCTTGTGAGCATCGAACGGTCCGCTGCCGCGTGGGTCCGGATGCGCGACATCGTGCCCCGCCGTGAGGATGAGATCCTTGAAATGCTGGTGATCCTCAGCCGCCTGAAACGCCGCATCCATGCCGCATTACCTGGAGCGAGGTCATTCGTGCGCCCAGGCCTGGATGAGTGATAGATTCAGCACTTCGTAGAACGGGATCGCGGCTACACCGCTGAAATTGTACGGCAACATGGTGTTTCTCTTACTGGGACCATGGGTCCGATTGCAAATCGGACATTCCATTGACATACGTGTAACGTCTGCAGCTTAAGGGGTGACCGCCCAGCGCTTGCGCCAGACCCCCATCTCGTTGCGACAGAGACAGATCACACCACCGTTCTTGAATGTCAACTCGGGGCGTTTCTTCGTTGCGTAGCCCATGACAAACAGCCTTTCAGCGAGCTTTGCCAGGTGAGGCATGTGGCCGACTATCATCAAGTCCTCAGCGCACCCCAACAACATCCCCGCCCACACGGACGGGTCCGCGTTCGGGACAAGGTAGGCATCTTCAACGAGGCCATGCTTGGTCTCAACAGCTTCGCACAGCAGTTCGGCTGTTTGTTGTGAACGCAGTTTTCCGCTATGCCGGATCTCTCTCACTCGCACAACGTCTTTACGTTTGCTGAGAAGCTTGATCACCCGGTGCATGTCCGCCACTCCCTGTTTCGACAATGGACGTGAAGAATCCTCGTCTTTCGTCAGGGCACGTGCGTGCTGCACGAGATACAGGTTCGTCGCATCGTCATTATCCATGCCCGAACCCTATCACGCATTCCATCCTAACGCAAATCGGACGACGTTCAGGGCCGAGCCTAAAGTACAAAGTATAGGAGGCTGGCGGATTGGGTTCGACAAGCCCCGCGTTTGATCATTGAACTGGACCGCTCGCTCTGGCATAAAGAACATGTGGAGTTCGACAGAATAATTGAATCAGCCAGGCGCTGGCTGATGGAAAACGTGGGGTCGATCTGACCCCGTGAGGAGGTCGTCCATGAAGACTGCTATGTATCTCACGCTATCGTTAGCCGGAATCCTCTTTCTGCCGCAGTCTCGCGGTGAAGTTGAGATCACCTCGTTCACGGGCGACGGGGTGATAACCTGGACACAAGGGACGAATACCATCTCGTCCTACACCGTTGAGTGGGCATCGTCGCTCGACGGGCCATGGTCAAACTCCTGGGACTCGCTCGCCGATATCGCTCCCACCAACACACAGATGTCGGCCCCTGTGCCCTTGTACTACCGCGTCGTCGGAAAACAGACACCGACGGGAACCAACAAGGTTGGGCACTTGTTTCTCTCGGAGGTCGTGGTCACGACGACCGACGCGGAATTCGTGGAAATCTACAACAACACGGGCACGAACCAGCCGCTGGACAATGTATACCTGGCCGACTACAACACTTATTACATGATCACAGAGGGTTCGGGCTCGCCGTCGGTCACTGACTTTCGGGTTCGTTTTCCTTCCGGAACCGAGATTGCCGACCAGGCTCGAATCGTTGTGTCGCTGCATTCGGCAACAAATTTCCATAGCGTCTACGCTTCCTACCCGGACTTCGATCTTGACGCTGCAGACATCAACGCACCTGCCATGGAGGGTGAGATCGGAGCATCACGTTCTCTCAGCAACGGCGGCGAAATGCTTGTTCTCTTCTTCTGGGATGGCGTCGACAACCGGGTCTACGACATCGACTACCTGCTGTGGGGCAGCACTACGCATGCCATGGATAAGACCGGTGTCGGCACGTATCTGAATGATACGGCCGCCGCGAGCCAGGACTATGGCACGGCACCTGCCGTGGACAAGTCGTTGGTTCGAACGGACATGAGTGAAGGCACCGAAACGAAAACATTCGGAAACGGTGTTTCCGGACACGACGAAACAAGCGAGAACTTCTCTACCACCTGGGAGGTCTCGGACACGCCATCGCCGGCGTCGGCCGTTACCCCGAAGAGAAGATTCCGGCGTAGACCCTAGCCATGGCCTCGAGGGGTCACCGACAGGGCAAGCCACATGGCGTGTCGGGGTCGATCCTATTGTACTTGGCGATCAGTGTGTCTAAGGGACACCAGGGGGTCACGGGGTAGTTGCGAGGATTCTAGTTTGCTGCATATCTTTGTAGATGCTGATGCTTGTCCGGTTAAGCAGGAGGTGTACCGCATCGCCAACCGGTTACACCTTAATGTCACATTGGTGGCCAATTCCTGGATGCGAGTTCCGGATGGACCACGGATTGTGCTCGAAGTTGTAGGGGGCGGACTCGACGTGGCCGATGATTGGATTGTCGAACACGTGCAACCTGATGACATCGTAGTCACCGCCGACATTCCACTCGCGGACCGCTGCCTCAAGAAAGATGCAAGCGTAATCAGTCCAACCGGGAAGCCGTTCACAGAAGACAACATAGGTCAGACCGTCGCGACCAGGAATCTATTGTCAGAACTTCGTAGCGCGGGAGAGATAACGGGCGGGCCGCCGCCCCTAAAGCAATGCGACCGCTCACTCTTCCTACAGAAACTCGACGAAGTAATTCAATCAATCCGTCGTAAGCAACCGTCCAATCCCATCTGACCAGCGCGATAAGTGTAAGACCGATTTCGAAACCCTTGGATCCCCTACTGCCAGTCGCCGCTGAGGAATATGCCTGCCCAGTATGCTGGGTGGGCGTAGTGTTTTCGGATCTCGAGCTGGGCCTGGCGTAGAGCGTCGGCGCGGCTGCGTCCCTCGAGGTTGCGGTAGAAATGTTTTATGAGCACGGCCGTTGCCACGTCATCAACCCTCCAGAGACTGGACAGGATCTGCCGGGTTCCGGCATAGACAAACGCACGGTTTAAGCCAACGATGTCATCTCCGTTGCTGAGCCGGCCCAGCCCGGTCTGACACGCTGACAGGGCCACTAGATCGGCGTTGAGGCTCAGACCAAAGACCTCCTGCGCCGTAAGTTTGCCATCGTTCGTCGTGTCTGCACTCAGGCGGACCGCTGAAAGCAGCGGCATGTTAGGATCATACTCACCATGACACGCCACATGAATGATGCCGTACTCCACCATGTTCGTAGCCAGCCATGACTCGGTGGCCTCCCTGCCGGTAAGCACCTTCGCTTCCGGGAAGGTCCAGCGGACGCGTTCCGCCTCCTTCTCAGCAAACGGCAGATTGAGATTCGCGTCGCCGAGATCCGGATTGCCCACTGCCAGCACTCTATCTGTGCTTTTACGCTTAGCCCGCCGTCCAAACGTATAACGCAACACGCTCGCACTTGGAGTGAAGAAAAGCGTGTGTTCGTCTATGAGGGCGCGTTCCCCGTTCCGCAGCGCAGCAAACGGCAACCGGTGCAGCTCGCGGTGCGGGACAATTCCGATTCTCCGGGCGTCGGCCAGCACTGATGCCACCGGTGCGATGAGCCAGCGTGAGAGCATCTTCTGCTCTACGCTGATGTCGTCGAACTGCTGCAGGCGTTGGCGGTACAGAAGCAATGTGTCGGCCAGCTCTTTCCTGCTCACCGGCGTCCTGACAACGTGTAGTGAGGCCGGGCTGAGCACCCATGCGACAATCTCATCGGGCAGAACATGGTAGACCAGGAGGACGGTGGCAGGATCCAGTAACTCCTGTAGCGCGGCGAGATCAACCGGCGGCACCGACACGAAACTCGACAGTTCCGGGTTCTCGGCACGAAGCTCTATAACTAGTTCGGTATACCGACGACGTGCGTCTTCCAACTCCCGTGCCGCGGCAACTCGATCCGTCCCGGTAGCGCCGGCCACACGCCGTTCCAGAGCACTGATTTCCGTCCGCAACAGTGCTTCCCTGTCCAGTGATTCCTGGTCCCGGTCGGAGTTAGGGTTGACCTTCTGGTTCCCCAGGAGGTCGATGAAGTTGCGGCCGCGGGATCGTTCCGAGTACTCGAATGCCTGTCTGCCCCTGCCCTCCTGGAGCAGCAGATCTATCATCTCGTCGTATAGCCCCTGCTTGTCGAGCAGGAACCCATCCTGGAACTCTTCAATGCGGATACCGGCCCGTAAGCGCTCTACCACCTTGATCGCGTCATCGAACCGGCGCAACGCTTCTTCGGTCCTGCCTGCCTTTCGCGCCAGGAGCGCCAGGCCGTGCATTGCTCTCCATTGCATTTCGGGAAGGGGTATGGCCAGCGCCGCGTCGAGGGCCTCTGTGTAAGTTGTGCGCGCACGCGTTGCCTTCCCCAGTTCACGCAGCGCATCTCCCAATGCCGTTAGCGCCTTCGTCCGGTTCGTTCTGTCACCGATCCTCGTGGCCAGGCGGATAGCCTCCTCGAGTGGCGGAATGGCAGCTGCCGAACGCCCTTGTTGAACGTGGGTTATCCCGATGTTGCGTTGAGAGTAAGCGATACCCCAGGCGTTGCCCTGTCGGCGATCTATTGCAAGGGCAGCACGAAAGTCTTTCAGGGCCTGTTCGAAGGCTCCCACGGAGCGGTGGACAAGGCCGCGGTTGTTCAGCGTAGACGCGACTTCAGCGGGAAACAGGCTCTGCCTGGCCAGCACAAGCGCAGCGTCGAACTCTCTGAGTGCAGCGTCCGTATCGTTCAAGGCCCATGCAATGAGTCCACCCGAGTTGTGTGCTATGATTCGTAACGGTGTGTCTGCGATCTGCTCGGCGAGCCGATGGGCCTGCACCTTGAATTTGAACGCCTTGAGGTAGTCGGCCCTGGCCCATTCGATGTACGCCTGCACGAGCAAGGCATCCGCCTGCAGTTGTACCTGTTTCGCGTTGGCGGCATCCGTCGCTATCTGCCGAGCAGTCGCCACTGCCTTGTCGTAACGCCCGAGTCGTTCGTATGTCCGCGCCAGGTCCAGCGTTGCGAGTGCCGCCAGTTCGGTGTCACCGGCCGCCTCGGCTGCCTTCTGTGCGGCACGGAATGCTTCTTGAGCCGAGTCGTATTGGTTTTGCCTCTGGAGGTAGATTCGGCCTTTGCGGCGCAGTTGGATCGCCTCAAGTCCGCGGTCACCCAGTTTCTGAGCACCGGCGCAGACCTTTTCGAACATCGAAAGAGCGCGCCCGTACTCCCCACCATTCTCCAGCACGACGCCGGAACGCGCGAGCATCTCGAGCCTGGTCCGTGCCTCGCCGTGGTTTCCGTATATGGCCCCGGCCTGCTCGTACAGGGCGTGCGCTTCCTCGAACCTGCGCGCATCGTTCAGGTAAGAGGCACGGAGACCCATGGCTTCAGCCGCTGCCTTGCCATCACCACCCGCTCTGCGGAGCACGATGAGGATCTCTGCTGCCTCCGCGGCTTCGTCCCACCGCTTCAACCGGCCTTCCACCTGGGCCAATGCCTGCGCGACCTCGGCAATCTCCGCAGCCGGCTTGTTCAGCGCCTGCCGGATTGCCAGTGCACGGCGCAACGGTTCGACAGCCTGCTCAAGTTCGCCCTGCTTTAAGTGAGCCATGGCCCGGCCCACGGCAACAGCCAGCTCAGTTTCGGCAACCTGCGGCATTGCGGAAATGGGGATACCCAAACCCAGCCATTGCCGGGAGTTGATCCGTGTCGTGGCAGCACCTGTCGTAGAGAGTGCTGCCGCCAACAGGGTTTCCATTTCCAGCTTGTGCTGTTGATCCATCAAAGGCCGGCAAGTCACCTCCAGTGACGTCAGTTCCGGAAGGCGCTCGAGCACTTGCCCGAGCATGACCGCGGCCCCCGGCAGGTGCCATTGCCACGGGTTCGGCGTCGGCCCGATTCTGATAGGTGTCGCAACCTGCAGGTGGTTGGCACCGAGTGCGGCCTTTTCAAGCGAATCGAGCGGATCGCCGGGGAGAATACCCTGACCGGGCCATGACACTGCCTTGCTTTCCGCTGCGAGGCGTGGATTCTCGAGCCGCGCGAATGTTGTCTCGAACGTCAGCATGTTAACAACAAGGACCCCGCTGGTTCGCCGGGTCGGCAGCGGAACGCCGAAGACAAACCACACGGGCGCCTGTTTACGAAGCCTCGTCCAACTTGCCTCGTCACTCAATGGCGCGGGACCCTTTGCCGTCCAGGCCCGGATGTGGCCTCGTGTTGACAAGACCAAGGCAGCATTGCCGGGAAGAGGCAATTGGTCGTCCAGCAGCACCGTGGCTTCATTAAAGGGTGCAGCCTGCGGAGCCAGCAGTAGAGCCGCAGCAACTCCCGTCTCGCGGCCCGCATCAAGATGCTCCACCCAGCTCATTCTCGCCCTTTGCAGTGCCGCCAGGTCATCCTTCAAAGGAACGACGGCAGACCCAGCATGTATTCTTGCCAGGCTGCGCTGGAACTTCTTCCTCAGCGTCAAAGCGGTACGCAACCATTCGGTGCCCTGCGGATCACCGGATGCGGCAGAGGGCGAGACCCTGTCCAACAGCAGTTTCAGACGAGCGACACGCCACCTCGCAGAGAGAGACCACACATCGGGCCAGGCGTCCCCTGCAATAGGCCCTGCGAGCGATAGTCTTTCACAGTGGCTGAGCAGGTCAAGCGGCACATGTGTCTTCTTGTCCCCCGCTCCCGGAGTGAGAGCCTCGATTTCACCCAGGGACACCATTGCATAGCGTGCGCGCTCAGTACCGGTAAGACAGCCTTGGGCTGCCAGCCACCAGCGCAGACACGGAAGACCGGCAGCATCAGCGGCATCCAGTGCATCGGTCAGAATGCGATTGGCCCGCTCCGTATCCGACACCCTGAGTGCCTGGCGTAGCAGCAGGGCACGGGCGTAGATTGCGATCCGCTTGATCTCTCCTCCTTCGAGCGATGCGGCAGCGGTGTTCACAACACGCCGGGCCAGCCGATTCGCGGCAGCCATATCCATGGTGGATCGAAGCGTATACAGAAGATTCGTGTGTATATGCTCAGATTGCATTGCCTGTCGCTCGAACAGGAGAGAGCGCGCCAGGAGTACGCGTGCGCGCTGGGTCGGACTCTCCATCCATGGCTCACCCGTATCTTCCCGTCGTGAAGCAAGGGCACGTGCGGCAGCGAGGTTGAGTGCCTTGAGCGGTAGCATGGAACCCGCATTCTCCACCGTTCGGTCTCGCGCAAGGAGCCATGTACCCAGCAGGTCTCCGGCCGTAAAGGGGGGCGAATCCGCCTCCAGTGCGACCTCGCTCATACGGGCGAGGGCAATAGAAAGTGCGTTGCCGTTAACCAGTTCCACGTCTCCCACCATGAAACGCGATGCACTTATAGCCTCTATGAGAGCCTGGGCCGCCTCCCTGTATCGTCCAAGCTGAACCAGATTGCCGGCAAGCCGATCCAGGGCAACCTGCCGGATCGTTGCTTCGTAGGCACCGGCTGCCCGCCCGGGTTCTGCCGCCAGGGCGAGTTGAGAGCGGAGCTGTTCGACCGCTCCGGACCGGTCCCCCAGTCGCTCGAGCGTACTGGCAAGTGACGCAGTCACAAGCCTTTCTTCATCACCGGGCGAGAGATCCAGTGCCGCGCCCCCGCGTTCCTCGTCGGCAGTCACAGAGATATCAAGATTGATAAGTCCGCCGCCCCGGTCAGAGGAACTGCTGAAGTCCCCTTCCCTGAGAAGCTCCAGGGCCGAGCCGAATGCGTCGGCCGCGCCATTGAGCGTTAGTTCACGGTCTATGCCGGCCTGTTCTGCACTGAGCCGGTTCAACGCGAACCCCCTGTTGCGCAGCGCCCGGACACGGTTCAGTGTGGTCAACTCAGTCCGTTCCACGACCTGTTCAAAACGTGCCGCGGCTTCTTCGTTGCTCCCCATATCCAGGAGGGCCAGCGCCTGGCGATCCAGCAGTTCGGTGGTCACAGAGTATTCCTGATGCTTATCCAACAAACCCAGCGATGCGACTCGCGGAACAAGCTTATGTGCCATAGCGAAGTGGTCCACCGCCCGGTCGGGACGCCCGGCACGGAAGCATGCGGTTCCTGCAGACCGGTACGTGAGGAACTCGTTCGCGGGGGTATCAAATCCTGTGCCAAGGGAAATGCGTTGCTCGTAAAGATCGGCGGCGCGTTGGGGGTTACCGAGTGCCAACGCTGCATTGCCGCAGTTGATCAGCAACCGCGCGTATGCTGTGGGGCGGATGTCTTTGTTTGCGGTGAGCAGAGCAAGGGCGCGCTCATACTGCTGGAGAGCGATAACACGATCCTCGTGCCGGTCTCCTGTGCGCGCGTAGTGCTCATGGATAAACCCCAGTGTCTGGTGGAAGTACGGTACAGCACCGTCTAGCTGAATCGCACGCCGAATCCGAAGCCCGGCCTGCGGGGTGATTGGAAGCCGGTATGTCAAGGCAAGGCCATACACGTACTGGGCAAGCGCGTTGTCGGGTTCGGCATCGGCCCGGTCCTGATAGGAGGCAAGCACGGCATCGTCCAGAAGGTCGCAGCGGGATTGGGCTTCCACCAGGCCTCGCCATCCTTCCAGTACCGCAGGCTCCACACTTGTAAGCCTGGTGAATGTCGCGCGCGCCAAATGCGGATCGCCCACCCGCAGTTCATTGTCTCCCTTAGCCAAATACTCGCTGATGCGTCCCTCGCGTGCAACGCGGTACATGGAAGGGGCCTCGGAAAACAACTTATCCCGCAGGCCGGTGGCAACGGAGTCGTACGTGTCGATGGCCTGCTGGTACTTTCCCGCTCGCGCGTATGATGCCGCCAGCTCAAAAGCGGCTCGTGCGGCCAGACGCGGCTGGTCGGTTGACAAAGCCGCTACCCTCTGCCACACATCCTCCGCTTGTCCGGTTTCGCCCTGGCCGGCCAGCAGCCTGCCCTCCAACAGGCCCGCTGCCGCACGCACTGCCGGCAGGCTGTCAACATGCAGTTGGCGTAGCGCGTGGACCTGGTCCGCCGGCGAGGAGTCCTTATCGGTGCTGAGCGATGCCATGCGCAACGCCGCCTGCTCGGCAAGGTCATGGAGATCGGAGTAGTCAGTCACGAGTGTTCTATAAACGCGCGCCGTTTCAACTGATAACCCGAGCCTCTCGTAGATTCTTCCACGAAGCTGCGCGCCTTCCCCCTGGAGCCCACGCGGGACACTCTTCAGAGCCTGCAATTCACGAGTAACGGTCAGAGCGTTGGCCGCCTTACCCATGGTCAGCATGAGAGTAGCACGCGCCAATATAACGCGTGCGCTGAGGGCCGGAGGCACGCCGTTGAGAAGTTGACCCAACGCGTCCAGCTTCTCAAGAGTGCTGGACTGCCTGGCCGCGAGTTCCTCTGCTTCGGGTGCAGCGCGCTCAAAAACTGCCAACTTCAGCACTGCAGCCAGGTAAGTCAGTTCAACCGTCTGTACCGACGTCAGTTCGCACTGCCCGTCCAGGTACTCCAGCATGGCAAGTGCCTGTTCGGGCCGCTTGGCTTTCTGCAGTATCCTGGCCGCCTCGAATACGGCCGAGATGGCCACGGAGTTGCCCGGCTCAAGAGCGTACGCCTGGCGCAGGTACGCCACGGGCCTGAACGGGTCGAACGGGAAGCTCTGCTGCAGGCGGCGAGCATTATCGACTGCCTCCCTTGCTGTCTTCAGTCCGGCAATGGCGAACGGCGTCTCCACAGTCGCCACATCCAGGTCACTCCGAACCGCCAGGCTCAACACAAACGCGTTCCCTGCCCGGCAGGGATTGTTCATACCCTGCAGGGGCGGGGTAAGCTGCCGCCACGAAGAAGAAGCGGACAATCGGATCCAGGCCGTCCGCTTATCCTCACCGTCGAGTCGCCCGTCTCCGTTTGTATCATCCGCTGCCAGGACCCACGGCTGACCAGGCGTGTCGGGTGCCCGTACAACGGTGGCGCCGAAAGGGGGAACCCAGGCATTCCGCACCTCGTTGGTCGTACACACCGAGGATGTCCAGGACCCCGGCAAGGTTTCATAGTGAGTCGCCCTGCCCCGAAGATCACGCGACTCGTAACGCAGCAGCATGCTACCGTCACGATTCAGCCACTGTGGCATTGAATCGCTGACGCCTCGCTTTGTCACCTGTACCGGTTTTCCGTCCGGAAACAGCATTACCCAGATATCACCAAGCGCATCTTCGCGAGTCGATACCCAGGCCAGCCATTTGCCGTCGGGCGAAAAGCGGGGAGAGTGATCAGCCGCGGCACTCTCGGCGATCTGAACTGGCGCTGACGCCGGCAAGTCGGCCAATCGCACCGAAAACAGTTCCTGGTCGCCTGTTCGTTCTGAAACAAAAACAAGCCACTCACCGTCCGGGCTCAGTGCCGGCTGGTGGTCGTTTTCGGGGACCGAAGTCAGCAGGCGAAGTCTCGAAAGATCACGGACAGTGGATGCCTGTGTAATGCTGCAGCCGAGGAACAGCAGAAACAGGGCAATCCATGTTTGCTTTTTTGCCTTCATCGTTGTTCCCAGGTCCCCACTGTGTTCTGGACCCACGCACCTATTGGGGCCGTATCCCGATTGAGTTCTGCAAAGATCCTCACTATCTCGGACTGCTGAGAACCATCCAACCCGGTTGTTGTTTCGACAAGGCGGTTCAGGATTGTTTCCCTGCTACCGTTTTCCTCTCTGATCAGTGCCAGCACCTGCTCACGACTCAACCGGTCGACCTCTCTCAGCTTCGATTCATCTCGAACCACGAGCATGCCGGTGTTGGCTTCGCCCACCACGCCGGTTCGAAGCATCCGTTCAACATCGTCGCGGTTATACTCACGATCATGTAGTGCCCCAAATGCCGCTTGCTGGCTGGGGGTGGCAGGTGGAGGCAGCTTCAGTGAGCCATCTTCATCAACCCCGCGCACACTGCTGTAGATCAGAAGATCTTCGCCCAGCGCGTGGTACGATCCCAACACTTGCTTCTCCAGTGCTGTTTTCTCGCCGACCACAGACAGATCCACGTCAACAAGCGGTGTTGTGCAGCCCGAAACGCCAATTAAGGCCAGTAGTATCCAATGCCACAGTAGCCAATTACTCTGTCTCATCGTTTTCTCTCCAGGTTCTGAGCGACCTCGTATTCAGAAGCATGGATTCATGTCATTCTGTTTCGAGTCCATCCTCTTTACATTTGACGGCTGTCCGACGCGTTTTGTTCAAAAACTCTCGCCACTAGAACGCGCAGCGGGTTGTTCACAAAGAACGCGCTCCAGAGTATCCAAGATCTCACTCATGTCTTCTTCTAGCATTGTGAGCAATGCGAGACGTAGCGATCGAACCAGGGCTTCATTCTCCTCTGTTCCGTATACTGTCATGAGTTCGCCTATCGGTTCATGGTCCAGAATTGGCAAAGCGACCGATGCGCCGCCCGCGAGGCGCAGTTCGCTGCCAAACGTCACCAGGGAATTGGCCATGGTCAATTCGGACTTCACCGGCGTACCAAGGGTGAGTGCGGCAATCGCATTCTGGAATTGGGGAGTCTCCTGGCTCGCATCCATGGCTTGCAGCAGGCGGGCAAAAGCGCGTTTGCCGATTCGGATCGTGCGCGCACGAAGTTGCAGAGTGTCCAGCAATGTGCCCCGCGTCTTACCTGGCAGGCGCAGCCGCGCATCGGCAACCGCATGGATTTCTCCGTCTCTTGGGTCTGCAAATTTGACGTCCGGCATAAGTGCGGCGCCATTGACACCCGCAATCGACACCTGGGCCTCGACCAAAGGATCACCGCCCTGCCTGGTCAGATTGCAGAACGCGGCTGCTGAACCCCCCATCAGATCCCGCGTGGCGATATTTATGCCCAGCCCGTAGTCAACGCCCCGCAAGAGGATGGACGTATCCCGCACCTGGGCTGATGGCCCTAGCAGAGGCAGGTGGATCGAACCAATCGTTACACGCCCGTCGACCGGGCGCTCGGGCGGTCTTTCCGACGGACGATGGCGGATGTTCTTCGTCAGCGTCCAGGCGCCCGACAGGTCCGTGATCTTCAACTGGTCACCCCAGCTGGCGCCGGCATCCTCGATCTCAAGGTCGAGACTGGTTGCAAGCCTGCGGCCCGGCACGTTACGGCAGTCCAAGTCCAGCGAGCAACGTCCTTGTCCTGTCAGTTCGGGCACGATGCCGCTCAACCCAGCCAGCTCCTGCGTCAGATTGACCTTTGCATTGAGATCGAGTTCTCTGATAAGCGCGGGCAGATCAACCGTCTCGGGCTTAGGCTGCACGTAAGTGCGCAAACCCGACAGACTGGTCTCGGCAGCGATCGAAGTCAGCAGATTCGCCACAACAATTCGTTCAATCGCTAATTCAAGTTCATCGAGATCGCGCATATTGGCTTTGGCCGAAACCTGCAACCCCCGAAGCGGAGGAGCCGAGGCGACACTTACGTCGTCGACCTCCAGGTCAAGTTCAAGTCCAATTGTCCGCCCCTTATCGGACACGGCCAGTTGCGATGTAGCGTCCAGTGCACTCAGGCGGAAGGCGCGGTTGGCATCATTGATCAGAGTGTCTTTGAGCTGCAGCCGCAGAACGCCCTCTAGCGGAAGCGGAGACAGTACGTCAAACGGACCTTCGGGCAAATAGCCACTGAGCTCAGTCGCCATACCGAGATATCCCTGCAATTCAGGGATAGCCGGCCCCGCACCTTCTGCCCAGGTTACGAGTTCAAGTGCCTTCGACAGGTTGGTTACGGCGACGGCGGTCTCCAGTCGCCACTTTGTATTGGTCCAGTTGAAGGTGGAGTTGGCTTTGCCGTCCAGAACCCCACTCAGCCCGAATTGGAGTTCCTTCGCCTGTACTTCGCAACGCGGAACGTCCACCGAGAGATCACCGTCAAGAGTAAAAGGCGGCAGCATAAGCTCCATTTCTTCCGTCGCGAACAGGAGTTCACCGAGATCTGCACCTGTCAACTTGAACACCAGGGAACCTGCCGGGCCAACACGGACCCCTGATTGCACGCTGAGATCCCCCGCTGCCAGGCCCGACGAATCTTCGACGACTTCGAAGCCGCTGCTTGCCTCATCGCTGTAACTGATCTCGTCCATCGAACCTTGTGTCATTGCGAATTCAAATCGTCGCCGGTCGAAAGCCCCTTCTGCTATAAGGCCCTGCTCTCCCGTCATCATTTCCAGGATCTGGATAGCTGTATTTACGTGGCCCGAACCGCGCATTTCATGCTTTGCAGGGTCGGTCCCCTCGGCAGGGAACAGGCCGGCCAGATCGGCCTCGATCTCTATTCCGCCCGTCAGCGCAATATTGTTGGTCACAGGGGCCTGGTCGGCTTCTTCCGATTCGCTAACAGCGGCGATCGTAAGTTCGTCCGCGTCGACGGCGGCCTTGATCCGCCAATCACGAAAGCCCGCAGTGTGATGCCCATTGAACTGGAAATCGAGGTTGCCGGCCAGTTCCGGCATACCGTCCGGCAATGGCAAACCCTGCCGCATTCGCTCTACCTCGGCGAGGGGAATGCGGACACGCGCAACGACTTCGCCTCCATCTTGCACCTCGCCGCCGAAGTGCAGGCCGGCCTGTTCGAGGTCACCACTGTCAACCGTGATTCGAACGGTATCGGGCGTCAGCCTGCGTTCAGCATCGATCCACGACTCAAGCATAGCGCTGAGTTCCACCGGCAAGTTGTTCTCTCCCAGCAGCAGTTTGCCTTTCAGGTCGAGAGATAGCGGCTGCCCTGGCTCCGGCCAGTCTGCGGTAAATTCGCCCGCTTCCCATGCTGCCGTCAGCCCCGACATGTGGTCGATGTACCGGAGATCCAAGTGATGGATGCGGAAATGGACTCGGGAAAATGGCAGAACCGGTGCTTCGATCTCCGTTTCTGTCACGGGTTCGGCCTTTGAGGGAAACGTCGGTATGTTGAGTTCTCCATTCTCCGCACGCACCAAGTTCAATTCCAGCCGTTGAACGTCGATCGTAAGAGGATATGGCGGGCCTGAAGCCAACCGGATCAAGTGCAGAGGGACAGAGAGGCCAGCGATTTCGGCGAGGGGCAATTCGCCCTCCCCTGGAACAGGAGGAAGGGCAACGCGGCCGATTCGAACCGGTTTGCGCCATCCAAAATCTAGATTTTCAAGGACCAGTTCGCGACCCAGTAAGCCGGCGACAGAGTTCGTCAGTCGAGACTGGACAGCTCGTGAGCAGAGAATCGTCGGCGCCAATGCGAGCATCACGGCGAGAGCAGTGAGCAGAAGGAAACAGCCCAACAGAACGCACCGCATCAGGCAGCCCCACCTGGTCCGGCGTTTCGTCTTCACGGGCTTCCTCTTACCATGTTGGCCCATATAACGTCCGTGGTTGCGGTCACCTCAAATGCGCACTGATCGTTCGCTGAAACCGTTCGCCCTGCTGGATACCCTTTTCGCCGCCCAGTTCACGAGTCAAGAATTGGTTCAGCCGATTGATCCGTTGCGTCATGGGTGGATGCGTCTTGAACCAGCCGCCACCAGCCGAGGAGATCTTGTTCAGTTTAGACAGGAACACGAGCAAACCGCGCGGGTCATACCCGGTCACTGCGGCGATCTCCGTGCCGACCAGATCGGCCTCGTACTCGAATCGTTGATCCAGCCCTTTGTCGAAAAGCGTGTCGGATGCGGCATCCACCAGCGACGTGTACTGGGTGATGTTCGCATCCATGGCCGCAGCGCTCTGCTGTAGCGCACCAACCATGGACGCCCTGCGATAGGTGCGCAGGATGTGCTTCCGCGACACATGCGCCACCTCGTGCGCCAGCACACCCGCAAGTTCGGCCTCGCTCTTCATCACGCCCAGCGATCCGGTCGTTATGAAGATGTAGCCGCCGGGCCCGGCGAACGCGTTCGGTGTGGAATTCTCCAGCACCGCGAATGTATAGGGCAGATCGGGCCGGTCACTGTTGGCAGCCACCGTACGGCCAACCAGATTGACGTAACGCTGCAGGGCTTCATTCGGATGGCGCTTGCCGATCGTCGAGTAGGCCTGAACAGCCACGCCACTTCCCAGTGAGCGCTCGGTTTCCTCGTCAACCGGGACCAATGCCCCGGAGAGCGAGGAAGCAGCCTGTCGCGCCTGCGCTGCACTTTCAGGGTCCTGCCCCGTGGCCAGCATACCGGCTTCGACAAGTTGTCCGAGCTGCGTTGATGAGCAACCCGTCAGCAGCGCGAGAACCGCGACAAGAGCGATCATGGCCAGGTTTTTCCATGGTTTGGTCTTGATTTGCATCTTCATCGTACCAGCCCCCCTTCGCGGCGGAACCGGTTGACCTGTTCGTCAGATATTGACGCGGCCAGTGCTTCCATTTTCTCGACCGAGCTCACGGCATCCTTGCTGAGAGACTCGTTACTGGCCATCTTCTTGGCGGCCTCGGAAAGCCCCCTCCCTGACACGGCGGTTCGTCGCTCGGTGGGGCTCCGATCGTCCTTTATCCCGCCCACGGCGGACAGGAGCCCACCGGAGGCAGGCGCCTTGTCCGTAAGGTGCAGTCTCGACACGTAGCCTTGTCGACCATCATCGAGTTGGACCGCGTAGCGGACACCAGTCTTCGTCTTGAGCGTCAGTCGCGTGCCTTGAGGTACTTCGGCCACTACCGCACTGCTCGATGTCTTGCCGGCTCTAACCTGGGTCTTGGCCACGCGAACGTACATGACGTCTGCCGCGGCAACAGCCGTGGATGAGACAAGCAGCACGCAGCAGAACAGGGCAACAGCGTGTTGCCAACGTGTAGTCCAAAGGATCATTTTCACCGGACACCTCCAACGCATGGTTGACAATAAACTCTCCAACCGGATTGCAACCTCCGGTCCTCACTCCATGATGCGTCCCCACGACGGCCTTTGTCAACGCCTCTCATCGCCCGAGCGTTCTGCGCAGCGCGCGCACAACGCAGTGGCCAGGGGTTAGGCGTTAGGCGTTAGCGGGAAAGGTCCGCCGTCCGCGGAGCCATGCCTGCCTCGCAACCCGTTGAAAACCGTGGGGGCGATTTGCGCCGTCCGGAGTCCTAGCTACTAACGCCTAGCGCCTTGCGCTGTGGGATAAACAAAACCTTACGCGATCAAATCACGCTGGCAGTGTTGATCGAAATCACAGCGCAATTGGCTCGCCTGGGATATTGCTGACTGCTTTCTTCATTTTGGCGAGGCCCGTTTTTGCGACTTCGAGTGCGGGGAGTTTCCAGTATTCGCGGTTGAATAGTTCCAGCGAGAGCATCACGCGGCAGCCGTTGCCGGCCAGGTGTGACAGGATTTCCTTCATTGGAGCTATACCATCGCCCGGCCATATTCTATCGGCATCCTGGATTTGATCACGCGGTGGATCCGCCGGGTAATCGTTCATATGAAAGCAGTGCACAGCCTGCCGTCCCAGGAGCTTGAGCGCAGAAGCTTCAACACCCCCCTTGTACATGTGATACACGTCGGCGAGCACGCACGCGTCGGGATGTCCGGCCCTGGCGGCAACATAGACTGCTTCGGCAACATGGCTCAGGTTGGCCGACGGGCCCCATGTTTCAACCTGGGGAATAACCCCTGTGTTGCGGCCAATATCGAGTATGCGGTGGTAACGTTCCGCGGCCTTGTTGAGGTCAAGAGTGGTTCCCGGGCGGCTGGCTCCCGCGGGTGGTGCCGCAATGTGGGTGCCGCCAATCTTTGCAAGCAGATCCATATCCCGTTTCAGCTGCTCCAGCCCCTTGGCTCGTATATGTTCGTCATCCACGACCCATTGTGCGAACCCGATGGCACTGCAGACTCTCAGTCCGGAGTCCTCGCAGCGCTTCCTTATGTCCTTGAGAGATCCGCCCGACTCCACGTACTTGCTGATTGTACCTATCCACGGTTCGATGCCGTCGTAACCAGCCTTCGCGGCCACATCGATCTCCCCAACAAGTCCCAGCTTCTGTCCCCTTATGGTTCCCATGTTCAGGCTGTATCCGAACCAGTAATCCTTCTTGTTGTCCGGACTATTCTGCTTCGCGCCACTCGCCCGGGTTGACAGCAGTGCCGCGCCCGCCAGAGCACAGGAGCCACCCAGGAATTCCTTACGACTAATTTCAGTCACATCATGCCTCCCAGTTCTGCTCTGCTTTCCACAACTCTACACGCGATCCGCCCTACCAGGGAAAGTTTCTTGAGGGGATTTGCGGGATTGTATATCCCATCAAACACCCCTCCCAAAATAGCTACATTCCATCCCCTCGCCCTGGCAACAGCGTAGTGGTGTTTTCTTGAAACTCCTCGATTGCTTCCATGAACTGCGTGCCGTAGCGGGACAGTTTGGTTTCGCCTACTCCGCTGATGGCCAGCAGTTGCACCTTCGTAGTCGGGAAGTGGCAGGCCATTTCGTGCAGAGTCCGGTCACTGAATATAACAAACGGTGGAACGCCCTGCTCCGAGGCCAATTCCTTGCGGAGAGAACGCAGCTTCTCGAACAGATCCTCGTCATAAGGTTCGCCTTGCAGCCTCGCTCCCTGTAATGATCGCTTGCCGGCCTTCCGCAGCGTCTTGAGCACAGACACCTCCTTCTCGCCGAAAAGAACATCCCTTGATGCCGGCAGAAGCTGCAGCACCGGGTAATCGCCCGTAGTCTGCGCAATAAGGCCCTGCGCAAGGAGATTGTCAACGAGCATGCGCCAATGCCGCCTGTCCTGGTCTTTTCCCACCCCGAAAGTCTTTATCATGTTGTGGCCGAGACGGCGTATCCGTTCCGTATCAGCCCCGGTCACGACCTCAATAATATGATTGATACCAAAACGCTCTCCCGTCCTGGCAATAGCGGACATAAGCACCTGCGCATCCCGGGTAGCATCAACACTCTCGACCTCCCCCGAACAGACATCGCAGCAAGGCGCGGAGCACCGGATGGTTTCCAGCTTGGACGTTGGGCGTTGGACGTTGGGCGTTGGGCGTTCGAGTTCCCCTTCCCCTTCCCCTTCCCTTTCCCCTTCTCCTCCGTCCCCCATCCACTCTTCGCCGAAGTAACCCAGCAACTGCTTACGCCGGCAGGCGTGCACCGTGGCGTAGTTCACCATATCGTTGAGGCAGCGGATCGCGCGTTCGCGTTCGGCATCGTCGGCGATCTGGTCGATGAAGAAGCGAATCTTCGGGATGTCGCCGTACCCGAAGAGCAGCAGGCACAGGGCCGGTTCGCCATCACGGCCGGCCCTTCCCGTTTCCTGGTAATAGCTCTCGACGTTCTTTGGCAGATCCCCGTGAAGGACGTAGCGGACGTTTGATTTGTCGATACCCATACCGAAAGCGATAGTGGCCACGATCACGTCGATATCGTCCTTGTTAAAGGCATCCTGGTTTCTCACACGAGTGGCATCGTCCAGGCCGGCATGGTACGGCAGCGCCATGATACCGTGTTTTCGCAGCATGTCGGCGGTCTGTTCAACGCTCTTTCGGGTTGTCCGATAGACAATGCCAGACTCGCCGGCACGGTCACGAACGAACTTAAGAATCTGGTCACCGGGTCTATCCTTGGGAACGGCCTTGTAGAACAGGTTGGGGCGATTGAATGACGCCCGGACTACATGCGGATCGCGTAGTTCCAGCTTCGCTACGATATCCTCCTGTACCCTGTGGGTAGCTGTTGCTGTGAACGCGGTCACCGGGACGTCTGGAAACTCACGGGCAATAGAGGAGAGATTCAGGTAGTCCGGACGAAAATCATGTCCCCATTCCGAAATGCAATGCGCTTCGTCAATCGCAACAAACGAAAGATTCACGCGTTTCAGCGTGGCAATAAACCCGGGCATGGCGAACCGCTCCGGCGATACGTAGATCAGGTCCAACTCGCCTGCAATAAGCTGCGCCTCGACCTGTCGCTTCATGGAGGCGGACAGCGAACTGTTCAAGAATGATGCCCGTAGCCCTGTTGCAAGCGCAGCATCGACCTGGTCTTTCATGAGCGAGATCAGCGGGCTTATCACCATGCATGTACCATCCGTGATATGGGCTGGAAGCTGGTAGCAGAGTGACTTCCCGCCCCCCGTAGGCATAACAACGAAAGCATCGCGCTTATCAAGTATCGAAGAAACAATCTCTTCCTGGTGCGGCCGAAACGAATCAAAACCGAACAGATCCTGCAGCACCTGCCGAACCTCTCCCCCATCCCCGTTATGTTCCAAACCACTCATATCCGCCTCACATAATGCGTCCATAACGTCTTCCTCCCAATAAAAAACTCCAACTCTTCCTATCCCCTCAAAGAACCAACCACAGAAGATTCCAAAAAAAGACCACAATCAATCGAAAGAAGGGAGAGAATCCTCCACTCGAGCCATCTGCGTTGTGAAACAGCTCAACGGGGGTAGGGTGAAACGGTGGTACGAGATTTTGTTTACCCCACAGCACAAGGGGTTAGGCGCTAGTAGTCCATCCCAGAAGTTCTGCTTCGATTTCCGGCAATTCAGAATCATGAATTAGCCGCTTGCATTAAACCC
>JASLPY010000509.1 GCA_030744755.1 Kiritimatiellia bacterium | reverse complement strand
CGATTGCCGCAGGCATCACATTCTTGCCCAGAAGCAACTCAACAAGCAACTCCCGGATCGAAGGGACAGGCGCAACAACAGCATGTCTGACGTCAGACACAGTGGGACAGAAATTGAGAAGGTAGATTGTTAATTCAGCATATCAAGAAGGGCACGACTGATATTGTCATATCCTTTTCGCATGAGCCAGCCGGCGGCCATTCCCAAAGCAAACTGAATGTCGAATACGAAGTTGAAAAGCCACCCTGCTACGAACAGGAAAGCCGAATAAATTAGCCGCTTAATCCATTTCAAGGACTTATGCTCCGAATTTTGGAAACTTAAAAATGTACGTGGCCTGCCCCCACGAACGATACCACTTTTTAAGTTAGAATTGGTTGCGACGCGAAGGCCTGATCGGGCCGTAGCTCGTGCGCAGCGAATGTCCGAAAAGTGTCAAAACCAGTCCTAATCGCCAAGCCCAAAATGAGGTCTGCTTTACCTACCCTAAGCTGACGTTTCAGCTATTTATGTCTGGTTTCCAC
>JASLPY010000508.1 GCA_030744755.1 Kiritimatiellia bacterium | reverse complement strand
CATCGGCATTATCTTTGGCTTTGTCCAAAGCTTGCTCAGCTGCTTTCTTAGCAGCCCTTTCGGCGGCCAGAGCAGCCTTTTCGGCTTTATCAGCAGCCTGCCCGGCCTTCTTATCCGCTTTCGCAGCTTTCTTGGCGGCTTTCACAGACGCCCTTTCGGCTTTCTTGGCAGCCTTTTTGGATTTCTTATCCGCTTTCGCAGCTTTCTTGGCGGCTTTCACAGACGCCTTTTGGGCTTTCCTGGCTGCCTTTTTGGCTTTCTTAGTACCTGTCTTAGCAGCCACTTCGGCTTTCGTGGCCGCTTTCGCAGCTTTCTTGGCAGCTTTCACAGAAGCCTTTTCGGCTTTCTTGGCAGCCCTTTTGGATTTCTTATCCGCTTTCGCAGCTTTCTTGGCGGCTTTCGTGGCCGCCTTTTTCGCTTTCTTAGCCGCCTTTTTCGCTTTCTTAGCCGCTTTCCGTTCAGCCTTTTCGACCGCCGATAGAGCAGCGACTGCAACCCCATCATTAGAAACCAATGGGATCCCT
>JASLPY010000507.1 GCA_030744755.1 Kiritimatiellia bacterium | reverse complement strand
CGCAGATGCTCATTTTCGTGAGCGTCTGCGTCACTGGGCCGTGGCATTGAGATTTTGGTGGAAATTCCGCGGGAATTCAGAATTCCCTGGAATGCTTGATATTTTCCTAAGGGGGGAGCCTTTGCCACAGAAAACCTACATTCCGGAGGTGCAATCATTGGATTCATTCATGTTTGGGGACCCTGTTTGGGGACCCTGTTTGGCTACAAACAGGGTCCTCGAAGAAGAAGAAGAAGAAGAAGAAGGAGAAGAAGAAGTCCTAGGAGGGGGGGGGGCATACCACCCCCTAGGAGGGGTGGGGGGGGGGGGGCGCCCCATACCACCCCCTGAGGGGCGCCCCCCACCAGGGGGGCCACTTGAATTTGAATTGAATTGGGGCATATTGGAGCAAGACTACCAACTGCACCAAGCACAGATGACCCATGCACCCCACCCCCAAACCCCCCAGGTCGAAATCAGTGAAATCCAAGGAATTCCATAGAAATCCAGGATCCTTTGCTACCCCTTGTGAAAATGCCTGCCGCC
>JASLPY010000506.1 GCA_030744755.1 Kiritimatiellia bacterium | reverse complement strand
AGGATCAGGGGTCAGCCGCCTTCGCGCTTCCCCCTTCGCTCTGCGAGCTTTGGAGGGCAAGCTGATTACGGAAAACGAGTCAAGAGTGTTCCATCGTCCACCGTAATCGTCGCCCGTAACCCGCCTGCAACGCTGTAGCACTGCGGGCAGGTCGTGCACCGGTCTTGGTGTTCTCTCAGGCAAGGAGCCAGGAGCCAGAAAGATGCGGTCTGACAACTTTGTCGCGAGCTTTGTCGATCCTTGTCTTTCACTTTCGTCCCTTGCCGACAAAGCTCCCGACAAAGGGATGGAACGAAGGTTTAGTGCCATTCGGACGCGCCCCTGAGCACACACGTGTGTGCAGTGTTTCAGGCACTATCGTTGAGCTGTCAACGATGGTGACTGCTCTTTAACCGGCTAATCGGCCCAATTCTTTCCAATCTGAACATTGTTGTTTACTTTCGAGAGAATTGTGATGTACTTGCGAGACGAATATTTGGGCATGTAATGATTAGCGTTGGGTTTCTGGAGAATCGTAACGAAATGC
>JASLPY010000505.1 GCA_030744755.1 Kiritimatiellia bacterium | reverse complement strand
GAATATGCATGGTGAACGGTGGCATGATCCGGCTCAACAAGCGCGAGAAACTCGCCACCACCACTCAATCTGAAGTCCGTGTGCAACTCGCTGGCCGGGTTGTCCCTGTCCTTGTTAGAGGCGAAAACAACAAGATACTCGCCCGTACTGAGGGAAACATTGGGTATTCGCCATTTGTCCAGGTTATCAGCGTTGTCCGTAAGAAACCAACCGTCAAGGTCCACGGTATTGGTAGATCCGTTGTAAATCTCGATCCAGTCGGAGAAGTCTCCATTCTCATCGGCCAGAATCGAGTTGTTAACGGCAAGGAACTCATTGATAACCAGGCTGTCAGCAAACACAGGAATGGCGCCCCAGAGAAAGGCCAGCAGCCCCGGCAAGACGACCAGTTTTAGCTTAGTTGTCACACTCACCACCTGGATAGAACACACCCCATTACCGCTATTGTAGCACGGTGGGGGTAGCCCGGGGCCATAAAACGCAATTACCCCAGGAGTTCAACGTGTAGCTGGTTTCGCCTGGCCTCCAA
>JASLPY010000504.1 GCA_030744755.1 Kiritimatiellia bacterium | reverse complement strand
CGAGGGAACCCGGTGGAGTTGGCGCCCCCCGACGGTCCCGCAGGAGTCGTGCGACGACGAGGCCGAGACCGTGGATCAGCCCCCAGATGAGGAACGTCCACCCGGCGCCGTGCCAGAGCCCGCCCAGCACCATCGTGATGAGCAGGTTCCTGTAGGTCCGCCCCCTCCCCCGTCGGTTGCCCCCCATCCCGATGTACAGGTAGTCGCGGAGCCAGGTGGACAGGCTGATGTGCCAGCGCCGCCAGAAGTCCTGGAGGGATGCCGCACGGTAGGGCTGGTTGAAGTTGTCGGGGAACCTGAAGCCCAGCAGCAGGGCGATGCCTATTGCGATGTCGCTGTAGCCGCTGAAGTCGCCGTAGATCTGGAGTGCATAGCCGTAGACGGCCAGGAGGGTCTCGAGCCCGGTTGCTCCGCCCGGGTCGGCGAAGACCCCGTCCACGAGCCGCGTGGCCAGGACGTCGGCCAGCACCACCTTCTTGAAGAGGCCACCGAGGATCAGGTGCATCGAACGGCCCGTGTCGAGGGATGC
>JASLPY010000503.1 GCA_030744755.1 Kiritimatiellia bacterium | reverse complement strand
CGGGAAGGTAGTGGGCCTGGTTGTAATTGGCCACCACCACGGAGAGGCAGGGCAGGGAGAGGAGGCCCGCCCCGCATGTCTCTGTCATAGAATCCGTCACCCCATCGGCCTAGTCGGAATCGTCATGAACAAACGTTACGGCGAATGGCACAAAAAACCGGCTTAGAACCGTGGACTTGAGCAACAGGACGCGGAAATAAACGGAAAAAGGAAACTGCAGAATTTTCTCAGCAACGAGTTTACCTTTAAATCTTTTGATCAACAGCACCCACATTCCTCCGAGCACCATGGCAACGGGTGATTTGAGGATCGTAACGACCAATCGATAAAAGGCGGGCCAAGTCAAGCAGGCCTCTCGGAGATAATGGATAGTCGTTTTTACAGACTGCAAACCAATCACCTTAATGATTTCAACCACGCTCAATTTCGTAAGGAAAAAAGGAATCGAATAAACGGGCCGCCGCCAGTGGGAAAAGCGCTTGATACGGCGTGCGCGGGCGGCGTATGCCGGGATATCCTCGAAACGGAG
>JASLPY010000502.1 GCA_030744755.1 Kiritimatiellia bacterium | reverse complement strand
AAAAAAAGAAGGAACCGGTTGTCGGGGTGCCGGTTCCTTCCAGATCGGCGACAGGTCGGAACTGCCGCCAACACAATCGGGTCGCCGGAGACTGACCTGGTAGGCCAGCCCCGGCTCCCACACCACCCGGCATGCGGGTCCGCACCGGGCGGTTCCGATCAGACACGGGCGTTCTGTCCGTAGTGCAAAGCAATCCATGATGTGCGCATGTCGGGGACACCTTGTTCATGCAACCAACGGTTAGTCAGAGCCCGTTGAACGATGCTATTGGCACTCATCCGCCAGTACCCTTTGCGGCTGCGCGTGGCCATGTGAACCTGCGCCGGGTTGATGCCCAGGGCAAGCAGATGGCGTCGGCGCGTCCGGGGCCGTTTCCATTGCTTCCAGTAGTACAGGCGCACTCTTCGTCTGACCCATTCGTCCAGTGCCAGCAACTCCGTGTAGGTGTGGCTGATGCCGAAGTAATTGAGCCATCCGGTGACGTATCGCCGCAGTTCGTCAATGACGTCCTGCACTCGGTGTCCCCGGTT
>JASLPY010000501.1 GCA_030744755.1 Kiritimatiellia bacterium | reverse complement strand
ATGTGAACATGACGGTAACTTGTTCCGGCATTTTGTGTTCCGTGACGGCAAGATGGTGGGATGCATTTTGCTGGGTGATACGGAACCGTCGACCAGGATCAAACAGGCCATCGAAGGCAAGAAAGATTTCTCGGGGCTGTTGAGCGGTACACCCGATTGCGCAGCGGTTCTTCAGCAGCTGTAGGCGGGGATTTGGGATCAACGCCCTGGGGGGTGCCCGAAGGGCGGGGTGGGTTCTCCTTCCCTACACCCTCTTGCGAATTGCTTTGACCACTGTTTCGAGCACCTTGATCCTGGCGTAACGTTTGCAGTTTGATTCGACTATGGTCCAGGGGGCGCATGGCGTTCCGGTACGGAACAACATTTCCTCAACGGCTTCCTCGTACTGCTTGTGTTTCTTACGGTTGCGCCAGTCTTCGTCGGTTATCTTCCAGCTCTTGTGTGGATTAGCCTCGCGCGCCTTGAAACGGCGAAGCTGTTCCTTCGGATCGATATGCAGCCAGAACTTGAGAAGGATCGTTCCATAATCG
>JASLPY010000500.1 GCA_030744755.1 Kiritimatiellia bacterium | reverse complement strand
TCGCCCTCCTTGCCACAGCCCCCCTGCAACAAAGAAAGCCTAGTCACCTACTACGGCGTTTACAGCAGCAGTCATCGCGGCAAGTGTAAGCGTGAAAACCGTGAAGAACGGATCGGGGAGATCGTGGTGGAGGCTGTGCCGGTGAGTTCCGCTTAGCTGTCATCAACCAGTTTGATTCAAGCCATCAACAAGTCAGCCTCTTCCCGTACGTTTTCATAATCATAGGGGACCCGTGTCCAGACCCTACTTTTGGTTTAATTTTTAAGTTAGTCATTGATGAACCAGGTCTGTACAAGGTCTTATTTAATTCCTATAAACTTATCTGCCATCCGGAGTCCCGTGTAAACAGAGCTGTCGAAATTTGCCTCCCTCGGGTTACCTATCCACCTGGGCCATCCAGTTCCTGCATCTCAATCAACCTGGTGTATAGCACCTCGTTGGTAACCTGATTGACGGTCATGCCATTACGATTAGAGATGACAAATTAATAAGTTGTTGTCGGGGTGTAAATGAGACTAACTACTTTCTGT
>JASLPY010000004.1 GCA_030744755.1 Kiritimatiellia bacterium | reverse complement strand
CCGCATGAACAGCGTGGCGCCGCGCTCTGCCGTCCGGTACACAAAGGGCGTAGCAGCTTCTCCAACAAGCGAGCTCCTGCCGCGAGGACGGCTTCGCGCAGCACCTGCTCCCAGGCCTCCAAATCGGGGGCAGTCGTGGAGGCGATGTGACTTACCCACTCACGGACTTCCTGGTCCTTTTCGATCTGGTATGCGGCGTTTTTTTTACTGTGAGCGTTCGTGCTGTGGTATCACTGAGCGCCTCGCTCACCTTGAGGAGTTCATTGACCACCTTCTGAAAGCGTCGGCCGTCTTGTATTTGCTGGCGATACAGGTTGATTTCCTCCGCGCTGTGTAAGCGACGAGAAATGGTGCGCCCCTTCTCCTTGAAAGAATACACGGGGTAGGGTCCGCGCTGGTAGCGGCGGCCGTCGGCGGCAGTAGCCTGTACGACCTGTTCAACAACGCTTCCGCGGCGGACGTATTGCAGATCCGCAAGTTCCTCCAACAGTTCTACCCGACGATGTCGTAGCTGCGCCAGTGTGCTCATAGTGCCCTCCTTGTATATGTAGTATAAGATACTACACTATTCGGGCAAAAAAAAGAACAATATGTCGCAAACCCACTTCTGTTTCGTGCACCCCCAAGACATCAGCGCGTTGCATTCACGCCGGTCTTCGCCTATTATTGTAACTTACAAGCAAAGAAGGAGTACAGATGAAGGCAGCCTTGATGGCTCAGCAATTTGACGTCGATGGGCGACTCGTGGCCGTAACACCGGCCGGTGGCGGCAACGTCAACGACACCTACCTGGCCGTTTTCCGAACAACGTTCTCGGAGGAACGTTTTATCCTGCAGAAACTCAACCTGGCGGTTTTCCCCTCGCCGGAAGCAGTTATGCACAACATGAAAATCATCACCGAGCATGTGCATGAGCGTCTTGAAGCAGAGGCACACATGGCCGACCGCATCTGGCAACTTCCCCGGATCATTCCGACAAAGAATGGCCAGGACTTCCTCATCGACGGTGATGGCGAATGCTGGCGCGCAATTTCTCTCATCGCTTCGGCCACTGCACATGAGCATATCCAGAACCCGGAGCACGCGCATGAAGCCGGTTTCGTCCTCGGTCAATTCCAGAGACTCATCGCTGACGTGCCCGTTGAAATGCTGAAGGACACCCTGCCGGGATTCCACATCACACCCGGCTACTTTAGACAGCTCGATGATGCCCTCGCCACCGAGGAAGGGCAGAGCCGTCTGAAAAGCTCGGCCACTGCCGAGCGGTGTTATCGGTCTGTGGAAGAACGGCGCGACTGGTGTTCAATCCTCGAAGATGCAAAGGAGCAAGGCGATCTTGGCCTTCGCCCCATCCACGGCGACCCGAAGGTAGCAAACGTGATGATCGACAACGCCACCGGCAGGGGAACCTGCATTATCGATCTCGACACGGTGAAACCGGGCCTGGTCCACTATGACTTCGGCGATTGCCTTCGCTCCTGCTGCAACCCGGCAGGAGAAGAGACGCTGGACCTGGCCCAGGTTGTCTTCGACACCGACCTCTGCGATGCCATCGTCAGGGGCTACATGACTTTCGCCAGAACGTTTCTGACGGAGCAGGACCGGTATTACCAGTACGACAGCATTCTACTGATTACCTTTGAACTGGGACTAAGGTTCTTCGCCGACTACATTGCCGGCGACAAGTACTTCAAGATCCGGCACGAGGGGCAGAATCTGAACCGCGCACGAGTTCAATTCAAACTGTGCGAGAGTATTGAGACCCGTGAATCAACAATTCGGAAAATACTAGAGAAATATCAGTAGTAATCACCCCTCCCGGAGAAAGAACTACTGCGTCCCGTGAATATGGGAGGCATGAGTATGGGGAATCAATATGATAATCTTGGTCACGGGCGGCGCCGGGTTCATAGGAAGCCACATTGTCGAGCATTTTCAGGGCAAGGCGGAAGTACGGGTACTGGACAACCTTCGTACCGGTTATCGAAGCAACCTCGAAGGGCTCGACCACATTTTCATCAAGGGATCTATTACTGATCGCACCACGGTAAGAGATGTCGTCGATGGTGTTGATTATGTTTTCCACCTTGGCGCCATGATCAGCGTTCCTGAGTCGATGGAAAAACCCACCGAGTGCGTAGACATCAACGCGACAGGGACGCTCGTCGTGCTTGAGGAAGCCGCGCGAGCCAACGTGAAGAAACTATGCTTATCATCGTCCGCTGCCATATACGGCGATAATCCCACCGTACCCAAGCTTGAATCGATGCTTCCTGAACCGAAAAGCCCCTACGCGATAACAAAACTGGACGGCGAGTACTACTGCGATATGTTCCGGAAGGAGGGATGGCTGAACACGGCCGCCATGCGCTACTTCAACGTGTTCGGCCCCCGCCAGGATCCGGGCAGCCAGTACGCCGCCGCGGTACCTATCTTTGTTCATCGCGCAGTTAAGAACGAGACAATCACGATATTTGGCGATGGCGAACAGACACGCGATTTCATCTATGTCAAGGACATCGTCGCCGCCAATGTTCACCTGGCCATGAATCCCGAACTGAACGGCCTGTACAACGTGGCCTACGGAGGCAAGATCACAGTTAACGATCTTGCAAGTAAGATCATATCGCTGACCGGATCGGAATCGGCCATTGAATACGCACCCGAACGTCCGGGTGACGTAAAGCATTCCATGGCTTCAGTCGACAGACTGAAGGCGACGGGTTTCGACCCCGGATCGAGTTTCGACGAGGGTCTTTCGAAAACGATTGAGTTCTTTCGCAGCGGCTAGCGCGGCTGCCCGGGGTTGTCGATCAACCGCGAAAAACAATGAGACATTCTTTTTACACATTGCTTCTTGCTACGGGCATGACGCTCGAATGTGTCGTGCCTGCTGTCGCGGACAAGGTTCGAGTCGTGTCTTATCCTGCACCCAGAGGAGAAGTGCTCTCCAGCCTGTATAGCGTCCGTGTGAACGACACTGAAGTGCCCGTGTATAGACAGCGCGTGGCCGACCCGCCTTTTGCCGGCAAATACAAATACGGGGGGACGTACGCGTTCGCTTCCTTTGACTGCGACGGCCCTGTATCCGTCAGGATCAACTCTTCAAGGAATCTCGACAAGACCGTCATTCGCCCGCTTTCAAAACAGGTCAAGTCGGAGGTGATTGACGGTCACATGCTCGTTCCGTTGAAGGGCCCCTGCAAATTGAGCATAGAGCCGGACGGCAAGAATGGCCCGCTATTGCTCTTTGCAAACCCTATCGAGAAAGACATCCCCTCTAAAGAAGATCCGAACGTCGTCTACTTCGGCCCGGGCATTCACAAGCCTGAACGCATCACGCTCACATCCAACCAGACCCTGTACCTGGACGGCAGTGCCATCGTCAAGGGGAGCGTAAATGCCCAAGGAGAGAACATAACAATCCGGGGGCGGGGCATACTGGACGGCAACGACTGGGAGTGGCGCAAGGGGCCCGGCCATATGGTCTCGATACGGGACTGCAGGAATGTTCGGCTCGAGGACATCATCATTCGTGGCGCATGGGGGTGGACGGTGGTGCCAAAGGGCAGTTCCGACGTCCGGATACAGAATCTGAAAATCTGCAATTCGCGTGTGCAAAACGACGATGGCATCAATCCCTGCAATTCGCAAAACATACGAATCTCCGATTGCTTCATCCGCTCAGATGACGATTGCATCGCGTTAAAGGGATTGGAGTACAAGTGGGCTGACAACAACGTCGAAGGAATAACCGTTGAGAACACCATCCTCTGGTGTGACCGTGCACGGATATTTCTTCTCGGGCACGAAAGCCGCGCCAAGTATATGCGTAATATCCGCATGACGAATCTGGATATCATACATTTCTCAATGACTCCTTTTCTCCTACAGCCTGGTGAAGATATGCATCTGACAAGCGTCCTCTTCGAAGACATACGTATCCACGGCGAGGCACAGAGAAGCCTCATGGTACTTCAACCAGTTATCAACAGGTATATGAAGAAGCAAACGCCCGGCCTGATTTCTGATATCACGTTCCGGAACGTTCAAGTGAACGGGCGAGACGGAGAGTATCGTGTCGAAATCAGGGGCCATGACGCCAGTTACACAGTCAACGGCGTACGTCTGGAGAACTTCAGGGTACTCGACAGAGCCCTGACTTCACATAGTAGCAGCGTACGCATAGGGCCGCACGCGAGCGGAATTTCGTTTGGACAGGTCCGTGAGTAATCACCTGGATCGATTCTTAGTATTGTTCCTGCAAGGAGAAGAACGAAATGAAGAAGGAAGAACAGACAGGCATTCCCCGTCGGATGTTCCTGCATGGGATCGGGACTGCGGGCGTAGTCATGGGCGTGGCCGGTCTGACGAGTCGGGCCTGCGCCGCTGATGTACCGAGGGATTCCGGGGGCAAGGTCATCCCCGGTTTTGAAAAAAGTGGCAAAACCGCACCCGCGGACGGCAAGGGCTGGCGGTCTGTCTCAAACCGCAAGGTACGGGTAGGTATAGCCGGATACGGGTTGTGCAGATTCGGAGCGCAGTTCTTCTTTGACAAGCACCCCAACGTGGAGGTCGTGGCAGTCACTGACCTGGATCCCGGACGCTGCGCCGGCCTGGCGAAAGCCTGCCAATGCGACAAGACCTATCCCTCTTGCGAGGAGATGATCAAGGACGATAAGATCGAGGCCGTCTTTATAGCCACCGACGCTCCGAGCCATGCCCGATTGGCCGTCGAGGCGCTCAAGCATGGCAAGCATGCGGCGAGCGCGGTACCGGCGGTATTCGGGCCCAACGCGGAGAAAGACGCGGAGATGCTGCTCAAAGCCGTCAAGACAAGTGGCAGAAAATACATGTTGTTCGAGACTTCGGCCTTCCACAGTGATTGCTATGCCTTGCGACAACAGTATCAGGCCGGCGCTCTCGGAAAGCTGATCTACTCAGAGGGAGAGTACTATCATTACAAGGACAGGACGCTGGGCAGCTACAACCCGAAAACGGGAAAGATCGACGGCAACGGATGGCGCAGGGGGCTGCCGCCCATGTGGTACCCCACACATTCCACGGCATACTACGTTAGCATCAGCGGCGGCCGGCTGACGGAAGTCTCCTGCCTGGGAATGCCCAGCATCGTCGACCACCTGAAACCTGCCAACAATTCATACCAGAACCCGTTCGGCACCGAGGTCGCTCTGTTCAAGACAAGCGAAGGTGGTATGTCACGGATGGCTGTGGGCTGGGACATGCCGATCGCGCACGGCGAAAAGGGACGTGTCTATGGGCAGAAGTTGGGCTACGAACCCAAAGTGAACCGTACGCGTCCGCCCTTGCCTCCCGGGGTCAGTGGTGGCGGCCATGGGGGCTCGCACGGATATCTCATGAACGACTTCATAGAGTCAATCCTGCTGGACAGGAAGCCGGTTGTAGATGTTGGCGATGCTCTCAACATGACCATAGCCGGAGTCGTGGCCCACAGGTCCGCGCTGAACGGCGGAAAATGGATGAAGGTTCCACAGTATGAACTCTAAAACTGAGAATCCTCAATATGCCGGGCAGCACGGACAATAGACAACTGCAATTGAATGCATGAAAGGATCTTCCCGTGAAACGTTTGAAAACCTTCTCCCGCCTTGAGGTCATGGCTCTACTGGGACTACTGACGCTCTCCTGTGCCGCTGCCGAACCTATGGCACGCTACAACGTCATCTGGGAAAGTCCGTCAAAAGACGCTGCAGGGCAAATGCCGTTGGGTAACGGTGATATCGCCGCGGGCGTTTATGCGATCGAGGACGGCGACCTTTACCTGCTGCTGGCCAAGAACGATGCCTTCACATACAACGGCGATATCTTCAAGACCGGGCGTGTCCGCGTATCGCTCAATCCCAATCCCTTCATGAAAGGCAAGCCGTTCCGGCAGACTCTCGACCTGGTGACCGGATCGATTCTCATCGAAGCGGACGGAGTGAGGCTGCGTGTGTGGGCCGATGCCAACCGTCCCGCCTATCACGTGCAGATCAATTCTCCCGGGGAGATCTCCGTATCGGCCGTTCCGGAGTTTTGGAAGCGATTCGACGATTGTCGGTTCAACTGTTCTAGGGCACCCATCAAGGATGTCACTCAGGACGTGCGACTGGAACGGAATGGGCGGATCCTCTGGTACTATGCAGTGGGGGACCGGAGCGTCTACCCGACAGAAATGAAGTACTACGACGTTGAGCACATGACGTCGAAGTACCCCGACCCCTACCGGTTCAACACCTTCGGCAACCTTCTTGACAGCCCGGACCTGGAACTGAGCAACGGGGTGTTATCCGGAAAGGGGAAAAGCTTCGACATACTCATCCACGCCCTGACCAAACAGACTCCGAAGACATCCAACTGGATCGAGACAATTGAGGCACAGGCGACAGCTCCGATGGACGTCAAAAAAGACTGGGAGGCACATTGCCGCTGGTGGTCGACGTTCTGGAACCGAAGCTGGATCATAGCATCCGACAACTCGCTGCCGAAAGAAGAGCGTGAGAAACTTAACGGCGATGCGACGTCCGGCAGGCGCATCGAGAAAGATGGCGGTGCCCTGGTGGCGCAGAGCTACAACGTCTTTCGTTTCCTGATGGCCTGCCAGAGCCGGGGACGCATTCAAACCAAGTTCAACGGCGGACTATTCACCCAGCCGCTGCGCCAGAAAGGGAAGCTGACTCACGAAGACGAACGCGCATGGGGCCGGCGTTACACTTACCAGAATCAGCGACTGCTCTACTGGCCGTTGCTGATGAGCGGCGACTTCGACCACATGAAACCTTTTTTTAACTACTACTGGAACCTGCTGCCGATCCGCAAGGCAATCACCAAGGCATGGTTCGAACACGAGGGCGCCTACTACCGTGAGAATATCGAACCAACGGGGGGCGAACGGGATTGCGGCAAAAGCGGAAAACCGCCGAAGACCAAGCCGGGCGAGAACAAGGGCAAGGGGTACTATCACAGCTACTATTTTACATGCGGCCTGGAAACCGTGGCGATGATGATCGACTATGTGAAGTATACCGGAGACGAGGATTTTCGAGAGAACGTTCTGGTTCCTTTTGCACGTGAAGTGCTGCTCTTTTTCGACAAACACTATGCGCGTGATGACGATGGGAAGATTCGGCTCGATCCTGCCATGTGCCTGGAAACGTGGTGGGTTTCCGTCAACCCGGCCCCCGATATAGGCGGGCTGCAGTTCTGCCTCGATGAATTGCTGACCATGAAGGCGGGAACGAATGAGGACCAGGCCGACTGGCGCCGTTTTCGGACAGAGATACCGCCTATCTTCCTGCGTGAAATTGAAGGACGCAAGGCCATCGCACCGGCCAGGGAATGGAAGGTCAGGAAGAACGCCGAAAACGGCGAACTCTATCCCGTCTTCCCGTTCCGTTGTTTCGGCCTCGGGCTGGGAACAAAGGACATCGTGGAATGGACCATGAAGCACCGAATGCTCAAGAACGCATTCGGTTACAGGTGCTGGACGCAGGACCAGATCCACTGGGCCTACGCCGGAAACGGGGTAGAGGCAAGTGACGGTCTGGTTCATCGCTTCCGCTCCGCATCCACAGAGTGTCGCTTCCCCATGTACGGAAAAAGCGGCCCGGATTCCTGCCCCGACTTCGATCACTTCGGTGCAGGGTGCACGGCACTTCAACGTATGCTGGTGCAAGAAGCCGACGGCAAGATCCTGCTTCTCCCGGCCTGGCCTTCCGACTGGAATGTCGACTTCAAGTTACACCTGGAGCAAAACACGGTGATCAGCGGCAAGGTTCTGGACGGCACACTCACGGGCTGGTCGGTCGAACCCTCCGCTCGCAAGAAAGATGTTGTAGTCTACGAGCCACAGGAAGCAACGTCACGCGGGGTGAAACAGGAAGGTAATCCGCCGCAGAAGATACCGGCTAACAACCACCCGCTTCGCATCGGCGTGGATCAAGCCGGCGGCAATAAGTTCAGCGGCGGGATCAGCAGGGCGACGTTATTCCGCGGAATCCTCAAGCCCGAGACTATACGCGACCTCGCCGCAAGCGACCGTGCCAAGAAGGTGACTGCCGATGCAGTCGTGAAGTCCATCCTTGAGCCCAAGGCAGGCGATATCCTGCCGGCCAACCCCGCGGACTTCAGCGGCGAGATAACACTTGAGGCATGGCTCCAGCCCGGGCAGAAAGAGACCGGCCGTATCTTCGACAAGCTCACCGGCGGACAACGTGACGGTTTCCTGGTGGACTGCTGGCCAAACCTGAGTATTCGAGTAATCATCGGACCCTATCAGAAAGATTTTCCCAAGGTATTGAAAGCCGGGGCCTGGCAACACGTGGTCGTAGCCATAGGCAAGAACAAGTCAGACGTGTACCTCAACGGAAGGAAGCTGTAGAGATGGGAGGGGCAGCGCCCGCCCGGCACCGTGCTTGCTCTGGTGCTGGGGCCTCGCTGCCCGCGGACGCCGAGGCCGGCGTCCCTCCCGTGGGAGCGCTACCGCATCACCAAGGGATAGAGTTTCGGAGAACTTAATGAAGCGTAAACTGTCAATCATTCTGATACTGATGATGCGCCTGGCTTTCGCACGGGACGGCGTGGCGGTTCCCGGAGACGCAATCTGGGTCGACAATGTGAGCGAGGGTGGAGCGGAGATGGGCAGTAAAGGGCAACCTTTCCGGACTATTGGTTCCGCCCTCAAAGCGGCGGGCCCGGGAAGCACCGTGGTGATAGAGAAAGGGGTGTACCGCGAAAAGCTCGTTCCGCCGTCAGGCACGCCGGGTAAACCGGTAACGCTCATGTCTGCGCCCGGCGAACGGGCGGTGATCAGCGGTGCCCGTGCCGTAACCGATTGGAAGAAACACGGCAACGGCACGTATGTCGCGACCATCGACTGGAAGCCAACAAAACTCTATGTCGACAACCAGCAGCAACCGATGGCGCGTGAGCCGAACGAAGGTTGGTGGGTTGCTGTTCAAGTTACGTCGAACACGTTGACTGACACAACGAATCTACCCGGGGCTCCCCAGGGCATTGCGCAGGGCGAGAGCTACATCTGGACCCAGAATGGCAATACGTTCTTCACGGTGAAGAACGTGGCACTGGACAAGGCGAAAGGACGACTGCAGGTAAAGGCCGCCAGCAAGTGGATGAAACTGAAAGACGGTGACAAGTACTACCTGCAGAACCATTCCAGTCTGATTGACCGCCCCGGCGAATGGGCCGCCATAGAGAAAGATGGCGTTTTCACAATAGCTTTCCGTCCGATCAAAGCTGACGATCTCCAACGAGTTGAGATCCCGATGGAACCCAGGGCAGCTATCGAGATCACCGGCAAGAAACATATTCGAATACTTGACCTGGACGTCACTGGCTCGAAGAAAGACGGCATCACGGTGAAGGATTCGGCAGACATCGAGATCGCCGGCTGCCGGGCGTATCACAACGACTACACCGGCATTGCGATGCGAAGTGTAGAACAGGGCAGAATTCGCAACAACGTGTCCTGGAGGAATGGCCACGGGGTATCCGTCTCGTATTCGAAAGGGATTGTCGTTGAAGAAAACGATATTGCCTTCAACGGGGTCGATGGCTTAGTTGTCACATGGAAGTCCGACGATATCCTGGTCCGCCGTAACTTCCTCCACGATCACATGCTCTGGGGACATCCCGACAATTTCCAGACCTATCGCGGCGTCACCAATCTTCGGGTTATCGACAATCTCCTGATAACTGCCGGACAATCTGTCATGATGGAAGAGACCGATGGGTGCGAATTCCGCGGAAACATGCTTATTGGCTGTGGCGCCTACATGCTTATCCTTGGCCACAAGAATGCGGTAAACTACAAGATCCATCAGAACACGTTCGCGTTCGCCGGCTACGGCTGCATCAATTTCACGGCACATGACTATGAGCTCCGTGAGAACGTTCTTGTCACGGGGCATGCTGGCCCGGTTTTCGGCATCAAGGGGATCAAGAACTACAGGGGTGATCGAAATTTGTTGTGGAATGCGAAAGGTCTACTTCAGAAGACGGTCCTGGCATCTGACAAGGGGTGGCACCGAAGTTTCGCTGAGTTCCGCAAAACGAATCCGGACCTCGAGCGCCATTCTGTTTACGCGGACCCCGGGTTTGTGAATGCTCCGGTTGCTTTTCGCGTGTTGGACGCGAAGCAGTTGTCCAAATGCACGCGCGACAGACTATATCTGAGAAACGGCACCGGGGGATTCAAGACAGGCGATTCTGTTGAGATCAACTTCGATGGCGTTCAGCGTATTGTAAAAGAGGCGACTGCAGAGGCGATCCTCATAACCCCCGGGCTCCCTACCAAACCACTGAAAGGATGGCTTGTCGCAAACTGGGGGGACAAGGGCGAATTCGAAATGGATCTACGTCTGCGCAAAGACAGTCCCGGTGCCACACTCGGCGAGGCCGGCAAGCCCGTTGGGTCAGCCATCGACATCCAGGCGTTCTATCGCGGCGATTTCAATGGCGATGGCAAAAGGGACATCCCCACCATACCCGAGCGACTCCGACCAGCGCAGTGAAAAGTGGCTATGAACAAGGCAAGCCCCGCATTGATGCAGGAGCGAGAAAGGGCTATGCTCTTCTGATCATAGACCCAACCAGTCAGGAGATATCCATGACCAAACATTGTACGACAAGACGAAGTTTTCTTGAGGCAATTGGATTGAGTGCGGCGGCCCTCGCGAGCAGCACCTCCATGGCAGCCAAGAACAAGGGCAAGCAGGAAAAGAAAGCGCCTGCGGACCGGCCTAACTTTGTGTGGCTTATGTCCGAGGACAATTCGGTCCACTACTCCAATCTCTATTTCGACACCGGGGCAGAGATGCCGCGGATCAGGAAAATGGCTGAAGGTGGAGTCATCTTCAACCATGCGTTCTCTGTTTGCCCTGTCTGTTCGGCTGCAAGATCCGTGCTGGCCACGGGTTGCTACGGATCGAGAATTGGGACCCAGTTCCACCGCAAGCTGAAGACCGTTCCTCTCCCGGCCGACGTGAAGCCGGTATACGCAGTTATGCGCGATGCGGGCTACTACACTTCGAACAAGACAAAGACCGATTACAACTTCAGCTTCAAGGGTTCAAGCTGGCACTCCAGAAAGGACTGGCGGGGAAGGGAATCCGGACAGCCTTTCTTCCACAAACAGTCCTTTGGGGTCTCGCACGAATCTCGACTGCAGGGCGCCAACAAGGGCGGCACTGATGAAAAGATACCCGTCTCGCCAAGACACCCGAATACACCCCTTTTCCGCCAGGCGAACAAGGCCTACAACAGTATCATGCAGAGAATGGATGCCGAAATCGGATCGGTCGTCGATCAGCTCGAGAAAGACGGCCTCCTTGAGGACACGTTCATATTCTATTTTGGAGATCACGGCGGTGTCTTGCCCGGCAGCAAGGGCTATGCCTATGAAATAGGGCTGCACGTGCCGCTGGTTATCCGCATTCCGGAGAAGTGGAAACATCTTGTTGACCTGAAGCGCGGCACGCGCACGGATGGATTCGTGAGCTTCACGGATTTCGGAGCCACGATCATGCACCTGGCCGGAATAAAGCCGCCGACCGGGATCGACGGGAAACCGTTCATGGGCCCAGGGATCACTCTGACCGATCTCAACAAGCGGGACGAGGCCTATGGCATGGCCGATCGCTTTGACGAGAAATATGACCTGGTGCGCACTCTCCGCAAGGGGAAGCTCAAGTACATGCGGAACTACCAGCCGTTCAACTTCGACAGCCTGCAGAACAACTACCGCTACAAGATGGCGTCATACAGGGAGTGGCGGGACCTCCACAAGGCCGGCAAGCTTAACGCCGTGCAAAGTCAGTTCCACGAGGCACGGGCTCCCGAGGCACTTTATGACGTAGAAAAGGATCCTTACGAAACAGTGAACCTGGCAGCTGATCCAGCATATGCCGATTCACTGAAGGCAATCCGCCAGAGGTTTACCGAGCTTGTGAAGGGTCTGCCTGACTTGAGCCTGTATCCTGAGAATCACCTGGTGAACAAAGCTTTTGAGAACCCCACCGGCTTTGGACAGGACCACAAGAAGGAGATCGCACAGCTTGTGGACATTGCGGACCTGTCGCTGCAACCGTTCGAAAAGGTTCGCAAGCAGGTTGCCGCGGCACTGGAATCAAAGAATGAATGGGCACGCTACTGGGGGTTCATCGTGTGCAGCTGTTTCGGCAAGGCAGCCAAAGAATTCATTGAAGCGGCAAAGGCCGCTGCGGCGAATGACAAGGACCTCCTTGTCAGAACGCGTGCGGCCGAATTCCTGGCCTTGATCGGGGCACAGGATCCGCAGCCGGTGCTCATGGATGTGCTGGCCAAATCAGAAGATCACGTGGAGGCCTTGCTGGTTCTGAACACGGTCGTTATGCTACGTGACGGCAAGCCGGGATATGCGTTCGACATCAAGGCCGACTCTGTAAAGGCCAAGGGCGGCCTGGTAGGGTGGCGGCTCAAGTACCTGGTGGGAAAGTAGATCGGCCCTCTGGGCTGATCCTCTAGAGAGCAGGCCGGAGGCCAGCTCTACTTCGCCTGCTTTTTCATCTTCCGTCCCACTTCAAGAATCCGATCAATGATCTTGTCCGTCAGTTCATGGTCCTTCAGAAGCGGGAAGCCTTCCCAGATGACGTAGCCGCCGGGCTCTACGATAACCGCGTGGGGAATGCCTACCACGCCGTATTCTTTCTTCGTCCGGCTCTGTGTATCTATGGCACTGAAGAACTCTATCGATGGTTCTTTGAGCTTGAGCACGTCAGCTTTACTCTCGTGTGAGATGCCTATCACCACGAGCTCTTTGCCGAACTTCTTGTGGAATTCATTGAGCACCGGTATGGAACGTCGGCATGGCGGACACCATGTGGCCCAGAACTCAATCAATACGTACTTGCCCTCAGTATCCGGCTTCTCTGTAAGCCATTCCTCCACTATGAGTTCCGGGGCCTTGGCCCAGAGAAACGACTGGGCCCACATTCTTTTGGGTACGCCCTGCGTTGTTGTCACGGCTTCGTCCCCGGCCGGAGCGTTCTCGGCGGCGAGGGGTAGTTCGTCGAGCTGGGCAGGCTCTTTCTTGTCAGGGGCCGCGACAAGAAGGTTACACATCATGATCGTCCAGACACCTGCGAATAACACTTCCAGAAACCTTTTCTGCATCTAATTGCCTCCCTGCCTATTGATAGCTATTCCAGTGGCTGTTTCCTGCTCGATTGAGCATTGCACCACAGTCAAGTGCGTTGACCCGAAGAAGGCAAGACGTAATCCGTGCTGGATCAGAAAAGCATCGAATGCTATTAATCTGTGCGACTACAAGAAAGGAGTCTTTATGAACAAGGTGTTTGTCGTCGTCGTAACAGTATCCGTCTTCATCGCTGTGGGTTGCAGCACTGTTCCCAACTCGAGTAGCACGGAGCCCGTGATCTCGCAGACAGTGGCCAGCTTCCATCGCCCGGAGAGTTCCTCTTTCAGCATGGACGGCAAGTACCTGTTTGTCGCCAACTGTGCCAGCGGCTTGTATGGCAAAGACAAGAACTTTGCGCTGAAAGTCGGGGATGGTGCCATCAGCAAGCTTGCCGTGTCTGAATCCGGAAAACTTAAGATGGTCGATCCGAAATTCGTTTCCGGCCTCAACACACCTCTAGGCACAACAACATTACTTAAGCCGACGAAAATGTTCCCTGCGGGATCCCTGTTCGTGAATACGGGCATTTACGTGATCTGCGACAAGGACGACAAGTACATAACTGATCCGAAAGTCATGGGAACGGGAGTAACGATTATTGATCCGGATAGCGGAAAGATTCTCGGCCGCATTGACACGACTCCCGGAAGTGCCGTCACCAAGGCAATTGGCGACACGTTCCCGCTGCCAAACGGAATCATCTTCGACACAGAAGGCAACCTGTACGTTACGGATACCGGGGAGTCATGCGGCGTGAAGAACACGGCCATGCCTGCAAAAGGAAAAGGCGGTGTTATCCGTATCAATCACGATGCGATTGACAGTTTCGCCCAGAACAAGGCTCATGATGGTATCCATTTCATCCCCATCACACTGCCGAACGGCGTTGCATTCAACCCGCATACGGACTCGGTGCTCGTGGTTACCTGCCAGTCGGGGGAAGGGGAAACGAAAGATGGCGTCTACTCGATCCCGGTGAAGGACTTTATGAAGACAAAGGAACCCAAAGCCCTCGTTTCAGGTTTTGGCGGCCTGGACGGCGCCGCGGTCACACCGGCCGGGTCCATCATTGTTTCTGTAATGAAGGGACACCTGACGAAAATCGCAAAAGACGGTACGAAGGTAGAGATCGCGTTTGATCCCGCTGTCAAGTTCATGGGGCCATCCGACATTAAGATCAGGGAACTTAAGGACGGGACCTCTATCCTGTTGCTTCCCGAACAGGATCACCTGAACCCGAATCTTTGGAAACAGCGCCTGCGCGTTATTCGGCTACCCGAGGGGTACTGATCCTTCGCAGGTCAGGTGTGCAAATGGTCCACCCCGCGCGTCCACGTGGGACATTTTCCATCTAAAATGCACGTCCAGCGGCCAGAAGTAGATCGGCCCTCCGGGCTGATCCTCTAGAGAGCAGGCCAGAGGCCAGCTCTACTTCATCGCCTTGATCAGTTCTTTGATCTTGATGTTGCGGTACGTCACCTTGGCTCCGTGATCCTGGAGGCCAATGTGGCCTTCGCGCTTGAAGTCCTTGATGGGCGTCTTGAACTTGTTCTTTGAGCCATCGGGATTCTTGTTACCCGTCGTCCACTTGTTCACGTCCATCTCGTTGATCACCTCGCCATTGATAACGATGGTAATCATGTTGTCTTTGCACGTCAGCGTAACGTGGTTCCACTCGCCGTTGCCAACCGGCTTGCTGGGCGCCTGGCAATTGTAGATGGCACCGAAACCGTTCTTCTGACCGGGACCGCCTTTAGGCAGGACCTGCATTTCAAAACCTGTCTGAACGCAATTGCGAGGATTGTCGGTCCTGAAGAAAACGCCGCTGTTGCCGGTCGTATTGACTTCGAAATCGAACATGAAATCCCCAAAACGTCTCTGGGTCCAGATGTAGCCTCCGCCCTTACCCTCAAGCTTCATTACACCGTCTTCTACAACCCAGCCCTTGCCTCCGTCTTTTGTCGCAGTCTTTCCGTCATAGGCCTGGCCGTTAGCATTCATCCAGCCGGTCAGGTCTTTTTCCGCAAGACGGATCCACTCCTTGCCACTGGTGTCGGGATGCCCCGCCATGCCTGATGTTACGGCCACGAACAGTACCAACGTGAAAACAGTTAGAATCTTCTGCACCTTCTCCCTCCTTCATAGTTGTTTCGAACAATGCGGTATGTTAGTTGCGTCTGAGGATATTTTGCAAGGGCGGTGCAGCGGAAATTCCCTTATCCCCGTAGCCGCCCCGGACGTCCGGGGTGGACATGGCAGAAGAGAGCCCCTGGAGCTCACTCCGACAGTTCACCGTTACCGGTCATTTCACCACCGAGCACCCAGCTCAGATTGAACCGAACCGACTGAGCACCTTGATACCTGTGTTTCTTGCCGGCTTCCAGCTGCATGTATATCCAGCCCTCGCTCACTGTTCCCGGGCGACCGGCATCGAGAGATGAGTAGGCACTGGGACCTTCGAACACACGCCGCACGATGGGCCAGGTCTTCGCGCCATCGAAGCTGGCCCAGACGCTGACGTTCTTGCGATCGCCGCTTTCGCTGTCACAGTTGCTATAAAGCAGAATATCATGTCCCTCAACCGGCAGGCGCACAAGCCCCGCCATGCATCCGGACCCGCCGCCGATGGAACCCCTCGCACCGTCCGGCAGCACCTCTGAGATAGCGGCATCCTTCCAGGTCGCGCCGCCATTCTCGCTCCAGGCAATCCATCGCATCGACTTGTCGTAGGTACTCTTCGGCGGATCCCAATGCCGGCGCGAATTATAGTAGATGCGACCGTCGGAAAGTTCGGCCACTGTCCCCTCGCCCGTCCCCATTTCCGGGAAAGGTTCACTTGTTTGCCAAATCTTGCCGCCGTCGTCGCTGTAGATGGCCGTGTTATAGCCGATGGGGAAGTTCTTCCGGAGGTCGCCGCCCGGACCAAAAAAGCGCGCTGGACGCAACAAACGCCCCTTGTGCTTGCCGCGACGCAATGTGATGCCGTGTTCCGCCATGTGCAGCGAAGGCTTGTTCCCTTTCGAGTCCGGCTTGATGACCGGCAGTTCCTTCTTCCAGGTCTTGCCGTCATCACTGCTGCGATACATTGCTTGCTCAGTCGGGGGGTGGGGCCAAATGAACTGTTCCACAAACACCAGGACATCACCTTTCGACTCGTCGACAATCGTCCCGCCGGCGCTCCACCCCGGGTTGGCAACGGTGATTGGCGCGCCCCAGGTCTTGCCTCCGTCCTCACTTCGCCGCACCTGGACACCCTTATCCCACCATTCCTTCTTTTTGCCGTCGTAGGCGCCATGTGTGATCAGGACAGTGCCCTCCATGGTCACCACTACGTTGGGTAGACGTCCGGATTCAAAGGTCTGCTGAATCTCAAACTCAGGTTCACCCTGAAACGGATTGATGGATGCTTCGCCATTAGGGCCGGCTTCACCGATCAGAGCCGAGACCAGCAACATTGTGGATGGGACAATCGTCCTTTTCATTCTGCGTTCCCCTATTGAATGCGATTGAAGAACCGTATCGCAAAAGCTCCATTCGCCCCAGCCCGCAGATCTCACACTTCAGGAGAATCTGTACGTATAGAACTGCAACGCACGATGCTGGACAGACACTCCTGTCTGTCCAGTGTCGAGGGAGCTGCGTTGTCGGTGCAAGAAGGGGAGCTACTTCCCCGTCGGTTTGTGCCAGAACGATGCCCAGTACTTTTTGTCTGTGTCGTAGACGTTTATTTCATCTTTCTCCAGATCGAAAGACGGGGGCAATACGCCGTACCGTTTCATCTCGCGCACGTAATGCTCGTTCGGCTTGAAACCGGGCATATCAAAACGTTTGATCTCGTTCAGCCTGTCACCCGCGGCAGCTACATGTGCCAGGATCTTCTGGTAATCCGGGTCGGCGGTACTCTTGAAAACGACAGGATGCTTTACCGGCTTCGGTCGCTCGGAACGATTGTCTTTCACCTGCACCGTCTTTGCTTCACCCTCGGCGTAACCGCCGGCTTTCTTTGCTAGCGGAGCCATCAACACAAGTGACTTGTCAGGCCTGGTGAGATTGAAGACACGGTGCCGCGAGAAGCGTCCCAGTGGGCGCTCCCAGGACAGCATGTCTGCGAAGGAGAAACTTCGGAGCGTATCTGTGACATGTTTCGGCAGGGTGCCCTTGTGACACGAGACACACCGGCGGTTCACGGCGTCAACAGCGGGCCCGGTCGACGGCCAGTTCTGCGCCATCTGACGAACGTACTTGTTGGCATCCCAGCACCCGCCAACCTGACCCGTACCGATAGCTGACACCGTCCCGGGATACTGTGCGGACACGTCGACCCATAGCCGTACCAGCGTCTTTTCGTTATCAGATAGTTTCACTTTGTGATGCGAGCCGTCTATCTTCTTCATCAGCGGTGACGCAGAACTGTACGTGGTCAACGGCCTGTCGTTCCCGAGCTGTCTTCCGCTCCCGTTGCCGGGATTCTTGTTGGTGTCCTTTATCTGCCACTGGAAGAAGAGTTCATAGTAGCTGTGCGAGAACACCGGTCCGCGGTCTCCGGTCAGGACTACGTTGCCCTCCCGCTTTTCCGGGTTGTGACACTTGACGCAGTGCTTATCGAGAACGGGCTGTACGTCGCGCGGAAAATCGAGAACGTCGGGCACATCGCCAAACGGCGTTATCTTGCTGGCAGGCCGCTTTAGCGCCATAAGTGTGGGCTTCCCTCCCGTCGGCGGCGTCCGGGTGCGCTGTTCGTGACATCCTACGCAACTCATTGATTCACCCGGCTGAAGCGTCATAAAACTGCGCATCTGCTTTATAGACAGATCGTTTTCATCGAGCAGGGCCAGGTAGACGCTTCGCATGGCAGGCACCTCGAAATGGGCCGAACCGTCCGCTTCGACAGGGACCGTACCAAGGATGCGCTTGAGAGTTGATGTCACGCCATGCCCCAGCGGCTGAGAACCGCCACCATGGTAATTCGCCGGTTTTGGAAGATCCTCCAGGACAAGAAGCTTCTTTATTGAACCTTTCTTGATTCCCTCCATGTTACGGCCAATGTACGCGTTGTTCAGCACCACGGTTCCAGTGGTCCTGGCCGAATCCAGCTGCGACGGGATTACCCGCTCGCGCTTGCGCTTCATCAACGGCCTTGGTTCATGTACCATCATCGTGCCCTCGTAAACGGGCAGCGAATTGCCTTTCGAGTCCATCACAAGCACCTGGTTCTTCCTGGCAGCCAGGAACGCCTCCTGCGAAAGCGGATAGGGATCCCGATAGTCGCCACCCGCAAACCTGACCAGGGAGGACCGGTCATCCGGCCCTTTACGGTCAGAAACAATGCAGAGATTCCCCGAATGCTCGTTCCTGCCGTGACCGGGTGAATTGACAAAGACAGCTTGCTTCGTACCGGGTATGGGTATGGCATCGATGAAGACGCCGCCGGGATACATGTTGCCGAAGTAGGCTTTCTGGTCGGTTCCGTCCGGATTCATCGTCCAGAGATGATGAAACACGACCGGGTCCCGGTTCACGTATTCCCACCGGGTATACAGAACACGTCCGTCGGGCAACACCGAGGGTGTGTTCTCTGTCACCGTGTTGGAAGACAGCATACGGATGTTCCTGCCGTTCGCGTCACAGCGATGAAGCGTGGCAGCCTGGGCTACCCAGCAGAGGATGTAGCGTTTGCAGCGGGTTGAAGAGAAGATGATGTCACCGTCGGGAAGGTAAGTTGGCTCGACATCATCCCATGGTCCACCGGTAAGCTGTTTCAATCCCGAACCATCCGTATTGATCTCGTAGAGGTGGTAATTGTGCGTGCCGCCTTTCCTGTAGGAGAAAAGGATCTTCTTCGCGTCATAATGCACCTGTGGGTCTCGAACCGCACCGGCGGGATCTTCGAAGATCGTGGTGATCTCACCGCTAACGGGATTCAACTTGCGAAGGCCCCCGCCATCCGCCCCATGGAACCAGTAGTTGGGATCGACACATGAGTAACCGAAGTTGGCATAATAGTGACGCTGCTTGTCCCGCCCGGGATGGCGCTCGGTGAAGACAATTCCTTCGATGCCCAGCTTCTTCCAGTTGACGCCCGAGTCAACAACCGATGTCTTCTCAACTGGGAGAATCTTCGCAAGCATTTCTGATCGCTTGGCAAAATGCTTACTGATTTCATCGGGACTGAGAGCACGGTTCCATACGGTTGCGTCGTCAACGTAGCCGAAGAAACGATTCGATCCACCATCGCCACAAGCTCTGTCGCCGACCCCGAGCCCTTCACCCTTGAGCGTACGTATGGTTCCGTCAAACTGAGCCGTCGCTGCAAGCTTGCCGTTGAGATAGACTTCCAGCTTACTCTTTGCGGGCGCCTCCGCGTTCGGCCTGGCAATGCCCGCAACATGATACCACCGCCCGGGCTGAACCCTTCCGCCCTCGGCGAACTTCAGTTTTCCATCCGCCTGCCCATGGTAGAGACTCAGAACCCCGTGATGGACGGCGAGATGGTACGCGTATTCACTTACACCCCAGTTGAGAACCAGGCGGTTCCACTCCGATAGCCGGGTCGGATAAATCCACGCCTCGATTGTGTATTCGGGGCCCAGCTTGACATCCGAAGAGCTGGGTGCAATAAGGAGCCCTGCATCCCCACGCTTAACGCCAATTGCAATTGCCTTGCCCTCAACACCGGGAACTTCTTTCGCGGTTACATACCGTGCCGCGCCGCCGTTGGCAGAGAGATTGTCTTTGTTTGGGCCGGAGATGTCGTTCAGGCTGCCGTTGAAGTTCCACGACGAAACGGGAGCCGCCTGCAGGGCTGTCGCAATGCAGACAATAGGGATGAAGGCTGAAACCTGAGACCTGAAATTCTCTCTACTCATCATACCACCGTCGCTGAGATTCTGCTGGGCCTGCTACCCAAATCACATGCATCGGATTCGTCGATCTGAATTCTAGCGAATTCGGCGACATATTTCCACTTCTTGTAGCTGCAGCCGTTGATCTCTCAGTCCTATCTTAAATGTTCATCAAACCAATCGGCAGCTATCTTCACCTCGTTCTTCCAGAATCCGATTCCACCGTGCTCCTTTTCGGTGCTCACTATTCTCCGGTATTAGCAATCACGAAGTCGACTAGTTTCTGGCTCGTAAACCAGCCGGACCACATGTTGTGACCCTGGCCCTCGACGACCTCAAGCATCATCTTTCCGCCCAGCTTCCCGTACCTTCTCGCCACCTCGGCCGAGTTCTCTTCCAGGGGTACCACCCGGTCGCTGTCTCCGTGAATATGGAAGATGGGAACTTTCGCTTCTGCGAGCGAAGCGAGACGATCAATAGGGTTGTGATCGGTCAGTTTCGCTGAAAGTTGATCCACGGTCATACCGTATGCACCGCACGCGCGCTTGAGGCCCGGGTAGCTCCTGAGATTACACACGGGGTAGATCCCGGCTATACCAGCCACGAGTTTGGTGTTCTCCGCTGCCCAGTTATACAACATGAGACCTCCACGACTTCTCGCAAGGAGACATGCCTTTTCCGTCAGGCCACGCTTTTCGACAAGCTGCTTGTGGAGGGCAGAATAGACGGCCCGCCCCTTCGGGCTGCCGTAGGACTCGCCCACATCAACGCCGGCAATGGCGATGCCTTTCTCCAGGAACTGATCAAACATCCACGTTTCTGCCCCTCCGGGAAGACCAGGTAACGTCGGTGCATACCAGACCCAGGGAATATGACCTTCCGTTTTCGGTTTCGCCGGAAGAATCAGAAAGGCGGGTCGACCCTCTACCGTGAATGTCTCCTTTTTCATTGGCACCTTTTTCCCCGCTGCAGATGCCGACACGACAGCGAGACAGTATAAGACCACGGCAACAGTTGATAATTTTTTCATTTTATCTCCCGTAGGTCAGAGAAACTGATTGATGCCGAGCATGATTGTTTGGGAAGAAGCAGCGCAAGCTCTTCCAGGTCGGTAACTCCTGACTCCAACTGCTCCATGAGATCTAGCGGATTGTAATTGAATTGCATTGTTGCGTCCTCATCACACAAGCATTCGAATTCGCCGAAGTATGTAATGATATCAGTGACCAGCGGGATGACAAAACTCTTTTCATGCTTGCCGAAAACCTCACTGATGAAAGCTTTCTGGAGCGAGATGATCTCCTCACCTGGGTGCTCTTTGAACCACCCTGCGAACGCTTTGATGAAGGCGGATGGCGCCAAATCGACCGCGTGCAGAACCATCGCAAACCACGGCACGGCCTTGCCCTTGTTGTAAAACAGGTCGAACGCACGTGCAATATCCGCCGCACGTGCCATATCTGCTTCACGAAATCCTGGAGAGGATACCACCTGGTATGGGGCATCCGGCTGGTAGTCGAGTTCAAACGATGGCGCTGTCTCCTGCAGTCTTGTTCCGGGCAGCACTGCCAGCGGGAAAAGATCCACATGGTTCGGGATGAGGCCCATGGCAAAATCCAGGCTGTTGCAGAAACCTTTGAGCGTATCGCCGGGCAGTCCGTAGATCAGGTCGAATCCATACACCACGCCGGCCTCGTGAAGCAGGAGCACCTTGCTCTTGAAATCGTCGGGCGCGATGCTTCTGCCGACATTCTTGAGCACATCATTGGATGCACTCTGGAGGCCGATCTGGAGTGAGCAATCTACACCCGCAAAAAGCCCGGCCATCTCTGCATCGATAGATTCGCTGCGGATCTCGAAGGAATAATGGACATCCGGCGCCTCTTCGCTTATGAGCCTAAGAATCTCTTTGGCCGTCTTCTTGTTGTAATTGAACGTCGGATCTAGAACGAATACCTGGTCAACGCCCGATTCGCCAAAGAATCGAAGTTCCTTTCTTATCCTGTCCGGTGGGAAGCTGCGTATCCCCGGCGCACCGCGTGATTCATAGCAGAAATCACAGTTGAAGGGACATCCCCTTGAGATCTCCCACAAGATGCCGCTGTAGTCCTTCGGATCAAGCGTTCCATCCAGGAACGGTGAAGGCAGCTTCGAAAGGTCGTCTATGGGTGCAGGACAAACGACCCCGGGGATCTCCTTAGGATCCCCACCCGCGAGAAGATAGTCCATGGCGGAAACAATGGTTTCTTCGCATTCGCCGGTGAGCACGAAATCGATGGCGCTGTTCTCCATGACACCACTACAGTCGGTTGAGGCCTCCGGACCTCCTGCAAAAACGATAATGCCCGACATTCGCTGCTTTAGGATTTCGGCAATGTCCAGCGCCAGCCTTCTGTTCCATATGTACATTGAGAGCCCCACAAAGTCAGGGGAGCCTGCCAGGATCATATCTGCACATTCGAATGGGGACTGATGCAAGTAGAGATTCAGTATATCCGTCTGGAGTTTGCCGGGAAGCTCGCGCTTGAGCATCGACGCGAGCATCGCCGGGCCAAGAGGAACGGCTCGTGGTGTTTCTTCAATATGTATTGCAGCCAGAAGTAATCGCATGACCCGGGAATCATACTACACGGCACAAGATCCGCAACGACCAAGGCACGCGGGATTTCCTCATCAACCATCAACCATTCCCCCCTACCTCTCCTCCTCCGGGATCAGACTTACCAGCGAGGCTGCGCGCTCGAAGGTTGGTTTTGGGCGGAAATTGGGATGGTCTTTGTGCTGCATGTTCTTGCGGCCCCAGTACATCCCGTAATACTGGGCGTTGGTATCGACCCAGTTGGTAATCTTGAGCAGTTCCTCGGGCTTGAGCTTGAGCTTCTTGTGTTCCTTGGCCAGCTTTGCCGCCATTTCGGCCTGCTTCGGGTCCTTGAGCTTCACCCATCCCGGTGCCAGCATTGCCACGAGAATGCTGTTGTGCGACCCGAATGAGCGCGCAGGCATGTAGTGCACATTACCGGTTTTGGGATGGTTCTCTCCGATGGTCGGGCCAATGAACGCCGGCCTGTCGCGCCGCCCCAGGCCACCTCGGCGCGGGGGAACGAGTTGCTCATAGGAGACGTTGAAAAGCGCGGTCCGGTCACCCGTAAGCTTCAGGCCGCCCTTGGGCTTGTCGCCCTTGTGACATTCTACGCAATGTTTGTCGAGTACGGGTTGGACATCGGTTTCGTAATCCAGCGGCCGCTGACCAGCCTTCTCGCCAATCTGGGGTCCGGGAAGCGATGCCGGGCGTTTCAGTGCGTCCACGGCGCTGTCGGTCTTGGCGGTGGCCGCCTCATTGGGCGTCTCATGACAGCCAATGCAACCGCGCGTTTCGCCGGGAATGTAGTTAACAAATGTCCGCTCTGTCTGAACCGCCATGTAGTTAGCGTCGAGCGACTGGAATGAAATGTTCGCTTTTGCAGGCACGAGAAAATGTGCAGAACCATCCTTCTCTACCGGCACGACACCATGCTGCACCTTGAGACCAAGATGGGTGTCCTTGGTAATCGTGGCGTGCTGCTGGTCGTAGCCGTCACCGCCCCAACGCCGGCGCGTTGCCCAGGGCCGTGGGATCTGCTCAAGCACGCGGATATACTTGATAGTACCGCGTTCGGTGTCTTCCATGCCGTGGTAAACATCGGTCACGATGCATCTGGCCAGGTTCTTTTCCGCAAGTTTCTTGTCAATCGGCGTGTCGATAACCGGTGGACGCTTACGCGCTTTCAGTGGATGAGGCATCCAGCACGAGATATCATCGGCTCGGTAGAATTCCCCTACCGCACCGTTCTCGTCCAGGAGTGCAAGGGCGTACCCTTTCGGATCCCTCCAACCCGTCCCCTCCGGCTTGTACGAAACCAGGAACAGCTTGTCCGACAGGGGATAAGGATCCTTGAACAGCGGACCGCGACCGCCGCCATCTCTTTTCCATCTGCCGTTGCTGTCCTTGAAAGAGAATCCTCCTTCCGCCTGGATATCCACGTAAGGGGTCATGTAGGTCATGGGTTCGCGGGTCCTGATGTTCTTGGTCATATCGATACGAATGACCGTACCAATCCCGTTCTGGGGGCAGTGCGGCGTACCCAGGAACACAAACTGATTAGGTTTGCCTGGTATACCACGCCCGTAGAGGAACGTGGGTGGGAGTGATATATCAGCACCGTAGACCTCAACCGAACTCGATCCGTCCGGTTTCATGGCCCACAGGCATTTGACGCTGACCGCGCCTTTGTCGTAGTACTCCCAGCGGGTGTATATAATGCGCCCGTCGGGAAGAATCGCCGGTGCGGCCTCGCTGACCGAACTTTTGCTGAGCTGGATCATTTCGCCACCGGCACGCGGCATGCGATACAGCACGGTACCCGTGAAATCATCCGGGGCGTCGCAAAGAATCCCGTACTGGCATCGTGTGGAAATGAAACAGATGTCCCCGTCAGGAAGGTAGCACGGATGCATGTCGTCGGTACCGTGGTGGTAGTGCGCCCTTGCGCGGTACATCTCTACAAGTTTCTCCTCGTTCTTTTGCGGGAAAGTGAGCTGTTTGAGCTTGCCTTTGCGTGCACCTGTCACAGGATCAATTTCTATCTCATAGATCCGATATCCTTTCTGGTGTTCAGGTTTCCAGGAAAAGACAATGTGCTTTGCGTCAAAATCAAGGTCAAAGCGCTCGAACACACCGCCTTTGAGGTCTGGAACAAGCTCGGTAACCTCGCCGGTCTTTAGATCCAGCACGCACAGGTTGCCACCAGGCATCCACTTGCTGTTGATGAACTCGGTATAATAATGGTTCGCGCTATAGGTATGGCGCTTGACGAAGATAATCCTGTCAAAACCAAACGGCTTGCCTCCCTGCAGGTTGGCAGCTAAATCCAGTTTGCCGGGCTGGACCAGGTCCTGCGCAAACATACTGGAACCCAACACCTGGCAGATAGCGGCTGCCAACACGATAATCATTGTCCTATTCACACGCATTGTTTCGATTCTCCTCGTTGATTAGTGAGAGTATCTTGTGGGTGTACTGAGTATAGCACATTCACGATAGAACGCAAAATGGTGGATTGACGGAGCATTTTGCGATGTTGCTTGTAGAACGGGTTTAGGTTGAATAGATCCAACAGGCATTTGCGGATGAGAATGGGAGAAGGTAACCACCCGCGCCCCCGCGCTAGAGCTCCCGAGGACACAGAGGTTAGAGCCTCCTTCGCACAAGGCTTCGGAGGCCAAGAGGGAAGAGGAGACTCAGCTTATGGAGAGCGCAATGAATTCAACGCTCGTTTTCCTGGCACTATACATTTGCAGCATTTTGCACAACGGCCACAAAACGATCATTGAATTCATCGCGCGTTTGCCTCAGGAGAGGGAAGAGGTGATCAACGTCCGATGCCCAACTTTTTGGAGAAAGAACTTGGCAGTGCCAACGGGAGTGACTTCTCATCTCTCTCAAATGGCAAACGTTGGGTGAATCTGGGTTGAGGAATGAAGGGGAGCGGGGAGCATTCCGCCAGATTCATGCAACTTCCCCAGAGCCCAAGTCCCTTCCTTCCCTCTAACCTCCGTGTCCTCGGGAGCTCCAGCGCGGGGGCGCGGGTGGTTGAATCTCCATATCTAAATTGCCATTTTTCGCGGGGTCAATCTTGCGACGTTCCTCTCATTCTGACTCATAAATGCCGCCCCCTGCCTCCCCTTTTGGGGTAAAGACAATCTCGGACCCCCGTTTCACCCCGCCCCCGTTGATCTGTTTCACAACGCAGATGGCTCGACGAGGGCAGCTCGCAGCGACGGGGAGGGACCTCTCAGAGATAGGTCCCTACTTTCCCAGTACATGCCTATCTCCGAGAGGCATGCTCCCCTCCCAGCCCGATAGTGCTGGTCGTTGGCCTGAAAATCGTGGTCTAACCTGCCGTTATTCAATAGACTCACTGTCGCATAATGAAAATGGACGGTGCTGGGGCCTCGCGGATCGATGAAAAGGATTTGAGACCCAAAACGCGCCAACAAGAGAAGGCTTAAAGAGATACTATGCCGCTAAATGGTAGACATGTTCGTTTGTTGACGCTGGTCGTCCTGGCGGCAGGCGGCCTGTGGCTTGCCTTTAGTTTTGTGGCTATGCGGAGTTTTGAACCCCTGGTCACGAACCAGGAAACTGACTCCGTACTGTCTTTGCCCGAGCACACGGTTATCATCAACCCGTCGGATGTCACAAATCTTGTTGCGCCCATGATCCTTCTTGAAGACCAGGCTTCGCCTGGAGGGAAAGTCGTTGCACTCCCAAGCGGCAGCATAAAAAGCAGGAGCCCGGGCGGTCTTGCCGCTTTTGAGTTCGAGGCCATCAAGGCGGGCCGTTATCACGCGTGGGTGCATTCATACTGGCGTCATTCCTGTGCGAATTCCTGCTCACTGACAGTAGATGACTCAAACGCCTACACCGTCGGACAAGATGCCGTCTTCAATGCCTGGCACTGGGTGAAAGCCGGATCGTATGAACTGGATGAAGGAACCCACAGGCTCACTATACTGGGGCGCGAGGACGGCATTCGTATCGACCAGGTGTTGATGACAAACGACAAGGACTTCATGCCTTCAGGCATCTTCGTTCCGCTCCTCGCCAGAATGAGCGAGAGGAGTTTTGCCGACAACTTTGCCCGGTCACCCGGTCACGGAATGGAAGCATGGAATCTTCTCTCCGGACAATGGGACATATCCTTCACGCTCGATCCGAATCGTGTCCCCAACCAGTACTCGCTTGTCGGCAAGACTGAAATCGATGACACCAATGCCGTCGCACTCATAGATGGGCCTGCATGGAATGGATGCAGTCTTGCCTTCAGCGCGTTTCCCCAGGGGAACGGAGAGTTCGGGGCTGTGCTTGAACATGGCAACACAAACGGCCAGGCGACGAGGGTACTGTTCAATCTTATCGATGGGGATGCGGCCGTTCATATTACCGGCCATGAGCTGGATACCGTCCTGGAACTAGGCCATGCCATCAGGCCTGAACAGTGGCACAATATCAAGATCGAACGCTGGGCATGGACGCTACGCGTAACCCTGGATGACAACGAAGTGTTCAGCCACTACGACCTGGCTCCCGGGAAAGGAGGTATAGGCCTCCTGGTGGCCAGTGGAACAACCGTGTTCGACGACGTCTCTGCCAGCGAGATTCTGTGGCAGGCTGAAGACGGAGGGCGACTGAGGATTCCATGGACCATGTCTTCGGCGGCAGAATGGTACAGGTCGAAACAGCCGAGCCATGACGTGGCATTGCTGGGAAAGAAGGGAGAGATCCTCACGCACCTGGCGAAGATGCCAGTACGCGAAATCATGATCGACGAAGCAGGTCAGAGCAACTGCGTGGTTCGGGCCTCCGGGCTCAAAGAGGTATCCCGCGTCGGTGACGTGCGCGTTCTTCGAGCGACACAGCCGCAAGAACCTGAAACCGCTGCAGCCAGTACCGGGATCGTTCCGCCACCTTCTTTGGCACTTGGTACCGCGGCGCGCGAGACACACATTTCAAGGGTGGCCATCCGTTACGGCGAAGACGTGCCCGGCATATTCAGGCTTGGGCCTTATCATTTTACCCGGAACCGAATAGCGGACCCGTCCGATTATCTGGATTTTACACCCACGGAATACGCCGAGATCAAGAAATCCCCGGATTTCAAGAAGCTGGTCAGGCAACAGAAGTACAGGGCACTGGTAAGCAAGAGCAGGCATGACGGAGCCGTGTGGACATCAAGGAGTGGGACGTGGTTGGTATCCAAGGGGTTCCTTCGCGGCACCGGTCCGGACGCGATCCTGAAGTTCTGGCAGGAAGTAAATGGTGCAGTGGAGATCACATTCAAACTCAGACACGTCACCCCCGGAACCATTACTGAATGGGAGTTGCATAGTGGGCCGGACCGAGGCGCCCGAATCCGCATAGCAAGCCCGGCGAAGGATGTGGAGAATGTCGAAGATGACCTCCTGTGCCTGCCGGCTCCTACCGACAGCGAGTGGCATAATGTAAAGCTAAAGATCTCCGGTGGATCTCTTACCGCGAGCATCGATGACAACACCTCGCGCCTGCGTCTTGCAAGGCAGTACGACGGCGGGGAAATCCTGCTCAAGACGCTTGCCGGGAACGTGGAAATCGACGACATCGAGTTCACCATTCCCAGGCGCGGTACGCGGGGACACTTCTACGCCTTCGATCAGCGTGAGACCGACTGGTGGCGTGAAGGGAAGGGCTGGATTGATCACGGCGGCATATCGTGCGTGCTTGCGTCCAACTGGATCTCGCTTTCCGCACCTGAAGGGAAAGGCACAATATGGAATAAGAGGCTTTTCGGCTCTGACCTGCTTGTCGCCTGCAACGTGGAAGAACGTTCCGAATGGTATGGCTGGCACGAGCAGACGTCACACCTCCACTACCCGTTCGACAACATCTCGATATCCCTTGCTGCCGGGAATGACCCGGAGAGCGGGTACAGGCTTGAGGTCAATTCGCGGAACAGGTCGGTTACAGTCCTTTACCGTAACGGGGTCGAAGTAGCACTCACCAGCCAGGACAAGTCATTCCCGATGCGATACGTCGGAGAGCACCAGCCTTACTCACCGCGGAGAAACCGTGTGAGCCTGGCCAAGCGTGGCGGCATTCTAAGAGCCATTGTCAACGGGGTTGAGGTATTGAGGTTCGAGGACCCCAAACCACTCAACGTTTCACGCGTAGGAGTAGGCGGCCACAACACTCACATCAACTTCAGCCACATTGAGGTTATCGAGCTGGGGGATGGCTGAGGCGCATCCGGCGGAGGACCGCCGTATCCAGAACCCTTTCCTCGTAGCCCCTGAGTAGGTGCCTATCTCCGAGAGGTGCCGAGGCATGGCGGCGCTGTGGGAGAGAATGAACAGAGCGATGCACCAAGGATTCTCGCACCAGCCTCTTTTCTGCCACTGGGTGCCTCTCGGAGATAGGCACCTACTACTTTCGCCAGAAAGAAAAACTCCCCCGGCCAAAACCGGGGGAGTTCATCAAAGCCAAAGCTTTAGAGCGATAGCCCGCTACTTCGTGATAATATCGAAGACCGAGATCGTGTTGATCTCGTCCGGGCCCTGGTTCTTGAGACCCCATCCTGGATCGGCGAAGTCGAAGCTCACGATGAAGAGCTGGTCGCCGCGAACGATTGGTTCGCAAGGCTGATCGAGCAAGCCGGTTGAACCATCGTTGTCGTCGTTCTCCCAGACCTGGCCAATCGAGTTGTCCTTGGGATCAAGGATATGGAGTGCGTTCTTCTTGGAGTTGGTCACCCAGATAACGTCACGCTTCTTGTCGTAGTAGATACCGTCGCCGCATTCGATCTGCGGGTCATCCACCACGAGCTCCTGCGAGCCCTTGCCATCCTCGTCGAAGGTCACCTTGAAGATCTGACCATCGCCAAAGAGCGAGCAGAAAAGGTTCCCTTTGCTGTCAAAGGCCAAGCCATCGGCACCCGCGGTTTCTCCATCACCGCCAAAATCCTTTCCAGTGAATTGGGCCACGAGGTGCGAGTTCGTGCCATTCACCACTCCGTCTTTCCCCTGGAGCTCAAGTGCAACCGTGCCTTCATTTAATTCTGCAAGGGTAAAGCGGTGGATGCCGCTCTGGTGCTTCTTGTCCGGAATATCGAAGAACGTGTCACTGACGAAGAGGTTGTCGCCCGACCAGCGGATTGCGTTGGACAGCTTCGTTCCGGTCACGACCACATCGCACGTTGTCGGCTTGCCGTCCTCGAAGTTGAGCCTGAGTACGCGTGACTGGTTGGTGGAGTTGATGAAGTACTGGTTGTCCGCGATGTAGAGATTGCCATCCGGCCCGAACTCGATTCCCATGGGATGAACTTCCCCGCTCTCAGGATGCGGCGAGAGCATTGCGCAAAGCTCCACTTTCCTCGTGCCGTCATCCGCAAAGGTGATCTTCATGATCTTGCCTTTGAGAGAAGGATTGTTTGTGCTGTCGGCGTAATTGGGAACAGCCAGGTAGAGGTTGTTGTCCGGACCCAGCGCAAGACCATCGGGAACATTGATGGAGTTGCCGAACGGAGGTGTCAGGAGTTCCGGCATGCCCAGCTTGATGCCCTTCACGGGTTTAGTACAGCCCGGGCAAGTGTAACCTGCGGCCTTCGCCTTCGCGCAGCACGCCATACCCGCCATCTCGCCACCAGGCTTCTTGGAACACCCCACAACACTCGCCAACAGAACCACTACAGCCAGTACCGACATGAACTTTTTCATGCGTCCCCCTCCTTATGATTTCTGCCGCTCGACAGCGGCAAACATGTTAGAACAACGCACGGACTCTAGCACGGAGCCCGCGGCAAGAAAAGTAATTGATTTGGGTATTTCTGATGGAGAATTCACTCACCGCTGTCCGAATTGGACGTGGTCCACCTCGTAGCGGTGGACGTACTGGGAGAAGAAAGTAGGTCCACCGTTACGAGGTGGACCATGCGGATGTAATGTAAACATCTCGCGCATTATGGCGCGCCCACCCCGCCGCAACCAGAACTCCTCACACAGGACATTTCCCAGTTTTCGGGCGCCGCATCACGGAAGCACTTGGCTTTGCGAGGTTTGCACGGTATCTGAAGTGTAGTAGTTTCTCAGCGGCAAACCGCACCCGAGATGCCTCGCTACGCTCGGCATGACAGAAAGCCTTAGAAAACTGTCATCCCGAGCGCAGCCGAGGGATCTCTGGCGCGATGCAAACGCCAGAATTGGGGTAAGTCCAGAACTCCTCACAACCTTGCCACCAGGCTGTCTCTGGGCCTATGATAGCTTCTTTCGGAACAAGTACATGCCAAGCTGATGTTTAAGGGATTGATCATGGCCAAGCTGCTGCTCACATTGACATTGCTTTCCACGATTGCAATTGGAACAACGGTTGCTGCCAGCACGGGTGCTCCACTTGACTGGCCGGAACCGGCAGCTGAGAACCGTCCCGGTGCCTACTGGTGGTGGCCGGGCAGCGCCGTGGACAAGGAGAACATCACCTGGAACCTCGAAACAATGCGCGAAGCCGGAATGGGCGGCGGGACTATCGTCGCCATATACGGCGCAAAGGGCTACGAGGACAAGTACATCCAACATCTCTCGCCGGAATGGGTCGACATGATGAGCCATGCCGTCCGCGAGGCGAAGCGTCTTGGCATGTGGGTCGACATGACACCCGGAACCGGCTGGCCGTTTGGCGGCCCCATGATCAACGATTCCAATTGTGATGCATCAGTCTCGTATAAGAACGGCAAGCTCTCCCAGAAGTTCTCGGGACGAAGTGTGAAACGCGCCGCCCCGGGTGGCAAGGGCAGAGCCATCAACCCCTATTCCCCTACCGCCATGTCAGGCTACCTGGAGATCTTCGACGAAGCCTTCGCGCGCGAAGGAGTGGTGCTGCCGCGGGCCATGTACCATGATTCATTCGAGTTCAACGGCAACTGGTGCAGGGAACTCCCCGTTGAGTTTAAGAAACTACGCGGCTATGACCTGGCGGAACACCTGCCCGAGCTATTCGGAAAGGGCGACGCGGAAACGGTCGCACGGGTCAAGTGCGATTACCGCGAGACATTGTCCGACCTGCACCTGGCTTACATCGAAGTCCTCCAGGCATGGGCCGAGGGAAAGGACCGCACCGTGCGCAACCAGGCGCATGGCGCACCCGCCAACCTGCTGGACCTGTACGGAGCAGTAGGCATCCCGGAAACAGAGACATTCGGTGCCTCATCATTCAAAATCCCGGGCATTCGGCGCGAGGCCAACAACATCCGCAAGGACTACCCCCAGCCCCTGATCAACCGGATGGCCTCCTCTGCAGCGCACGTGATGGGCAGGCGGCTCGTCGCTTCCGAATCCTGTACCTGGGTCCGGAATCACTTCAGGTCGGCGCTTTCACAGGTCAAACCCGAGGTAGATCAGCTCTTTCTCAATGGCATAAACCACATCTTCTTTCACGGCACCTGCTACAGCCCCAAAGAGGCGCCCTGGCCCGGATGGCTGTTCTATGCCTCGTTGGAATACAACCCGCGCAACAGTATCTGGCGCGATTCAAGGTTCTTGAACGCATATATCACCCGCTGCCAGTCTATCCTGCAATCCGGAAAGCCGGACAACGACGTGGCCCTTTACTGGCCGATTTATGACACCTGGCACTCGAACGGGGGCATGCAACAGAAACTCACCGTGCATCATTCAGGGTGGCTCACTGATACAGCCTGCGGAAAGATGGCGGCCTGGCTCAGGGCTAACGGATTCGGGTTCGATTTCATATCCGACCGCCAACTTCTGGCCGGCCGCTCCGCTCCCCACAAGGCAATCGTTGTGCCGAAGACAGGGCACATTCCGTTGGCAACTCTGAAGAAGCTGTTGGCGATTTCCGATGGCGGCAAGCCGGTGATTTTCGCTGACGATCTTCCCACTGATGTTCCCGGCTTCAACAGATTCAAGGAACGCCGTGCAGAACTCAAAGGGCTCCTGCAGGGACGGGAGAAACTGGTAGTCAAGGCGGACACCATGAAACAAGCGCTGGCAGCAACGACTGTCGCCCGCGAAGCCATGACGGACACGGGGCTTTCATTCATTCGCCGCACCCACAGTGACGGTCACGTCTACTTCGTCGCAAATATGAGCGAGAAAGCCGTCGATGACTGGATCCCCCTTGGTGTCTCTTTCAAGAGTGCAGTGATAATGGATGCGTATTCCGGAAGGACCGGGGTAGCACCCACGCGCAACGGCAAAGAGATGTACCTTCAATTGTTGCCGGGCGAGACCCGAGTTTTACGTACGTTTGGAAACAGAAAGATAGACGGGGCTCCCTGGCCGATCCTGAAGAAGTCCGGTGATGAGCCTTTGATCATCAATGGCGAGTGGACTGTCACGTTCGTGGATGGTGCACCTGAACTCCCCGCACCATTCACAACGTCCGAACTGAAATCCTGGACGGAACTCGGTGACGGTGAAGCCAAACGGTTTGCCGGAGCCGGACGCTATGCCGTTGAATTCGATCTTCCAGAGACAGAGGCTGATGATTGGGTAATCGGTCTCGGCAACGTACGCGAAAGTGCCCGTGTCATTATTAACGGGAAGATGGCATCGGCGATTTACAGTGTCCCCTACAGTGCTCCTGTCGGGGAATACTTGAAGCCTGGACGCAACAGGCTCGAAATAGAGGTCACGAACCTGTCGGCTAACCGCATACGCGACCTTGACATGCGCAAGATAAACTGGAAGATCTTTCACGACATCAACTTCGTGAATCACAACTACAAGAAATTCGATGCCTCGAAATGGCCACTGACCCCGTCGGGACTTCTTGGGCCTGTCACGTTGACTGCCATGAAGCTGAATTAGGGGAAAGGTAACTACGAAAAACGCGAAAAGCGCAAAAACGGAGGAAAGAAGATATGTTCCAGCATAGGATTCTGAAGACAGTTGGATTGGTTATCGCGGTCATGGCGGGGATGGTGCTCCTTGCATCCGCGGCCGACAGGCCGAATATCGTCTGGATGTTTTCGGACGACCATGCCTACCAGGCAATTGGCGCCTATGGCGGGCGATTCGAGAAAGAGAATCTTACACCCCATATTGACAGCCTGGCAAGAGACGGCATGCTCTTCGAGCGCGCTTATGTCGGTAACTCCATCTGTGCGCCGAGCAGGGCCACGCTACTGACGGGCAAGCACAGTCATCTCAACGGCAAGTACGACAACCGTGGTGGTTTCAATCACGATCAGCAGCAGTTCCAGAAGATCCTGCAGAAGAACGGCTACCAAACCGCGATGATCGGCAAAATCCACCTGTCCGGTGCCATGCAGGGATTCGATTACTGGGAAGTTCTTCCCGGCCAGGGAAACTACTGGAATCCGTCCTTCATCACGGAGAAGGGAAAAACCCAATACAAAGGCCAACATTCGACCAAGGTCATAACCGACCGCGCACTTAACTGGCTGAAGACAGGGCGGGACGGGAAGAAGCCTTTCATGCTGATGGTTCACTACAAGGCGCCGCACCGTCGCTGGGAACCGAACACCGAGATGAAAGAGAAGTTCAAGAACAGGACTTTCCCGGAGCCGGATACGCTCTTTGATGATTACGAGGGACGCGGTACGGCTGCCCACAAACAGGACATGAGCATTTCCAAGACAATGAGTATAGGGCGCGACCTTAAAGCCGGCGCAGGCCCGCGCAAGGAAGAACTCGACAAGCTTAAACTCGAGGGCAAAGACCTCATACGCTGGAAGTACCAGACATACATGAAAGACTACCTCGCATGCATCGCCGGCGTTGACGATAACGTGGGACGAATCCTTGAGCACTTGAAAAAACAGGGGCTCGACAAGAACACAATCGTCATGTACTCGGCCGACCAGGGCTTCTACCTTGGCGAACACGGCTGGTTCGACAAACGCTTTATGTACAAGGAGTCATTCCGCACACCGTTCATCGCACGTTGGCCGGGCGTCATCAAACCCGGATCGCGCAACAGTGACCTGGTGCAGAACATTGATTTCGCGGAAACTTTCCTTGATATGGCCGGCGCCCCCATTCCCGGCGACATGCAGGGCAAAAGCCTCGTTCCTCTCATGAAGGGCGAAACGCCGAAGGACTGGCGGACATCGCTGTATTACCATTACTACGAATACCCGGCCGTGCATTCTGTGAGAAAGCACGAGGGCGTCGCCGGTAAGCGATACAAACTGATCCGTTTTTACGGCAAGGACGTTCCGAATAGCGAAGAGTGGGAGTTCTTCGACCTCAAGACCGATCCGAGCGAAATGAAGAGCGGGTACAACAACCCCGAGTACGCCGGCGTGATCAAGGACATGAAAGCCGAACTCCTGCGCCTGCGCAAATTCTACAAGGTGCCGGACAACCAGCGGTAGGACTGTGACACGGGATACGGTACTGTCACAGGTCCTGTGAAAACGAGGGATTAACCGCGGATGGGCGCGGATGGGCACGGATGTTGGGGAATTTGCTCTGCAGCAACCCATATCTGTGTAATCCGCGTACTCCGTGGTTCAAAACGGCAAGGAGTTACAACATGAAGAAAGCTTACATCGCAGCCGCCGCGGCACTTACAATTCTCACGGTAGTGACCCCGAGCCTGGCACAGGACCGGCAACCCGTCCTCACCCTCGGCAGGCCATGCCTGATCGCTGATTACGGTGGAAACAAGATCTGCATCATTGATGAGGCCGGCAAGATAACCTGGCAGATGAAGGCCCAACGCCCACAGGATGTGTGGATGCTTGCCAATGGGAACGTCCTGTTCTCGCACATCAAGGGGGTCAAAGAAGTTGTACTCAAGGACAACTCTGTTGCCTGGGAACACAAGGTCGAAGGGCCGATCGAGATTCATGCCTGCCAGCCGCTGGAAAACGGCCTGGTAATGATCGCGGAGTCCGGGCCCATGCGAATCATTGAAGTCGATCGCGAGAACAATATCGCGAAAGAAGTGAAGCTGAAGACCAATCAGAAACGGCCGCACGGACAAATGCGCAAGGCGCGCAAAACCAAAGCCGGCACGTACGTGGTTGGTCAGTATGCCGATGCGATACTCCGGGAATACGATGGCGATGGCAACATCATCAGGGAATACAAACAGAAAAATGCATTCGGCGCCTCTGCCCTTCCCAACGGCAATCTGCTGGTCTCAACCGGTGACGCTCACTCCATCAAGGAATTGGATAAAGACAACAGCATTGTCTGGGAAATCAAGGAGAACGATCTCCCTGACAATCCCCTCCGGTTTGTGGCCGGTATGCAGAGGCTCCCGAACGGAAACACGCTTGTATGCAATTGGGGCGGACACGGACATGTTGGCAAACAGCCACAGGTATTCGAAGTGACAAAGGACAAGAAGGTTGTTGGCGAACTCTACGATTACAAGCAATTCAGTACGGTAAGCGGTGTCTGCGCACTTGATATAAAGGGCGATCCGGCCAAGTTTGAAATTCTGAGGTAGGCTGTCCAATGGAGAATCCTTCATTCTCCTGTAGCCACGCGGCGCAAGACAAGTTCCACCGGCGGGAGGGGCAGCGGCCTCGCTGCCCGCCGTGCAACATTGGTGCAATACAGGTGCCCGAGATGCCGGAGCCTGGGTTTCAGACAAACAGTTCCTGGAAACGCGATGCCGCCTGGTCTTCCGATACCGCCTTACCCACGACCACCAGCTTGTGGTTGGTGTCGCTGCAGAGAAACAGGAGTTCGTCGAGCCGATCGGGGTCGATATCCGTATCCAGATCCCAGACGATGTTCACGGTTCTGCGAGCCCTTGCCCGGACCGCGTGCCGCGCCAGGAGAAAGGTCTCGAGGGCAGACAGCCATTCCTTCGACAGTTCCTCCCCTTCAACGACAAAGCAATATCTGCCGAACCATGCCGATTCAAAGACGGAGTCACCGTCGAGGGGCGATTTGCCGAGCGAACATGTGACCTTCTTCAATGGCCACAGCCTTCTGTCGCGAACCACCAGCCGCGGCAGTCCAGGTTCCTGCCAGAGGTCGGCGTTCCCGAAATAGATGAAGGTTTCGCCCTTTCGAACAGCGTTCTCAAGGAAGGGTCTCATCCTCTCCTTCTTGCCGGGGCCGACATGCACCGAAAGGGTCTTGGGGTAAAGCGAGTCCAGCAACGGCGATGCCAGCGGAAGCGGGCAATAGCAGTCGAACGTTTTGTTGAGCCGGCGCAGGTAGTCTAGCAGCACAATGAACAGGGCTAACCATAGCGCGGCACGGGCGCAGAACAGGTTGATCTTGTCCAGCGCATTGGCCCGGTGGACGTCGTGCGATTTCATCATTCTGCCTTCTACAACGATCTCCTTCCGCGCATCAACGCCGGCAACCTTCTTCCCAATCGTCTTGCCCTCGTCACGCTCGACCTTGCCCCGGTCCCGGTACGAATACGCTTGCTCATTGGTGTCGGCAGCCTTTTCGAGGATGTTCGTTGTCGAGATGTCGCTGGTTACCTCCAGCCCGGCATCCGCGTCGGACAGCCGGCGGCCCCTTTCGCGCCCTGCCTCTATCTCCGCGGTCTGGTCAACCCTGATGGCGCTCACGTTCATCGAGTTGATCCGGGCCAGCACAAGACCCAACGCCACCACGCCGAGGGCCAGCCAATAGCGCTGAGTTCTCTTGCGGCTCCAGGCGAAAAGGACAAAAACGAGGAGACCCGCAATCCACATTATAATGGAAGCGATTCCCGTCACACCGAAGTACTGATAGAGTTTTGCCAGGTCCAAGATCATTTCCTGTATTTCCTCGTCGCCTCGAAATAGCGCATGAAAGAATAGTAGACGACATTCACACCCACCTGGGTCGATTTTCTGGCCAATTCTGGTTTCATTCCTGAATGCCCGGTCTTCCAGGCATCGTTCATGTCACCGGGGTGATAGAATATCACCCATCGGTTCTTGACCTTCACGCCCATAGCCCTGTTGCCACCATGATGCCACAATGGAGGCGCCCCGTTGGCAAAGGCAAACGGGATCTGGAAGATTGGATCATCATCCGAAATCTCCCTGAGCGGATTCCCTGGAAACAGTCGATTTGCAAGTCCCTTGAAACTCCGGTCCCAATGCGGGCTACCGCAATCGGCAAACAGCATGCTGCCGTCCATGAGGAATTCCCTCAGTATCTTTATGTCCCTTTCGGAAACGTTGATATGACCCGAGCCGGTCATGTACACGAAAGGCGGGGCCTGGCCCTTTGGATACTTCTTCAGGAGCCTGACCGGGTGACTCTCGGAATGCGTGGCCGTCTTCATTCCGCCACTCATCTCCCTGAAGTCTCTCAGGAAGTTCATGTCCGCACCCGATTGTTTCCCCATCCCGTCATCCCAGTCCTGCCCGTTGTATTCCAGCCTGATGAACCGGACGATGCCGTCCTTGAATCCGTCCTGCCAGCCGGGCGTTTTGGCGTCGCCGTCTCCGAGCTTGCCATGCACCGCATTGGGATCGGCCACGTAGGTCAGCTTAGACTCGTCTTCGACTTCTTCGAGAATCTTGGACTCATCCAGCTCAGGTGCACGGAAGATGATGGCTGAATCCGGCGTGAGGATGAACTGCTTCCTCTTTTTCTTCTTCTTCTGTTTCACCACCTGGACCACCTGGACAACCGGCTTGCCTCCGCCGTAAGGAGGGCGGTATGGATCGATGCATCCCTGCATTCGGAGCAGTAGTGGGATAATGATGATAATGAGTATGTGGGTCCAGATACTGCTGAGCGTGCTTTTCCTGAACTTGGGATCGTCTCCGTGCGTTCGAATGTTCTCAAAGATCCTGTCACCCGCGGCCAACGTCCCATCATCTGCACCGGTGTAGACATTTATGGTAGACCGCCGCCAGGAAAGCAGATGCAGGAACCCGATGAACACCACGATACAGGCCGGCAGCCAGAGCTGTTCGCAGCGCCAGTAGAATACCGCTACCGAATGCAGAGGGTTGCCACCCAGTTCCTCGAGATCACTCGCCTCTACACGGGCGCTGACGCTCATAATCACGTAACTGTGGAAGACGAACAGTGCGTAGGCGGCAGCATACCCTTTCCTGAGCATACGCAGCGCCCACCCTTTCCTGAACGGACCCGACAGTGCCGCAAGCAGAAAAAGAACGGCGCACAGTCCATTGGCCACGGAAAGGGACAGCAGAATAGGCGGCACGGCCCCGGATGAAAACAGGCCCGTCAGCTCAGGGAAGTCCTCCAGGTACCGCTCGTAGTGGAAATACGGCAGATCAACGGTAAAGCACGCCGATATCGCCGCAAGAAACGCCAGCGGGAAACAAAGCAGAACTTGAAGCATGCGCGGGGACAGAATATCCCCGTTCTCATACCGTAGCGGTATTTTGCGCATTAGCAGTTTAAGGTATCCCCAGGCCGCCACCGATTCCTCCAGAAGGCTACAGATTCGTGTCTTCTATCGAGATCCCAAGACCGTCCGGTTCGTCGGGAATCTCCTCCGGCGTGGCCTTCTCGGTTATCTCTTTCACCACCGGGGCATCCTTGTGCTCCTCCAGAAGTTGCTCCTGGGTCTTGCCGCTGTCCCCGTCCCTGGGCTTGGTTTCGGCCACCTGGTTGGTATCGGCGGTTGCGGCCGAGGCGGGAGTGGCCGCCTCTTCAGATGTCCCTTCCGCAGCCTTCTTTGCTGCTTCTTCGAGGGCTCTCCCCGCTTCCGGGTTAATCCAGTTGTAGTAGATGTAGCTTGTGGACAGGCTCCCTATGATCACAACGTGCAGCAAGGCCGCCGCTGCGAGACACAACAGGATCCTGCCCCTGGAGAATCGCTCCAGGAGTTTCTGCGGCGCGAGCCTCTCAATATTCTTGTCCATATCGGGCATGAAGTGCCTCCTTCTTGATTTCTCAGGTATCCCCCCTTACGGGGTGTTTCTTTCGGTTGTTCATTCCTCAACCGGCTCGCCCTTCTCGCCCACTGCAGCCAGAAGGCCGCCCGCCTTGGCTATCGCTTCGATTACCGGTTCGAACGTGTCTCTCTTTATCTTGCGATCGCATTTGAAAATTACTGTCTTCTGTTCCTTTGTTGTCCGGTTCGCCAGCAGCTCGCGGACACCCGATTCTACCTCTGACGCCGACGAGAGTTCCCTCCCCTGCAGGTAGATCTTGCCAAGGATATCAACTGATACCGTGACCTGTGTCTGCTTCAGCTTCTCGGCATCCACCGACCTGGGCGGCTTGATGTTCCGGCGGTCTCGGGCCAGGTTGCTGGCCACCATGAAGAAAATGATGAGGAGGAATGCGATGTCGCCCATGCTGGCGACGGGCACAATGATGGCGGTCTTCTTCTTTCTCCTCTTTTTCACTCGCCGTCCTCCTTGACGATAGCTATCACTCCGCCAGCGGCACTGATAGCTGTCATCGCGCTGAAATAGGTCTGATACTCGACGTTACCGATGGCCTCGAGCAGGACGATCTTCGCTTCCGCTTCCTTCTTGTGAAATTCCAGCTCTGCCAGTCGTTTCTTGAGCGCCGGGAGGGTGACTACCTTATCGTTGAACGTCATCCTGTCCTCATGTAACTGCAGGATCGTCGTTTTGTCGGTCTTTGACTCGCTCTTCTCTCCCGACGGAATATCCGCAACGATGCCCCTTGTCTGGGAAAGCGTGGATGCAATCACGAAGAAGACAATCAAAAGAAATGCGATGTCGGCAAAGGAGTTCACCGGCAGGCTCGGCATTCCTGCCTTCTTCTTCTTTCTTTTCTTGTGAACAGCCATCTGAGTTCCCCGGTCTACGCCGTTTCCGCCCCCGTTGCCAGGAACTCCAGCATCTCGGATGAAGACTCGTCTATCTCAAGCTCGATATCCTCCGCCATCGACACGAAGATGCTGTAAGGAATGACGGCCCCGAGAGCTATCAAGAGCCCTGCAGCCGTCGTAATGAGCGCTTCGGAAATGCCAATGCCGATAATGGCCGGATCAGCGGCCTCTGCGAGCTTCTCGAATGACTTGATCATGCCCATCACGGTTCCGGTCATGCCTAGGAGGGGAGCCGCGTTTCCTATCGTGCTTAATACCCAGAGCCTCTTCTCCACCGCGCTTATGCTGTGCAGAGAATAGTCTTCCATAGCTTCCCCCACCGTCAGCCTGAGGTTTTCAGGGGTTCTTTTTTCGAGCTTGGCATAGGACTGCAGGCCCGTGAGAAGCACCGCGGATACCGGCCCCGGTGTGTTCGCACACAGGAGGGCGGCATCGCTCACGTTCCCGCGCCTTAGATGTTTCATCAACTGGGCCCTGAGAGCGCGGGTATCGATCTTACTGTTCGAGTAGAACGCCCAAAGGCGGTCAAGGAACACGGCCAGCGCCAGCACGCTGCAGACCATCAGGGGGATCATCATCATTTTACCCTGAACAATTGTTTCAAGCATGGCTTTCTCCCATTGTGATTTCTAGTTTTTCAAGCCTTGTATGTATTCCAGTACCTTCGAGCCATCCAGCGGCGACATTCTCAGTTTTCGGACCCTGGGGCCCTCCCATGGAGCCAGAACGACTTCGCCGGTGACGTGGTTGTAAAGACTTTCCTGCAGTTCGGAAAACGGGATCCGATCGACGTAAGGGCAGATTCCCGGTGCAACCAGGAACAGTTCGTCCGGCAGTACGCAGGCCAGCACGCGCACTTTGCGGAACCAGCTCCCGACATCCACCCTGGAGCCGGTGCGTACGGAAAAGGAAATGTTCTCGGGGGACGCCTTGTCGCCGGCCAACTCCAGTTCCTCTGGAGTTGGCTCGTTATTACCTTGAAAGCGGTCGACCAGGGACCCGGCAAAGCATGATATCTTCTTGAGCATCAGTTCCTTCGGACGTGGTTCTCTATTCTTCCTCTGGCCTGCCGCCTATTTCCGTGTCTTCTGCCTCGTCGATCTTCACCATGGTCTCGTCGGCAAGGCGACCACGCGCAAACTTTGCCCATTTGCTGGCGGGATAATCCCAGGTCAAACCCTTGAACATGCGGTAGGCCTCCACCATGGAGCTTCCGCCCTTCTTTCTCGTGTAGCAGTCGCCGCACCAGTACATCGACTCTGCCTTGAGCTCATTGTTGGCATCGGCGTTGTCCACTATCACTTTGAACGTTGTGATGGCGTTGTCGTAATCCTCAGCCCTCATGAAGCACTGCGCGGAAAGCGCCGTTGTCTTCTCGGCCAGGGCGTGCGTCGGGAATCGAACCGCCAGGCTGCGGAACACCTCGGCTGCCGTCGTGAACTCGTCCCGAGACTTGATCGAATGCACTTCCTGCTTTACTGCGTCGGTGTCGACCTTTGCCAGTGCCCGCTGCTCCTTGCCCTTGGCGAAGAAGTATTGCCCCAGCCGGGCAATTGTCTCCGGTACCAGCTCGTTGTCAGGCCAGCGATAGGACAACTTGACGTACTCGTCGGAGGCCCTGTCAATGTCGCCCATCTTCTCCAATGCCAGTGCCTTCTTGAACTGCGCCTTTGGTGCATAGCCGCTGGTATTGTAGGTCGAGACGATCGTAGAGAATTGTACAACCGCTGCGTTGTAGTGCTTCTGCTTCTCCTTCGGGTCGTCAGTCTCCTCCGCCAGCTCGAGGACAAGGTTCGCCAGCAGGTAATCCGCTTGCGCCTTCATCTCCGTTTCAGGGAAGTCCTTCAGGGATTCTTCCATCAGGCGCTTGCCCTCGGCGATTTCCTTCTCGGCAAGTTCTTCCTGCTTCATACGGCGGTGCTTCTTGGCGAGCTCGAAGTAGGCTTCGGCAACTGTCAGTCTTGTTCGAACAGCCATCTCCGGATCCTTGAAGCGCTTGGTGAACGGCATTATATCACCGTCAGACCCCTTGAAGATTCCCACTTCATGGTTGATCACTTTTCCACCTTCACCGGGATCATAAGAGGTCTTCACAGTACTGCCGTAGGTAACCGGCATGGCACCCGGGTCATCGAGATCCCCTGGTTTGCCGGTGGCATAGCTGAAGTTGATCATGCCCTTGAAAACTCCCGAATGCGTGAATGTCTCCCGCAACTCGACAGACTTCTCGGCGTCTCCGCAAGCGAGCTTCACCTGCACGGTGTCACGCTCGTCCGAAACGTCCTTCTTGAGGTTGATAACCCGGAAGTACACCGACTCGCCAACATAGCGCCCCTCGGCCACGTTCTCGTAATCACGGTCCATCACGTTGAAGAACCCGTCGGATGCGAGTTTGACCTCTCGCGTGATCCAGTTGGTCGCTCCCTTGTCATCAATGTACTGGAACCCGACGAACACGTTGTCATCACTCTTTACCGTAACCGTGTCCAAGGTGTCCTCTTCGGACAACTCAACCGGCAGCGAGAACATGAAACGGCCGTCATCCAGCGCCGAACCGGCAAACTTGTCGCCGATCACCAGGCAACGGTCGTAACCGGGAGGAACCTTCATTCCCGCCGCACCGGAGATTGCTTTGATGACCTCGAGCGTACCGGGCACGCCTACGTCGAAAGGCTTCGCGATCTCGGCGCCGCGCGCCGCACGGCCGGTGGAAGTCTGCACGAAGACGGTGGCTTCACTCTCAGGTGACCTGGCAATCGTCGGCCACAGCAGCTCAACAAGGATCGAGCCGCCGAGCATCGACGTAACAACATCTTCGCCGGTCTGTTCTTCCGGCCGCATGGCGGTCAGTGTCCGCGTCGTCATCTCGCCGGCTCTCTTGCCACCTAACTCTTCCTCTGTCAGTTCGCGCGATGCCACGTCGTATATGCGTAGCTCGGGTGTCTGGTAATGTGCCTGTTCAATGGTAGCAGTACGCTCCCAGCCGACGCCCGGATCGATATTCTCGGCGTCAAAGTAGGTAATAGTTACCTCGTCGTCTTCTTCCACCATGATCTCCGAGGCTCTTTGAGGCGCCTCCTCTACAGGGAAGAAGCGTCCCACAAATACTCCAGTGTGCTTGTCCGTTTCCAGCGCCTGCAGCTGTTTTGGCGTTCCCCTGGCCGTACGAACTGTAAAGTTAACAACGTCAAGCTTCTCGGACACATCCATGTCCGGATCGTTGATCAATGTGGCCACGGCATCACCCGCAGTGAACCTGCGAAGGGGAACGTACCGGGTGCTTTCCTCCTCGGTCTTAACAAAGACGGCGCTCACCTTGGCGTTGGCGTAGGTCGCGGAAAGGAATGTCTCGTGAACCTTGTTGTCCTTATCAACGTACTTTGGATCCTCGTACGAGATTCCGATCTTGTCCCCCGGGACAATCTCAAGCCGCTCGTTCTGGCGCAATGCCATGAGGTCCGACAACGTCGGGAGAAGAGCCTTACCCTCGTTTGATTTGAGAGTGATCTTGTTGATCGCCGGAGCGTCAGTCTCAAAGTCGCTCATCACGATCTTCAATACACGAGCCCTGGTACCCTCGCCAAAGGTGATGTTGAACGAAGTCGCATCCTCGTTCGGCGTAATGCCGGCCGGAGCAAGGTATAGGGCTTCCCTGATCTCAACATGGCTGTCGGGATCAAACATGTCCGCCGGACAGGCTCCGATTGTTCCTTTGTCATCAATATCACACTGAAGCGCAAACTCCACTTTCATGTGCCTGGCTGCCTCAACGTATACATCAACCCTGTGAACGCCCTTCTTCAGCGCGTCGGTAAACTCAAGCGGGGACGGGACGTTGCGGCCTTCCTCGTCGGTGGTAGTGCCAATCTTGCCGTCGACGGTCAGGACGATCTTGTAGCCCTCACCCTTCGAGTTAAGCTTCAACGTGCGCACCTGGCGCTTTGACAGGTAGAAGCCTGCCGAGTAGCGAAGCACGTACATATCGTTGTTACCAATCTTCAGCTCATCGCCAACGCCCAACAGCTTGGCGTCCCAACTCGCAGACATGCTCTCGCTCTTGACCTGGCGCTTGTCACGCCAGGAAGCATTGTCGATCATGCTGTTAATAGCGGCCACGTTCGGAAGGCCCTCTGCCGAGGCGGGCGCTCTGTTCTTCTGATCCTCGACACGTTCCATGACGACGGCCGTGGGCGAACCGTCCCACGCTTCAAATGTCAGCGGCCAGCTCCCGATCATGTGGAAGTCCTGGCCGTTCGGTGAGGCCAGAATCGCGAAGTCCTTGAGTTGCCTGCCGACTTCAGAGGCGTCAAGCTTCATCGTCCCCAGGCCGGCGAATTCGTTCAGGTCTATGCTGAACTCCTTCGGACGTTCGTTATCGGCCAGGGCTACCCATGCAGGGTAGTTGCCGCTCGATATGACGAAATTAGGTTCGCGCCCTTCCATGGAATCGGTCGCATAGGCTGTAGCGGGTGCGGACTCGGTCGGTATGGCGCCCTCGAAGATGCCTGAATGCGTGTCGGTTTCGACAAGCATGAACGACGGAATCTTGTCCCCGCTCGACGTTGCTACCCTAACGGCCAGCTTGTCCCTACCTGCGGTGGTGCTGCGATCAGGATCGACGACTCGTACGTTGATCTTGTTGCCCGGCTTGATCTGGTTGGCGGGCCGACGGGCACTGAGCGCCACTTCGGTCTTTGGCTGTGCATCCTTCATGCGCTGACGAATTCTCTCTTCAAGCGCACGGGTCTCGTACTCCTCGCTTGACAGGATCTTACCGGACGAGGTGTACATTGCAGAATCACTGACGACGGACAGGGTATGCTTTACAGTGTCACTGACCTTGTGGCTCTTCTTGAACCCATCTGTGAAGTCATAGCGGACCTTGTCGTTACCGAGAAGCTGCAGGACTTTGTCCCCCTTTTCGGTCGGGGCCAGCGCCGTGAAAAGTTCTCCCTCAAAACGCGTCTTGGAATCTGCGAAGGGTGTCAGGATCAGAATTTCCTCATCACCGGAATCAGTCCAGACACGAATCTCGATAGCCGTGCTCCGCCCGACGACCGACAGATTCTGATCCAGCAGGCTCATCCTGAGTGGCTTGCCCGGCACGATTACGTCGCGTTCAAGCGAGATACCCACGTGGCGAATCTCGGAAGCCTTCTCGTAATCCTTCAGGATCAGGTTAACCCTGCCCTCGAGGATCCTGGCATTGGCGTGGCTGGGATTCATGGCAAAGACCTTGTTCAACAACAGGTGCGCCTCGAGCGGTTCTTCCATATCGAATCTGATAAGCGCCAGGTGGTAGAATCCCTCCATCTGAACGTAGCGAGTTTTGTTGCGCAGCAATTCTTCAACGCGCTTTATGGCTTCATCAAACTGCCCCGTCAGCCGGTCCACCTCGGCCATGCGCAGGTGGGCATCGATCTGGGCGCGAGTTCCTTCGAACTCCTTGGCTGCGACAATCTTTCCGTAGAGCGCTTTCGCCCTGGGGTACTCAAGACGATGGAACGCTATGTCCGCATACGTCAGGATGACCAGCGCACGGGTCTCGGCGGAGAACCGGGATGCGTCGTCGTCCATCAACTTCATCAACGAACGGCAGTAGTTCTCGGCCTCGTTGAATTCGCTGGCCTGGCTGTGCATGTTAATAACCCAGGTCACAAATGCCGTGTCCAGCTCCGCGATGGTCTGGGAGAAGTAGCTTTTCTTGCCCAGGTACGACTGCCACGCCCTCTGGACGCTGCCGTTGAAGTAATCTGCCTGCGCTGCAAACAGAGCGTAACGAGGATCGCTCCGGTCAACCGGAATCGCTCCGCCGACCTCCGTTATGGATTTTGAACGTACGACCGTCAGCTTGTTCTTGATCGCTCCATCCAGGCTGGCACCCATGTAATCCAAACCCGTCGTGCTGTAGACTGTCGCCAGTTCATACTTCTCGTCGGTCAGCACCTTTTCGGAGAAATCAGATATTGACTTGAGACCATCAGTTCCATGCGGTCTCACGATTCGCCAGAAATGGGGTACCAGAGCATAAAGATCTTTCTCTCGCCCCTTTTCCATGAGTTCGTTCTGAAGCCTTCTCGCCACGAGATCGTAGTAGTGGCCTCCTTGCCAGTCAGCCGGCCTGCAGGCGGGCGTGAACATCTTCATCAACACGCTGATCTCTTCATCTGTGAGCTTCTGATCGGCAGGTATCTGATTCAACACGCCAAGGTGCGGCATAGGCAAGCGCACCGGAGCCTTGGCTGCGCGATCCAGGTAAGCCGACAGAGCAACGAAGAACTCCTTCCTCGTCTCGGGCGTATCTGCTTTCAGGCGATAACTGAACGACCAGGCGCCCATGGCTATCTCGTCAAAGCGCGTTTTTCCATAGTAGCTCTCGATCTTGGTCAGTGTTGCGTTGCGCACGGCTTCTTCCGTGCCCATAGCAGAGCTGTGCCACTCGCTCAATGCAGTGGCCGTGTACTTAACCTTGGCGGTGCTGTATCCGAGGGGCAAAACCGACATTCCCTGCAACGTCTTCGCAGCAAGATTGCGAATCTTGGATTTCTCGTCCGTTCCGCCACGGTGACGATACAGGTAGTCCATGTATCCCGAAGCTGTCGCTTCCTGCACGAAGCTGTCGTCAAAGTAGCTCGCAACCGGGAACTGCTCGGCCAGTTCTTTGCCGAAATCACCGTTCTTCAGGTATGCCATAAGCGTCACCGCGGGCAGACGCTTCTCTTTGACGATGCGGGTAAGCAGAGCTTTGTTCAGATCGTAATCCTTCCAGCCCTGCCCTGTTCGCGTATTCATCATCCACTCGAACAGCTGACGCCAGTTGCCCTGGCCCAACTTCGCCAGGACGGCCTTCTCGAAGACCGCGTTGATCTTTACGGCATGGGCCTTGTCCTGTTTGGGAATCCTGCCCCAACCCCAGTTGTTCTTGAGAGTGACAATCCAGCCGGCCATCTCGACAATTCGTTCGTTGGGGCCATTGGGATTCCAGCGTGTGAGCTGGTCAGCCATCACTTCGCACTGGAAATCGATTACGTCAATGGGCTTGCCCTTAACCGTTGCCGGACGGAACAGGCGTGCGATTGCCTCCCTGCCGAAGGGGGTTCTGTTTCTCTCGACATCCTTGACCAGCTGGTAAAGCCCACGCGCTGCCTGCACGAACTGGCCGGCATTTCCGGAGCGTTCGGCGGTGACCATCAGTCCCCACTGCCTGCACAGGGGATTCGGTGCCCTGTTCGGATCCCCTGTCAGGGCCTGTGCACGCTTGAACTCGGCTTCCAGGCTGGTGACAACGGCCATGTCAGCATCCAGCTTCTTGATCTTGGCGTCGAGATCCTGAATTTCCTTGTTCCTTGCGGCAATGACTTCTTCCTGTTTCTTCTTGGCCTCCGCCAGGGGCTTCTTGTCATCCGGTTTATCCGCAGGCACAGCGGCTAGCTTGACAGAGATATCGCTGAGCTTCTTATTATCTTTCTGCAATTCCGCCCGGGCATTCTTGGCGTTCTGACGTGTGGGGCCACTTTCACGCCTGATCTTCTCCGCCCATCCCTTGAACTCATCGTACGCGCCGGAGAATACGCCCTTGCGCTCTCTGGCTGCATATGGAACCCAGTCATATGCCGCAAGTGCGGTCTTGAACTGGGATTTGTCTTCGAGAATGCGCCACCTGTACTGCAGCACTTCCCTCGCTATGTCGTGGTGAAAAGCGAGCGGCGTCTTGGATACATGCTGTGAATCCATTCGCGCCCAGGCCTTATCACGGTAGTCATTAGGCAGCTTGTGCTGCTCATCCCGTGGGAAGGAGCTGTACACACCCCAGATGCCATTGAATGCACCGTGATAGCTTGCGACGGGCAGATGCCAGGACTCCTTCTGAATCAGGTGATCAAGACATGCATTGAAATCAGTGCTGGCGGCCAGCGAGTTGATCTGGGCCGCGGACTGCGAAGACACTCCCTGCAGAAACGCCGCCTGCTTCTTGAATATGGCGGGATCCTGGGAACTCGTCACGAGAGGTATGCTCCTTGTTCCCGAAGCGCGCCTGAAGAGTGCTGCGTGCTTCGCGCCTAGCGCAATCCACTGCTCGGCCGTCGCGATGTAACCCCGGTAATTCCACGCCATCAATTCTTCGCGATCCGCATCATTGATCCTGTCAAAAGCCGACACGAAGAAGGCCTGCTTCAGGGCCACCTGGTTTTCGCGCCAGCCTCGGTTCGGATCACCATCGGCAAACACGAACAGGACGTCTTTCAGCGTTTCAGCAGTGAGAGACTTGCCAAGATAGGTGTTGGCCGCCGCGATGACAGGCTGAAACTCCTTGTCCAGGACCTCTTTCTCCTTGCCCGCTGCACCTGCTTTGAACTTCAGGTTTGCGGCATAGAACGCACATTTGGCCTTGCGTCTTTCATCGCCCCGAATCAAGGTTGACAGCTTCACGCAGTCCGAAGCCGCCGGATACTTTGACGGAACAGGACGGCCCACCTCTGCGATCAACCAGTCGAGCTTACTCCAGAAGTGAGTGCGCTCTTCCTCTATGGGAAGATTACCGCCGAAAACAATGGCCAGGCGCTTCGCAGCGCCCGGAACATCACTCCGCCGCACGGCTTCGTCCAAATACCACGCGTCGAACTTGCGAGCATTAATGCCATGACGGAATTTGCCCGCCTCCGCCGTCATGAAGCGATACGTGTCGTCCTTATCATCAAGGAAATCAATCTGCGCCGCATACAATGCAGCCGCCACGTCCGATGCTTCCTGCCCTGGCTGCGCCGACTGAAGATACATTTTACAGCGCGCGGAAACCGTCTGGAAGTCTCCCACGAGAACTGCATTATCAATGGCCTTCTTGAGGACCGGCAAAGACGGCTTCAGCCTGGTGGACAGGTACCTCTTGACGGCCAGCGATGCCACGTAGGGCTTGCCAAGATCTCTGCCCTCGTCAATAGCCTTGATTATCTCAGCGTCCGAGGTCGCACCGGCATCTTTCTGAATCTTCGCGCACAGCGCACCGAATGCTTCTGTCCGGGCGTCCGGTGCCGACGTAGCAATCTGCAACGTCACAACCAGGCTCAACCCGGCGATCACAAATACCTTTGCACCCATTTTAAATGCTCCTTGTCTCATAACGTTGATCCTCACTTCTTAGCTTTCTTTCTTGTCGAGTTTCTCTTCAATCCTCGGGAGGACTTCCTGTGCCTTCTTGGCATGAACGCTCCCGGGGTATTCGAACAATAGCTGCGTGCACTTCTCATGGGCCTTCTTGTAATCACCCATGTCGAAAGACACCCGGATCCACTTCAACAGCATCCGGTCAAGAAAATCCTCGTCCTGGTAATCAAGGAAGATCTGCGTCAGGAGATCGTCCGCCTCTGCATAGTCCTTGGTCTTGATGTGGTAATCCACAACCTTGGCCAGGGACGGGCCGGCGAATTCGCTCTCAGGAAAACGTGTAGCACAGCTCTTGTATGCCGCCACTGCTGTCTCCAGGCTTCTCTCGCCCTGGTGCATTCTCTCGGTGGTCTCCGCAGCCAGGAACGAGGCTTCTGCCCTGGACTGGGCATTCGGCATTCCGGCAACCTGCCGGAATACCTGTATGGCCTCCTTGAAATCCCTCTTCTTCAGGTATATCCGACCAATTCCCATGAGGGCGTGATCGACCAGGGATGATTCGGGGTAAAGCCTGTTGAAAGAATGACAGGTGGACATCGCACGACCGAAGTCATCCTGCGCCATGTACAGGTTCCACTTGATATTGAACGCGCGCTCCCGCAGGGCCGGCGGAATAGCCGCCCTTGTGTGGATCGCAAAATTAACCCTGTCCAGCCCCTGCTCGGATTTCTCCTTGGCGCCCTTCTTCAACCCCATGCTCTGGAATATCCTCGCAATCTCGAGGAAGGCTTCAGCCTCAACGATTTCCTTTTTGGCCTTGGTTATCGCCTCGGCAACCACGTCCTGGTCGGCTCTCGGCCGCGAATCAATTTCGTCAAAAACGATCAGCTGGTCTTTGACCGACGTGGCTCCTTCGCCCCGGATGGTCAGCTCGTCGACATAGGATGCCGCCAGGGTGTCGCCAACCGCACATGAAAGAACAGCATCAGCCTTGTCAGCAGCTTTTTCGTCGGCTGCACGCTTTATCACCGTGGTTCCTGTGAAGACTCCGCTGTGCTCGGAATCTTCGGTCAGCGTCAAGACAAGCTCGTCCCTGAGCGCGATCTTCTCTTCTTCCTCTTCTGCAAGAAGCTTGTCGATGTCTACGGTCATCGTGGGTATATCTTCCTCTTCCTCCTTCACCTTGTAGCTTGAGGAGAGACGGACCGAAATGGTGTCCTTGCCGTCGGTTTTGTCATGGTCGACATCTTTGACCCGCAGGAATACCGGCTGACCGAGGAATGCCGAATCGGTCTTGAACTTGTATGTGCCCCGGGTGAAAACCAGCGATCCGGTTGAAGCAACCTTCACCTGTTTCTGCCGTAATTCGTCTTTCTTGCCTTCCTTGGTGCTGTTGTCAAAGTACTTCACGCTGATGGAATCGCCGCCCACCAGGTGCAGAACATTGTCGCCAGCCGTGCCTTTTCCGACTTCGGTACGAACCGATCCCACGTAGATGTCCTCCTGACCCGTCTGGGGGCCGCACAGAATCGTCTCTTTGTCACCGCTCTTCGCTTCCACGGTGACTTTGACATCCTGGCCGAGGCGCTGCAGGATCGGCAGGTCTCCGTCGTTGATCTTTACAAAGAAACGGTGGCCGGCTTCCACGTACTCAACTTCCGGGCTTTCCGGATCGATAAAAGTTCCCACGAGGCCAAGATTGTGTATCGCCTTGGACCAGTGTTCCTGGGCGAAATGCGACATGCCGATGTAATAATAGGCCTGGTTGGCCCAGACGGTGTTGGGATGGTTAGCCGTTATTTTGCGCAACGCGGAAAATGCCGCGCCGTATTGGCGCGCGTTAAAATGCGCCACTCCGGTGAGATAGATCCCTTCCAGGTACATATCCAGGTCACTTCCGGAGAGTTCCGCGGCCCCGGTCTTGAGGTTGACCAGCAGCCGAAGTTTCTCCACGGCCTTCGCGTTCTCACGTACTTTGAGATAGTGACGGCCAAGGCTCAGGTACGCCTTGAACCGTACCTTGCTCTTGGGGTTCTGCTCGATGACCGTCTCCAGCATCTTAACGCCACGGTCTACCTCGCCGGCCTCTATCAGTTCTTCCCCCCGCTCGAGAAGCTTGAGGGCGGCGTAAGCGCCTCCTTCAACATCCCTTTCTCCTATCGCTTTTCTGGCAGCGTGAACATGCAGGCCCGAGATCAAAACACCGCAGGCCATGAGAATCATGGCTATATTCCTCTTTATCCTATTCTGCATCAACTGCTCCTCCGATTCTTACGCCCAACTTCTCCAGTCTCTGGTGGGCTTCACTTGATTGCCCCGACTTGGGGTATTTTTTCAGCACTGCGCGCAAAGAAGCGATGTATCGTTTCTTGTCACCCGCCCTGTTGTAAACGTTTGCTACTTCGAACGCCGCCCTGGATCTCTGGCTCTCAAAGAAACTCTCGATCTCCCTGAGCTGAGCTATCGCTGCAGGGTATTCTTTCAGAGCAACCTGGCAGCTGGATATCTGCCACAGGTTGCCCGGTGGGTTGTCCGCCATCCTGTAAGCTGTAATGGCTTCCTTGTGCTTCTTTGTCCAATGCAGAAAATCAGCCTTCACCCACCATGCGCGCTTCGCGTACTTGTCCACCTTAGTGAGTTCCGAAGCATAGGGCAGTCCTTCAGCCGCATTACGGCTCCAGTGGCAGTACCCCATATAGTGGTTCCTGGCCCTGTCCTTGTCCTTCATACGCATGCAGATGTCCTTCACGAGTGCACCGTCCAGTCGATGGAACCTGCCGGCCATGCCCTCGATCTCATCATCCGTAAGTTTGTCATACTTGACGTGTCTCAATGCGTTTCGGCCCTGCGGCTTCCTGTCGATGCTGTACAGGAACGAGATAAGGTCACCTATCTGCCCGTGGGTCATCTTTGCGAGATCGAGCTTCTGGTAATATTCGTCTACCTTCTTCTGGCTCTTCCGGAGAATCCCCATCCATTGCATCACCCTGTCATAATCGCCTGGCTTGAACTTCCTTTGAAATTGCTTCTCGACTCCCTGGGTCCAGACGGACACATTCTTGTCCAGGTCAAACTGCCAGTTCAAGAGCGTCAGTTGATACCCATCATTATCCAGGAATTTCCCCTTCAACTTCCCCATCCAGTAGCTGTAGTACTTCTGCTTGAGATCTGTCTCCTCGGTCTCAAAGCGGCCGTAGTGCCCAACATGGCTCATTACCGATTGCCAGTACCGGGAATCTTCTTCCAGGGGAATCTCCTTCTTCCCCCTGTCATGAATCTTCTTATAGAACTCCCGGTATTTCTCCTCATTCTGGACCGTTCTTATGTAGTATCTGTATACAGGTCCAGCGGCGCTCCTTGCCGCTTCGTGGTTCTTGTGCCTGAAATCTACGGCCACCTGTTCGTAGTACTTTACGGCTTCCGGTTCCTTGTCCTGTTTGAGGAGATTCGCGGCCAGGGCATTGATCGCCCGTGCGGCATGCACGTGCTTGCAGTAATCCTCGTCATTGGCCATCTCGGCCCAGGCCTTCATGGCCTTCTCGACATCGCCGTTCGCCCAGTGGCACTCTCCGATGCGATACAGGGCCGCGGCCGCGTAGTCGATGGCATTCGGGAAGTAGTCGAGGACCTCCTCGTATTCATCGATTGCCTTGAACTTCTTGCCGTCATTCTGCTTGCTGCGGCCCTTTCTCAGGAGCACGAAGGGAAGGACCTTTGAGCGGGAAAACTCGACAACAAATGACTCGTACTCGGCATGTGCCTGGCGCCATTCACCTGCCTTGAACGTCTTGTTCGCCTTCAGAAGCATGTGGTTCTCGAACGTATCAAGCTTCTCCCATTCTCCGGAAGATAGTTGCTGTTCATACTCCGCGGGTGCGATACGAGCCGCACCCACGAGCACAAGCACACCAATAAAGAGACGAGTGATTTTCAAAAGCACCCCGAGCTACGTGCTCATATGCGCAGAATCCACAAAAAACCACAGAGAAGACCGCAGAACGGTCCTCTCCGTACGAACAGGATATTAGGCCTGTGAGCCGCGCCAGACAAGGGCCGAAGTGAAAAAGAAGCCTCTTTTCGGGTATGGGCCGTTGACAGCAATCCTCCCCTGCGCTATCTATCAATCTCAACGAAATATTCAGAAGGAGCTACAGGATGCGTAAACATAGGGTAGTGACGGTTGTATGTCTGTTGGTGACCCTCGGGGTCATGACTATCGGTTATGCCGAGGATGCAGAAGAAATCATACTGAAACATGTGCGCACCGTGCCCGACATAGCCAAGTTGGCCGAGGTCTACAAGAAGAGCAATCCTGACGCCAAGGATCTCGACAAGTCACCCGAGTATTGGAGCTGGGTTGCGGCTGCCGTGCTGGACAACGGTGATTTCGCCTGGTCGGAACAGGAAGCCCGGAAGAAGTACTACACCTACTGGGTAGGCATCCTGGATGGTAAGTGCCCTGACTCGGACGACTTCCAGATCGCGCTGGCAAAAGTTCATTACGGCGTCGAAAGCGATCGCGACAAGTATGCCGAACGGCTCGATGCCCTGTTCAAGAAAAACCAGAAGGAAGGCGACTGGAAACGGATTCTCCGCTGGGTCAAGGCCTACAAGAACAACTGGCAGAAGAAACAGGAATACACCGCGATGATCGACTACAAGTCCGCGGGTATCGAAGGTATCGCGCAGCTGGTCGAAGTTCTTACCACTGAGTTGAACGAACACTACCTGGCCAAAAGGGCCTTCAAGAAGATTTGCGAAACCGTGCCGTTTGAGAAGCTTTCCAACGACGAAGTCCGCCAACTGATCTCCATTGCCGCCGGTAAACTGGAAGACACTTCCACCGCCGGGATGCTTGCAGGGAAACTGAAACTGGACACGACGTCGGAAGAAGAAAAGCTGAAACTGGCCCGTGAATTCCTTAAGCTGGATGCCAGCATGGGCGAAGCCATATACGCCAAGCTCAAGGACCAGGGTGCCGCGAAGATGGAGCTCCTGGACTATCACCAGAAGGAAGGCAACACCACCAAGGCCCTTGCCCTTGTAGGCGAGCTTGCCAAAATCGACAAGTACGCCAAAGAGATGTCTCTCAGATATGCGCAGATGCTGCAGGCAAGTGAGCGCTACGGTGAGGCTATCGAGGCTTACAAAGAGGCAAACCGTCCACCGGATACGCTCTGGAACATCGTGGACTGCCACCTCGCCATGGAGGATCTGGAAAAGGCCGTGGCCCAGCTTCGCGAAATCGAAACCAACCACAAAGACCTGGGAAAGAAGGCAGTCTATCGCATCGCCTGCCTCTACACCGATGCCGAGGATAAGAAGATGGCATTCCATCTCTGGAAAGAAATCATCGAAAAGTTCCCGTTCTCAAAGGAGGCCGACCGGGGCCGCACAGAACTGGAATCCATCCCCCCAAGGGAGCCGGAAGAAATCATCCTCGATTTCTGATTCAAGAGTAAGAGTTAGACAGAATCATTTTCAGACAGAATCATTGGGCTGACCCTTCAATAATTCTGCCATATCCCCTTGCGCAGGAATTCTCTTCGTGGTGATTTTCCTCTACTCCATGCATGTCTGGTGGAGTAAGATACATCAGCAATGAGTGGGGGGTTGTCATATCGACGGAGTGTTGGCCAAATGGACTTCGGACGCCGAGGCCGGCGTCCCTCCCGCCGATGGACGTCTCTTTGCACGAGAACGGGGAGGGTCCGCGGCCTCTCGGACCGCTGATTTACGCGCTTTTGGTTTGTGCAACACGCCGTTGATCTTCGACCCTCAAGCTGACTGAATCGATTACAGGAGGAACAATTATGGATCGCAGACTCTACTATCTCTTGATCCCTGCATGTACTGCAATTCTTCTGGCGACTGCCTCACCATCGCCGGCCGCCATGACCGTTGAGCAGACGTGGAACGAGGAATATGGCGAGATCCTTGGGCATATCAACAGGCTGAAGAAGTCTGATCAGAAATGGCGTGAGCGACTTGACGTCGAGGCCCTGGACCGGCAGGCCCTGGTCAATCCGATCGACAAGGATCCGCTTGATGTTGTGCTCAGAAGGACCTCCGCGCTAATTCAACATTTCAAGAAAAACAGGTCGATCTCTGCCTCTACGCTTGCTCGAAACGAAAAAGACCTTGCAGGGCTGGCAAAGTCTGCCGAATCGAGCGTGGACCCCAATGAGCGTAAGGCGCTCTTCTTCAATGTCTGCGCGTTGCGACGTGACCTGGCGTTTGCAAATCCATTGCTCGATTTTGATAATATCGTTGCCCTGCTGGAAAAGCCTGGGCCCCGCCGTATTATCGAGCAAGCGTTGGCAAGGTGCCCCGGGCATAGTCCGGGTGGAGGACCGATCATCATTCAGGACTTCAAGTCGAACTCAGACTGTGCCCAGATGCTGACAGGCGTCAAGGTGACCAAGGGTGCCTGGAAAGGCAAGGAGTTGACCGGCATGTTCTCCGGCCTTGAATTGACCTATGATGCACAGAAACTACTATTTGCCGCCACTACTGACGCTAACATCTGGCACATTTTCCGGTTTGATCTTAACAGCAAGGAGCTGGTTCAGCTTACGGACGGACCCCATGAGGACTTCGACCCGCATGAGCTTCCGTCAGGCAGGATCATGTTCACATCCACACGGCGCGGCGGTGTCGGACGATGTGTCATTACACCTTTATCTCTTACCTATACGCTTCACTCGATGGAACCTGACGGTTCGGACATCATCATCCTCAGCTACCATGAAACCAATGAATGGCAACCCACGCTCACTCACGGCGGAAAGATTGCATATACCAGGTGGGATTATGTTGACCGGCATTGGGGAACGGCCCATCACTACTGGGAGTGCTTCCCCGACGGGCGCGACCCCAGGAATTTCCATGGCAATTATCCCCTGCCCCATTCGGCATTCCCGGAGGATGCTGAGCCCGGCAGATACGGCAAGCCCAGCCTGATACACGGCCGGCTCCTGCGGCCGGACGCGGAAATCTCTTTCCGTCCGATTCCCGGTTCACCGAAGTACACGGCTACCGCCGTTGGGCATCACCAGGGATTCTCCGGCAGTCTTGTGCTACTCGACACACGAGTTCCCGATGACGGCAAAATGTCGCAGCTCAAGAGAATCACACCCGAATACTTCTTCCCAGAAGTAGAACGCGGCGCATCTCACACTTACGGGTCGGCATGGCCGCTCAGCGAAGAGTTCTATCTCTGCAACTACAATTTCGGGCTTTATCTCCTGGACCGTTACGGCAACAGGGACGTGATATACGATCCCGGCAAAGGCGCGCATCGCGTGCGGGACCCCTTCCCGATGCGGTCGCGAAAGATGCCACCGGAGATGCCGGTGAAAACCTTCCAGGGCAAGCGCAAGGGGCTTAAAGATCATAAGAGGGCCGTGATCAGCGTCATGAACGTGTATACAGCGGATGACGCCGCCCGGCTCCCGAAAGGTGTCAAGGTCAAGTGGATGCGGATTGTCCAGGTCATACCACAGATGCTCGATAACTGGTTCAGTGGACAGTCGGTCACGCAAATATCCTTTGCCAGTGATTCTATCGGTCGCATGCCGCTGGGGATTGTCCCCGTGGAAGAGGACGGCAGCGTCTACTGTGAAGCACCCGTGGGAAAAGCTATTTACTTTCAGCTTCTTGACGAAAACGGAATGGCCGTTCATTCGATGAGGTCAGCTACCTTCGTGCATCCGGGCGAGCATCTGTCTTGCATTGGCTGCCATGAGGACAAGCTGTCGGGAACTCCACGGATGTCTGCGCGGCCGCTTGCCATGAAACGTGAGCCGTCGAAGATTGTGCAGGAGGTCTCAAGCGGTGCCATACCTTTCAATTTCATTAAGCTGGTGAAAGAACCGGTCTTTGACAAGAAGTGCGTCGACTGTCATGCGAAGAATCGCGAGAAGCATCCTAAAATACCTGACATGAGTTACCGCTCCCTGGCACAGCACCGCCTGGTGTTCAGTTGTCCGGGTGAAGCACCCGCGCTGCAGATGGTGGGTGTCGGCGGGTCGCGTACTACACCGGGCCGCATTGGTGCGCATGTGTCGGGCATCATGAGAACGCTCAAAGACGACAATCACAAGGAAGTGAAGCTTACCAGGGACGAAATGCGGCGACTCACGCTCTGGCTCGATCTGAACTCCAACGAGATCGGATGGATAGGAAACGACCGTAGCAAGATTGCTGCCCAGAAAAGCGGTGAGGCCCTCTGGCCTCCTGTTGATGTGATTCAGTCCAATCCCATCGGCGTTGAGATCGAGTACCCGTTGGCGACGCATTAGGGAATCGCGCCCGAGGATGTGGCAGTGGGATGAGCTGCCCATGAGGGGGCTACGGGGAAACCCACCCCACCCTACGGGCACCCCTCCAAGGAGGGGACCTTAGACTTGGGCGTTGGGCGTTTAGTGTTGGGCGTTGGACGTTGATCCCAGATCCCCTCCTCGGAGGGGTGGATCGCCGAAGGCGAGACGGGGTGGGTTCTCCTACGCACGACTAATACGGATTCGCCGGCATCATCTCCCATGCCTTGACACTGGTAAACTCCGCCTTTCCGTCTTCTGCAAAAAGCACCAGGCCGAGGCTGTCGCCACGGCCCGGGTAGACCCTGCGGCATATTGCCTGGCGGTCGTTGGCATAAATCTCAACCACTGACTTGTCAACGAAGACGCGAAGGACCAGCGGTTCTCCTGGCTTGAGCTCAAACGGGGCCTGTTCAACTTTCTTGCGGCCGGCTATACCGCTCTTCGTGGAATCGAATACCAGCTTCTTGTTCTCTGCATCAAAGTAAAGCAGTGTTTCTTCTTCACCCCCCGCCGAGGCCCGGACCTTTACGCCAAACTGTTTGGCCGTGACTTTCGGATCAATCGTAAGCTCCAGCTCGCAAGAATCGCCGGGCACTCCATCAAGTATTTTGCTGCCGTCTTTCAACACGATGTCGTCCCATGATTTGGGATTGCTGCGAAGCATCTCCAGTTCTTTGACAGGACGCATCCTGACTGTGCCGTCTTCACCCAGCCAGAGCGAGCGAGGCAAACCGTAGACGCCCGACCATCCCGTTTGGCCAGGGTCGCCGTGATTGTCTGTCAGCCATGACCAGGCAATCTGCCGGCCCTTGCCGTCAATAAGCGCTTCAGGTGCGAAAAACGTGTTGTCAACCCAGGTCATGCGGCCATGGTTGTCGGCTATGAATTTGTCGGCCTTCGTGTCGTAGTTCCCCACGTAGTACTGGCACCCCTTGTTGTGGCTGATGAATAGCATCAGGTACTTGTCGCTCGCTTTGCCGCCGTCCGGGCTCGAGGGCAACGGCAGAAAGCTCGGGCACATGTTGTCTTCGCTTCTTTCTGTCCATTTCGGATTACGTTCGTAGAACCGGTGCAGGTAGTCCCATTCCTTGAGGTCGTCCGAAACGAACAGGTAGAGACAATCTCCCTGCTCTTCGGGCGGTGAGTCTTTCTTGCGGCCGAACTTGTTCAAGAGGAGCAGGTTGCCTGCAAGCATGTAATAACGGCCATCCTTCTTCCAGATGTTTGACGGATCGGCGGAACCGTAATGGATCGGTTTCCCGTTCTTGTCCGTCGTTTCCGTAATTCCCCACGAGGTCGACTTGATAACGGGATTCTCTTCGAGTTTCTTCCAATTCGAGTAGTTGCGATCGGAACTCTCGGCAATGCCGATTCCCTTGTCGCCCCACAGCATCCAGAAGGAAAGATACGCTTTACCGTCATCGTCTACGAATCCCCCGCCGCTGAAGCAGCCCTCATCGCCGTCACCCGGGCCAACGCTGTCGGGATGATGCTGCCAATGGACCAGGTCGCTGCTGGAAATGTGACCCCAGCAGAAACCGACTCCGTTGCGGTTGTAGAGATACATCAGGTGATACCGGCCATTCGCATAGAAGCATCCGTTCGGATCGCCGGGCCTGGCGTTGTCTTCGGGGCACGCGAAGTGGTAGGTCGGGCGGTAGGGATCTTCAATCAGCTTTTCCCGCAACAAGCGCGCGGATTGAAGTGCTGCACCGGGTACGGGACCGCTCTTGGTCCAGGATCCTGGAATCGCGGCTTTGGCAGTTAAGGACGCGTCGGATGCCATGAATGCCGTCATTCCCGCCTCTTCTTTGCCGAGTACCAGCACACCATCTTCGATTCGAGCGTCACCGGAGAGTTCGACCTTTGTGAATCTTCGTGCCTTATCGTAGGTTCCCGTGTCGGCGAAGTCCCACCACGCCCATGCTTCTACATCGGCTATTGCTTCGCCAGGCTTCATCGCTGCAATCATAGGCTGTGTGAGTGCCCGGTCATAGATCCGTGCATCCTTGATACGGCCGACAAAACGGTCTCTCTGGTTGGCCTTGTGACGCGGGCCGAACATGATGATCGAGTCGGATCCGAAGCTATGCGGTTGTCCGTCGAACTTGTACTGCGTGTATTGCTCGCCATTCCGAAAGAGAGTGATCTTGCTGCCCTTGTATACGATCGCGATCTGAACGAACTCATTGGGTGATGCCGTCTCTTTGGGCCATGCGGACTGGTTCTTATCGGTGCGGGTGTATGCGTTGCTGCCGGGCATCCAGGTTCTTGGCGACAGCTCTCCGAAAACGATGGCGTCGAACCGGTCGGGACCGTTGGCGTCGATGGTCAAAGCCGAACCGCCGCGCTGAGTGAGGTCAGCCGGCGCAGCCCAAACGACAAGCGTCTTGTCAACCAGTGGATTTGAATCCGCCGCCAGGCAAACGGTTGCCGCCAGTGAAAACGTCGTGCATACCAGTAGCGTGATTATCTTATGGTGGTTCATGCATTCTCCCCTCTTGTTGACTGACGACTGTTGCCGCTATAGTCCTACCACAGACATGATAGTGCGCCTATGCTCACCCATCAAGATGAACGCAACACTGGAGGTCCCATGAAGCTGCGATGGCTTGGATTAACCCTCGTCTTCTGTGCCATGGCCTGTGTGGCCAATGCCAAACAGGAACAGAAGCCCGAATTCCGCTTTGCCGCGATTCTCAGTGACAACATGGTCCTGCAGCAGCAGGAGAAGGCCCGTATCTGGGGTTGGACCAAACCAGGCACTGACGTAGCCGTGACAATCACCGAAGACCGCGCTGTGGCCGAGCCATATCTCGAGACGGAGGCAGAGAAGAAGAGCGAAGAGTACTCAGTGACCGTAAAATACGTCGAGAAGAACGCGCCGGCTTTCAAGGCACAGACGAGGAAGGCTAAGGCCGACGGTGGGGGCGCATGGATGGTTGAGTTCGATGCGATGCCCGCCGGGTTCACCCCCAAGTACATTGTTGCCAAGGCCGGCGACGAGGGAATAGCTATCCAGAACGTGCTGATTGGCGAGATCTGGGTTTGTGCCGGTCAGAGCAACATGGGGTGGTCCGGCTTCAATCGCAAAGACCGCGAGGCGGCTTCGGCAGATTTCCCCGGGCTGCGTTATGTCGCTTGGAACGATTCATGGTACAAGCCCCTGGACGACGTTCGCAGCAAGATCGGCTGGCAGGAGTGTTCACCGGAATCGGCCAACAGTTTCTCGGCTGTTCCCTACCTGTTCGGCCAGTTCCTTCATCGTTACCTGAAGGTGCCGGTAGGAATCATCAATGTTGCCCGCGGTGGCACGCTCGGTCAGACATGGTGCCTGCGCGAGGAGCTTGAAAGCATCGACAACCAGATCATAAAGACGGTGCTCGGGGACTATGATGCAACGACCGCGACATGGGATGATCCGGAACAGGTCAAGAAGATCATGGACGAATGGAAAGGCGAGTGCGAGAAGAAGAAAACGGAACATGAGAAAGCCCTCGCCACAGCGAAGGCGGAAGGCAAGAAAGAGCCCAGGCTTCGTCTTCCCCGTCAGCCTGGTGACCCGCGAAGTGGCTGGAGTCCCCCGGGCGGCCTGTTCAACGCAACGGTAGTGCCGATCAGCAAATTGCGTATCAAGGGCGTCCTTTACTACCAGGGAGAGAACAACAATTTCATGGGATGGACCAAGTACGAGTATACGTTTCCAAAGGTTCCCGTATCGTTCCGCAAGGCATTTGACGACGACAACCTTCCGTTCGGATGTATAAGCCAGCCGGGCTGGGGAAATTTCGACATGGACCCGGAACTGGCCACTGTCGCAGAGGGATATGCCATCGTGCGCGACATTCAGCGCCGGGCGCTTGCGAAAGACCCCAATGGCGGAATGATCGCTACATACCCGACAGGTAATTCGTACATTCATCCCGCAGAGAAGTTCCCTGTTGCAGAATATGCATCACTATGGGCACTGGCCAGGGTCTACAAAAAGCCGGTAGTGCATCGTGCGAACACATACCAGGAGATGAAAAAGAAAGATGACAAGATCTACCTCTTCTTTGATTCAGATCCCATTGTCTACAACAAGTGGAAACATATTGAGAACAACGCCTACTGGCAGGTGCTGCCCTGCGCGCGAGAGGGCAATGCGGATTTCCAGGGCTTTATAATCGCCGGCAGCGATCAACGCTGGTACCCGGCAAAGGCCCGGCACACGAGACTCGACGGTGACTGTTGCATTGAGGTGATGAGCGACCTGGTCAAAGAACCCGTCGCCGTCCGCTACGGGTGGGCCAATTGGCCAACTGGCAACATGGTCGGACGCGGCAGGTTGCCCTTACCTACTTTTCGCACCGACAGCTGGCCGATACCCGAGGGTGTCAACTATTCCAAGGAGGCGAAAGACGCGGCAAGTGCAAAACTTGGTGAACTCAAAGCCAAAGCGGCAATACAAGCGCTTGACCGCAAGATCAGACAGATCCAGGTCGACCTGCCCCATCTCGAAAAGGATCTGTATCTCGGCAAGGAGAAGAGCGCCAGGAAACTGGTAGAGAGCAAGATTGCCAGGATCGAGACGATTCTTGATGAGCTGCAGAAGGACCAGTGGCTTTCGCGAAGCGTAGCGAAATGCCCCGCATTGCTTGAGAAGATCAAGGCAGCACGCGCGGCCATAGAAGAAGCAAAAGCACAGACCACGGGAATTGAGTAGAAACTGTCACAAACTCTATTAGAACGTTGAATCGGTTGGTTTCCAAGTAGCGCGGCTCTCCAGAGCTGCGCAGGATTGCCAGAACACTGAGAAACGCAGCTCTGGAGAGCCGCGCTACCCAGAGAAGAGTTCTGTCACAGGCAGTCCCCAAAAGTAGATGGCCTCCCCAGGGGGTCAAAGGAGAAGCAAATGAGACACCGCAAATATTACCTTACTATCGCACTCTGCGGCCTGCTGTTAAACGGCCTGACATCGTATGGCGCGAAACGCAAGGACCCCACGGGGCCTAATCGTGACCTTACCAAGGAAATCGATTTCGAACGCATGTGTACATTTCATCTCGGCGCGACCGGTGCGCATGGTTGGATGTACGTAAAGAAACAGATGACAAAGGAAGCCCGTCAGATCCTGGTCACGGCAGTTGATGAAGGGTCGCCGGGCGACGGCATACTCGAAGAAGGCGACGTGATACTCGGTGTCGGCGGCAAACGCTTTGAATCAGACGCCCGCAGGTGCTTTGGCCTCGCGATAGACGAAGCGGAGAAAGAAGAAAACAAGGGCATCTTGAAAATCACCCGCTGGCGCCCTGTCAAGGATGCGGAACCCAGGCAGGGGAAGGAAGAGGAAATCGAGATCAAGCTGAAGGTGATGGGTTCTTTCAGCGACACCGCACCGTACAATTGCCCGAAATCAAAGAAGATCATGGAGGATGCGCTCGAGCATGTCATTGAAAGGGCGAAGGAAAAGAAATTCGGCAGGCTGGGAGAAGGACTGCTGGCACTGATGGCCGTGGGCGAACCCGAACACATGCAGATCGTCCGGGACTACCTTCACGAGGTGAAATGGGCGAGTCCCGATTTCACGATCAGCCTCGAGAGGGGCGGTCTCGTGTGCTGGGGGCTTGGCATACACAACCTGGTAATGACGGAATACTATCTGGCAACGGGCGACAAGTATGTTCTTCCCGCAATCCGGGAACACGCGGTCAAGATAGCGATGGGCCAGAGCAGCGGCGGACTGTGGGGTCATGGCTTTGCATGGACCAACCAGAACAACGGCAAGCTGCACGGTTCGCTTGGTGGCTATGGCGGGCTTAACCTGGCAGGACTGCCGTGTCTTCTTTCGATGGTCTTCGCAAAGGAGTGCGGAATCAGGCACCGGGAAATCGACATGGCCATAGAGAAGTCGCTCCTGTTCTTCAGTGACTTTGTCGGCAGGGGAACAGTTGGCTACGGGTATCACAGGCCGAGCCTGGACCAGTACAACAACGGCAGAAACGGGTTTTCTTCCAACGGCAAGAACTCGATTACGGGAATTCTCTTCACGTTCCTGGGAGAACGCAAGGTATCAAATTACTTCTCCACGCTCGTGGCATCGTCCTACGACGAACGCGAGTACGGGCATGCAGGGAACACCTTCAACATTCTCTGGGGCATGATGGGCGTCAACTGCGGCGGACCCAAGGCCGTGTCGGCGTTTCACAGGGAGATGCGTTGGTACAACGCCATGACACGCAAAGGGGACGGCACGTTCATTTTCCAGCAGCTCGGAGGATACTACGGTGGCCTCTGCATGGATATCGAGGCGTCGCACGTCATTGCCAACGCCCTTCCGTTGAGGAAACTCTATATCACGGGAAAGAAACCCAACAAGAAGCTCTGGCTCGACGACGAGCAGTTGAAAGATGCCATAGATGCCGGACGCTGGCACTGGGCCGACTATGACAAGATGAGCCCGGAGCAGATAATAGAAGAGCTCGATTGCTGGTCTCCGGGCGCACGCGAATGGATGGCCAAGGGGCTCGCCACTAAGAAAGGGAATTTCACAAAGCCGCTGCTTGAAGCAATGAGAAGCGACAGCGCAGATATGCGGGCGGGTGCCTGCACAGCCCTTGGGTTTCAGGGCGAACGTTCCGCGGCAGCAGTTCCGGCATTAGCCGAGGCGCTCTTCGACGATGATTCCACGGTGTGCGTAGCGGCCAGTTACGCCTTGATGCGGGTTGGCCCGCCGGCCCGCAAGGCGATACCCGACATGTTCAGGGCCGTGATAGAAACAGAAGGTGAAAGCCCTCTGCAACCCGCCATGCAGGCTCTCGCATTCAGCCTGGGTTCTGACGAAGTAGGAACCGCACCGCTCTATTTCGCCGGCATGTTTCACACGATGCCGGAAGGTGAGAATCCGTTGGATGGCATCGATCGTGACATTCTTTACCCGGCAATTGCCAAGCTGTCGAAATCACGTTCAGGGCGGATACGGGCTTGTGGTGCGTACGCTTTTAAGTACTTCAACAGAGAAGATGTCATGATGATGGCGCAGGAGATCTACGATGTTACAAAGACCAAGGCGCCGGATTACGTAATGTTCTCCGAACGGCCACGCGGGCGCGGTATGGATCTGATGGCAAGGCTCCAAGTTGCTGACGGCGTGGAATTATGCGTGGATTCGTTGATCGGCGGTGGTTGGGGCGGGAGCTGGCGGGAACCGCACCACTTCCTGACCCTGCAAACCTACGGACGAACAGCTCAATCCGCACTTCCGAGGCTGAAAGAAGCGATGTCGCAACAGAAGAAGGAGGAGAAGCGCGCCCTTTTCGAAGAGACGATCAAGGCAATCGAGGAAGACAAGCGCAAGCTGACCCCCGTGGGCCTCATGGATCTTGTTGCCGAACGGGTGGAAAGAGAACTTAAGACAGCAGAGAGCCAGAAGGAGCGAATCAAGCTGTGTCGTAAGCTTTTGAAGAGTAAACCGGAGGACTACTTCCAACAGGCCGTGGTGTTGAGGCAACTCGTCACGATGCTTGAGAGCGATGCCTTCGATTACGTTCTCAAGGCGCTTGAGAGTCCGAGCGAGATACTGCAGGACGAATCGGTCAAACTAGGTGCCGGACTTTCAGATGGAAAGATCACTCCGAAATGGACAAAGGCTCTCAAGAAGAAGAACGCGACCAGGCAGGTGGGTATACTGAGAGTACTCGCTGTGCGTGGCGATCAGAAGGTATTGCCCGATATCGCCAGGTACCTGGACTGCAAAGACGAAACCGTACGTACCGCCGCGATCGAAACCACCAGGGCGTTGGGCGGAGTTGTGGATGAGAAAGGGATAGAAAAAGACGGCGGCAAATAGGCGCGTAGGGAGGTTCGGGGCTGTACTTCGCACAAATATTCAGGACGTGAGAATTCACCTGCAGAGTACCGTCCACCTCGTAGCGGTGGACGTACCAGGAATCGAAGTAGGTCCACCGCTACGAGGTGGACCAAGCGAATGGACTGCAGATGTTTTTCGGCATAGAAGTGCATGCCGCACATCTCCTCTGCCGGAATTCCTATTCCCGGCATTGGCTTTAGCCGCCTAACCTTGTATTCTCATTCGAACCATTAATTAAACCAGGAGATACAATGAAGCGAACTGTCCTGTTGTTGTCAGTCTGTGCCCTGTGGTCAACGTTCTCTCTCGCCGCGCCCTCCGGTGATGTTAAAGGCGGGTTGGTTGTCCAGGTCGGATGCGATGATCCGGCTGCACTCGTCGAGCTACTCAAGAATGATTCCTTCATCGTCCAGGGCCTTGACACCGACCCGGTCAAGGTCGCGAAGGCGCGCGAGTACATTCATTCCAAGGGCTTGTATGGAAAGGTGAGCGCGGTCCAGTTTGACGGGAAGAGCCTTCCTTACGTAGACAACCTCGTCAACATGGTTGTCGTGAAAGACAAAGAGAGCAAGCTGGTGGCCGGTGAAGTCGAAAGGGTCCTTGCTCCAAGAGGAGTAGCGATCGATCCGTCTGGTAATCCTTCTTCTAAATTCATCAAACCCGTGCCATCCGATATCGATGAATGGACTCATTACCTGCACAATCCCGACAATAATGCGGTATCAACAGATGAGAGGATTCATCCCCCGAAGTATCTGCAGTGGGTGGGCAGCCCGAGATACTCAAGGCATCATGACCACATGTCAGTTATGAGCGCATGCGTTACGGCGGGAGGCCGGATCTACCACTTGATGGACGAATCCACGAGGCTGTCCATCTACCTGAAACCTACGTGGAAACTCGTGGCCCGTGACGCCTTCAACGGCGTGATTCTGTGGAAGCGCGACATCAACACCTGGTACCACCATCTTCAGCGGCTGAAGAGCGGTCCGGCCTACCTGCCCCGCAAGCTCGTGGCAATAGGCGGTGTTCTTTACGCGGCACCCGGACTTCATTCGCCGGCAATGGCAATAGACGGAGCGACCGGAAAGACAGTCAGAACCTACGTGCCCGAAATGGAAACGGACGAAATCATCTATTCGGAGGGTGTTCTGTTTCTTGTGGGAGGAGTGTCGGAAGGAGATGGCAAGGCCAAAAAGGCTACTATCGATTCAAGGGCGATTGCGGGAACGGCAAGCCGCCGCTTAGTCGCCGTGAACGCTGATGATGGCAAAATCCTGTGGTCGGTGGACTCGAAGGTTCTCGCCTTGACCCTCACGATTGACGACAAGAATGTGTATTACCATGACGCGGAGTCTATCGTCTGCCTTGACCGGACTACCGGCAAGAAGAAGTGGGCATCAAAACCCATGGAGTACCTCAAGAGCATGTTCTCCGAGTTTGCACCAACCCTCGTCGTTTACAAAGACGTACTCTTCTTTGCAGGCGGCGTGGGGTACATCAACCACAGGTCGTCGAGAGACACGATGTATGCCATCTCCGCAAAAGATGGCAAGACATTGTGGAGTGGCGAGCATCCGCCGTCCGGCTACAAGTCGCCGGAGGATATCCTTGTTGTTGACGGATTGGTCTGGTGCGCCGAAACCACCGTTACCGGTCAGTCCGGCGAACTGATCGGCAGGGACCCTTGGACGGGAGAAGAGAAAAAGCGTTTTCCATCGAACGTCAAGACATACTGGTTCCATCATCGCTGTTACAGGGCGAAAGCAACAGAGAACTACTTCCTCATGTCCCGTACGGGCATTGAATTTGTTGACCATAAGAAGGAAGACTGGATCATCAACCACTGGGTCAGGGGCGCATGCCTATCGGGCATCATGCCGGCCAACGGTTTTGTCTACGCCCCCCAGCATCCATGTGCCTGCTACCCCGAAGTCAAGCTTAACGGATTCAACAGCCTCTCCAGCCACCGTAAACTTCCCAAGAACGAGCCGGCATCCCGCCTTGTCAAGGGCAAGGCATATAACCATCAACCATCAACCATCAACCATGGCCCCTCTGACTGGCCGACATTCCGAGCTGACGCGGCTCGCAGCGGGAGCGTTGACTCAGAAGTGCCGGAGGCCCTCAAGCAGGTATGGAAGATCGATCTCGGAGGGAGGGTTTCTCAGCCCGTAGTCGCGGACGGCATGCTTCTTGTTGCCGAAGTGGATGCACATACTGTTCATGCATTCAACGAGAATGACGGCAAGAAACTATGGAGCTTCACGGCCGGCGCCCGCGTGGATTCGGCCCCGACCATTTACAAGGGCCGGGCGGTTTTCGGCTCCTGCGATGGCTGGGTTTATTGCCTGCGTGCCGACGACGGTGAGTTGGCCTGGAAATACCAGGCTGCGCCGCGGGACGCGAAGCACATGGTATTCGAACAAATAGAATCCGTATGGCCCGTGCACGGCAACATCCTTATCCAAAATGATGTGGCCTACTTCGCCTGTGGAAGGAATATCTTCCTGGACGGCGGCATAGTCGTATACAGGATGAACCCACTTACGGGCGAGGTCCTTTCCGAGACTCCCATGACCGATGTAGATCCCGACGGGAAGCCGATACAGGATTACATAAAGGTCCTCGACATGCCTCCTGGGCAGCCGGACATCATGTCAAGTGACGGCAAGTACGTGTACATGCGGTCTCAGCCTTTCGACCTGGATGCCAAGAGGATAAGGATCGACCGTGTCGGCATAGGCACGCAGCGAGGCGAGGAAGCTCACCTGTTCTGTCCTACGGGCTTCCTTGACGATTCCTGGTGGCACAGGACGTACCAGGTTTTCGGCAGGAGTTTCGCCGGTGGCCACAGCGGCTACCACGCGGCAGGCAGGAACGCGCCGTCTGGCAAGCTCATGGTTTTTGACGATAAGAATCTCTACGCGTTCGCACGTCATCCCCAGTACTACAGGTGGACAACAACCATTGAGCACCACCTGTATTCCGTGGACAAGAGCTGGTCCAAGAAACCCGATGCTCCGGCGCCCCCCAGGAAGCCGGCTGCCAAAACATCGCCTTCGGTCGATCCAATGGTCAAGATCCCCGTGAGCGCCAGTATGGACCCCGTCGGCAAGTTTCTTGCCGTGGAGGCCTGGGTGAAATCCGACAGTGGAAAAGGTGTTGTGATTGCACGCGGCGGACCGGCAAACGGTTACGCACTTATCCTGGAGAAGGGCAATCCGAAATTCGTCATCCGCACTGATGGCGACATTCACGAAGCAGTTGCGGCCGACGTTAAGGTGACAAAGAAATGGGTCCACTTGGCAGGGGTTCTCGGCAACAAGACCTTGAAGATCTACGTTGACGGTTTCCTCGAAGGCGAGGCCAAGATATACGGGCCCATTTCGGCGCTACCGATCCAGGGAACCGAGATTGGTGCAGACGATGCCGGCAGCGTGGGCGACTACCCTACCCCATTCCCCTTTGCAGGCATCATCGACGAAGCGAGAATCTACCACGGGGAGCTGTCCTCCGCCGAGATAAAGAAGCACGCCAAGGATGTGGGTGACACCTCATCGGAGAAGGCCAAACTCGTGATGCACATTTCCTTCGACAAGGGGAATGCGAAGGATGCTTCTGGCAACGGCAACAACGGAGCCCTGCAGGGCGTCAAATTGGTCGACGGCAAGTCCGGCAAGGGGGTGTACTTCAGCGGCAAGGTAGCACAAAAGCCAAAAGGACGGCGAAAGACAAGCAGGCAACCCTTTGTATTCACTTGGAACAAGGACCTTCCGCTCTTTGCCAGGGCGATGGTTAAAGTCAAGGACAAGGTAATAGTTGCGGGACCGAAGGACATCATTGACGAAACCAAGGTGAAGAATCTCCATGATTCGCCGGAAATGCAGATCCAGATGGATAAGCAGTCTGCGATGATCGAAGGCAAAGTCGGCGGCGTGCTCTGGATGGTCTCTGATTCTGACGGTTCCAAGCTGTCGGAACTTCACCTGGAATCGCCCCCGTTATTCGACGGCATGATAGCAGCCAACGGGAGCCTGTACATAAGCAACATGGATGGCTCAGTTGTCTGCTTGAGGAAGTAACGGGGAAGTGGCGATCGTGTGATGCGCCCCCGGACGTTCTAGTTCTTCACAATTTCGGTAACAATCTGTGTCTCGGCTTCTACCTCTACGAGCTGAGGGCTTGCATTGCGCTTGGGAGGGACCTCTCGGAGATAGGTCCCTACTTCTCCAGTACATGCCTATCTCCGAGAGGCATGATCTCCGGTGGATCGCGACGCGCCCTTACCACTCGGCAAGTGGGACGATTGCGGGCGGATTTTCACCGAAGTCTCCCGGCTGAAGCAGGACCACCAGCTTTGTCTCCGTTGACGGGGGCAGCTTCACCTTGAAACCGATCATGCCTGTACCTGTATTTGCGACGTCATACTCGGCCGGTGGTTTTGCAGTTTCGAACAGTTCGAGCTTTGCCTTGTCCGGGCTCAGCACTCGAAATGCAAGCTGTTGATCACCTTGCTCCAGAACCGCCGTACCATCACCCTTGATTTCAACCTTGGCCCGGGTCACCATTCCCCACCTCACTGTCGTTTCACGGTCAAGTGTGATGATTTCGTCCTGGACCAGGACCGACCGGTTCCGACAAAGGCCGACACCCCGATGTGCGGCGGCAAGCTGCCCTTTGTATACGGATTTCATCTCGATTATCGTGTGCGGCATCGGACCCCCATCGGAAAAGGCAATTATCGGCGCCTTACCGCTTACTACCTGCTTCTTTCCGTCAACCACTAGTGTGTTGTGGCTGAAGCTGTTAAGACGAAAAACATCCCAGCGTTGCGCATTCTGGCTCTTGCCCCACAAGCTGATTCCTTTTGATTCAAGGCTGTGGTAGGACTGCGAGCCCAGGTCCAGGGCCCATCGAACACCACCGGCATCCATAACGAAGCTGCCAATATCCATGTGGGCGTGATTCGCGGAGGGAGACCCGGCTTTGACGCCCACGAATACCTCCCCCGGCGTTTTCCAACCACTGCGATGCATGGAGACAGGCGTTTTGCCATCGGCTTTCCAGTGGTTCAGCTTCGGGATTGGCGTCTTGTCGAATTCCCCTGCCCAGATAATCAGAAAAGGAAAGAGTCGTCCCGATGAACCTATCGATCCGTGTTTCTTCGCAAGGAACTCGTCCAGCGCCTGCCGTTCCCGCCACAGGAGCGAGGAATCACTTCGCCTTGCTGCGAACCAGTACATTGCAGGTGATACACCTCCGCCCGACCCGCAGTCCGAGTAGTTGAAGTACAGGCCCGTCGGTCCTGTGACATGCATGTAGTAATCTGCGGATTCGAGGAAGCCTTTTGCTTTCGACAGACCGAAATCAGTGCCAAGAACCGACTCCAATGCTGAAATGATGACTACGTTGTATGTTGTCCCGTATTTCCAGTAGCCTGGCCCTTCGGGATAGGCCCCATCGGGATCATACTCGGTCATGGCTCGAGGCACGTTTGCGACGGCGCGTTCGATAATCTGCCTGGCCAGGTCCGGTTCATCTTCCATAACGGCCAGTGCTCCCAGGGTGAGACCCCCGTGGCAAACCTGGTTCCAATTGTTCTCGGTTCTTACCCACCATCCGCCCTTCAATGAGGTCCGGAGCCCTTTCTCGATTATCGCAGCCTTGATCTTCTTGCGGGCTTCCGGATCTAACGCCGGATAGACCCAGTCATAGCCAATGGCAAGGGCGGCGGTCATCTCGCCGACATCGAGGAAGTGGCTGGGGTTCCAGTCGCTGAATCCTGCCGTGGCCATCATTTCCTTCTGCGCTCTTACGGCATAGCGCTTGTCCCCCGTCATGCGATACGCAAAAGCAAGATGCGTCACGCGCTGCAGGCATGTCCTTGAAACGGAGAGGAGACGTCTGCCAATCTTCTTACGTTCGACAGGCTCTATATCCTGCAGACGGTCCGCTACTGCGATGACATGGCTGGAGGCCTTACGGAGTGTTGCATCCGAATCAATTCTCTTCCGCACAGCCGCCTCGCCCCCGCGTTCAAGAAACAGTCGGGGATGCTCGGGCGAGGCCTTACGGATCAGGTCTTTGAGCTCCTGGCTGCGCGACTCCGTCACGATGAAGACGGTTGCCACGAGAAAGGTCGTAATTATGTGTCTGGATGTTTTCATCTCACTCCTGTTGATGCCGTTGCTGCGACTATCCCAGCACCGTTAGCGTCTGTTCCAAAATGCTGATTCAAGACCCGTCAGTGCAACCGGGAAGAACAGCCCTCACGGGCTTGACTACAAACGGAGGAGGATTATGCGTCGCTGTTTGTAGTCAACGCCGTAAGGCGTGTTTCTCAAACCAGCGCCGGTCGCGCATTACCCTTCGTCGGTCATGGTCTGTCTATTCCCGCAGCTCCTCAATGAACTCCAACGCATGATCTACCGCCACGGCGTACTCCATCGTCGGGGCAGCGGGGCTGAACCTGCACATGTCCATTTCCCGGAAAAGAGCCTGCACCCTGTCCATAGGAATGCCACCTGCTTCTCTTCTCTGCAGTAGCCCCTCGACATCCCGGAAAGTAATTGCCCCAGCCCTGTGACCAACCAGGTGTGCAGCCACATAGCCGGTCAATGCGGAATTCAGGGCGCTATGCCGATCACGCGCGTTCTCGAAATCGGTCTCCTTGAGCATGGACAGTGTATTGCGTGCCTGTCGGTAGGCAAAGGCCAGGTCCACCTGTTCTTCCTTCGCAGGTTTCTCACGACGCATGACCCTGACATATATCACCGCACCAAGAACGGCAAGGCACACAAAGGCAAGGATCCACCGCGACGCGCCTGGTTCTGCGCCCTGTTCTTGAGTATCCACGCCGAGCGCAGTCCCGTCTATGATCCGTGCCTTTGCAACCACAAGGGAAATGGGTTTGGAATCCGATGTCTCGTAGTTCGCGCTGATCGGATTGAAATAGCACAGTGACAACGTTGGAAACGTCTGGCGGCCGTCGTTGAGAGGGTAGACCGTTTGCGTGAAGACGATGCTCTTGTCGTCTATGCTTCGCAGTCGCCTGTCAGACGCAATCCTGAATCCGTCGGCAACACCCTTCTGAAGCTCCAGCGGAGGGATCTTCACGTGCGACAGGTAGCCCCGGCTGGAAACTTCCAGGCTTAAGACGACCGGATCGCCACGGCGTATCGAATTTGTCGATACGCTTACCGAGAACTTGTATTGCCCCACCAGGCCGCTGAACAGGCTCGGCTGTCCCATCGGCAACGAAAGCACCCGCAGCGTACTGTTCGAAGACAAAGCGTTCAGCTTTGTATCGCCCGGGCTGATCTCCCTGTCAAAGAAGGTGTTATTGAAATAAAGGGGGTACTGGTACAGGTTACCGGCGCCCTGCGTTTTGCCTTTCGCCGAGAGGTCTGTTGTGCCTTTTCTCTTCACCAGGCACGTCATGCGTGCCGGTTCCAGGATATGCGTTCCGGCAGCAGTCGGCACGATGATTTTTCTTATTGCAAGCGTTGTATAATCGCGACCGCCGTGCTTGACCTGGCTGAGATTCGCTATGGCCCTGGTCCCGCTGAGAGGAATTCCGAGCCATTTACTGTTGGGCTGGTCGGGCAGCTTGTGGGAGTCGTAAATCTTGAAGGCATCGTTTTCCATTACGGGTACACGAATGTCCACGGCCTTGAAGAAGCCAAGCGGGGGACCGGCGCTCCATGTCACGGTAAGAGGTATGGCCTCGCCGACGAAACACCTGTTTGTGCCGGGCGACATGTCCAGCATGATTGTTTCAGGCGGCCCATCCGCCCGGGCACGAAGCGGCTGCGCGGTGATGAATACCGCAAGTACTATCATGCCAATATGTTTCATTGTCTTCATACCTCTATCACCAGTTCTTCCTGGTCTTGCTGAAATCCGCGTGCTTCTTTCTGCTCCGCGTCAGCTTATTCTTCTCTTCTTCTTCGAGGATTTCTTCCGGCGTCAGATTTGGCGCCTTCTGTTCGTCCTCGCTCTCGTCTTCCTCTCCTTGCTCGGTGTTTTTATCGGTGTCGGAGGGTTCGCTTTCCTGGGTGGGATTCTCATCCTCGCCTACCTCTCTCTCCTCCGTCCCGTCTTCGTTCTCCGTGTCCCCGTCCTTGGATTTTCTTATGGCCTCAAGAGCCTGCCGCGCGATGCCCATATTGAACACCGCATCCTCATAATCCGGGTTTGCTTCAACTGCGGTTTCGTAGGCTGCGATTGATCCACGAAGTAGTTCCATGGCATCTTCCCTTGCCAAGCTCTCTTCGCTGAAAGCCATCATGAACATGCTGTTGCCCACGTTGTAGGATGCGACGGTTGACAGTTCTCCGGAAGGCGCGGTTTCTGCGGCTCGCGCAAAGCACATGAGTGCGTGCGGCATGTCTCCCTGGCGGTAATAGCAGGTCCCCAGGTTGTAATCGATAATGGCATCCGGAGCTTTCTGCTGGGCGGCGCTGAAGTTCTCAATCGCCAGTCCGAAGTCACCTTCTTTGTAAGCCGATACGCCCTTGCCGAACAGGCGGGCACGGCTTTCGGCCATGACGGAGGGCGCTGCCAGCAGCAGGGCGAGCAGTAACGAAACCAGAACGGACTTAGACCCGCCAGGTAGGTCCTCCGCTACGAGGTGGACCATGCGAGTGGACTGTGAATTCCCAGTGGCTGCCCTGTGCTTCGCGCTTGTCCTTTGCTGTGACTTCTCACCGGCAACGCGCCGTCCACCTCGCATGCCGGCCGTAGCCTCGGCGGAGGCTGGTAGCGGTGGACCTACCTGAGAATGCGAGGATGGTGGTGGCCTGCTCCTCCATGGAAGGAACCCGGCGAAAAGGAAAGCAAGTGCAGCCAGCAGGAAACGCCAATACTGCTCTTGCGGGCGCTCGGTGGTCGATTCTTCCGAGGACGGATGGAGTGTGGCGGCTATATGCGTGCGGTATACATCAGCCAGGTCCAGCGGATTGGTACCGACGTTAAGGTAAATGCTGTCGGGTATCTCTTTCGCAATCTTCTTGAGATCTTCGGAGCGTTGCATGGTGTGCACGACGCGGTCCCTGTAAGTCAGGGGTTCGACCTCACCGCTCTCTTCGTCCCTGATTGGTATTTCCGCGGGAACAGAATCACTGCCCAAACCGATAACAATAAGCCGCGCACCGCTCTCGGCCAGCGCAGAAATTGCATTTGTACTTATGGGGCCGTGGTTGTCCCCGTCGGTGATCAGGAGAACATCGCGGTAGTCGGCATCGTCCCCGGTCAGTACCTTCTCTACGGTCTTGGTTATGGCGTCCCCGATCCTGGTGCCTCCCACGGGGACGCTGTCCGGAGCAAGCTCATCGAGGGTGGATCTGAAAAAATCGAAATCCCTGGTAAGCGGGCACCGTATTGCCGTGGAGCCCGCGAAAACCACCAGGCCCACGCGGCCGGCCTGGAACTCGTCAAGGCACTGCAGAATAGAGTTTTTGGCACAGGCCAGCCGGCTTGGCGGCTGGTCCTCGGCCAGCATGCTCTGGGAAATATCAAGCAGGAACACCAGGTCGCGACCGGTCTTCGGGTGCCGAACGGTTTCCGTATCCCAGGCCGGCCGTGCAAGCCCCAGCACGACAAGTACTACTGCTGTGACGACGCAGAGCTCGGTAATCCTTCGTTTTCGGGAGACGGCGGGCGGCAAAAGCCGTTCCGACAGATCAGGGTCCAGCAACCGCGCGATTGCCCTGCGGCGGCCAATGGCTGCAAAGGCACACAGCAGGAGCAACAGCGGTATCACTGCCAGCAAAAGAAGAAAGCCCTTGTTCATGAACACGGCCATCATGGCGTTCTCCTCAACACGGTTGTATCGAGAACAACGCTCAGGACGAGACACAGCAAGGCGCTGAATGTGAACCACTGAAAACATTCACGATATATCGTGTCCGTAAACAGGTTGAGTTCGCTCTTCTCCAATGCGTCTATCTCCGCATAAACGGCTCGCAACGAGTCATAATCATAAACCATTCGGCAGATGCCGCCTGTCCTGTCACAGATTCGCAACAGCTCCCGCTGCGTAACCGTGAGTTTCGGACTGCGGTTCCCGGAAATGGCCGGCTCATTGCCAAGGAATATCGCGTAGATCTTGATTCCCCATTCCTCTGCCAGCGCCGCGGCCTGTGCAGGCAGGTGTTTCCCACAGTTGTTCTCACCGTCGGTGAGAAGAATGATTATCTTGCTCTTAATCAGATCCTGTTCACGGCCGCGGGATTTGATTGATTCATCAATCTTCATTAAGCGCGCCGCTGCCAGAACCAACGCGTCCCCGTAAGCCGTCCCGTCCTCGTTGGGACGGCTCTCCACCTCCAGCTCATCAACCATGGTGGTCAGTGCGGGTAGACCGGTGGTCATTGGACAAACCGTGTCGGCATAGCGCGCAAACGATATTAGCCCGACAATGTCATTGTCCCGGCCGGACAGATCCTCGTCGTTTCCGGTAATGAAGTCCTTGAAGACCTGCTTTGCAGCGTCTATGCGATTCATATTCCCAGCAACCGACTCCAGGCTGATATCCATACTGCTGGAGATGTCCATGAGCATTTCGATGGCAACTCCACGACGGCTGCTGGAAACCACATCCTCCCCTTTCTGGGGTCTGGCCACGGCTACGACCAACAGGAGAACAGCCATCACCATCAATGTTCCGGGGAGCCACAGCAGGCGTTGGCGCAGCGACTTGCCTGCCTGAACGGCGCAGAACAGCGAGGAAAACGAAGCGGACGGACGCCGGCAACCACGGCTGGCCGCAAAGACAAGCACGGCGGGCAGCAACAGCATCAGAAAAGCCCATGGGGTTTCGAATTTCACTTACTCTTCTTCCTTCTTCTCGCCGATGGCTATCACCAGGGCACGGCAGGTACCGTGGGCCCTGCGCGCGATATCTGCCTGCGCCATGACATTTGCAAACTTGAAGAGATCACATTCCCGCAGGAACGGGGCGAGGAGATCGCTGAACGAGCAGTCGTCCAGGTTGACTACGGACGTCGAGGCCCCAGTACCAGAGTCCCGCCCCTCTAACGAGGGCGGAACACGGTACCGGGCAAGCTCTGTCCCTCCCGCCGCTGGACGTTCCTTTGCACTCGAAATGGGAGGGTCCGCGGCCTCGCGGACCGCAGCCACAGGTTGTTCCCAGTGTTGGTAAACTCCTGCCCGAAGGATTTCGGAAGTCGTCTGCACCGGGGCTTTCAGATCCAACCGGTCGCTTAGAAAGACACGCAGAATCATGTTCAGCTTTGTAAAGAACAGCTTCGTCTCTCCGCTTTCAATGAGCTTCTCGATCATCAAGGCGTCGAGGGCCTGCAACGCTGTCTGCATGGGTGTAACCGTCAGCTGAGGCAGCGGTGTTTCGGCCGGCTCTGGTTCGGCCTTGCGGAAGAATCTGTACAGCAGAACCCCCGCCACCAGTAGCAACGGTATGATAAGCCATGGCCATATCGCCGTGTCGGGTAACGTCTCGATGGGAGGCGCGATATCTCTTATCACGAAAGGGTCATCCATGCTGACCTCGCCTCTCCCGGGTTTTGAAGAAACGTATCAGCTCGGATACGAGATCCTTCTCTACGGAGATCGCAATCTCATCCACGTTTCTCCTGACAAGAATGTCGCTGAGACGCGCGCGCCGAGACGCCGCGGCTTCTTTGAAGCGCCTGCGAACCCTTGCCGAGGAGGTATCGATGACGACCGTCTCATCCGTCTCCGGGTCGCGTAAGGTCAGCAGTCCGGCTGCAGGTAGGGAGCGTTCTGCTGGATCGCTGATGGACACAGCAATAAGATCATGCCGTTTCGAGATCAGCGACATTGCATCCTCGAACCCTTCGTCCTGGAAATCCGACACAATGAAGGCAACCGATTTCTTGGCGTGAAGATGGCCGAAGTAATCCAGGGCCAGTCGGATATCGGTACCCGCGCCCGGGGATTGAAAGGAGAGAAGCTCGCGGATAATACGGAGCACATGCTGTTTGCCACGGCCCGGGGGAACAATGTGCTCGATGCGGTCGGTGAAGATGATGAGCCCCACCTTGTCGCTGTTCTTGATTGCGGAGAATGCCAGGAGGGCGCAAAGCTCGGCGGCGACCTCGTTCTTGCTCTTTTTTCCACTTCCAAACGAACCCGACCCTGAAAGATCTACAAGGAAGAACAGCGTCAGTTCCCGCTCTTCCACGTATCTCTTGACAAAAGGCCTTCCGACACGGGCCGTGATCTGCCAGTTGATTGTACGAATCTCGTCGCCATGCTCGTATTCGCGCACCTCGTTGAATTCCATCCCGTGCCCCTTGAAGACACTGTGGTATTCGCCGGCCAGGAGTTCATCGACAATCTTGTTGCTGTAGACCTGGATATGTCGGATCTTGCTTTCCAACGTGTCCAGCATTTAGGGGACCTCTATGGCATTGAAGATCTTCTCAATAAGGTCCTCTGGTGTGACATCTTCGGCTTCGGCACGATAAGTAAGAATCAGCCGGTGACGCAGAATATCCATGCCGACATTCTTGACATCGTCGGGCACTACGTAGCTGCGGCCCTCGATGATAGCCTGTGCGCGAGCGGCCATCACCAGGTAGATACTGGCCCGGGGTGAGGCACCGAAACGAATCAGGCCGTCCATGCCAAGCTTGAACTCGCCCGGATCCCTCGTGGCCGCGACAATGTCGAGAATGTACTTCTCAATCTTTTCGTCCATGAACACCTGGTCAACCAGGGCTCTGAGCCGCGTAAAATCCTCTGGGCGCAGGACCGGATTAACACTGAGATCTGGCGTGCTCTTAGCCATCTTCCTGATTATCTCGTGCTCCTCTTCACGGGACGGATAATCCAGCTTGAGCTTGAACATGAACCTGTCCACCTGGGCTTCGGGCAGGGGATAAGTCCCCTCCTGCTCTATCGGGTTCTGGGTGGCGAGCACCAGGAACGGATCGTCGAGAGGGAAAGAATCTTTGCCGATGGTGACCTGCCGTTCCTGCATAGCTTCAAGCAAAGCGCTCTGAACCTTTGCTGGCGCACGGTTAATCTCGTCGGCCAGGATTATGTTATTGAAGATCGGGCCCCTGTGCGGAGCAAACTCGCCTGTTGACTGGTTGTAGATCAGAGTTCCGATGAGATCGCCCGGCAAAAGATCCGGCGTGAACTGTATGCGCTGAAACGAGAACTGGAGCACGTCGGAAAGCGTCTTGACAGCCAGCGTTTTTGCCAGGCCGGGAATTCCTTCGATCAGTACGTGGGCATTGCATATCAGGGAGATCAGGAAGCGGTCTATCATCTGGTGCTGGCCGACGACAACCTTGGCGATCTCGTCTTTTACGCCCTTCAGGACTTCCGCCTCTTCTTCAAACGGTTCGTTCAGTTTGTCTATATCGTCTGTCATTCCGCGGGCTCCAATCTGGATTCCAGTAATACTGCGAGCTCCCTGAATGGATGTAAAGCCATATTGAGGATCTCTGCTGAGAGCAGAGATCCTATGGTTGATGGTTTCATGGTTGATGGTTAGTGGCTTGCCGACAGCAGAAAGTAGGTCCGCCGCTATGAGGTGGACCAAGCCAATGCAATGCAGACTGTCGGTACCTGCCTTATGCTTCAGGCCAACATTCGCACGCGCACACCCGCAAGAAATGCACCGTCCACCTCGTAGCGGTGGACGTACTGGGAGCTCCGGATGCACCACAGCTTGCCTTCCAGACGTGAGCGCATTATGATTTGGTCATGAAAATAACACTAATCACAATCATGGCATTACTCGCAGCAACGGCCACAGCCGGTGATTGGCCTCAGTTGCATGGTCCGAACCGTGACAACATGTCGACCGAGACCGGGCTTCTGAAAACGCTGCCTGAAGGCGGGCCCGAACTCATATGGAAGTACTCCAATTGCGGCAAGGGCTACTCGATGGTCTCTGTAGCCGACAACAGAATCTTCCTCACTGGTGATTTCGGCAGCGAGGAAAAGGTCATTGCCCTGGACATGGAAGGCAAGCTGCTTTGGGAGACCGTCAACGGAGCAAGCTGGACGGGGGCGTATCCGGGTTCGCGAACTGTTCCCACCTACGATGACGGCTTCGTTCTGCAGATGAACCCCACGGGCAGGTTTGGTTCGTTCGACGCGAAGACGGGCAAAGAGAGATGGGCCGTGGATGTACACGAGAAGTTCAAGGGACGCTATGGCATATGGGCAATGTCCGAGAGCATCGCGATAGACGGCGACCTCGCATTCTGCATGCCCGGCGGACCTGAGGCGCTGGTGGTGGCATTGAACAAGAACACAGGCGAGACTGTCTGGGTGAATAGCGAACTGAACGAGGTCGCAACTTATACTTCACCCATCATTGTCACGTACAAGGGCGTCAGGCAACTGATTGCACTGGCGCAGAAGTCGGTAATCAGTGTTGATATCAAGACGGGGAAGTTGCTTTGGTCGCACCCCCACCCTACCCGCTACAACCAGGCGGTGAATTCACCAATGTTCAAGGACGGCTACGTGTTTGTGACCAGCGGACACAGCGGCGGCTCTCGCCTGTTGAAGATAAAGCCCGATCAGAGCGGTGTAGACGAGATCTGGTACAACAAGGCCTTTGACAACTGTCACGGCGACGTTCTCCTTGTGGGGGACCATCTTTACGGCAGCACGTGCAGGCAGAAGAAGGTCGGGTTTGTATGCGCTGAGTTTCTCACGGGAAAGATTGCTCAAAATGACCCGAAGATGAGGAAGACTTCTCTGACCTATGCCGACGGTATGCTTTACTGCATAAGCGACCAGGGACTGCTGGCACTGGTAGAGACCTCGCCGGGCGGGTTCAAGATTGCAAGCACGGCCCAACTACCCCGGGAGAACCGCCAACTCTACCTGACCCACCCAGTGATATTGGACGGCAAGATGTACCTCAGGTATTGGGATAACCTGTACGTGTATAAGCTTTCGCGGTAATCCCAAAGTGAAGCGCCTTACTTACTCACCAGGTTGCACGTCTGAATCCTCACCCTCCGCCGCCGAGGCTTTGGAGGCCAAGCGGATTCAGCTACAGGAGAGATCCCACATCCCGTAGCTGAATTCGCCCGCCTACAACGCTATGCGTAGCATTGCGGGCAGGTTAGAATTCAGATCTCCACCTTCCCTGTACACCCTTGCCGAGAGGAACCGCCTGCGCTATATTCAGGCCTCTCTTAACACGCCCGTAGCGTCGGGCATTTGTCGTCTATCACAGGATTAAGGAGGAGTTTAACATGAGGCGTTTTGCAGCGTTGTCACTTGCAGCAGCAACCCTGGCAATATCCGGCACCGTTTTCGCGGCAGGCAAGGGAAAGACATGGATTGATCCGGCCAAGGCCAGGGCAGAAGATCCCGATTTCCTGGTACAAGGCGAGTACGGTTCAGAAAGAGGCGGGCCTGACACGAAGTTCGGCGTCCAGGTTGTGGCTCTTGGCGACCACAAGTTCGACGCCTACATTCTTGAAGGCGGACTTCCAGGAGTGGGCTGGGACAAGTCCAAGAAACGCACGAAGATCTCAGGCCAGACAGCTGAAGGCATGACGACCTGCGAGGGCGCCCCTTACAAGGTAACGATCAAGAACGGCAAGCTGACACTCGAAGCAGACGGCAAGACCGTTGCGGAGTTGAACCGAATAGAACGCAGCAGCCCAACTCTTGGAGCCAAGCCGCCTCAAGACGCCTCGGTTCTCTTCGACGGCAGCAGTGCGGACAACTGGGAAAAAGGCCGCATAAGCGAAGACAAGCTGCTCATGGAGGGGACATGGAGCAAGAAGAAGCTTCAGGATCACAATGTCCACCTGGAATTCCGAATCCCCTACAAACCTCACGCCCGCGGCCAGGGCCGTGGCAACAGCGGCATCTACGTGCAGGGCCGTTACGAAGCACAAATGCTCGATTCGTTTGGCCTTGAAGGCAAGATAAACGAGACAGGCGGCCTGTACTCCATCAAGGCACCCGATCTCAACATGTGCTTGCCGCCACTGAGCTGGCAGACCTATGACATAGAGTTCAAGGCTGCAAGGTACAAGGACGGAAAGAAGACCGATAATGCTGTAATGACAGTTGTACTCAACGGCGTTGTCATTCAGAAAGATGTCGTCTGCGACCATTCGACAACGGCCTCAAAGCTCAGGGAAGGCGCCGAGCCTGGCCCAATCTACCTCCAGCAACACGGCAACCCGGTCCGCTACCGCAATATCTGGGTGGTTGAGAAGTAGTTCGTGCATGCAATTATCACTGCTGCACATCAACTTCTCAAGTAGGTCCACCGCTACGAGGTGGACCAGGTCCATGGAATGCTAATGCTATTGTGCCGCTGCTTTGTGCTCTGCAGAACCCCTGCCCTACTCCAACCAGACACGGTAATACCAGGGTCCGTAGCCTACGGCCGTGGTGTCTGTGACGGTGTTCATGGGTTCGACGCCCGGGATGTTTGTCTGGATGGGTAACGGTTCGACGAAGAGATTTGTCGAACGATACAGACCATATTGTTTACCTTCAATGCCCTGCCAACTGATCACAACGCCGTTAGAACCACCCGGCGTGATATCTTCGAATACAAAACAGGATGCCGGGTTGGTGTCAGACGTACCGGCGAAGTACTCATGCCTGTCCGACAGACCGTCCCCGTCGGTATCCGGCCACTGGTATTCGTATGCCCCCATGTCCACCGTGCCATTGACGATACGGGTCAGTTCATCTAAGTCAATCGAAGTGGCCACGAAGCTGTTGCTGCCCGCATCGATACACGGAGATGATGCGGCCAAATGATAGTCGTTTGATGAGATGAACTGCGGATCATTGGTAATACAACCGTTCAGCCCGTGTGTGAGCCCGCCCAAGGCACAGCAATAGAGAACCGTGCCACTATTGTGAATGTTGGCACCGTTGCTGCCTGTGTTGCCCCAGACTATGCAGTTTTCAAGTGTCCCAAAGGCCAGGAAACCCACACCTCCGCCGCTGTCGGCGGAATTGCCGGTCAGCGTGCAACCGGTCAGCTCGCCGAAGTGCGTCAGGCTTGCCCCACCACCGAATGTTGCCAAATTGCCTGCCAGGAGACAGTCCGCGAGCAGACCGCCCGAATCCAGGTAAGCTCCGCCGCCCTGGTCAGCCGTGTTGTCCGTCAATCTGCACCTTGCAAGGCTGCCGTCATCGACAAGAAACACTCCGCCGCCATGGCCCGAAGAATTGCCTGTCAACGTGCACTCCACCAGTTGCCCGCCGCCGGATATGAACACACCGCCGCCGGACGTCCACAGAGCTCCGGTTGCAGTATTCGCAGTTAGAGTGCAGTTGCTGAGAATCCCTCCCACCGTAAGTCCGGCCCCACCGCCGCCGCTGTATGCGGTATTGTTGTTGAAGGTACAGTTATCAACCGTTCCCCCAATCTGGATATGAACACCTCCCCCAACAGATCCGACGTAATTGCTGACCACAAGGCAGTCCCGCATCTCTCCAGCGAGATAAATCCTCACCCCGCCACCGTACAGATCCGCGGAATTATTCGAAACCACGCAGTCCAGAATACTACCGCCGACATCCAGGTAGACCGCTCCGCCGTAGTCAAGGGCTTCGTCTCCGGAAACAGTACAGTTGGACAGAACTCCTCCGCCCTCATGATACGCCCCTCCCCCAATCACGGCCGAGTTACCGGCCAGGATGCAATTCGAGACAACGCACCCGCTTGCCAGAAAGATCCCGCCTCCAGCCTGGTCCACATTGTCTCCACTTGTTCCGTGAGTATGCCCATTGGTAACTGTGAAACCGGCCAGGGATGATCCCGCGGTCATGAAGACTCCGCGTACAGCATCAGTATCGAGACCTCCATTGGATCCCGGAGCACCATCTATGACGGTTACACCTGACCCTTCCACTGATTGCAGAGTTATGGGTTTCGTCATGGAGACACGGTTCGATAGCGAATGGCCCGGTGCGACTGCACCCCCAGTGTTATATACACCGTTTGTAACCAGCACCAGGTCGTTGGATTGAGCCACATCGATCGCAACCTGGATAGTCGTAGCAGCACCGGCCCAGTTCGTGTACGGATACTGGTTCGCGCCGACTGGCGAGACGTAATGGACTGGCGAGAACCCCTGCGACTCGGCCTCATACGCCCCCATGTCCACCGTACCACCAATGATTCTGGGCAATCCGTCCAGATCCGTCGAACCGGATGCAAGTGCATTACTTCCTGCACCGATACATGGCGATGAAGCCATGAGATGAAAATCACCGTCCGCCACGAACTGGGGGTCATCCGCAATGTTGCCGGAACCGGGCGGGAGAGGGGTTGTACAGCTAGAGCTCAGCGTGCTGTCCAGCCAGTTGCCACCGGATCCCGGGTTGTTCCACAGTATGCTGTTGTTAACCGTACATCTGCTCGCCCCGCTACCTTCAGACGCGTTGTTGCCAACAATCGTACAGTTGTTCAGTACGCTCTTTCGTACACCCCCACCTTCGTCGGCGGTGCTGTTGTCTACTATCAGACAGTTGTTGACGATTATGGCCTCATCTATGCCGCCACCGTCATCGCTGGCGCTGTTACCGGACACAATGCAGTTGTGCAGTTCCCCTTCGTGAGCGCCGCCACCGTCATAAGCCGTATTGCCCGTGATCGTGCAATTCCGCAGAATTCCGCCGTTAGCACCGCCCCCGTGGTCATCCGCATGATTATCTTTCAACGTGCAGCTATCCAATTCACCCTTGTATGCTCCGCCGCCGTCATCACCCGCGTCATTGCCCTGCAACGTACAATCGATCAATCTGCCCTTGTATGCTCCACCGCCATCCCCGGTGGAACTGCAGCCGGCAATGACGCAATTGGTAACAAGCGCGCTTCCTTCGCACCATATACCCCCACCCCCCTGCTCCGTTGCGAAGTCGCCCGCCTTTCGGGTGAAACCATTGGTCAACGTGAACCCGCTGAGCACTGCATTTGTCCCGACATACGCGCAACGTATTGCGCTGTTTCCCTTCGGCCCCTTCCCCTTGATCGAAGTTACCGTAGGCCCGTTAACGCTGCAGACTGTGATGGGGCGATCGATGACGACCCGATTCGTCATCGATCCGTGGACGGCTCGGCCGCCGTTATCGTAGACCCCGTTGGTCACCATCACGATTGCCCCGACCTCAACTGCCGCATCCACGGCGTCCTGGATGTTGGTTGCCGCGGTACTCCATGTCGTGTATGGAGACTCAGGCGTTGAATTGGACCAGTTCACGTAGTGAATCGGCAAGTTTGTCACATTAACAGTCACGGTTGCTACAACACCGGAAGGATACGTGTCATTAACCGCGGTGAAAGTCACATCATAGGTGCCTGGTGTTGACCACGCATGAGACGATTGCAGTTGGTTGCTCGAACTGCTCCCATCACCCCAATCCCACCAATGGCCTGATGCCCTGCCTTCAACGAATCCTCTGAACGTTACCTCAAGACCATTTACGAAACGCGTGCTCTCCGCTTCGATAGCTACGCTCAATTCACCCGTAGCTCCACCCGCAACGTATTCGTCGCATCCCATTGAAGGTGGATCCGCCCACGCCTCACCGTCAATATCCACACCGTTGGTGGTATAGGCCGGACTGCCTTGACCGATGCATGGAGAGCCGGCTCCCAAGTGCGCGGCATCAGCAAAGATAGGATCCTCACTGATATTGCCTGTACCTGTCGGTTTAGGTGTCGCGCAGCTAAAGCTCACCGTGCACTGAAAATGATTATCACCAACGGCCGCTGTGTTGTACCAGGCAATACAGTTGTTTGCCACGCTGTCGCGTATGCCACCGCCTTCATCCGCAGCAACGTTGTAAACAATCGTGCAGTTGTTCACGATAGAGGCTTCGTCGACACCGCCGCCATCGTCGCTTGCCTCGTTGTCGTATACCAGGCAGTTACTGAGGTCGCCACCATGGGCTCCCCCACCATCAAAAGCACTGTTACCAGCGATAATACAATTCCGGAGAACGCATTCGTTCGCACCTCCGCCACGGTTTATCGCGATGTTATTTCTCAGCTCGCAATAGCTGGCTGATCCCCTGTAGGCCCCCGCGCCATCGTCACCGGCCTCATTGTTAGCTATGATGCAATTGAACAGGGCCCCACCGTATGCCCCTCCGGCATCCTCTTCGGCGTGATTGCCAACGACAATGCAGTTGGACACAACCGCACCCTCCTCGCACCACACGCCGCCCCCACTCATCTCCTTCGCAGCATTCCCCGTCGTTCGTGTGTAACCGTTGGTCAACGTAAACCCATCCAACACGGCATTCGACGCCACGTAGGCGCAGCGATAAGCCCCATTCCCCAACGGACCCTGCCCCTCAATAGTGGTCACTTCCGGTCCATTCACGCTGCGGACAGTGATAGGTCTATCGATCGCAACCCGATTGGTCATAGACCCATAGACCGCGCGCCCGCCAGTGTCGTAAACTCCGTTGGTCACCAGGATTAGCTCCACACCCGGCACTTCAACGTCTACCGCGGACTGTATACTGGTCGCAGCGGTGTGCCATGACACAAATGGTGAAACGTGTGTTCCCGATGGCGAAACATATTGCTCTCCCACGATCTCAACTATAGCCGTTGCAGAGATGCCTTCAGGGTAAGTGTCGTTGAACGCCGTGAGTATTACCGTGTAAGCACCAACTCCAGACCACACGTGAGATACATGAACTTGGTTGCTGGAAACAGTTCCGTCCCCCCAGTCCCAACTGTTGCCATGTGTTCGTCCTTCTATTAGTCCCATGAAACTTACGTAGATCCCTTCACCAACAACGGTGTATTCTGGGCTAATAGCCACAAGCAGGGCACCGGTGATGGAATCAGGCCAGTATTCGTCGCACCCCATGGAAGGAGGATCAGCCCAGGCCTCCCCATCAATATCCGTGCCACTTGTATAGTTTGTGCTTCCAAGACCAATGCAAGGCGACGCTGAACTCAGATGCAAGAAACTCGCCAAAAGGGGGTTCTCTTCTATGTTGCCTTCTCCGTCGGGTAGCGGTGTGGTGCAACAGTAGTTGAGCGTACCGTTGTGCCAATTCGTTCCATTTGCGGCCGAGTTGTACCAGAGGATACAATTGTGAAGTGTTGATCCGTGAGCTCCACCCCCGTACAGCAAGGCTGTATTGCCGGAAAGCGTACAGTTATTCAGCACGCCCCCGTACGCTCCACCGCCACGCTCCGAGACAGTATTGCCAAAGAGCGCGCAATTACTCAGTGTGCTTTGATACGTTCCCCCACCATCATCACCGGCCTGATTACCCGAGACCATGCAATTCACAAGCGTGCCATTGTACGCTCCTCCTCCGTCCCCAGCCGATTGACAGCCGGTTATGACGCAGTTGGACACGACCGCGCCCTCCTCACACCATACACCGCCTCCGCTCTGCTGGGTTCCTCCATCCCCTGAATTTCGAGTGTAGCCGTTGGTCAGCGTAAACCCGGCCAATGCCGCGTCCGAAGCCAGATGGGCACAGCGGTAAGCCCCATCCCCCAACGGGCCTAAACCCTTGATGATTGTTACTTCCGGTCCGTTCACGCTGCGCACAGTGAGCTGTCTATCAATGGCTACGCGGTTCTTCATGTTTCCCGAAACGCTTCGACCACCCGTATCATACACACCATTAGTCACCAGGATTAGGTCAACACCCGGCACGTCAGTGTCTACCGCCGCCTGAATATTCGTCGCGGCATCAGTCCAAGACAGGAACGGTGCGACATGTTCCCCGTTCGGTGATATGTACTGCGCATATACGACATGCACTGTTGCTGTTGCCGAAACGCCCCCTGTATGTTCCTCGTTGAAGGCCGTAAGCACCACATCGTAAGCTCCCGTCGTTGACCAGGCATGTGATACGTGCGGTTGATTGCTTACAATCGTTCCATCCCCAAAATCCCATGCCGAACCGGTTGTTCGTCCATTTACCCACGCCGTGAAATCAACATCAAATTCAGATCCAAACAAAGTATGTTCCGGCTCGATAGCTATCTCGATAGCGCCAGTTACTGATCCAGGACGATATTCATCGCAGCCTATTGATGGCGGATCAAGCCATGCTTCGCCATCAATATCGACTCCGCTGGCATATGCCGCGCTTCCTTGACCGATGCAGGGCGACCCTGAACTCAAACGCGAGAAACTAGCCAGAAGTGGATTATCATCGATGTTGCCCTCGCCGGAAGGAAGCGGTGTGGTGCAATTGTATCTGTGCGTCCCACCGCTCCAATTTGCACCGTTGGGAGCCGAGTTGTACCAGATGATAGAATTGCGAAGTGTTGACCCATAGGCTCCACCGCCGTGCGACGAGGCGGTATTGAAGGAAAGTGAACAGTTCTTCAACGTGCCCCCATACGCTCCGCCGCCCAGCTCTGAGGAATTGCCGAAGAGCGCGCTATTGTTCAGCGTGCTTTGAAATGCTCCTCCTCCATCTTCATCGGCCTCATTGCCCGAAATCAGGCAGCCAACAAGTGTGCCCTTGTACACACCTCCCCCATAGCTAGCTGATTGACAACCTGCTATGACGCAGTTCGACACGACTGCCCCCTCCTCACACCACACACCGCCGCCTGCCATTTCGTTTATGGTATCGCCTGATGCCAGGGTGCAACCATTTGTCAACGTGAACCCGGCTAAAACCGAATCTGCCCCAACGTATGCGCAACGTACAGCTTCGCTACCCGGCGGGCCATGGCCTGTTATTACAGTGACATCCGGACCGTTTACACTTTGCACGGTCACCGGCCGGTCAATCACCACGCGGTTTGCCATGGATCCATACACAGCCCGACCGCCACTATGGTATACTCCGTTTGTTACAAGGATTTCAGCTATCCCCGACACAGCTTCATCTACTGCAGATTGTATATTCGTGGCCGCATCAGCCCAGGTTGCAAAGGGAGGAACGTGGTTCCCATAGGGTGATACATACTGTGGCATGGCGACATATACTGTTGATGTTGCCGAAATGCCCGAGGGATACTGTTCATTGAAAGCCGTGAATGTAACATCGTAGGCCCCTTTGGTTGACCAGGCATGCGACACATACGGTTGGTTACTGATAACCGTCCCATCCCCGAAGTCCCATTGCGAACCGCTTGTTCGTCCGCTTATCCGCGCCGTGAAACCAATATTCGTATGAGCTCCAAACAGTATTTGCTCCGGATCGATGACTATCTCAATAGCCCCAGTTACAGATCCGATACGATACTCATCACAACCTATTGATGGTGGATCAAGCCATGTCTCACCGTCTATGTCCACACCTGTAGAGTAGTTGGTGCTGCCCTGACCGACGCAGGGCGATGCGGAACTCAGATGCGAAACGCTTGCCAGAAGAGGATTTTCGTCGATATTGCCTTCTCCGTCCGGGAGCGGTGTAGTACAAGAGTATCGTATCGTGCCTTCGTTCCAATTCGTACCGGTGGGAGCCGAATTGTACCAGAGTATGCAATTGTAGAGTGTTGCTCCCGAAGCTCCGCCTCCGTACACCGAGGCGGTATTGTAGGAAAGTGTGCAATTCTTCAGAGTGCCGTAAAGTGCTCCACCGCCCCGGTCTGCGGTATTATTGAAGAGTGTGCAACCTTTCAGTGTACCGCTGTACGTTCCCCCGCCGTATGTAGATTGATTACCGAAGAGTATACAATTGTTCAACGTACCGCCCCACGTACCGCCTCCGTTTGACCTGGACGCATTGTCAAAAAGCGTACAATTGTTCAGAGTACTGCCTTCTGCTCCCCCGCCGTAGTCACCATAATTATTTGAAAGCGTACAATTGTTTAACGTGCAGTTACAGGCTCCGCCACCCTCTCCGTTCCACGTGCCTGCTGTATTACCAGATAGCGTGCAACTGTTCAGCGTGGCATACATTGCTCCACCACCACTTCCCGACGCTGTATTACCGGATACCGTACAGTTGTGTAACGTGCCGTAATATGTTCCTGCACCATATGTAGATTGATTGCCGGAGAGCACGCAATTGGTGATTAGTGGGGTCTTATCCGTGCAATAGACTCCCCCTCCGGCCCAGACCCCTGCTCCGTTCGTGATGGTCAGACTCATAACCACGCAGGCATGCCCCCCAAGATGGAAGACCCGATGGTCACCACCTCCATCCACGATCACGTCAGCGGGATTGCTTGTAATACCGCGGACAGTGATGCCATTCGTCAGTTTGATCTGCGAAGAGGTGAAGAAATGATCGTCGTCAAGTAATACGTCGTCGCCCGATGACGCATCGACAGCTGCTTGAATATTCGTAGCTGCTGACGCCCAATTGGTGTACGGGTACGTATGGCTACCTTCAGGATGCCCGCCGCCGGAAATGGAAACATAGTGATCGGCAATTAATGAAACAGGCAGAAGTGCCCATCCGAGGCACAGAGACAGCAGAGTCGGATACCAACATGTCTTTCTTCGCACAACGCTCCCCTCAGTGCGGAATCAGGAATCTCATCACGAAGTTTAGCATGCTGTTGGCCGACTTGAACATCGGGGAATCCACCATTTTGCAGCAGGAAAACCCGCACGCTTTTTGGAATGCACGCGCAATTTCCGGGACGCGTCCACCTCGTAGCGGTGGACGTACCTGGGAACCTTCAGGCGCGGACCCGCGTTTTTTCTTGCGTTAATCTGTACGCGATGTATTATTGTAATCATGAAGAGGACGCAAATACAGCTGCCTGATTGGCTTTTTGCTGCCGCCAGGGATGTGGCGGAGGAGAAGGAGATATCGCTGGCCGAGCTCGTTAGAAGGGGCCTTGAGTACATGCTGGCGGTGACTCCTCGTGCCGGAGACCAGGTTGCCAAGTGGCAGTTGCCACAGCCCCACAGCCTGGAAAGCAATGATCCCTTCATTGCACCTGACTGGCGAGAGCAGGTCCACACTGATCGCCTGCGGGTGGCCGAAGACAATGAACAATACGGAACGGATCCGGAATCATGACTTCGTGTGACACCAATATCCTGTTCCCTGCCTGCGATTCAACATCGCTTCAACACGAGGCGGCTCTGGTATTCCTTAACGAGTACGCTGAGGATGATGATTTCTGCCTGTGTGAACAGGTCTTGATTGAGCTGTACTGCCTGCTGCGCAACCCAACGGTCTGCAAGAACCCATTGTCGGCAATCGAAGCCGTGGACGTCATTCAAGGATTCCGCTCGAACCCGGCCTGGCCCATCGTTGATGTAGTACTTGATAGTGAAATCATGAAGCGTGTATGGAAACATGCCTCGGAAGAGTCATTCGCTTACCGCCGCATATTCGATGCCCGGCTTGCCGCCACGCTCCAGCACCACGGGGTAACCCAGTTCGCAACACGGAATGAGAAGGATTTTGCCGCCTTTGGCTTCGAACGCCTTTGGAATCCTCTCTAGAAAAGCTCAAACATCGTCTGCGCCATATCCGTTGGCTCGAAGGGTTTGAGGTAGCCCTCATCTTGTGGCAGGTCGTCTTTGAGCCTGGCTGCCACTGCCAACTCGTCGCATCGCTCGTTTTCCTCGTGCCCGGCATGTCCTGCAACCCATTTCATTTCGACATTGTGGTTCTCGCATACGTCGAGTAGCTGTGACCACAAATCAGGGTTTTTCGCCGCATCTCGCTTGGTTCTCATCCAGCTCTGCTGCTTCCACCGGTGTGCATTGCCGGAAGAGTAGGCATCGACGACGTAACGGGAATCGCTGAAAACCACGACATCACGGCCGCCCCCCGTCACCGCCTTCAGGCCTTCGATGATCGAAAGCAGTTCCATGCGGTTGTTCGTCGTCATCAGGAAACCGCCTGAAAGTTCGCGCTTCCTCCCGTCCTCCACGAGGATGATTCCGTATCCGCCCTTGCCAGGATTGGGACTGCACGCGCCATCCGCATATATGACTACCGAATCAGTATCTGATTGCATCGAATCCCCATCTCTCCCATTACGCATCACGCAGTGCCTCAAGTTCTTCCCACCGACTGTAGTTCCTGTTGATCTCTTCGACGAGCTCTCTTGTGTCCTGCGTATCAGCGGCAATCTTTTCGGGGGCTACCTTGTAGTATTCGGGATCTGCCATCTTCTCATGCAGAGAAGCCAGCTTTGTTTCGAGTTTCTCAATCTTTGCAGGCAGGGCCTTGAGTTCCCTGTTCTCGTTAAAACCGAATGGCCTGGGAGATCGAGCTTTCCGTTCTTTCTTCCTGGCGCCTGTAGAGACCGCGGATACCTCTGCGCCACGGGTTTTCGCGTAGTCCTGGTAGCCACCAACGTACTCCCTGACGACACCCTTGCCCTTCATGGCAAGTATACTTGTCACGACGTTGTCCAGAAAATCGCGATCATGGCTGACCATTAGAATTGTTCCCCCGTAGCTCAGCAGCTGTTCCTCCAGCAATTCCAGGGTTTCCGTGTCCAGATCGTTGGTGGGCTCGTCCATAACCAGAAGATTAGAGGGGCGAGCGAAGAGCATGGCCAGCAGCAGGCGATTACGTTCTCCGCCTGAGAGAACCTTGACCGGCTCCCTGGTCCGGTCGGGGGTGAAGAGGAAATCCTGCAGGTAGCTTATGACATGGCGAGGTCTTCCATCGATGGTCAGGGTGTCCATCCCCCTGCCCGCGTTCTCGGCAACGGTCTTCTCATCATCCAGGACGGCCCTGTGCTGGTCAAAATACGCCGTCTCCAGACGGGTTCCCGGAATGAGTTCGCCACTATCCGGCTGAAGTTCATTCGTGAATAGTTTCAGAAGCGTGGTCTTACCGGATCCATTGGGTCCGACAATGCCGATATTGTCTCCGCGCATGATCTTCAGATTCAGATCGTTCACAATCGGGAGGCGCTTGTCGTAGGAAAAGGAGAGAGCCTTCGCTTCTATCACTTTGTTGCCGGATCGTTCGGCATCCTGCACCTGCAGCCTTGCGGTACCTTCGACAGATCGTCGCGCGCGTCGTTCCTCGCGCATCTGCATGAGCTGCCGGACCCGTCCCTCATCGCGTGTCCTGCGGGCCTTGATCCCCTGACGTATCCAGATCTCCTCTTTGCTCAGCTTCTTATCGAAGACCGCCTGGCGCACCTGTTCATCATGCAGCAGCTCCGCCTTTCGCCGGAGAAAAGTATCATAGTCGCACTGCCAGTGCGCCAGTTGACCACGGTCCAAATCAATAATCCTGTTGGCCACGCGTCGAAGAAAGGCGCGGTCATGCGTCACAAACAGGAATGTTTTGCAGTAGCGGAGAATGAACTCTTCCAGCCAGCAGATGGAATCAATATCCAGGTGATTGGTAGGTTCATCCAGCAGGAGTAGATCAGGTTCACAAGCCAGGGCTCTGGCAAGAAGCGTCCGGCGTTTCTGTCCCCCGGAAAGCTCATCAAACTGTGAATATGGATCCAATGACAGGTGTGACAGGACCCTGGCTACGACGTGGTGAGATCCCCAATCGCCATCATCGCTGGACGTGGCCGTCCGCCACGATGCGGCAATCTCCTCGACTGATCCTGACATGGCCCTGGGCACATCCTGGGGGAGGTAGGAGATACGAGTTCCCTGAGAAGTTTGTATATCGCCGCCGTCAGGAGCCAGGTCGCCGTGGAGGATTTTGAGCAGGGAGGATTTTCCCGTGCCGTTGCGGCCAACCAGGCAAGCCCTGTCACCCGGTTCGATATTCAAATCTATATTGTCCAGCAGCAGCCCTGAGCCAAAACTCAGGCTGATACCGCGCATACTCACCAGTGCCATCAAGATCTCCCAATGGAAAGACGGGACAATACCAACTTCCCCCGAAATATGCGACAACGTCTCTTTTCGGCAGGTACTGCAACATAACGTTCCACTGCCACTACTGAGCTTCGGCGATCTGCACCCTGAAATGAGTATTGTTATCTGAACTGGAACACACGAGTTGGTGTAGAGACGATTGTGACAGAAGTAGTTATATCAAGGCCAATGGTGATGGGCGTTACTGCCTGCCCAGAATTTCGAGTGCGAGCACGGTCCGCAGACGCTCTTCAATGGAATCGAGCACTATTGGATCATTACGCCGCCAGGGCCGCGCTTCGTATTCAAATTCGTGACCGGTAGGAAGAAGGCGTACGGGTTCTTCCTGTGTTGCCTGCGGTCGAGCGTCCTGCCTTGGAGCAACCTCGGGATTGTTATGACAGCCTATACAGCCACGGGTTTCGCCGGGCCTGACATATATCCACTGGATCTGGTTTCCCACGACCTGCCGGTCGGCGTCGAGTGCCTGGCACTGGATAAGGCGGTCGGCAGGGATTTCCGCGAAGAATGACCCGTCCGCGGCGAGCGGAACAGTTCCAAGTACGCGGGCGAGTGTTCCCTGGTGGTTACGAAGCTCGGGATCGAAGTTGTGTGATGAAAAAGGTTTTCCATCGGCGTTGCGCTCGTACTTGTGCAGAAGCGGCTGGCCCTCAATTATCCGGATCCATTTAGCCCGTGGAGCAACCCGTTCCTGGCGTGAGATGAAGACCGATTGGCAGAAGATCCTTCCCGTGTAGGCTCCGCGTTTGACCTTGTCCTCGTGGACCGGCGGGCGCGGGCGGGGAGTGAGGGGTCTGGCTTCAAAGTCTGCTGTCGCAGGATCGTTGTAAATGAGCTCGAACTCACCCGTTTTCGCGTCGAACACATGTATGCCGAGGTCTGCCTCAAGTTCCTTAAGTAGTTCCGGTGAATACCTCTGCAGTCTCCTGTCGAGCATCTTGTCGGGGTTGAGCATATCGATGCGTTCAATTACTTCCGGGTCATTCGGGCGAAGACGGGAATCATACCATTTCTTTTTCGGGTCGCCATAAGGTGATATGCGCTTGCTTGCCGCACAGAGAAAGCGGTGGTCATCTATAGGGAAGGGTGTTGTAAGCGCCATGTCGGTGCCATGAAGGAAGCGTTCCGAGAAGCGGCCTTTGAAAGCTATAAGGCCCAGGCCGCTGCAGCTGACAATTTCGCCACTGTACCCGAGAGGCTGGGGCTGAGTGATGGTGACCACGCGGTGCCGGTCATGCATCCAGCTGAACGGGTGTTCATACCAGTTTTCTGTCTTAGGTCCGAATTTCTTCGACCAGAATTCACGGCGTTCAGGGCCGTAAAGAGTCACGTTTCCTGTTCCATCAGGAAAGACGCACTGGATACTCATCTCGGCTTTTGTCATGTTGTAGAACACGTCGAGACGGTTGAAGAGAATTCGACCGTCGGGAATAACAGTGGGTTCGCAGTCTCGTCCCGCGTTCGCGGCTATCAGGTGGAGGTCCGATCCGTCATTGTTCATTACCGCGAGAGCTGAACATTGCTGCCCGTGATACTCGTCGCGAAAGCCCAGCCTGGTTGTTGACATGACTATCCGGCCGTCAGGCAAGTACGCAGGATTCAGGTGGTGATAGGGACCTGATGTAAGCTGCTTGAGGTCTGTTCCGTCGGCATTTATCTCGAAGACCTGCCACCAGGGCACGTCCTCGAGGCGACGCGTGAAAAGGATCTTCTTTCCGTCATATGAGACTTCACAGCTAGCCACCCATCCGTCCGTAAATGTTGTCAGGGGCGTGAGCTTGCTGTTCGATTGAGGGGGGCTGAGAACAAAGAGATTGTCTCCTACGCGGTACTCCGGTCCTCCTGAATCAGTCAGGCAGTATGTCTGGCGCCAGATATCCGTCAGGTAATAATCCGGCATGATGTGGCTGCCCTTGATGAATACGATTGCCGGTCCAAGGCCCGGTTTGGGAAGGGGTTCTGATGTCACCGGTGAGGCCGTCTTTGGCTGGACAGGCGAGATGCCTGGTTCGATGCCGTGAATGTTCAGTGATTCTCTTGCCAGCAGACGGACATTATGGAAGTCATGGTTTGAAGCCGCCTTTTTCAGGGCCGCGAGTGCCTCTTCTGTCCCCAGGTCCGCCAGTGCCTTTGCCGCTGCGTAGCGGACTTCGAGAACGGAGCGGGAGTCGTTCATTAATCTCACCAGGAGGGGGACCTGCTTCTCTGCTCCTAGCGCTCCCAGTGCCCTTGTGTAGGTTTCTCTCCATCGCCCCGTTGGGTCGCGATGAGGATCGAGGATGAAGTCACGGGTGAAACCAAAATCTTCTTCGGACTTTGACGCGGCCAGCATTTTCGCTATTGGGGTGGCAGCGTCGGTGGCCCTGAGGTAAATCAGGGCCTTGCATGCCATTATACGGACCCTGTTTGAAGGATGATCCAGGAGTTTCAGCAGGTTTGGCGTATCGTTAATGTCGCAGAATCCAGGAAGAAGTTCCTCGGCGTATGTGCGGGCAAGGCTCTTAACCTGGTCAGGTGCTGTTATTGATTCGTCCTGCTCTTTTTCAGCTCCAATAACTCTGAATATTTCCCGCATGCAGAGTTTTCTCTGTCCTGTCATTTCCAGGATATATGCGCCGACAACGCGGGTGGCTTCCGGCTTGTAGAAGACACCCCGATCATGCTGTTTACGTACCTGGTTCGCTGCTCCAATCGCGGTTTCTGACAGGCGCAGGAGATTCTCTCCCTTGACCGGGAGTCTGAGCAGGGCGGAATATACGGCAAACGCGGTGCTGAGCGGATTGCTAGGCCATTCCACATCATCCTTTGCCTTTTGAAATTGACCCCGCCTGCCTGAGGCTGGAACATACTTGCTTATCACGTCCAGTAGTACACTTGCAGAAGTCTCGCCGCCATACTCTCCAAGACCGTCAGCTGCGTAGCGGGCAAATTGTGTTTTGTGAAGGTATTCTCGCAGGGCGGTGAACCCGTCCGGGTCGCGAAGACGTCCCAGGGACCGGAGTCCAGCCTGCATTATTGTAAAGGGTGTCTGATCGCGATTTTTCGCCGGGGCAAACGCGTTCACAAGGTTGTCAATATCTGTTCTGTCAGGTTCCGACTCGCGCAGTATCCCGATCACAAGCCCGGTTGCCCCTTCGCCGCCGAGTGAACCCAGTGCCCGGACAGCTCGAAGCCGTTCGTTGAGGTCCGATGACGCGGCGAGCTTCCTGAGGGCACCAGGTATCCTGCCGAAGGGAACAGATTTCCACCATGTTCGCCATGTGTTCGCCTGCTCTCGCTGGGATTTGCTGTCAGTGAGCGCGTCAAACGGGAAATCCATTCCTGTAATATTCTGCAACGCGGCACAGGCCCCCTGTCGAACTACCCAGTCAGTGTCGCTCAGCGATTTGAGCAGGGCAGGTACCTCGTCTCGCCCGCCAATCCATGCCAGCGCCTGGACTGTTTCCCGTCTGACAGCTTCTGATTTGTCTTTAAGCTGTTTCGTAAGTGCGCCTGTCGCGCGGTATGCCCTTAGATACCCGAGTGCTTCCACAGCGCGGGTTCTTTGTCCGATATCACCTGTCGTGAGCAATCTGAGTTTCTTATCTATCTGTGAATCATAGGGGTTCAGTTTGACTGGAGGTACATTGAACAAAATGTCTGCTGCTGCTTGAAGCCGTGATTCTATTTCCGCTGTTCGCCGGGCGGAAAGCCCGCCCTTCTTTATTTCTGCTTCTAACTCCCGAAGTTCGGATTGGATCTCCCTGGCGGTGGAAAGGCGTTTTCTGTCGCCATCGCCCCGCAGGTATGGATAAATCGCCCATTTCAGGCGTGAGGGATGCAGGATGCTAGTCTCGTCAAACGTCGTTTCTGATTCTGCCCTGCTGACGGGTACAGCAGTACAGGGCAGAGCAACTATTAATAGTATAATGAGTTTGTGGATAGATTTCATCGCTGTTGTCATGATTTACTATATGGTGGATTGCTTATGTTGACAACTAACCTGGAACACTTTGCGGGTTTCATGGATATATCCCGTTATCCGAAGCGCAAGCACCTGTTTCCTTCACTTCCGAGGTCGCATGTCAACGCCATTAGTTGTTAAGGGTCAAACAGACGATATCAGAATGGCTCTACCGTCCATAATCCGCTACGATCACGGGAATTAGTAACAGATCAACGAAGGGATATCCCAAGACATGAAGCGAATTGTTCTATGCCTGTCCGTTTTCCTGTGTTCGCTGACGGCATCTTTGGCCGAGATCGATATAGAGGCAATAAAGGCTGACATGACCTTTTTTACCGATGCCAGTTGCAGCCGGTTGAAGAAGGACATGAAGAAGAAACACCTGAAAGACTTTAAGAGCGATCTGCTCAAGACGGTGGCAACCGGAATGCTGAGTTCATCGTATGACAAGACATACCGGGCGGCCAGCTACGAAGCATACGCTTCGCCTAAAGCACTGAACAGGATGTTGAAGCTGGGCAATGGCTTCAGCCGTTACGAGAACATCACAGGTATCTACCTGGACGCAGGTGAGAACGTGGTGTTCGTTGGCGATACCGGGGGCAAAGAGCTTTCGCTGCTGATTCCGGACTGGATGCGCAAACCTGCCGAAGGGATCAGACCCGAGAAGGATCCCAACGGGTGGGGTCTTAAAAAGCAAACCATCAAACTCAAGACGGGGCTGAACGTCATTAACGTTGAGAAGGCCAGCAACGCTTATGTCAGCTATTTTGATGATGAGCCCGCAGAAGCGCCGAGGGTCTGCGTACATTTTCCCACGGGCAAAGTGAATGGCTTTTTTGATGCTTCTGTGCATTCCAACGATGATTGGAACCGTCTGTTGGATGACGCAGTGGGCCCCATCATGGATGCCCGCGGCAAGCATATCCAGGTCGCCTACCCGGTGGAATGGTTCAATGTTCACACCCGGGGCAAGGGCGTGGAACTGATTAACAACTACGACACGATGCTTAATCATCATTACACTTTGCTGGGGTTGGTGAAGTATAAGAAGGTACCCAGAAATCGCATCCTGGCACGTGTGAACTTCAACTACTACATGTTCCGCGATGGTGATGGCGTGGCCTACCTGGGCAACAAGGGCACGATGCGCATGGTCGCTGATCCCAGCGTGGTGATCGTCGGTGATCCATGCTGGGGTTTCTGCCACGAGGTGGGGCACGCGCTGCAAATGAACCCGCAGATGACCTGGGGCGGCCTGACGGAAGTGAGCAACAACATCTTCACGATGTATACAACTACCAGGATGGGCAACAAAAGCCGCATCAAGAGGCAGAGAAACTATGAGAAGGCGCGCAAGAACACTATCGAGGCGAGGGTATCATTTCTGGCCGACAAGGATGTATTCAACCGCCTGGTTCCCTTCTGGCAACTCCATCTCTATTTCTCGCGGAACGGTAACCCCGATTTCTATGCCGACGTTATGGAAGAGATGCGGAACCGTCCGGATGCGGGTCGTGGGGACGATTCGATTAAGAACCAGTTTGAGTTCGCAAAAATCTGTTGCGACGTGGGCAAATTGGATCTGACCGATTTCTTCGACAAGTGGGGCTTCCTCTGGGTAGGTGAAATGACGGTACACGATTACCGCAAGTACAACTACAAGATCACACAGCAGATGGTGGACGAAACCAAGGCATATATTGCGAAAAAGGATTACAAGAAACCGGGTGAGGATATTACCCTGATTGAGGATTGAGAGGAGAGTGTTACGATGAAATACGCCATGTCGCTGGTGCTTCTAATCACTGTTGCGAATGTCTCCGCCGCTGACTGGCCCCAGTTTCACGGGCCAAACCGCGACAACAAATCCACCGACACCGGGCTGCTGAAGGAGTGGCCCGAGGGCGGCCCGAAGCGCATCTGGGAAGTCACCGGAATCGGACAGGGGTACTCGACAGTTTCAATCGTCGGCAAGCTCATCTACACGACCGGAAGTGTCAACGGCAGCTGTGTCATTACGGCACTCGATATGAACGGGAAGAAGGTCTGGACCCACGGCAACGGCGAGGCCTGGGGAAAGAGCTATCCAGGAACCCGCTCCACGCCAACGATCGACGACGAGTTGCTTTATCACCTCAGTGGAATCGGTAACCTTGTATGCCTCAAGCCCAATGACGGGGAAGTGGTATGGTCGACTGACATCATGCAAGCATTCGGGGGGCGCAATATTATGTGGGGGCTTGCGGAATCACCACTCGTTACCGGCGACAAGGTCATATGCACACCGGGCGGCGAAAAAGTCAGCATGGTTGCGTTCAACAAGAAGAGCGGCAAGCTCCTCTGGAAATGCACAGGGGCCGGCGACAAACCGGGTTATGCATCGGCGATCCTGGTCGACCATAAGGGACTGAAACAGATAGTCACGGCCATGTCGGAGTCCATAATCGGTGTTCGCGCCTCGGACGGCAAGCTCCTGTGGCGGTATCCGCACAAGGTTTATGCTGACGAAAATATCACGACCCCGATCTTCAAGGATGGCTTTCTGATTGTCTCAGGTTGCGTAAAGAAAGGGACAACTTCGCTGAAGCTTAACGTCTCGGGTGACAGTTGCTCAGTAAGTCAACATTGGCACAACCGGGAACTCGACAACAAGCAGGGAGGCATCGTCCTGGTCGACGGCAGGCTTTACGGATACGCAGAGAGTTTCAACAGGTCGACACCGTGGATGTGCGTAGATTTCAAGTCGGGCAAAAGCGTCTCCAAATCTGCTCCCGTGAAGTCTTCGTACAAGTACAAGAACGGCTGTCTCACCTATGCCGACGGGATGTTCTATCTTTATGCAGACAATGGACAGATGGTTCTGACAAAAGCAACGGATGAGGGGTTTGTTACCACGGGGTATCTGAAGATCAAGGATCCGGGCAAGCGACCAACGTGGGCCCACCCGGTAGTGTTCGGTAGAAGATTATACATCCGGTACGGCGACAAACTCGGCGCCTATAACGTTTCCGCAGAATAGCTCCGGGATGTCTGTCCGCTTCGCGTCCCCTGACCTGAAGTGCGTGTTCTACTTCTTGTCGAGGGCGTGATCCGAGGGACGTACCCCCTTCTTGTATTTGCCGAAACCGAAGGGCAGAGGTTTGTACTCGCCGACCAACTCGACATTTGACTTCGCGGGGATCTCTGCTTCCAAACCCACACACCAGTAGGCGGCATTAACCACCAGCCGCCGCAGGCCTTCGCTCTCAAAATCTGTGGCTGCGCCCATCGTGGTCGTAAAGACACGACCAGTCTTGCCATTGGCCCCTTCGTAGGTTCTTGTCCAGGCCATAGCCATCATGGGGTTGTTCTTGCGCCCCTCCACCGGCTTGTCAGTCGGTTTCATTCCTGCCAGCACCTGCCCGAGCATCAGCACCTTGCGGCCCGGGGGGCAGGGATGCCGCGAGACGTAAACGTCGGTCGGGCCCCAGACATCCTCACAACCGCGGACGATCGGGTCGCCGGCCGCACCAGGCACCAGGACACCGCGGGTACTCTCACGGCCATGACGGCCGTGATGGCCCATCCAAGTCTGACCCAGAACCTTCAGGCCGAAACCGCCCTTCCACGTTTTACTCTTCCAACCGAACCTCTCGTATGTACCGCCCTTGTTCGCAAACGAAACCACTCCCGCCCGCATACCGATAACGGGTTTGCCCGCATTGATGTACTCGGCGACATACTTCATCTGCTCGTCGGGAAGTATGCGAAAACGGGTGGCTATCACCATCAGGTCCGCCGACTGCAAGGCCTCGAGACCCGGAATGTTGCGAACATTGTCAGGATTAATCATGCCGGTTCCGGGATCGATCGCAAATAGCACCGTACATTTGAAGCCGTGACGTGCAGACAGAATCTTGCCCAGCTGGGGCAGGGCTTCTTCCGAGCGGTATTCCTCGTCACCTGAGATCAGCACGACCTGCAGGCCCTTGCCGGGCCCCTCGTCGCCCTCGTAGACCACCCAGGGATCCTCTGCCGAGACCTTGCAGGTCATGCCGGCAAGTATAACGCACGCAACCACAATCAGATGTTTCATTTCAATGCTCCCTGCTCTGAACTATCAGTATTCGAATCAAGCCCAGTCTACTAGTATTGTTCATTTAATCAAAAGAGAACCGTCCATAATCAACAATCAAGTGACAATCCGATCCGAGTCCACTTCGTATCAGAAGGCACAGATCCCTACTTATGGAAAAAGTGTTGAATGGCAGGCACTTCTGGCGCAAACTGCCGCTGAATAGGGTCGTCAACAGTTCTGGCAACCGGAGGGGAAAGCGAGGGGCGGAGCACCTACGCAGCCAAGGAGGTCACGAATGAAGAAGTCCACCGCAGTTCTCATGATAACCGTCGTGACGTTGGCAGGATGCGCGACCTTCGAGGACCTGTTTGAGAAGGAGCAGGAGATCGAGCTGTCTGCAGTGCCTGCCGCGGCCCTCAATGCCGCCAAGGGCGCAGTCAAAGGCATCGTCCTGACCGAGGCCGAAATGGAAGAAGAAGACGGCCAGGTCCTGTACGAACTCGAAGGTACTGCCAATGGCAAGACGTACGAGATCGAGGTAACAGCCGAAGGCAAGGTACTCGAGGTCGAAGAAGACGAGTAGCCAGACTGGGACGACGAGCAATCCCGCCCAGTACGGGGCATTGAGAATTGTACCCCATGGGGTGCAATGGGAGGGGCAGCGGCCTCGCTGCCCGCGGACGCCGAGGCCGGCGTCCCTCCCGTAGAGGGGCAATGGCACAACCAGGCGACTTAGATCTCACCGAAATGACTCGGGGTTCGGAGAATGCAATGAACGCGAACGGAGATCAACCGGAAATCACCAGGAAGCAGTGGCTTACCTGTGTTCTCGTTGCGTGCGCAGTATTTGCACTGAATCACTTGTACTGGATGGACAGCGGGAGTTTTTATCCGATCGTTGTATGGGGCGCACCCTTGTTCTCATTGGTGGGACTGACCGGGGTGATCTACCCGAATGTGAACCAGAGACCACCGCTATTAATCGGCATGGGCACGGTGGGGCTGGCTTTAGGGATTTGCGCCCATTACTGGATCTATGGTTTCTAGTGTGCTGTCCCGTAAATACCCTTGCACTGGATTGGCCTATTTCGAATGCAGAAGTGCTCCGAATTCACGTGTGCATGCCCGAAGGCCTAGATCATATACACCGACACTATATGCGTCACTCCGTATTCAAGACTGTGCTGCGCCCAGATGGAGAACTTAATGAGAACCAGGTGTAGATGGTGTGGGGAAGACCCCCTTTACGTTGCCTATCACGATGATGAATGGGGTGTTCCCGTTCATGACGACCGGCACCTTTTTGAAATGCTCATTCTTGAGGGCGCACAGGCTGGTCTGAGCTGGCTAACGATTCTGAAAAAGAGAGAGAACTACCGGGTTGCGTTTCACGACTTCGATTGCGAGACCATTGCTGCGTACAGGCCAGAGGACGTTACTCGCCTACTCGGCAATCCAGGTATCGTCCGTAACCGGCTGAAAATCGAATCAACGATCAAGAATGCCCGCGGCGCCCTGGCCATAGCGGAGGAATTCGGATCTCTGGACTCGTTTCTCTGGAGATACGTTGACGGCATTTCCGTTCAGAACCGATGGAAATCCATGCTTGATATACCAACGAAGACTGCCCGGTCAGATGCAATGAGTAAGGACCTGAAACGACGGGGATTCAATTTTGTGGGTTCAACCATTTGCTGCGCGTTCATGCAAGCAGTCGGTATGCTGAACGACCACACAACCGACTGCTTTCGGCACAAAGAGATCAAGAAGCTTTCCCAGGCCAAAGACGTTTTCGAAAGTGACGATTCATGAAGGCTGGGACCGGATCAGGAGATTTGAGCTGCAGATCAAGAAGGATGACAGATGGGATATATGTGACTACGTGAGTGTCTGAGTGTTTGAGACTTCCCTGGTGAAAGAACGAGTGCAAAAGCCTGTGGCGGAAGTCGGAAAGACTTCCGATCCCTGCGCAGATCGGAATCCCGCCGTGCGGGACAAGTTTCGCTACAAAGACTCCCTTTTCAAAAGAGGCCACTGCGGTAGAATCCTCCCGCGCTAAAGGCCTTCCCATCGCTGCCTGGATTATTCTATACTTGCTAGATTAGTGTTTAATCAGCTCATCTCATAATCAGGAGCACGAAATGTTAAGAGGAATCGTATCTGTCATTGTTCTCACAGCCTGCTGTTTCAACACGCTGGCCGCGGAAGCGGTTATGGGCAAATATGTGAACATATCCATACCAGGCAAGGGCAAGACGCTATCCCTGGCCGAGGTAGAAGTCTTCAGTGGCGGCAAAAATGTGGCGCGCAACCGTAAGACTACGCAATCGAGCACATCGGCCGGCGGAGTTTCCGGCCGCGCAGTTGACGGCAATACAGACGGCAACTATTCGAAAAACTCGATAACGCACTCTGCTCAAGGAGCGAATACTCCAGCATGGGAAGTGGACCTGGGTAAGGGCGCTGTTTCAATCGACAAGATAGTCATATGGAATCGTGATGGACATGAGGCCCGCCTACATGGCTGCCTCGTGATGATCCTGGATGCCAAGCGCAAGGCGGTTTGGAGTTCGAGCACGCTGAAGCCTGGCAAGGGGGCCACGACCTTGGCGATCAAGGACTATTCCCAGTCCAAATTGCCCGGAAAGCCTATAGCCAAGGTCACAGCGAAAAGACCTTCTCGCGGCAAGAAATCAGCAACGCCTGCGCCACCCGTACAGGTAAGCACTCCGGAATCGTTGCGCAGGGCGATCGAGGACTTGATCAGTGACTTCGGACCTCGCTATCCCAAGGGCAAGGAGTACCTGGCCAGACTGAAGGAGATTGAGGCCAAGCCCGATGCTGAAGCTCTCAGTGCGCTGACGAAAGAAGCGTTACTGGCTAATCCCCTCCTGGATTTTGACAAGCTTCTGCTCGTCAAGCGGCACGGCAATCCGGGCATGCCGCAGAACTGGGTGGGCAATTGCTCGAAGCGCGGACCCTTCAACAACGAAATCGCCGTGCTCTCGCCTGTGAGCCCTGAAGGGAAACTGACCACGCTCTATAAGCCCGAATCGGGAATCTTCGTCGGCGACGTTGACCTCCACTGGGATGCGGACAGAATGTTGCTTTCTTCCCAGTTGCCGAATAAACGCTACGAGGTCTTCGAGCTCAATGCCGACGGCACGGGTTTGCGCCAGGTGTCGAAGACAATTGATGGCGTTGACAACTACGATGCCTGCTACTTGCCCAGCGAGAAGATTATCTATGACTCGACATCGATCTTCCAAGGAGTCCCATGTGTTGGTGGCGGCAGCCAGGTTGCCAATCTCTACGTCATGAATCCTGACGGCACCGGTATTCGGCGGCTCTGTTTTGACCAGGACCACGACTGGTACCCTTCTGTACTGAACGACGGCCGCGTTATCTTCACACGCTGGGAATATAGCGACTCGCCCCATTATTTTACACGCTTAGTCATGGTCATGAATCCTGACGGCACGAACCAGCGTTCCTACTACGGCAGTAATTCATACTGGCCGAACTCGACGTTCTACGTACGGGCAGTTCCGAATCATCCGTCCCAGTTCACGGGTATCATCTCCGGTCACCACGGTGTGGCACGAGAGGGTGAACTGATCCTTTTTGACCCGGCAAAGGGCCAGCACGAAGCTGACGGCGTGGTGCAGAGGATCCCCGGCTACGGAAAGAAGGTGGAACCCGTCATCGCTGACAGACTGGTCAACGGATCCACGCCACGCTTTCTTCACCCCTACCCGCTCAGTTCGAAATATTTCCTCACTTCATGCAACGGCGGCGGCAACTGGGGAATCTACCTCGTCGACGTATTCGACAACATGCTGCCAATCCTCGTGGAACCGGGCATTGCTATGCTGGAGCCGGTTCCGTTCCGCAAAACAAAACGCCCTCCGGTTATCCCCGAGCGAGTTGACCTCGCTCGCAAGGATGCAGTGCTGCATCTGTCAGACATCTATACGGGCGGCGGGCTGAAGAATGTCCCGCGCGGTACGATCAAAAAGATGCGGATATTTGCGTTTGACTATGGCTATCACAAGCTGGCCAATCACACTTACATCGGCAAAGAGGGCCCGTGGGATGTGCATCGCATCCTGGGTACGGTTGATGTCGAGCCGGACGGATCATCATCCTTCCATATTCCAGCGAACACCCCGATTGCCCTGCAACCATTGGACGAGGAGGGCAAGGCGCTCCAGCTCATGCGGAGCTGGCTCGTTGCCATGCCGGGTGAGAATCTCTCCTGCGTTGGCTGCCACGAGAGCAATAAAGACGCACCCCCGCCCCGCCGAGTGATGGCGTCAAAACAGAAGCCGCAACAGATTCAACCCTGGTATGGCCCAGCGCGCGGATTCAGTTTCAGGCGCGAAGTGCAACCGGCCCTGGATAAGTACTGCGTGGGTTGTCACGACGGTCAGCCCGACAAGAAGGGGCGCAAGCGGGCCGACTTGCGTGATAGCGGCGGTAAGGGCTTCAGCCCCGCCTACACAGTATTGCAGGCGCACGTGCGCAGACCCGGCCCGGAGGGCGATTATCATATGTATCCGCCCACTGAATATGACGCTGACACGAGTCCGCTTATCCAGATGCTCAAGAAAGGGCATCATGGCGTTAAGCCTGACCGCGAGACCTATGAACGCCTCTACACGTGGATTGACCTTAACGTCCCGTACTATGGGACATGGGGGGAATTCCGTGCTATTCCCAGCGGGCAGCATGAGCGTCGTGCTGAAATGCGCAAGCTGTACGCAGGTGTAGACGAGGACTACGAACTCATACCGGAAATGGGAAAGAAGAAGATCGAGCCGATTATTCCTCCAGCGCCCGAACCTGTGAAGGCTGTTGCGGTCAATGCTGCCGGCTGGCCCTTCGATGATGCCGAGGCGAAAAAGCGCCAGGGAGCGGACAGCGCGCAGAAAGTCACCATTGATGTGGGTGGCGGGAAACTCGACCTGGACATGGTTCGCATTCCTGCCGGCGAATTCGTGATGGGTGATGCTGCCGGGGCAGCCGACGAACAGCCGCCCTGTGCCGTGAAAATCGACAAGCCGTTCTGGATTGCCAAGAGTGTGGTCTTGAACAGTGAGTATGCCTTGTTCGATGCTGAGCACGACAGCGGATATCTCGATCGCGGCGGAAAGGACCACAGTAACCGTGGAAATCCGCTGAACAAGCCCGAACAGCGTGTGATCCGTATCTCGTGGGAACGCGCGATGGCCTTTTGCGAATGGCTCAGCGAGAAGACAGGCAAGAAGTTCTCGCTGCCTACCGAGGCGCAGTGGGAATATGCAGCCCGTGCCGGTGCCACGGCTGATAAAGCTGGATCAGGCGCATGGGGTGCCGGAGTTCCTCAAGGCGGAGCCGAGTGGACCCGGAGCACGTATCAGCCATACCCGTACAGGTCGACTGATGGCCGCGATGAGGGCGAGAAGAACGGCCGCAAGGTCGTTCGCGGTGCCAAGGGGCTCAAGGTCCCGGGCGATCGTATTGATACGTATCGCCTCAGCTACCAGTGCTGGCAACCGGTGTGGGACGTCGGATTCCGTGTCGTCTGTGAGGACGAAGACGTGAAGGTGGCCAGCAAGTAGACAACGCGATTTGATCAATACATGGCGATGTTTACGGTTTCAGGAGGTCGGTCAGGTCCGACTTGTTTCTGTTGATAACCGCCTGTCCCGTTTTCAGGAGGACTGACTGCTCCGCTTTTGTGATGCTCAAGGTGGTGGCCACGTTTCGGGCATCTTCGTAGAGATTCTCTGATTCTGATTCAACAGTTTCGAGTTCGAGCCGTTTCTTGCGGAGTGCCCAGTCCATCTCTCTGCGCAGGCGTCGACTGAGTGCCTCGGTGCGCTCTTTGCGCATCGCGGCGATCTCCGTTTTCAAGTCTGAGATGCTCTCCTGCAAAACCGGTTTCAGTTGATCAAATCCCAGGAAGCGAACTTCAATACTATTCTCGGAAGCTTGCCGCGACACCTCTTTCCGCAAACGCAGGTGCTCTGCGTCGAGGCCTATCTTCATGATCCTGAATGCAACACCGGCACCGTCCGGCGATGTCCTGTATGACGAGTACGGATGAGCATTCTTTGCATATGCATCAATGACCAAAAGTATCTTGCGTGGGGCAGCATCGTTTCGAAGTAGCTCAAGCGCCGTCTTCACTCCGGTGTTGTCAGTCATTCCACCGTCAATGAGATGCAGGTATGGGTTGAGTTTATCCTCCTCCGGGGTGCAGGTAAACGTTGTGGCGGGAAAGAGAACGGGAAACGACGCGCTGGCTTTCATCCCCACAGCGGCAGGCAATGACAGGGGATCTCCCTTCAAGTTGTGATACCGCATCTTGTGCGTATAGCGGTCGATTCGGTAATGCGCGATGAATTCAGGAGCGAACATGAAACGGGCACCGTTCTCGTATACGGTGGCGTTGGCTATCCAGTACGGGAGGCGTACCGGATCGGGCGAACTGGCCCGCTTGAAGATATCGCCCAAGAGCAGGCTGCTCCCATCGGAGCGGTACTTGGACCCGAGAAGATAGTGATCGAAACGTCTTTCCATGAGATTGCCGGCATCCCGGTACCCGAAACAGGAAGGATGGATCCACTGGACAAGCATGCTTGTCTGGTAATCACGTCGAAGGTTGTAGAGCCCCCGTTCCTTGTTCGCGAGAAGTGCTTCGCGCAAGCTGAAGTCCTCAGAGCTGTTACTCTTTATGTGGTCATGCAGGGCAGCGAGATATGCTCCCGAGGCGAATCCACCGCCGGAAACAGTTGAGAAGTAGTCAACTTCTTGCAGCATGTCGCGGCCGGACCCGGGAAGAGGCGTGGACTCCATACCCAGCAGTATGCCTGTAGCGAAATTTGCGGCACGGTGTCCCCCACCGGAGATTGCGAGTGCCAGGGCAATGTCGGGGTTCTGCCCCTCGCGCGATTGTACGTTCTTGACGCCTTTCAATCGCAGCTCCGGTGATTCAAAAACCTGGAGGCGGTGGTCCAGGTTCTTGTTGCGGTATGATGCACATCCCGTGAGGAGCAGCAGGCAGGCACTTGAGACGATCAATCTGTGCAGATTACGCATGGATGGAAGAATCATAGATTTCTTCTTAGAAAACGCAAGGATATCCGGTGGGCAGCTTGCCAATGGAGATCCACCTGGAATCATGCCTCTCGGAGATAGGCATGTACTGGAGAAGTAGGGCCCTATCTCCGAGAGGTCCCTTCCCAAGCACACTGCAAGACCGCCGGCTCGTGGTAGCGCAGAAGGGATCCTCCCAGATTCTGGAGGACCCGCCCTATTCTTCCTCGGCGTCTCGGAAGCCGTAGATCGGGAGAATCCGGTAGTAGACCTCGAGCGAGAGTGTTGCTATTCCGGTTGTTACCACTTTGCCCATCGAGTTACCATGGTTGGCGCCGCCGGGGGCCCAGCTTCCGGCATCAGCACCGGTCTTTTCCTGGATCTCGGGAAGGATCTCTTTCATGCGCGTGTTCCAGTCTTCCCAGACTTTGCCCTGGTGCTGGTACAACGCGAGTGTTCCGTAGTAGAGATAGTAATAATCGATGTTCTTGTTCGCTATCGGGCGCATTCTCATGAAGTCAGCGCCTTCTTTCATGCGTGGATCTGCAGGAGGTACCTTTGCCAACTGCCGGCAGAACATGCCCGTGGGAATCATGGCTTTCTGATTGCCGCCGGGGTTCTGGTAACCATACAGACCACCCTGTTTTCCTCCGCCAACTTTATCAAGCCACTTATCTGCATTCGCAAGAACCAGCGGCGACACGTCTATCCCTGCCAGTTCGGCACTCTTCAGCCCCATGTACTGCCAACCGAACACAGAAGTGTCACTGCCGCTGTTCGGACTGTAGCGCCAACCTCCGGCCTTGGCATCCTGGGCCTTCTCAAGAAATGCAACTGCTTTAGCAGCGGGCTCTTTGAGTACCGGATCCTTTGTCACGCCGAAGGCTTCGCAGATAGCGATTGTGGCCATACCGTGATCGTACATGCCGTTGTTGGCCGCACCCATAAAGCTGCCATTTTCTTTCTGCTGAGCCACCAGCCAATCGATAGCCCGTTTGACGGTAGCCTGGTAAGGTCCAGCTTCGTTGTGCTTGGCTCCCCAGCCGTAATAGCAGAGCAACGCCAGCGAGGTTCCGGCGATATCGTGCTGCTGCACACCGCCGTGCTTCTTGACATCCCAGCGGCCGTCCGATTCCTGGTGTTTCGTAAACCAGTCCAGTGCACGCGCGATGGCTCCCTGCGTGGCCGCGTTACCACCCAGTCCCTCGATCGTTTCCAGGGAAAGCTTGCCAGGATTCTTGAGGATGTCGGGGGATATGGTTGCGCCGATCGACGAAGGCACGTCCAGCTTGCCTGGTGCATTGATTTTGAGCTCCGAGCCGGTGCCGGGAGACTTGATCATCAATCCAATCAGATCGCCCGTGCCCGTCAGCTTGGGAAGCGACCCAGGCGCTTCCATGCCGGCTGATGCCACGATAACGTCTCCCCCGGTGTCCTTGATGGTGGCAGCCGCAGCGTTGTCCTTTGCATCGCTGTCAACGTCCGACACGTCGGCGGTTCTGGTCACCGCTGTCATCTGCGGTTTCTTGTGTTCACGCTTCTTGACCTGGACTTCCTGCTGAACCACGGTGGGCTCAAATGTCTTCTGAACATCTGCTTCATCCAGTGTGTCTTGCGGCACAAACTCGGTAAGCTCGACCTCCAGCTCCGGCATATCCAGTTCGGGAAGTACCTCGAAAGCCTTGGCGGCAGCCACGTCAACAACCTTCTCCTGCGCAACGGAAGGAGTAACCTTTACAACGAACGATTCATCCGTGGTTTTTGTCACTATTGGTTCGGTGACCGGTGTTGTTTTCGGAGTGAATTTCGGTATCGGCACCGCTTCAACAATCTGCTCAAGGGGAACAGTTACCGGGGCCTCTGGTAATTCGGTCACCTGCTCTGCCATGTCCAGGGCCAGCTTCTCCTTGGCCAGGTTGTCAATGTTCATGGAGACTTCCGTGGATTCGGGATCCCTGGATTCGCTGATCTCGATCATTATTTGTGTGAAGAAGAATATCACGAGCAGAATCACATGGAAGATCACAGAAGCCAGGAGACATTTCTGGAACAGGCCCGACAGATTGCGCCAATGCAAGAGCAGCCATATCAGAATTATCAGCGCCAGCAACAGTCCCAGTAGCCACCACTTGATTCGGTCAAGCAGGTTCATCAGGCGTTCCCAGCGGGACAGGTCCAGGGCGCTCACGACCTCGCGGGAGGTTGTGGAGTACAGCATGCTTTCCGGGTCTTCTTGATCGATCTCTTCTGTATAGGCTCGACGAGTCGAACTGAACACCATGTCGAAGCCCTGCCAGCGCACGGACGGCGAAAGCTCATCAGCAGGAGTGTTGAACTCGAGCCCGGCATTCTTTGTATCGACGAACTCCCCTTTAAGCACGCGAGTGGAGTAGATGTCGTAACCGCCTTGACCACCCTCCTTGTCTGAAACCGTGTAAACCCTGTCTCCGGAAGGAGACCAGGTAACCTGGGAACCTGCCTCTACGGAATTCAGTGTGGCAAAGGCTTCTGCTGCCGCGAATTCAAGCGGCACGGCGTTAGTGGTCTCAGGTACCTGCTTCTTGACAGCCGCGTATACGCGCAGATCACCGCTGCGATCTGAAGTCAGGTATAACCTGGCGTCATCCGGGGAAATGGCAGGCTCGTAGTCATCTGCCTTGGAATTAACAGCCGAACCCAGGTTGGTGACCGGGCCCCACTCTCCTTCTTTCCTCTGCGTGGCCCAGATGTCAAACCCGCCCAAACCACCTTCGCGATCGGATGCGAAATACAATGTGCGTCCGTCTTCCGACCACGATGGATCGGTATCCGTCGCATCGGAACTGCAGATAGCCTGCATGAGCGTCCCGGTACTCCAGCTGGAACCGTCCCATGTGCTGAGGAAGAGGTTGAGCTCGCCGCTCTCCGCATCGGCCCTCGTTGCAACCATCGTTGCCCCGTCCGGCGAGAAAGCGGTTTCCGTGGGTATAGTGTTCGTATTGAACGTGGCCGGCGTCAGGTACGGGTCTTCCCACAGCGCCATGCGCAGCTCTCGCTCACCATAGGCGAAGTTGATGTCCGCGTCGTCGGTATAGTAGCTCCAGACCGTGTTTTTTAGCTGGAAGAAGATGTTGAGCATCAGCCCCAGTACCACCAGCGCAGGCAGAATCACCAGCAGCCAGCGCCAGCGATTACCGCGCAACGCCTTCTTCGGTGTAGCCGAAGCTGGTTGAGTCCCGTTTTCGGCCGTGGGAAGACGTTCAGATGTACGATTGGCATCAGACATTTGAATCACCCTCCGTTGAGGCGTCCTGGACGGCATTATCGGCCGGCTCCGTTGGCGGCTTTCCCGCCTTGGCGGGACGCATGGCAATTCGCGTGAACCAGATCAGAAAGAGGATGCCGACAACAAGGAACATCAGCCGCTTCTGGAACGTCTCCCAGATGTAGGATGGTGGTGGTATTCCCGAGAAGCTGTGACGCCGATATACCTGGCGGCTCATGGCACTGTGCAGCCGGTACTTGCCGGATTCGCCCTCGCCGCGGTTTGAACTGAAGGTGAGGTTGAAGCCTGCCATACGAGTCGCAGGCGCTGTTTCGTCCGCCTCGCTGTTGATCTCCGGGCCGAGTTGCTGGGCTTCACCAGGCTCAACTCCGGTAATGCGGTGACGGTATATATCGAAGCCTCCGAGACCGCCATCCCGGTCGGATGCCAGGTACAGAAAATCGCCGTGAGAAGTCAGCGACAGCTGCACGTCGTCCTTGGGAGAACTGAAGTCGGGCTTCTGCTTGGCCCGGCGATACAGCGGAACTTCCGGCAAATCGTCCAGGTTCTGTTTCGACAGGCGCTCGGTTCCCGGCTCGGGTTTGAATCCCAGCCCGTAGAGCGGCGTATAGCGGTAATGGGCTTGCAGGGACAAGGTTACCAATGCCGTGGTGATTACGGTCCCCATGTTTCGACCATGGCTGTCCCCGCCCTGTGGAGGCCATGAGCCATCCGCCTGTTGCTGCTTCAGAAAGATTTCGTGTAATTGCTTCCTCCATTCATCCCAAACGGGGCCCTGGCCCTGGTAGGCTGAGAGCGTGCCGTAGTAGGCATAGTAGAGGTCAGCAGAAGCAACACCTGCCTTGTTCAGATGGGTGGATGTCTCGAAACTTCTCCATGTATTTGGCGAAAGCCCCATCAGCTGGCTACAGAAGTATCCCGTAGCAATCATGGCGTTGCCCGAACTCCCCCCGCTCGGCTGGTATGAGTACATACCGCCCCGTTTGCCGCCAGACACGGAGTCAAGCCATTTGCGAACACCATCATAGGTCAGGCGGGGAACCGTAATCCCTGACAATTCGGCGCTCTTCAAAGCCATGATCATCCAGCCCGATACCGATAGGTCACCTTTCTCTCCCGGTTTGTACCGCCAGCCGCCACCTTCAAGGTGCTGGGTATCAACAATGGAATCCACCGCGGACTGGGCCGGACCGTATATCCAGTCCTGGTCCTTGGTCACGCCGTAGGCCTCTGCCAGGGCTAGCGATCCAATACCATGGTCATACCCGTTGCCTTTAAGGCGGCCAAATGGATCCTGTTGGGTAATCATCCATTCGAGGCCCCGCTTGACGACGTCCCGGTACTTGCATTCCTTCTTGTGCGTTTCCCCTCGCCCCAGGAAAGCCAGCAAGGCGAATCCCGATGAGGCCACATTGTGACCGCCCTGGCCACCGTGTTTCTGGATGTCCCAGAAACCGTTTGTATCCTGGTTGGCTGCCAACCATTCAAGCGCCTTGTCAACGGCCGCCTCGGTTTCACGGGTACCTCCGAGAATCGCCATTGTGTTCGTCTCGCTCAGCGCGGACTCCCTCAGGTAATACAGCATACTCATCGCGCGTTCGACTTCGCGATTCGTCACGCCTGCAGGAATGCGATCGGCGACATAAACATCATAATCCAGGTCGCTGAAACGCTCGCGCAGCTCAATAGACGCCATCTTCGATTCTTCCGCATCAAGTTCACGTGCGGGACGCTTTGATGAAAAGTACAGCTTATCGTGCTCCGGCGTAACCGCAGGGTCGATATCGTCAAACGCTGAGTTGACCATTTTCGTCAGCGGCACGGGCCACGCAAAGTTAGCCCCGTCAAACCGCGACACCCATATGTCGAACCCGCCAGGCCCGCCAGGCCGGTCGGTGGTGAAATACAGAAACTTGCCGTCGCTGGTAAAGACAGGCGCCTTCTCGTTAAAGCCACTGTTCAGGGCGCGCATCGGCTCGCTCTCGCCCCATCCGGAATCTTCCCATCGGGAGATGAACAGGTCTGCATTCCCGTTGCTTTCACCGGCGGTGTACACCAGGTGGACACCATCGGGAGAGATGGCCGAATCGTGCACATCGGTAGAAACTGCCATTGCTCCCTTAACGGGTTCTGCATTCTCCCAGGCGACGAAGCGGGGCTCCACGTCCTTGGCCAGCTGCTTGAACGTGGTCTCGTCCGTGTAGTAATGCCACGTAGTCGGCTGAAGATACAGGTAGAGCCAGGCCAGGATGGCGGTTACGAGGATAGAAGAAGAGATGATGATGATTCTCTTCTTGTGGCGCTTCCAGAAACTGGGCGGCGCGGGGACCGGGGCCTCTGCCTTGGTCTCAGGATCAGGCATCGCCTTATTCTCTTCCGTCCGTATGTCTTTATCTGACATGGTCGTTCTCAGTTAAGCAGTTTATAGCCGATATTGGCCTTCAGCACCCCTGCGTTGCGACAGATGGCAATCGCCTGGGCAACCCATCCGTGCAGGGCCTCCTGATCGGCGCGAACAAGAACCTTCATCTCCGGGTTCTCTGTGAGGGCCTCACGTATCATCCCATCCATCTCCTCGACGGTGACCTGCTGATCCATGAGCACGTAGGTGCCACTTTTGCGCACGTTGATTACGATAAGCTGGTTGTCTGCCGACAACGCTTCTCCCTTGGCCTGGACAGGGAGATTGACCGCCTCATCGACCTCCTGTTCCTTGAACGTGGTCGTGGCCAGGAAGAAGATGATCAGAATGAACATTACATCCAGAAGCGAAGACATGTTGATGATTTCTTCGCTATCTGTGTTCTGGCGACGAATTCTCATATCAGCTCCCTGCCGCTTCGGCTTCATCAGCGCAACTGAGCATGAAGTCCATTCCCATCTCGTCAAGATCGTCAACAATGCCGTCTACTTTTCCGGACAAGAACTGGTAGACCAGCAGTACCGGAATAGCGATCGTCAAACCCGTTGCGGTAGTGACCAGCGCTTCGTAAATGCCTTTTGCAAGAACGTCAGACTTGCCCATGCCGATAGAAGATGCCGTCTGGAAAGCCTCAATCATACCGTACACCGTTCCCAGCAGGCCCAGCAGCGGCGATACCGTTGCGATAATCGAAAGTCCGCGCAGCGATCGTTTTAACTTGTCTGCCTCGCGGTAGCCGGCGTCCTCGATTGCCTTTTCCACCGCCTCTTCGCCTTTGCCCAGGCGCTGCAGGCCGGCCTTGAAGATCTTGCCAACCGCCCCGCCCGTTTCCTCACAGAAAGCAATGGCTTTGGCCGCGGAAGTATCGCCCTTTCTTGTGGAAGCGAGTGTATCGATGAAATCCGGGGGGATCACACGCTCGCGGCGCAGCGATATAAAGCGTTCGATCATGATCGCTACCGCGAGCACGGAGCCCAGCCCCAGGGGAATCATAACGGGGCCGCCCTTCCAAAGCAGATCGAACATCGTTTCTTCGCCGACCGCGGGACCGGTAACCGGCGCTGCCCATGCGTTGCCGCAGGCCATAATGCCCATTACAAAACAATGCAGCGTCCCCAGCTTGTACCTCAAGTTGCTTCTCATTCTTTTTCTCCCCTTCTTTCTAATTACAATTATCCGGCAACAGCCCACCTACTTGCCGTGACGCAGAATACTCACATGCCTGCGGGCCGAATCAACAATGGTCTGTTCCTTGGGATATTTCTTCATGACTTCTTTGAACTGCTCCAGCGCCTTATCTTTCTCGCCCAAGGCTTCTAGTGCGCGTCCGATTTCCAATGCCGCCCTAGCCTGCCATTTCTTATGAGAGTAGGCAACGGTCACCTTTATCAGTTCCTGGATAGCATCGTCATACTTCTTCATAGCAAAAAGACATTCGCCCAGCTGGAATTGACTGCGGGCAGCCAGTTCATCCCGTTTACCCATGGCAATGACCTTGCGGTATTCCACGGAGGCGCGGTTATAGTCCTTCTGCTTCTCGATGCACCAGCCGTGGTCAAAATGTGCCTGTGCCAGCCATTTGCTTTCCGGGAATTTCTGGATGAAATCCCTGTAGGTATTCATGGAGTCCTTGTACTTGCGTGTCAGCCTTTGGGTTTCGGCCAGGCGCAGCTGGATCGATTCGCGCATTTCCACCTGCTGGTTACGCTTGTGGGCCTCGGTAAAATGGTCCCGCGCCTTGACAGTCTCCTTCAGCCTCATGCGTGCCTCACCGGCGTGAAAACACACAGAGGCCAGCTTGGGTGACTTCTCGTACTGGGCAATGAAAGCCTCGAACGTATTCGCGGCATTTTCGTAATCCGCCTTGTTGAAATAGGCTGTACCCAGTCGGTACGTCGTTTCCTCTTTCAGCTTCGGGTCCGTCAGCTTATCAAGCGTATCCTTGAGCTCTGCAATCACGGCGTCATAGTCGGCCTTGGCAAACGTCAGTTCCGCCAGCTCGGTGCGGACCTTCTCAACCAGGCTGCTCCCGGGATGTTTTTCTATCAATTTCTTATAGTGCAGAACCGCCTCGTCGTTCTTCTTCACGCCCTTCGCACACCATGCCAGTTCGTACAGGGCACGGTCGGCGACTTCAGACTTTGAGTGCTTTTCGTCGACCGCTGCAAAATGAGTGGCCGCGTTCCTCCAGTCTTTCCTTCGGGCATAGGATATACCCAGGGAAAACACGGCCAGGTCCATACGCGGGTGCGCCGGCCAGTTCTTTATCAGGTCGCTGTATGCTGCTGCCGCCTCCCTGTACTTCTCCTGCTCCAGACACGCGCGTCCAAGCTGAATGGCGGCATCCGGAGCCAGCTCGTGCGCACGATGCTGATGTACGACCGTGTGAAAATGCTTCTCCGCTTCGGGCAAGCGTTTTTCCTGCATGGCTATCCAGCCGAGGTAGTAGTCCACCTGGGCGTTAAGGGTCGTCTTCTTGAGCTTGGACTGTACGTAATGCGAGAGCGTTGACTTTGCTTTGCTGTGGTCGCCCTTTTCATATTGGATTCGCCCGAGCTCGGCGAGTGCCAGCGGGCGGTGCGGGCTTTCGGGAAACAGTTTTATCACCTGCTCAAAATAGCCTGCGGCATCGTCGACCTTCTGAAGGTTAAGGCTGCTGACGGCCATCTGGACAAACGCGGCATCCAGGTTCGGTTCTGCAGAGGGCCTGCGTCGGTCTTTCATGTGCTGATCGACGAAGGCGTTCAGGTGGACAACTGCTTCGGCCCATTTTCTCTGGCGGAAAGCCGCGTCACCCGCAACGAATTTTACCTGGCTGAATACCGCTCCCTCCGGCGCTTTCGTCTGCAATTCCACCATCAGTCCGCTCACCTTTGCGGAGTCACCCTTGCGACGATGAATCTGGGCAGCCCGGAAACGGGCAGTCTCTACATTCTTGTTATCTTTGTACTTGGAAAAGACTTCCTCGTAAACGGGAAGTGCCTCGTCAATCTTTGCCATGAGATTCAGATTCTCTGCCTTAAGAAACTTGATATCGCCCACATGTTTCTCTTTGCCGTAAGCGGCAAGATACTCGTCGGCGTACTTCAGGCTGTTGGCGTAGTCCTTGTTGCGGTGCAGGCATTCGGCATAGAACCGCAGGAGGTCCGAACGCTGGGCATAGTCCTTGTCGTGTTTATAACGGAATATGCTACCCAGAACGCCCGCTGCCTCTTTGTATTTCTCATTGACCATCAGGGCGTTCACATAGTCATACTGCAGGTCCATGGACAGCGGATCACGCGCAAACTGTTTGACAGCCACGGCGAGAACCTGCTCCGCTTGGGCATACTTTTTCTGACGCGAGAAGACCCGTGCATACCAGAAAGCGGCACGCGCATCCGAAAAGACCAGCCCCTCCCTGAGTTTCTTCTTCTTTTTCTTTCGCTCCTCATCAGAGCGCTGGCTCAATGACCGCAGATGCTGCTCGGCCTTCCTGTAGTCCTGTTTTTCAAGATAGGCGCGACCGAGAAGCAGGCGGGACGGATCGGAAAACTCCCCGTCCGGACTGAGCTTGATGGACTTCTCAAGCCCCTTCACTGCGTCATCGTAATTCGCCTTCTGGAAGTTCACTAGTCCCAACCGATAAGCGACTTCCGCAGCCGTCTCACCCGTGAGTCCGGTGCCCGCGGCCTCGTAGGCCTCCGTGGCCTTGGCAAGATCGCCGGTCTCACGATAGCACTCCGCAAGAATGAAAGCGCACTGCGATTCATACGCCCCGCCCTTGGCCAGCGGCACCAGCTCGAGCAGCAACGGAATAGCCTCGGCATAGGCCCCAAGCTGGAATTGAGCGTAGGATCCCTGGTAAAGGCCCCGCAGTTTGAGCTTATCGGCCGGATTTGCTTTCAGTAGAACGGCGGAAGATTTTGCCACCTCTTCCCAGTTCTGCTCCTTGAACCATGACTCGGTGATAGCGGCCATGGCCGTGGTTCTGAACTCGGCATTCTTGGACCGGGTCACAGGGGCGAAGGCCTTGCGGGCATCGGCTGGACGCTTCAGATTGATCATGCATTGGGCAAGCATCAGGCCCAGTTTATCCGGGTCACCGGCCTTGCGGCGCTGCAGTACATTCGTTATTTCTTTTTCCGCTTCCGGCCATTTCTTCTGAGCGTAAAGACACAACGCAACCCCGAGACGTGCCTGTTCAACCTTGGAATGCTTGGGGAACTCCTGGAGATAGGCGAGGTATTCTTTTATAGCAAGAGAATACAGGCGTTTGTTGTAAAGCGCGTTGCCGCTGTAGAACTTCTCGGAAGCCTTATCAAGCTTCTCCTGGGCGCCGGCGACCATCGAACTGACAAGCAGAACACAAACAGTTAAGGCAACAAGCAGTTTATGGACGCACACGGACCTCAAAGACACCCTCTCCCGGAATTGACAAGATTGTTGGCATAATAATGCAATATCCGTACCAACAGCACTCGTAACAAGACGTTCAGCGTAATTGCTTTCATATATAGCTGCTTTTACCACCAGAGGCGGATCGATACCGAAACTCCTAACTCGCCGAGCCGCATACTCCCGTACACGCCCATGCGGCGACCTGTATACATAAGTGCACGAAGGCAGAAACGTCAATGGTTAATGGTGACCCGTTTCCCAGGTCACCAGTCATGCGCTCACGCTTCTCTGAAAAGCCTCGATGTTGGCAGTGGTGACACCCGGCGGCATGCCGCCACCGCATGACAGGACGAGGCGGCTTGTGTCTTCAAGTGATCCGATTGCTTCCTGCACAGCCGCGCTGACGTCATCCGGCGATCCCTGGGCAAGAACGTCGCGGGGCGGGATGTTCCCCAGCAGGGCAACCTTGCCGCCTGTCCATTCGCCCATCTCGGGTAAGGTGTGATCAAAGGCAAAGTTGAAGAGGTCGATTCCCATTCCGGAAAGGAACGGGGCGCATACCTTGCCGGGGGCATCGTTGTGGAAGAACCGGACTTTCGCGTCAAACGCGTGGAAGGCAGATTCAAGGTACGGCAGCGCGTAGCTCTTGAAATCGTCTTCACCAATGAATCCCACGATATCGTCCAGGATGAAAATGCCTTCAATGGAAGGAAATGCCCGCTTCTGCAGCCGAAGCCAGTCAAGGGTGAATGCAGTGATGATTTCCAGCAGCTTCCGGCATTCGCCCGGATTCATATGCATTGCCATCAGGAACTCGGTGTTGCCCATCAGAAACGACGCCAGGTTCAAGGGGCCGCGCGACACCGCGAACTTGATCTCGTGACCTTCGCTAACGATGGCATCTTCGTGCAGCTTGAGACGGTCGATAACGCTCGGGCAGAGCCCATCCCTCGCGGGGTCCGGCTTTTCTAACCTCTCAATGTCAGCGACGTCGCCAATGATCTTCTCGGCAAAGGGAAGTTCGTTGTCATGCCAGATGCACTCGCAGCCGAATGCCGAGGGTTCCGTGCACATACCGAACTCGGACCAGAAACCCGGCAGAAAAGTGATATCGGGAAACTCCCGGACTGCCTTCAGGTTGGCTTCGAGCCACTTGGCATCATCTTCGAAGTAGTCCCGGATTGTCATCCCTGCCCAGTTGGGAAGCCACGGGCTGTCGATGATGAAGCCGACGGGAAGCGGAGCGACATCGCGGCCGTCTATCACATCAAGCAGGGCTGTCCACTGCGACCGGCGCATAGCATCCTCAGAACGTGGTGACGTCTACGGCGGCACCCTTGCGTTCGGCCGAGACATAGGCGCTGTAGATGGTCGAAATGATATTGGCGGCCAGGTTCGAATCGGATTCGACAGGCTCACCAGTGACAGAAGCACGATAGAACGCCTCCATCTCCTGCGGGTAGCCGGTGAACCAGTCTTCATCCGGACTGGGGAACGACCATCCCTGCTTGGTGCCGGTCTTCTCGACAACATAGATGTCTTTGAAGTTCTCATCAACCGGGTTATAGGTCTGCATGGCAGTGTTGGGGTTGATGTTGCATAGGGTGCGGTGATTGTTGGCGGCAACTTCCAGCCAGTTGTGGATTCCGCCCAGGATGATGTCCGAGGCAATAATGGTAGCAATGCAGCCATCCTCGAACTCCACATGCATTATAGAGAAATCGTCAATGTCATGATAATTGCTCCGGATATGCCCTTCATCCCGGAAGGTGGGCATGCGTGTCAGTGCATGCGTACGCGCCGTAACGCTTTTCGGCCTGATGGGTTTGCCATCACGGGCCATTCCCTCGACACGCTTGAGATAGAGTGCGGCGCCAAGGGGATGACAGCCCTTGCCGATCATGACGCCACCAGCGCTGTACTTCCAGAAACCGTAGGTGTATGCGTGCGAACCGCTGTGTGCTTCTTCGCCATGCATCCACAGAATTTGCGCGCCGGTCTTTTCTATAACTTCACGTTCCTTTTGGATGGACGGAGCATAGACCCAATTCTCAGCATAGAAGATTCTTCCATCGCTCTTCTTTTCGGCATCGAGCATACGCTGAATACTCTCCAACGCCTTCTCGAGAGCGAGTTCTTTTGAAAGCGTCTCACCGTTGAAATCGTCCGAACCGTCTCCGCAATAGCCGGTCATGGGCTTCTCGCAGATAACGTTCTTACCTGCTTCAAGTGCAGCCACGGTAATCTCTTCATGGAAGGCAGCCGGCGCACAAACATGAACCAGGTCCACGGCCTCGAACAGTTTCTCGCGCGTTTCGAAGGCGCGAATGCCGCGAGCTTCCGCGTACTCGCGGGCATCGTCACCGCTGGCCGTATAAACCCCCACGACTTCGGGCAGCGTGCCTGATACTCCCAGGATTGATTCGTAATGAAAGCCGGCAGAAAAACCGGCTCCGATGATACCGCTTTTGACTGTCTGTTTTTGCATAATCTCTCCCGTAGCGCGGCTCTCCAGAGCTGCGTGTCTTTGTCATCCTCACTTAAATGGTGTTCGCTTTCCGATGATCACCTCTGGAGAGGCGATCTACTTCGTGCACCAAACAATCTCATCTGCAGAAACCAGATCATGGTTGGAAATCAGAATGAAACCTGACACCCGACACCTGAAACTATATCGCTACACTTCCCAGCCCTTGCGGTGCGGATAATCCAGCATCTTATTGGCTTCAGCGTCGCCGATAAACTTCTCGGCCTTCGGATCCCACTTCAGCTTGCGCCCCATCTTCATGGCGATGTGATGGATCACACAGACACTGTTGGAACGGTGGCCCACCTCGACCGGGCAGATCGGATCCTTCCGGGTCTTCATGGAATTCAGAAAATCGCCCATGTGACTCTTGCTCTGGTACAGATGAACATCGTTCTCACCCGGTTTCTCCCTGAAAATGTTCTGGTCATGTGCCTTGAAACCACCGCGGGAGGCGAGAATCCAACCTTCAGAGCCAATGAACTTCACGTTGCCGCCGCCGGTATGGGAGGTCAGCTTCACACCGTTGGCGTACGTAGCCTCCGCCTCGTACCCGGCATGCACGTCGAAAAGCCCCCGCTTCGAAAAATCGGCCGTGGCCTCGATCTCAACAGGTCCTGAATCCACATCTGTGCCGAGTCCCCACTGGGCAATGTCGTACATGTGGGCTCCCCATCCGGTGATCATGCCGCGGCAGTACTGTTCGATCTGCAGCCAGCCGGGGCGGCCGTAGCCTTTCTGGGGGTGAACGCGATGCTCGGTATAGGGAGCTTCGGGTGTCGGTCCCAGCCACCTGTCGTAATCCAGGTTTTCGGGAACCGGCATGGGGTCGGCTTTGCCCGTCCCACGATCGGTGGGAACCGTGACATCGATAGTCTGCAGCTTGCCTATCCGGCCGTTACGAACCAGTTCACAGCTGATCCTGAAGTACTGGCTGGAACGTTGCTGTGAGCCGGTTTGCAGGATTACCTTGTTCTTGCGGACCGCCTTAACCAGCACTTTTCCTTCTTCAATAGAATACGTAAGCGGCTTCTGGAGGTAGATATCCTTGCCTGCGTTGGCCGCTGCTACAGCGATGACAGCATGCTGATGATCGGGAGTAGAGATAGTAACACCGTCGATGTCGTCGCGCGCCAGCAGTTCTCGGAAATCCTGGTAGACAGCAACCTTGTTGCCGGCTCCCTGGCGCTTCTCAACCTTTGCCTTCGCAGCATTAGCCCTGTCGATATTGACATCACAGACGGCCACCACCAGGGCACCGCCCATGGCCGCCTGCATGTCGCCGCTTCCCATGCGGCCGTTCCCGATGCTGCCCATTCGTAGCTTGTTGCTGGGGGCATCCGGACCTCCCAGCACGTGGCATGGAACAAATATCGGGGCCGCGGAAGCGGCCACTACCGTCTTGAGAAAGGTACGGCGCGAGTTGGGTTTCACTTCCTGCATCTCCTTATACCGCTCATGCCCGTTTAGCAGAGCGTATGAAGTGGACGGCTGCGACGAGGACACCAAATCCTACGAAGATGCCCAACCCCATGAAGTTGCCGACCGTTTCGCTGACGCCAATCCAGTTCTTGCCTATGAACCCGCCCTTGTCCCAAAGGGCCCACAAGCTCAGCGCCCCCGTGAGAAGAACCGATAGCGTCATAAGGACATTCCAGACCATCCGGGACAGGCCGCTGGGCATGTCGTCACCCATGAACTTCTTCTGGTTCATCAGCAGGAAGAACGCAATGTAGGCAATGGGCAGGAGGGCCGCGCAGAAGACCGAAGTCGGCACCGCCAACCACATCTTCGCATCATTCCAGAAAAAGGCACCCAGAACACCAACGGCTGGAATGAGACTACCGATGACCTGTGTCACGCCCTTGGCCGGTTTGCCCAGCATTTCGCACAGGCAGAGGCCATTGATGAGCATCAACATGGTGGCAGCGTTCAAGGTCATCGCAACGACACCGAGACCAAAAATGTACTTGGAAACACCCTTGCCCAGAAGTGGCGCAAGCGAGTCACCCAGGTTGAACGAGTCGCGTTTGACGAGCATGGCGGCCATACGTTTGTCGGCCTTTGGCATGGCTTCGCGCCGCACTGCCTTCTCTTCTTCCGGCAGACTGGAGTAAGCTGTTTTCTCTTCCGCGGTCATCCCGGCGGTAATTCGCTTGTCCATAAGCCCCTTGTAGGGGCCGACAAGATTCTTTGCAGGCTGAATAATCTGGCCCTGTGCGTCGGTCTCGCCGAGGAAACCGGCAGCCGGCTTGGTGTGGAACTGGGAGGCCGTCGCCATGACAACGCAGCCCGTGGCGATCGTAAAGGGAATGACAAGGCCCGTGGCGAGATCGAAGATCGCGAGGCCCCTGAAATCACGGTCCCAGCCCTTACGGATGATGGAGTAAGGCAGGAGGAAGGTCATGTTGATGCCCACTGCTGTCGAGGCCGCCCCGATCATGACGTCCCGCTGCAGGCCGACCACGAGATTGCTCCAGAAAGACTGGAACGCGGGAACAACGTTCGCGATCTCCGCGGCAACCCCGGCTGCGGGTTTGGTGAAATGATGGAAATTGGGAATGAGGCCGGCTGCGACCTGGCCCCAGTTCAGACCGCTGTCCTTGACGAAACTCAGTTTGACAATGACGCCGAAGAAACAGATCACGATCGCCGCGATGATGCATTTAATGATCGTCTCAAAGATCTTCGTGCCCTTTCCGCCACGGTTGTAGAGCATGACGTTGAAAATGGCGATGCTCAGAATGATGATCGCCGCGGCTGCCGTTCCGCCCTTGATCGACCCGAAGATTCCAGCCTGGTTTTCCCAACCGAAAAACTGGGGAAAGAGGTTCTGCTGCAGCGCGCCGGCTGACAATGCATACTGAGGCAGGGACCAGACTACATTGGCCATCATGGATGCTATCAACCACCCCCATCCAAGGATGGGACTGACGTGTTGGTTGATGGCTCGCAGCGGGGGTTCTTCCGACGAGAGCGTGACATAGGTTATGGCGCTGAGCATAACCACGCCAAGGATCATGGCAAGCGGCTGAACCCACATACAGCCGAATCCGACAAGTACTCCCAGGTAGAGGGAATTCGACAGGGAGCCGCCGCCAATAGTGATGGCGCTCTGGAGCCAGCCAGGACCGGACAGTCTTACAAAGGTACCAAGCGTCGCGAGGCCACCTTTCTTTCGGGCATCAACGAGCATCTCTCGTTCTCTGCTGGCAACATCTTTTGAACCGGCGGTTCCTTTGGCATCTTCGCTCATGGCGCACTCCCTGTGTTTGGTCTCGCGTACAGCGTTGCTACCCCGCTCGGAGGAATACCACCGGAGCAGAAACCTGTCGTCATGCTTCACTCGCCACAAATGGGCGCAAGTCATGAGAGTAGCGAGGCAACAGAAAGAAAACAAGTTCGCACTTGGCGCGCGGGCGCGCGATAGATCACCCGTTCGACCATCTGAATCCTCACGGATCCAGCTACGGGAGAAACCGTTGCATCCAGGCGTAGCTGAATTCGTTAGAATTCAGTCTCTCAGATGGTTCAGGCGGCCGCAGCCAGATGGGATACAGCGTACAGGTTCTTGTGAGTGATTTGGGCCGGCCACCACCTTGATTCACCAACGTTTCTGCGCTATGTTGGCGCATTGTTTCAAAACATCACACATCAAGAGAAAGAAAAAGGTCTTCATCATGAAGCTTAGCAGTCGAGTTCTCTCCATGATCCTGCCGGCAGTTGCCTGCGTATTCACAGCAGGCCCCGTTCTCGCCCAATCCCCCACTGCAGGGGAAAAGCCCAACGTTGTCTTCATTCTGTGTGACGACCTGGGTTATGGCGACCTTGGCTGTTACGGACAGAAGAAACTGAAGACCCCGAATATCGATTCCCTGGCTGCCGAGGGCATGTTGTTCACCGATCACTATTCCGGGTCAACTGTCTGTGCCCCTTCCCGTAGCGTCCTGATGACCGGCCAACATACTGGACACACTCCTGTGCGCGGTAACGGTGCAAGGGGGCGCTATCCCGATGGTTCGAGTCCACGGGCACTTCCCGCGGACACCTATACCGTGCCAAAAATGTTCAAGGCAGCGGGCTATCAGACAGGAATGTTCGGCAAATGGGGACTGGGAAGCGTCGGCGACAGCGGCAACGCTTTGAAACAGGGATTCGATTCGTTCTACGGATACTACAGCCAGTCCCACGCCCACACGTTCTACCCGAAATTCCTATGGGATAACGACACGAAGGTCGAGTATGACGGCAATACGTATTCGCATGACGTCCTCTGGAACAAGGGCATGGAGTTTATACGTAAGAACGGAAGAGCAAAGAAGCCGTTCTTCTGCTACTACTCGATTACCGTGCCCCACGCATCTATGAGCGCCCCGGAAGCTTTGCACGCAAAATGGCGCAAGGTATATCCCGAGTTCGAAGAAGTCGTAGGCCGCTACGGCGGGATGGGGATGGGCAAAGACGCCAAGGTCACTAATCCGATTGCGGGATTTGCCGCAATGATAGAGAACGTGGACAACCAGGTTGGTGAGCTGCTGGCCGAGCTCAAAGCTCTTGGAATCGATAAGAACACGCTTGTCATATTCACCAGCGACAACGGCGCCCATCATGAGGGGGGCCACAAACCCGAGTTCTGGGACAGCAATGGACCGCTACGGGGCCTGAAACGCAGCCTGACCGATGGAGGTATTCGCACGCCAATGCTCATGCGCTGGCCGGCAGCGATTGAAGCTGGCCGCCGGACGGCCCACATTTCCGCTTTCTGGGACTTTCTTCCGACTTTTGCCGATATGGCAGGGCAGAAGATACCGGGTAAGGCGGAGGTAGATGGCATAAGTATGCTTCCCGTCATTACAGGGATGACGGCTAACCAGAAGAAACACAAGGTGCTGTACTGGGCATTTAACGAGGGCGGCGCGAAACAGGCGATTCGTTTCGGCAAATGGAAACTGATCCGGTATCGCAGCAATGCCGATGGGAAGCACAAGGTCGTCCTGTATGACCTCGAGAAGGATATCGGCGAGAACAAGGACCTCTCGGGTGAGCTTCCGGAAATCGTCTCAGAATGCGTTAAGCTGATGGATGCCGAGCACCGTGAATCGCCCTACTATCCGATTGAGAATACAGCGGCACGCAAACGGAAACCGAGTGGTAAGAAGGGCAAATAGGCATGAAGAGGTTGAGTGTTGCTGCCCGGCGGCACGAAGTCCTTACGGCGCGCATCGCACCAACATTCTACAGGAACTAATCACCGGCAACACGCCGTCCACCTCGTAGCGATGGACGTACCGGGAAGGAAGAGTAGGTCCACCGCTACGAGGTGGACCAGGCGAATGGATCGTGGAAATCGGTCGTTATGAGAACGCAACGCACCAAATCGTAGAATCCAAAACTGAGCCATCTGCGTTGTGAAACAGATCAACGGGGGCAGGGTGAAACGGGGGTACGAGGTTTTGTTTACCCCACAGCACAAGGGGTTAGGCGCTAGGTGTTAGTAGCTAGGATTCTGGAACAGCGCAAATCGACCCCACCGTTTTGAGTGGGATACGAAGCAGGCATCGCTACGCGGACGGCGGACCTTTCCCGCTAACGCCTAGCGCCTAACCACTAACCACTGCGTTCTGCGCTCACAGCGCAGAACGCTCAAAACTCGCCCCCCCTTGTCATTTCTGCACCCGTATGCTATTATTTCCGTGATCTGAATCTGTAGAAAATGGGCCATGGCGCCAGTAAAGAAGAGAAAGGTAATATGTCTATGAAAGCACTCTCAATCCTACTTGTTTTTGCGTTGTCAGCGACTGCATTAGTTGCCGCTGATTCCAAGCCGGTTGACAAGAATAAAGTGGCTGAATACGCCAAGGGTCTTAACGATGCGATTGATTACGTCAGCAAGGCGACCCCATCGGTTGCCCGTGCACTGGAAATGCTGGACAAGCTTACCGATAAGTTGAACGCGTCGCCTGACGACCCTAACAACTGTGCCGCCGTTTACGCCGACATGAAGAAGCTGCGCCTTGCTGTTCTCACCAGGCACCCCAGTGTCAATTTCGACAGCATACTCATAAACCGCAATCCTCCGACCAAATACAGCCACAACGGGGATCAGCACCTGGGGCGTCACAGCCGCATAGGCAAGGGCATGGGGATTTTGACCGGATGGAAGAACGGCGAACCGGAGGTGAGTAACATCCTGGAAGGCAAGCTGCCTCCTGGTGCCGTGCGCAATCCCGACTTGAGCTATGATGGAAAAAGGGTGGTGTTTGCCTTTTGCGATCATACCGAGAAAGACGCGAAACTGCGTCGATATTTCCTTTACGAAGCAGCGATCGATGGTTCGTGGGTTCGTCAGTTGACGGGAACCAAGCGCGATGACTTTAAGACATGGGACGGTCGTGCAACAGTATTGATCGAGGACAACGATCCCTGTTACCTGCCAAGTGGTGAGATCGTCTTCATCTCTTCACGCGGACAGTCGTTCGGACGCTGCCACGGCGGCAGGTATAATCCTGCATGGATACTCCACAAATGCGACAAGGACGGAAACAACATCACGCAGTTGTCTTTCGGCAACGAGAACGAGGCCGAACCAGCCGTTCTGAACGACGGTAGAATTGTTTTTATGCGCTGGGAATACACCAACAGGCACGAGATGTATTTTCACAAGTTGTGGTGGTGTCGTCCCGACGGAACGGCAGTCACGCATTTCTTCGGCAACGATATGGTCATTCCCCACCAGTTTGTTGAAGCAACGGCCATCCCCGGCAGCCACAAGGTAGTGTGCACTGCACAGGGCCATCACAGTTACAACACGGGAACGACCGTGGTGCTGGATACTAATATCGACGAAAACGGCGAGCATGCCATCAAGCACATCACGCCTGAGACGCCATATTCCGAAACAAAGGGCTGGCCCGAACCGCATTACAGTCACCCGTTTCCACTCACGGAAGACATATTCCTCGCATCGAGAGCCAATCACAGAGTTCACAAGCAGGGCCAGACGCCTCCAGTGGCGGATAGAGCGATCTACATGATCGACTCCTTCGGCGGACGCGAGAAGATCTATGAAGACCCGGAGGTGGCAACCGTATCGCCTATTCCCATCAGGGTCAGGCCGACCCCCCCGGCTCTCCCCGCAATGATACCGCCCAAGGCCGAACCTTACGGCACGGTGTTTCTCCAGAACGCCTACCTGACCCGCAACGATCCCGAGGGCATCATCAAGCCCGGTATGATCAAGGCGATCCGCATTAACGCGCTTGGCGTCCAGCCTCGTGCTAGCCGTATGTCGGTCACGATGACGGTGCCGAACGACATACCGAAGAAAGTGCTTGGCACGGTTCCCGTGGACGAGAACGGTTCGGCAACCTTCAGGATTCCGGCCAACGTTTCTGTACAGGTTCAGTCCCTTGATGAAAACGGCATGGCGTTACTGACCGAGAAGAGCCTGTTCTATCTCCAGCCCGGAGAGCAGAGAAGCTGCATCGGGTGTCATGAAGCCGTGGGGACGACGCCCGACATGCGGTCCGTAGCCAAGCTTCGCAGAAAAAAGCCCATGGACCTGAGACCCGCTGCCGGTCCCCAGTACAAAGGTGGCATGAGTTTTGTCAGGACGGTCCAGCCCGTGCTGGACAGGTACTGTGTTGAATGCCATGGGCTGGGCAAGGATGAGAAGGGTAAGAGCATAAACCTGATATATGATAACGGCCGCTACCCGAAGTCACTGTCCGAGATCGTCAAGAGAGGGCAGCACAGGGTAGGCGACAAGGGGTACATGAACGGCAGGTACAAAGGAACGGATGTCAATTACAACATAAGCCGGCCGCGCAAGTTCTATGCCTATGAGAACAAGGTTGCGCATCTGCTGCTGAACGGCGACAAGAACCATCCTAAGCTCTCCGAGGTCGACCGTGAAAGCTATATGCGGATCATAGAGTGGCTCGATCTGAACGGTCAGTGCTACGGCGACATGTTCCCGAACAAACTTGAAGAACGGCGCTTCAATGGCGCTGGTCTCACCGCGCTGAGAGCTTACGTCAAGGAGCTGTTCGGTGAGGAAGTAGCCGCTCAGCCGGAATATGCCCTCGTGAACCTCGTCCAAACGGACGAAAGCAGAATCCTGATGATGCCCCTGCCGGAGAAAGCCGGCGGCTGGGGACAGATCAAGGGCTACAAGGACAGGAACGATCCGAAGTACAAGAAGATGGCTGACCTGGTAAAGGCCTGCATCCAGCGCAAGAACAACGAGAATATCAACGGCTGGGAACCGACCTGGGCAATGGGCGGCGCCGAGCGATGGGTGGTGGAAGCGCGCGAAAAATACCTCGCCCAGTTCAAGCAGGGCAGCAAGGAATAGGCGCGGTGATCTCCTAGCTTGGCGTTGATGGTGGCACTCCGGGATTCCGCTTTCCTTGCGGCATCGGATTGTCGATAGCACTGAAAGCGCGTCACACACCAGCCAAGGGCGTTATCCTCGTGGTTCTACACATCTCTTCTTGCCCGTTGTAACGTTGCGCCAGGCCGGAGGCCTGCCAGCCATTAGCCGGTGGTTGCGCGAGGAACGCGCGCCACCACCGGACTTCGTGGCGAGAGCATCAACCATCCCGGAGGGATGGCAGCGACTCCCCCACTCGGTCGCGTATCACCCAATGCTGGCATCCCTTCGGGATGCAATTCATATCTCCGTTGACCGGTGGTATCTCCCGCTCCGCGGAATCAACCACCGGCTAATCGCTGACAAGCCTCCGGCTTGCCCCGAGAGCATGACAATCAAGAAATGTGTGGAACAACGAGGATGTTGCCCTGGGCTGGTATGTCTCGGCCTTTCAGGCCGTAGTCATGACAGAGCTTTGAGAAAGACTAGTAAACCCTGTAGTCTTTCCTCACGAACTTGTTGGCTTCGGGCAGATTCGTGCATTTCAGGTTCTCTGCATCCCACTCAACCTTTTTGCCCGTGCGAACGGCCAGGTTTCCGAGGAGAACCATTTCGGACAGGGGACCGGCGAAGTCGAAGTTGGCACCTGCCGGCGCACCGCCCCTGATCGCGTCGAGCCATTCTCTCACATGCCCTACCGATTTCTTCTCCGTCTTCTCCGGCATTCTGTTCTTTATGAAGTCCTGCATCTTCGCTTCGGGGATGATCCTCGACGATGCGCAGTAAACGTCACTTACCATGATTGTGCCTTCGGTGCCGTACCAGAGCTGCCCGCCTATGCCGCCGGGGATCTTCCTGTTATCTTCAAGATCCTTCGGACGTTCGGGCTTCTTGTTACCATCGTACCATACGAGTTTGATCGGTCCGCGATCCTTTGTGGCACCGAACTGGTAGGTTACGATCGACCACTTGGGGCCCGTCTGATCGTTGATTTGATCACTAACGGCTTCAACGCTTTCCGGACTGCCGAGTTTCAGAACATCAAATGCGCAGTCGAGTGCGTGGCAGCCGATGTCACCGAGGGCGCCACAGCCGTAGTCCCACCAGCCGCGCCAGTTGAACGGGAGATAACCTCTTCCGTATTCGCGCTCCGGGGCCACGCCCTGCCACAGGTTCCAGTCCAGGTTCGCAGGAATCTCGGCCTTTGGCAGCGGCTCCTTGACTCCCTGGGGCCATATCGGCCTGTTTGTCCAGATGTGAAGTTCTTTCACGTCACCAATAGCCTTGACCGCCATCCACTCGCGCATTCGCCTGATTCCATCACCCGAATGGCCCTGGATTCCCATCTGGGTGGCCACTTTGTGTTTCCTTGCGGCCTCGGTAAGAACGCGGGCCTCCTCGACTGTGTGCGTCATGGGTTTCTGAACGAAAACATGCTTGCCCATCTTCACTGCCATCATGGCTGCCGGGAAATGCATATGGTCAGGCGTACTGACCGTCACTGCATCGATCTGGTCATCCAGCTCGATCAGCATTTTCCTGAAATCCTTGTACTGTTTGGCATTCGGGTGGGACTTGAACGACCCCTTTCCCCTTCCCAAATCCACGTCACAAAGAGCAACGATGTTCTCTCCGCTGACGCTGCGTACGTCGGAGGACCCCTTCCCGCCAATACCGATGCAGGCCATGTTGATTTTGCGGTCCTTGATGATCTTTCCCTGGCGTGATGGGACGTCCGCCCAGGTAATACCAATGTTCGGCAATGCCGCAAACGCAGCAGCCCCTACACCCGCAGTTTTCAAGAATTCACGACGATTCATACTACCTTCCTTTCCTAAAGATTCCGTGCATCAGAGCGAGTAGACTAACGTATGGCCCACTTCTCAGCAAGGCCATCTGGCACTAAATGGTGTTCGTGGTATCTGGAAAGCAGGCCGGAGGCCAGCTCTACTCCCAGTAGATCGGCCGTCCCGGCTGATCATAAATCAGACAAGATGCCTGCGTCATGATGTCCTCGCGGATCAGTGCTTCAGGAAGAGTCGCGCAAGGAAGCTGTCGTCGCCTACCGCACCCTTGAGAATGCACATGCTCAAAGCAGTAACTGCGACAGCGGCAATTAACACCCCCAGAACGTTCGCGATCATGAACTTCTTCCTGTCCAAACCCAGCAGGTACGCACCGAAGGCACCGGTATAGACGCCGGACCCCGGCAGCGGAATGCCGATGAACACGGCAACACCGAATTCCCCGTACTTCTCGACATACGGATGGATCTTGTGCCGCGTGCGTTCGAGGATGGGCCATATTCTCTTGTCAAACCAACCCCATTTGCGAATGAAAGTGAATGCAGGACCGAGAATAACGAACACCATGGCACCCAATACTACATTCGCGATTACGCAGACAACCACCACGGTCAACCAGGACATGTCCTGATTAATCGTCCGCTCAAGGAAAGGTATCGGTATTGGGAGAATGCCCATGGGGATAGAGGCGCGAAGCTCAAGCGCCGGTATAAAGGTGATTAACGTAAGAAGAAGAATATTTATCAACACCGTTCCGTTCCCTCCGTTCTTTCATTCCTTCCGGCTTGACGGGTTCCGGGCAACGTCAACCAGAGAATGATCCGAAATTTCTTGCAAAAGGCCGTCAGTATAAGCGAAATGTTCCCATGAAAAAGCTAAAAAGCTCCAGTTCGGCTGGTCCACCTCGTAGCGGTGGACCTACTTCTTGTACGTCTGCCGCTACGAGGCGGGCGCTGCCAGTTGAACGCGCAAGAGCCGTGCAAACAAAGTGCAACGCAAATGGCTACAGCACGGCAGGACTTCTCGCCCTGTTCTTCCTTGTAGCCATATGCGCACTTATCTGGGGAAGAACGGCAGGCTTCGGGTTTGTGTGGGATGACGACTACTTCATCGTAGGGAACCCCGCCATCAGGTCCTTTTCCTTCCTGCCGAAATACTTCACCGACATCTCGACTATGGCTGGCAGGGGGATGGGAGAGGATTTCGCCGTGTTCCGGCCATGTCGCAATATATCCTACCTGTTCGACTTCTCGGTTGCCGGCCTCGATCCTGCCTGGTGGCACATTCACAATGTTCTCCTCCATCTTCTCAACAGCCTGATGGTCTTCCTTGTTGCCCGGCAACTCCTTAATAGAACCGGGGCATCGTTCGTTGCGGCTGCCGTCTTCCTTGTTCACCCGGTGCAGACTGAAGTGGTCGCATGGGTAAAATGCAGGGACGACCTGCTGGCGGCGTTCTTCGTTCTTCTCGGAATTCACCTCTGGATGAAATGGCGTGAAAAGCCATTCAATCCCTTGAGGCTGGCAGTTCACTGCGCAGTCTATCTCCTGGCGTGCCTGTCAAAAGTTCAGGCTATTGTCGTTCCTTTTCTGATCCTCGCCCTGGAATACTGGCTCCCGCGCGGGAAAGGTACGCAAGAACAGGACGACGATTCAGCAGGGCAGGCCAAGCCGTTGGTGATAACAACCGTCGCATGCATGTGTATTGTCATGGTGGTGTTCCTTGTCTGGAGACATTCATTCATTGGGAAAACGAGTCAGATCGACTACATCGCAGGCAGTTTTTTCGCCACGATGCTGACCATGACTAGAGCCGCGGTCAAGTACCTGGCCTTGCTTGTCTGGCCCCAGCATCTCGTGGCCGATTATTCCGGAATGGAATCATCACAGTCGCTTCTCGACTGGAAAGTTGCAGCAAGTGTAGCGGTCATCCTGTCCGTTGCATGGGCCGTCATTGCAAACCGGCGGCGACTGCCGGTGGCGACCTTCGGCTTGCTGTGGTTCGGAATCTGCCTCGCACCAATGTCAAATATCATTCCGATGATGCAGTACATGGCAGAACGTTTTATGTACGTTCCTGTCGCAGGATTCGCACTCACTGCTGGGGCGTTGTTTGCTTACCTGGCTCAACGGCAACGGAAAATCGCCCTGATCACGGCGGCACTTGTGTTGCTTGCGTTTGCTGCAAGAACTGCGGATCGCGTCGGGGCCTGGCGGGATGCCATGACTATCTTCGAGGTCACGGTTCGTGACACGCCGGAGGGGGCAATCAGACCAAGGAGAAACCTGCTGTCGCTAATGATCAACAGGGGAAGGTACGAGGAGGCACTTCCCCTGGCGAGGGAACTTTGGGACACATGGGGCAGGGATGAAAATGTGAGTACTCGGTGGCGTGCTGAGTACGCGCGTCATCTCGGTTTTGCTCTCCTGCAGAATGACATGCTCGCCGAGGGTGTTCCCTTGATTCACAAAGCCATAGAGATCGACCCCAAGTACAGCACCGCTTACGTGGACATCGGTGTGGTTACGGGAATGGGGGGAGACCACGCGGGGGCGTTGGAATGGTTCAAGAAGGCTGCTGCCGCGGATGAAACCGACCCGGGAGCCCATTACAATGTGGGGATCTCTCTCCGCGAACTCGGGCGTGTTGCTGAAGCCGAGACGGCATTCCGGGCATCCCTTGAAGCCGGTCCTTCTTCTCCCGGCGCACACAAATCGCTGGCAGCTCTACTCTGGACACAGGGCCGCATACCAGAAGCTGTCGAGGTATACAAAGCAGCGAGAAAACTCTGGCCCGCCGACAAGGAAATCTCACACTGGCTGAAGGAAGGCCGGAAGGCGTTGAAGTAAACGTACTTCCCTAATCCCACTCCCCTGTAGCTGGATTCGTGAGAATTCAGATCTTCGCTACAGCTACACAATCTGAATCCTCACGGATTCAGCTACAAGATAGAGGTTCCACACTTCCCGTAGCTGGATTCGTGAGAATTCAGATCTCCGCACTATAGGCCGACAGCCTGCCTTATTCCCCATTCACCCCCACCAGCAGCACCAGCACAGACTCCAGCGTCTTCCAGCACCTGTCACTGCCGGGAGAATCATTGCAGATAATCGAAAAGGCGAGCCTCCTGCCCTCCGCGGAATCGGTATATCCGGACAGCGCCTTCACCCCGTCGATCGTTCCCGTCTTGGCTCTTACCCTGCCCTTGATTGTTTCAGCGGCAAGGTGCCGTGCCAGGGTTCCCGACACACCCGCCACGGGTAGCGCGCTCTTGAACAGCTCGAAGTGCGGTTTCACGCTCATGGTCTTCAGAAGTTCCACGGTTTCACGCGTGCTTACCCTGTTGCGGGGGCTCAATCCCGAACCGTCCACCGCCTTGTACCGCTTCAGGCTCATGCCCTGTGCCTCGAGCAGGTCTTTGCAAGCCTTCGCCGCGTTCTTATAAGTCGCTTTACCCCGCTGTTCATAGCCCAGGTTGAGGAAGACAATCTCCGAGCGCAGATTGTCGCTGTGCGAGAGCATCGTGGACACGAGAGATCCGAGTGGAAGACCATCAAGTCGAAACAGCGGTGTTTTCTGATGCTCCCTGGCGGCGGGAAGGGGATTGCCAGCCACGAAGACACCCCGGGACTCCAGCGCCGTCATGAGATGGTCCAGGTAGTACGAGGGGCCAAGAGGAGAGACAAGCCGCCAATAATCATCATTGTCTTCGGCAAGCCCAACCCGGATCGTGTCGGATGGTTTCCCATCCTTTTCCAGGCGCAGCTGTTTTCCTCCGGCAAGAACGGTTGGATGAAGACGGAACACCCCCAGCCTGCCCGGGCAGTGAAAGAGAATCCCGTCTTCGACATGAATATCCAGCGTGTTTTCGTTGAACAGAAGAGCCGTGGCAGAAGGATAGTGTTCATTGAACGCCATATCCGTCCATCCGCGATTATCCGCCACGAGCCCGCCGAGAACGTTTATCACGCCCGCCGCCTTCAGCTTGGCCACCAGCTCGTCAAGTTGCTCATTGAGCACGACGTTCTTTACGGAAGCCGTCTGAGATCGTGGATACCTTGAAGTCAGTGTTATGGCACCATAACCGTGTATGACAATATCTCCGCGAAGAATCCCGTTCTTCAGCGGACCGCGGGCAAAGAAATGCGTGCTACTGCGATAGTCAGGACCCAGGCCAAGAAGCGCGGCGACGGCAACGTAGAGTTTCTGGTTGGACGCGGGCACCATGCCCTTGTCGGAATTCAGCTCGTAAACCGTCTCTCCCGTTTCAATATCCGACACGTAACAACTCCAGGTCGAGTTGGAGTAGTCCTCGTGCGCAAACAGCGCGTCCAGCACTTCCCCCGTGACAAGATCATCCGAAAGCGCGAAACGCGCGACGGTCATCGTGATCAGCAGAAAGTATGTAGCAATACACCGCATTACCTGAATCTACCTCCGGGCAGAATGTTCGCGAAGCAGGCGTGGTGGGTCAAGAGGAAACCGGAGGGGAAGTCTCTCGCAGGGACGCGGAGTGCGCAGAGGAGAGTGTGGGTTTTGGGCATGGGCACCGTGTCTCCCGTAGCTCACGATTCCGATCGGGAGTGTCTCGAGTTTCTTCGCGGACATGGAGAGTCGCCCGATCGGAGTCGGGCGCTACTTCAGAGTACCATGGACAGCTGACCGCCTGCCCACCATACGCAAGAGCGTGACACTCCCATCATCCAGCATGTATGCTAATGGCACTTGGTACGGAGGAGGTCCAACATGGTCACACTGGTTGTTTACATACCCGAGACTCACCTGGAAGAAGTAAAGACAGCGCTTTTCAGCAAGGGAGCCGGCCGCTACGAAGGTTACGACTGCTGTTCATGGCAGGTGGCCGGCGAAGGGCAGTTTCGCGCGCTCGAAGGCAGCAAGCCATTCATAGGCGAAGAAGGCACCATCGAACGCGTCAGAGAGTATCGCGTGGAAATGATCTGCGTGGAAGAACTCCTGGCCGAAGTGATAGCCGAACTGAAACGCGCCCACCCCTACGAAGTCCCGGCATTTATGGTGCACAAGAATATGGCAGTTTCGGGGTAAAGACGGAGCCCCGGGATTGCCGACACGAAACCCTGTTTCTGCAGAGAGGACTGCACAACAGAGAACCGTTGATGTCATCCTCATTATCAAGTGCTCTATGCTGCTGAGACTTCTTCAGTTTCTAACGTTGGGGCCCGTCGCCCATTCGTGCCTTCTGTTTCTTTCTGCGCTGATCCAGGGAACTCTGGATGATCTCTTTCCCCTTGTCGGCGAGTCTTTTGGGCCAGCTGAATTCCGGCGCTTTTGACGGATCATATCCTGACATATGCCCGGTCAGACGCGTGGCGGGTTTGGTGTATTTTAGTTCTGTGTCTCCGAAGACCTCTTTACACAGCACGCCCAAAGCGGGGTCGTATTCCAACAGCTCCTTGCGGGTGTCTACATGGTTGTGGTCATGGTCCGGAGGGCGGTTGTTGTCAAACCAGGACTGAACACCCTCCGCGAAGTATTCGTGGTGATTCTGAGACGCGTATTTGTCTTTCCACAGATCTTTCTTCATGGCCGCGTCGTAGGCTGCCTTCACGCGTTCGTCAAATGTCGCATCTACTTCGACCATGCCGCGCAGGTGAATGTTGTGGGCGAATTCGTGAATAAGAATGCACTCCGCATGGTAGGGATCACCTTCGTAGCCAAGAACGTTCTCCTCCGCGCATGAGCACACAGGATCATCCCGGGATCCACCAAAACCGCGCGCACGCCGGTCCCAGAAGTCTTTAGGGCGCATGTGGTGATACTCAGGTATGTCGCTTGTAAACTCATCGTATGCCATTACGATCAACCGGGACCCGCCCTCTATCATTGCCTTGCGTACGTCCGGTCGTTTCGCAAGCATCATGTTAACGAGATAGCCTGCTTCCAGGAGCGCATGGTCCGACACCCTGCCCGAACTCACCACGGGGTAGCCGTCAGCGTTAACATACTTCTTGTAGAACGGATCAAGCTTCAAGTTGGGTGGCACGGCAGTGACACGCAGGGGCATGTCCTGCTGTGTCATTTGAGTCGCGCACGATGAAAGCGCAATCATGCAGATGAGTAGAATCCATTTCATGGTTTGTGACCTGACGCTGCAAATTAGTGGCACGCTTCAGCGCTTACGCTGAATTTGCCTGGTTCGACTTTTCTATTGATACACACTTCTCCGGTCGCCGACCTTGACCACACAGACGACCAGCCTGTCATCCTCGACGGCGTAAAGAATGCGGTAGTTTTCTTGTCGCAGACGATACCTGTCCTGGCCGGAGAGCTTTTTCGATTGCGGGGGGCGCGGGTTCGCAGCGAGTGCCCGGATGGCCGCCAGAATTCGCTTCACGTCCTTCTTCGGGATCTTCTTGAGATCTTTCGAGACCGACTGCTTGACGACCAGCCTATATGGTTCCATCGCGTTTCAGTCCTTTTACGAAATCCTCGAATTCGACAGTCGGCTCGTTCTTCCGTTCCTCGAACGCGGCCAGGTCGCCGGCGTCTTCTGCAAGCTCATCGCGCACAGCGTCATTTATCAGTTCTGATACGGATCGTGATGTTTCCACCGACTGGAGTCGAAGCGCCTTGTGCAGGACAGGGTCAAGATAGACAGTCGCTCGTTTGGTTAATATGCTCATGCTCCACCTCCATTGTTCGTGGCATCATAACGCTGTAACGTTATAACGTCAAGACGTTATATCTCTTTGAGCGTTCTGCGCTGTGAGCGCAGAACGCAGTGGTTAGGCGCTAGGCGCTAGGCGTTAGCGGGAAAAGTCCGCCGTC
>JASLPY010000049.1 GCA_030744755.1 Kiritimatiellia bacterium | reverse complement strand
CTGTGTCCTCGGGAGCTCCAGCGCGGGGGCGCGGGTGGTTACGTTCTCCCATTCTCATCCTCAAATGCCTGCTGGATCTATTCAGCCTAAACCCGTTCTACAGGCAACAGCGCAGCATGCACTCGTTTACAGTTGCGCCAAAAGGGTGTTTGATATACTTTCTTTTCCTAACAATCGGGTGAATGTGTCCGCCGGAACATCCTTCCGCTGAGGCCGTTTTCGCAAATATGCGTAACGTGCGGAGTTCTGGTAGTTAGTGGAGACTCGACAATGTGCGGAATCGTGGGATATGTGGGCAACAAGGCAGCCACAAACATCATAATTTCCGGTCTTCACCGTCTGGAGTACCGTGGTTACGACTCCTCCGGGGTTGCCCTTCTCAATCCCCGGACAAGCCGGCTCAACATCGTGAAAACCCCGGGCAAGATAGATGACCTGGAAACTTCTCTCGCCGCCGAAATGCCAGCCGAATCTACCGGCGCCACACTTGGCATCGGCCATACCCGCTGGGCCACACACGGTGAACCCAACCGCGTCAACGCGCATCCCCACCTGAGCCGCAACGGCGAATTCGCAATCGTCCACAACGGGATTATCGAGAACTACATCGCCCTCAAATCCAGATTGGCGCAGGAAGGTTTCGAGTTCGTCAGCGATACCGACTCCGAAGTAATAGCGCAACTCGTGGAACAATGTTACGAAGGCGACCTTACCAGGGCAGTTGCCGCAACACTTGAAATGGTCGAAGGCACCTATGGAATCGCCGTAATATCGGTCCACCACCCCAGCACCATGGTCGCCGCCCGGAAAGGCAGCCCCATTGCCGTAGGCATCTGCGATGGCGAAACCATTGTTGCCTCGGATGTGAGTGCCATCGTGCAGCACACCAAGCAGGTCATTTTCCTCAACGACGGTGACATACTCACCGCCACCGGCGACAACGTTGAAGTCGTGTCGGTCAAGAATGTGCCGGTGTCCCGCGAGACCACGCATATAGACTGGGACATTGACCAGATCGAGAAGGCGGGCCATGAGCACTTCATGCTCAAGGAGATTCACGAGCAACCAACGGCCATTTCCAACGCAACACGCGGGCGCCTGGTTGACTCGGAAGGCACCACGAAGCTCAGCGGCATGCAGATGGACCCTTACGAAATGGCGCGGATCGACAGGATTCTCATCGCCGCCTGCGGTACGTCAATGTATGCCGGGATGGTTGGAAAGAATTACTTTGAAGACTTCGCCAGCATTCCCGCAGAAGTTCAGCAGGCCGCCGAATTCCGCTACCGGAATCCGATCATACAGCGAGACACCTACATGCTGGCGATCAGCCAGTCCGGGGAAACTGCCGACACCCTGGCCGCGGTCCGCGAAGCCCAGAGAAAGGGTGCCACGGTTCTTGGAGTCTGCAATGTCGTCGGCTCGACCATTGCCCGTGAAACCGGCCGGGGCGTATACCTGCATGCCGGGCCGGAGATCGGCGTGGCCTCAACGAAAGCTTTCACCTGTCAGGTTTCCGTCATGGCCATGATGGCTATTGCCCTCGGCAGAACAAGAAGGCTGTCGACACAGGTCGGGCAGCGGATGGTTCGGGAAATGATGAGTCTGCCGGAAATGGCCCAGGCGGTGATTGACCAGGAAGAAGACATCAGGAGGATTGCCGAAAAGTATGCCAAGGCAGAGGACTTCTTCTTCATCGGACGCGGGTACATGTACCCGGTCGCCATGGAAGGCGCCCTGAAGCTGAAAGAGATCTCCTACATTCATGCCGAGGGATACCATGCGGCGGAACTCAAGCACGGCCCGATTGCTCTTCTTGGCGAGGACGTGCCCGTCGTCGGCCTTGTCCCGGACATCCAGGGCAAGGACAAGACAATAGGAAACATGCAGGAATGCATGGCCAGGAAAGCACCGGTGATAGCCATCGCCACGGAAGGCGATAAGGATATTGATGCGCATTGTGATGATGTCATACGCATTCCTCCGTGCGCCGAGTTCCTGACCCCCATACCGGTCGTTATCGCCGAACAGCTTTTTGCCTACCACGTTGCGAAGATCCGTGGATGTTCCATCGATCAACCACGCAACCTGGCGAAGTCTGTGACAGTTGAGTGATGATGATATCAGAACAGGTACAGACTGTGATGGCCGGGGGAACCGATATTCGCAACCCCCAGTCAGTTCATATCGACGAATCGGTCGACCCCTCCAGGATATCCCCGCAGGCGATTATCCATCCGGGCTGCCGGATCTACGGCGTGAACACAACAATAGGTCCCGGGAGCGAACTTGGACAGGAAGGCCCCGTAACGATAGAAGACTGCCAGCTGGCAGACAAGGTGATCCTCAAAGGCGGCTACTTCTCCGGCTCAACGATGCTTTCTGGAGTAACGTTTGGTTCCGGGGCTCATGTCCGGCCAGGCACGCTGCTTGAGGAACAGTCTTCATGTGCACACAGCGTCGGGCTCAAACAAACCGTCCTGCTGCCGTTCGTGACACTGGGCAGTCTCGTCAACTTCTGCGATTGCCTCATGGCGGGCGGAACAAGCGGGCTGGACCATTCGGAAGTCGGGTCCTCGTACATCCATTTCAACTACACGCCGCACCAGGACAAGGCAACGCCGTCGCTGATCGGAGACGTGGCACGCGGAGTAATGCTCGATTGCCCGCCCATATTCCTGGGTGGACAGGGTGGCCTTGTCGGGCCTTCGCGCATAGACTACGGCACCATCATTGCGGCGGGAACCGTGTACCGCAGGGATGTAACCACGCCCGGGACACTGGTCTTCGGGCAGTTTGCGCGTACGACCGGCAAGATGCCGTACCAGCCGGGTCTTTACGGAAGTATCTCCCGGATCGTTGAAAACAACCTTGTTTACATCGGGAACATTGTTGCTCTCAGGGAATGGTACCGCAGTGTCCGCACTCCTCTGCTTTCCGGAACTGAACAGGGGGCTCAATGTGCCGAGTCAGCGATTGGACGTATCGATTCGATGGTACAGGAACGCCTGAAACGTATGGGGCAGCTTGCCGGCAACATGAAACTGTCACTGGAGCTTGCCGAAGCAAAGTTTGGAGGCGACGTCCCTTCCACGCCTTTCGACAGTCAGAAGCTCCTTGAGAAACAGTGGCCGGATGTCGCTGGAAGAATTGAAAGCGCACAGCTCGGCGAATGCGCCGTGGAACAGCGCGACATTCTGCTGACAGCCGTAGATAAGATGGCCCCTGGCACGGATTACCCCGGCTCCATAAAGGCGCTCACTCCAGGAGAGCGGACAGCCGGAACGGCATGGCTCCAGGCCATCGTGGATACGGTCCGGGGTTTCTGGGCAGGTTAAGAAGTCACAATCAGAAACGGAGCATTGTATGGGCGACCTTTTCGGGACAGATGGTATTCGTGGTGTTGCAAACGTTTACCCGATGACCGCCGAAACGGCCCTTGCCGTTGGACGGGCGACGGCCCATCTTTGCAGGCGGCACGGAGGGCGGCACCGCATTGTCATCGGCAAGGACACCAGGCTCAGCGGCTACATGCTGGAGACGGCGCTCACGGCGGGAATCTGTTCGATGGGCGTCGACGTACTCCTCGTGGGGCCCATGCCTACGCCCGGAATAGCGTTCATCACCCGTGATATGAGGGCCGATGCCGGTATCGTGATCTCCGCGTCCCACAACCCCTACCAGGACAACGGTATCAAGATATTCTCCTGGAACGGTTACAAGCTCTCCGACGAGATCGAACGTGAGATTGAAAAACTCATGACCTCGGATGAGATCTCCTCCGTGAGACCGACCGCGGACGAGATAGGCAAGGCCCAGCGCATAGATGACGCCATTGGACGATACACGGTTTTCTGCAAGACCGCGTTTCCTGGAGACCTGACCCTGGAAGGACTCAAACTCGTCCTGGACTGTGGCAACGGCGCGACCTACCACCTTGCGCCGATAATCTTCTCGGAACTGGGCGCGGAAGTAACGGCGATTCATGATCGGCCCAACGGCAGGAACATCAACGATCAATGCGGATCGCAGTTTACGGATGACCTGGTGGTGGCGGTTAAGGATACCGGAGCTCATGCAGGGCTGGCTTTTGACGGAGATGGTGACCGGCTGACCGCGGTTGACGAGAATGGCCGTGAACTCACCGGCGACCACATCCTCGCCATCTGCGCGAAGGATATGAAGGACCGTGGAATACTGCGTAACAACCTGCTGATAGTTACCCCTATGAGCAACCTGGGCATGCGACTCGCGCTTGATGAACTGGGTATCATCTACGAAGATGCGGATGTTGGCGACAAGAACGTACTGGAGTTGATGCAGAAAAGGGGCGCATCGATCGGTGGCGAGCAGTCAGGCCACGTGATATTCCTGGACCACCACACCACCGGCGACGGCATAATAACCGCCCTGCAGCTCCTGGCCGTCATGCAGCGAACAGGAGAGAAGCTCTCGACGCTCGCGGAGATATTCAAGCAGGCGCCACAGATACTCATCAACGTCGAAGTGTCATCGAAACCCGCACTCGAAGATCTGCCCGAGTTGCAGGAAGCAATCGCCGGTGCCGAGACCGGAATGGCCGGAAAAGGCCGCGTACTCATCAGGTATTCGGGAACACAGAATCTCTGCAGGGTTATGGTAGAAGGCCCTACGGAAGAGCAAACCCACGAAACAGCGGAATCCCTGGCCGCAAAGGTCAGGGAGTTGATTGGGTAACGGGAGGGGAGTTACGGCTTCCAACGCCCAACGTCCAACGCCCAACATCCAACGAACCCACCCCGTCTCGGCCTGCGGCCGATCCACCCCTCCCGGGGAGGGGATTGGAGACGGGGCTCCAATGGCGAGCTCGCATACGAAGAAACAGCCACGCTTTTCAGTAGCAGGGAGCATTCTCAGTTCCCAACTTGGATGTTGGACGTTGGGCGTTGGACGTTGGGCGTTGCGTGGCCAACGGCCACGCCTCACGCTTTCTTGATAGCCAGGCAGGCGTTGTGTCCGCCGAAGCCCAGGGAGTTGTTCAGGCAGGCGTTGACTTCCGTTTCCCGCGACACGTTCGGGATGTAATCCAAATCGCATTCCGGGTCAGGGTTGTCATGGTTGATGGTCGGAGGAACAACTCCATTCTCGATCGCCAGGGCACAGACAGCGGTTTCAATTCCGCCGGCGGCACCCAGAAGGTGACCGGTCATGGACTTAGAGGAGCTTATCATGACCTTGCGTGCGGCTTCCTCTCCGAGTGCTCCCTTGATGGCCCGCGTCTCAATCTTGTCGTTGAGTGGGGTGCTCGTACCGTGGGCATTGATGTAGTCCACATCCTCGGGAGCAATCTGACCGTCTTGGAGTGCCAGCTTTATCGCCCTTGTCGCACCCTCACCGTCCCCAGAAGGAGCAGTCATATGGAACGCATCACAGCTCATTCCAAAGCCGGCCACTTCGGCGTAGATATGCGCTCCCCTGGCCTTTGCGCGTTCGAGTTCCTCAACAACGACGATTGCCGCGCCTTCACCCATTACAAATCCGTCACGATCCACATCGAAAGGCCGGCTGGCTCTCTTGGGTTCGTCGTTCCTGGTGGAAAGCGCCCGCATTGCCGCAAAACCTGCAATGCTCAGGGGGGTGATCGACGCTTCGGCTCCGCCGGCAATCATCACGTCCGCTTCGTCGCGCCTGATGATCTTCATTGCTTCGCCGATGGAGTGAGCCCCAGTTGCGCAGGCAGAAACCGGCGAGTAGTTGGGCCCCTTGAGGTTGTGATCTATGGCAATAAGACCCGAAGCCATGTTGCAAATCATCTGGGGAATTGTGAACGGCGAGCAGCGGCCGGGGCCCTTGTTGTTCAGGATATCGTGCTGAAGCTCCACGGTCTTGATTCCGCCCACGCCCGAGCCGACGAGAGCACCCATACGCTCTGGATTCTCGGCAGCCGTGTCCAGTCCCGAATTACTCACGGCCATCTTCGCAGCACCGAGAGCCAAGTGGCAGTAGCGGTCCATACGGCGCTGCTCCTTGCGGGCAATGAAGTCGTTCGGATCAAAATCGGTAACCTGTCCCGCAATCTTGACGGCAAAGTCTGTCGTATCGAACGCGTCGATATGGCCAATACCGGATACACCGGAAGTAATGCTCTGCCAGAATGAGTCCAGGGTGGACCCCACCGGCGAGACAACACCAATACCCGTGATGACAACTTTTCTCATCTCAGCCCCCGTCTCCGTTCTTACTGCCCTGAAGAGCACAGAAAAGACCGAGGAAGATATAACACCCTCCCCGGTCTCTTCTCAGCAGTCGTTACTCATCGAAGCCTTTGCTCTTGAGATATTCGACGATAGAGCCTACTGTCGTCAGCTTCTCGGCGTCTTCATCGGGAATCTCGGCATCAAATTCTTCTTCGAAAGCCATCACGAGTTCAACCGTATCCAGTGAGTCGGCACCAAGATCCTCGATGAACGAGGCCTCTGTTGTCACCTGGTCGGCGCCAACGCCAAGCTGCTCTACGATGATTTCTTTGACTTTATCTTCGAGTGCCATTTCATTTCTCCTTCACTGAGTTTCGTATTCCAAGCATTGTATCACCAAGCACATGCACTACATTACCATTCCACCACTAACCGTCAAGACCTGTCCCGTTATATAAGACGAACCCTCTCCGGCCAAAAAACCAACTGCCTTGGCGATATCCTCAGGCTTCCCGAAACGCTTCATCGGAATCACCGCCAGCATCGAATTCTGAACATCCTCTGAGAGGACTTCCGTCATCTTCGATTCAATAAAGCCGGGTGCGACAGCGTTAACGCGTACTCCCCTGCCGGCAAGTTCCTTCGCTGCAGACTTCGTCAGTGCTATCACCCCTGCTTTGGAGGCGGCATAATTACACTGTCCTGCATTGCCAATCAAGCCAATAATCGAAGCGATATTTATGATCGCGCCGCTGCGTTTTTTCATCATAGGCCGGGCTGCCGCCTTCGTAAAAAGGAAGGTTCCACGCAGATTAACCGAGATAACGGCATCCCAGTCCTCTTCTGACATTCTTACCATAAGGCCATCCTTAGTGATCCCGGCATTGTTGACGAGAATATCGATCCCCCCCATTACCTCGACCACCTTGTCAACCGTGCCGGCCACATCTTCCGACTTGCTGACGTCGGCAGCCAGGCACTCAACTTTGCGTCCCTTGGCACGAATGGCCTCCGCAGTGTCAGCCAGCCATTCCTCCTTGAGATCGCATATCGCCAGGTCCGCACCTTTACCAGCCAGGTGCTCAGCCACCGCGCGACCGATTCCACGCGCCGCACCAGTGACCAGTGCTGTTTTTCCCTCTAAAGTACACATATTGTCACCCTCTTTCTTCTAAACCAATTCTCAGGCAAGAGCTGTCGCTGCAGCGTCCAGCGTAACCGTGTCCTGTATATTATAAACCTGCACCGACCTGTCAATTCGCTTGATCAGGCTGGACAGTACCTTCCCTGGACCGCACTCTACGAATTCTTCCACGCCCCGGGCCCTGAGCCATTCAACGTCCGCCTGCCACAGCACGGACGAAGTTACCTGCTTGAGCATCGTCTCGCGAATCTCATCCGGAGTTCCGTGAGGAGCACCCGTCACGTTGGCCACCACCGGAAGGGAAGTCGGCTGAATATCAACGCTATCGAGCACTTCCTTGAGCTGCAATGCCGCCGATTCCATGAGCGGGGAGTGATATGCTCCCGCCACTCTCAGGATAATCGTCTTCTTGGCGCCGGTGTCCCCGGCAAGCTTTTCCGCTTCCTCGATCGCCTTTCTGTCTCCGGAAAGCACCGTCTGTTGTGCCGAGTTGAGGTTCGCCATGCTCACACCCGCGCTGTCACAGATGGGCTTAAGCTGGTCCGCAGACAGGCCGATGATACTGACCATTGAACCGTCCGACTGGTCACAGGCCTCCTGCATAAAGCGGCCGCGGGCTTCCAGAACACGCAGCGTATCGTCGAACGTCAGCGCACCGGCTGCGTGCAACGCCGTCCACTCGCCGAGGCTCAGGCCAGCCATGCTGTTCACTTCCAGGCCGGGAACGGCCTTCATCAGTGCCCTGTAGCATACCACGCTCGCCACAAAGATACCGGGCTGGCAATGGTTGGTCTTTGTGAGTTCCTCCGTCGGACCTTCAAAACATATCTTGGAGAGTCCGTAACCGAGGATTTCGTCAGCCCTGTCAAAGAGCTCCTGGTATTCCGGATTGGCATCCACCAGGTCCTTGCCCATTCCCACAAACTGGGCTCCCTGTCCTGCAAAGACTATCGCTCGTCCAGCCATAGCTGTGCTCCATTCATTTTGCCGCCCAAACATGCATAAACATAAACTGGGGGGCTGTAGTTTCGTGTTCACGCCGGCGTCCCGCGGCTGCATGCACAACCTGCCGGCCAGTTCGTATCACCACTGCAAGACCATGGCACCCCAAGTGAAGCCGGCGCCGAAAACTACGAAAAGAATGATGTCACCCCGCTTGATCCGGCCATCGCGCACTGCTTCATCGAGTACAACCGGAACGGAGGCGCCGGACAGATTGCCGACTCTCTCTAGATTGACGCACAGTTTCTCCAGGGGAACTTCGGCCCTTTCCGCGATAGCGTTTATGATCCGCATATTTGCCTGGTGTGGAATCACCCAATCCACGTCGGCAATCTCGAGGCCGGCAAGGTCCAGGGCTTTTTGCCCAGCTTCGCTCATGCACAGGACTGCATGCTTGAAGACCTGGTTTCCGCCCATTTTGGTGAAATGCAAGCGGTCCTCCACCGTCTGCGCGCTGGCAGGGGTACGGCTGCCACCGGCGGGAAGCTTCAGGAGATCACCGAGCGATCCGTCGGAGCCCATAACAGTGGACATGATTCCATGACCTTCGTCTCCGGCCTGCAGAACAGCGGCTCCCGCACCGTCCCCGAACAGAATACAGGTGCCCCGGTCTTCCCAGTCGGTAATGCTGCTCATCTTTTCCGCACCGATGACCAGTACCGTCTTGTAGACTCCGGAGGTGATCATTCCGCGCGCCGTTTCAATCCCGTAAAGGAATCCTGAACAGGCCGCGCTGAGATCAAAACAGAAAGCGTTCTTAGCACCGATCAGTTCCTGGATATGGCAGGCCGTACTGGGAAAAATCATGTCCGGGGTACAGGTGGCCACTATGATCAGGTCCACTTCGGCCGCATCAACCCCGGCGCTCTCCAACGCACGGGTGGCCGCAACTGCTCCCATATCTGACGTGGCCTCATCTTCCCGTGCAATGCGACGTTCCCGCATTCCTGTTCGTGCCTGAATCCATTCATCGGATGTGTCGACCATTGTGGACAGGTCGTCATTGGTTAAGACACGTTCGGGAAGGTAAGCGCCCGTACCTGTTATGGCGATTCTGATGCCAACGCTTGCGATTTCACTCATTGTAAACGACCCATCTTACCCGTTTCACTGACGATCACCTGATTCAGATGATGATGCACTGATTCAGCAGCCACGCGTATGGCATGGAAAATTGCGCGATATGATGAAGCACCATGCGTGATAATGCAAACACCTTTCACGCCCAGCAAGGGCGCCCCTCCGTACATTTCCGGGTCCAGCCGATGCTTCATTGTCCTGAGTGCACCTGACAGAAGTCCGGCCCCCAGCTTGCGAACGAGGTTGCGGGTGAATTCCTGTTTTAGCCAGTGACCGATAGCGTGGGCAATGCTTTCGCTTGTCTTTAGAACGACGTTTCCGACGAACCCGTCGCAAACGACGACATCGGTTTCGCCTTCAAACAGATCATGACCCTCGATGTTACCGCGGAAATTAAGATCCAGCTCGCTGAGCAGACCAAAGCTCTCCTTGGTGATCTCGTTTCCTTTTATATCCTCGCCGCCGATGCTGAGAAGGCCCACGATGGGGTTCTCCTGTCCCATTATGACACGCGAATACACGCTGCCCATGATCGCAAACTGCGAGATCAGTTTCGGGGAACAGTCCATATTGGCACCGGCGTCCACCAGCACGAACGGGCGATCCTTGGTGGGCATGATCGCGGCGATCGCCGGGCGTTCAATACCTTCGAGGGTCCGCAGTTTGAGAGTGGCGGCAACAACGACTGCACCAGTATTACCCGCGGAAACGACGGCGTCAGCCTCGCCTTTCTTAACCAGGTCAACAGCACGGCCTATGGAAGAGTCTTTTTTTCGCCGGATTGCCAGGGCCGGGGATTCATCCATTTCCACCACTTCTGAAGCGTGGTGGATATCGATCTTGTCGCAGGATCCGCCGCAACGTGCGAGCTCCATATTTATAGCCTTCTCGTCGCCGACGAGTATTACTCTCGATAGGCCGTCAAGGTCCTTTGCTGCCGCAACGGCACCTCTGACAGTCTCTCGGGGAGCGTGGTCCCCCCCCATGGCATCGACGGCAATTCGCATCGATTGTCAATCCGCTTCGACGTTCATGACCTGCTTCCCGTCATAGTATCCGCACGACGGACACACTCGGTGCAGTTCTTTTGGTGCGCCGCATTCGGAACAGGGTCCGGCGGCGGCAAGTGGCTTGCTGTGAGACCGCTTGCGGGAGCGACTCTTGCTCTTTGATGTCTTCCTTTTTGGTACCGCCATCGTTACTCCTCCTGTTGCTCAATCTTCAGATTGCCCAGTGCCGCCCACCGGATATCTTCCGGTTGCTGGCAGTCACAGGACTGCTTGTTCAAATTGGCTCCACATTGCGTACATAATCCTTTACACCCCGGATCGCACACAGGGTGAGCACAAAGGGCGAGGATAATAGCTTCACGGATATCGGGGGTCAAGTCCACAGATTCCTCTTCTTCGGTGAGATGGATCGCCCTGCTGAAGGCAGGTTCGGATACTTCCGCGGGGAAGAACTCGGTACATTTCACGCACCGGCGCTTGAGCTTCACCAATATGGACCCGTTAACGATAAGGTCGTGCAGCGCCACCTGGAGGTGAAGGTTGTAAACGACGGGGCCGAACGGCTGGATCTCTTCATCGTCCTCCAGCAACAGGATTTCCGCAGGCTCCTCGCCGGTGCGCTGTACGCCCTCGAACGGTATCCTGTGTGGTTGAACAATCATTTCGGTGCCTCCGCCGGCATTCTCAGCCGGCGCCTCCGTGGCCCAATTTCTCGCCAATGACCTTGAGAACCGATGACGGCACGAACTCGCTCACATCACCGCCGAACCTGGCCACTTCTCTCACAGTGCTTGAACTGACGTAGCTGTGTATTTCCTTCGGCATCATGAAAAGAGTTTCAATCTCCGGCGCAAGCTTCCTGTTCGTGAGGGCCATCTGAAACTCGTATTCGAAATCCGAATAGGCGCGCAACCCCCTTATGAGAACTCTTGACCCCCTGAGCTTGGCATAGTCGATAAGAAGACCTTCGAAGGTATCCACCTCCACGTTCTCAAGGCCCTTAACTACATCGCGCGCCATGTCCATCCGCTCTTCCGTAGAGAACATGGGATCCTTCGCCGGGTTCGTCGTTACGCCAAGGATGAGGTTCTGAAAGATTTCGGCCGAACGTTCGATCAGGTCCCAGTGACCCAGTGTCATCGGATCGAAGGTTCCCGCATAGATTGCCAGCTGATTCATTTCCCGTCCTCCAGGTCGTCCGGCTGCAGGGTGAACAGTCTCAGCTTGGTACGACCGTATTTTCTGTCGTCGATCATCCGCCACCCCGCAGGCTCCGCAAAACGCTCTTCCGCGGCCAGTTCCAGAACGAAAATACCGTCCTCTGCCAGCAACTGCCGCCTGGCAACCGTGAGCATGATCGCCTCTGTTTCCGAGTCTTTTCCGCCGCCCCGCAATGATACCGGCCCCGTGGAACTGCCGTATGGCGGATCCGCAAAGACTATATCAAACGGCTGCCGGGGCGCACAGCGGTTCACAAACCCCAGGGCACTGCCCCTGAACACTCCCGAGTCAGTGCCGCAGAATTCCCGTACATTGTCTTTCAACTGCTTCAGAACGCGTGCATTGCGTTCAACCCACGAAACAGATTCTGCGCCCCTGCTCCAAGCCTCAAGCCCAACCACACCCGAACCGGCAAAGAGGTCAAGAAAGCTGGCCCCATCAAGCCTGGCAGCCAGCGAAGAGAATATTGCCTCTCGCACACGATCCTGGGTTGGCCTCACTCCGGCAACACGAGGTACAGGCACTCGTCTGCCGCAAAGTCTTCCGCCAGTAATCCTCATCGCAACCCCTCTACTATACGACCATCAACCATCAACCTTCAACCTTCAACCATGGGAATTTGCCCCATGCGCAAATTCCTCTCCCCTTTTTCACTTGAAACCCGAACTCCATGGTTCAATAATGGCGTTCGCGTTGAGATAAGAAAGGGTGTATTCAAATGGGTTGGTTCAATAGATCGCGCAGTAAGCCTGCGGCACAGGGAAAGACCAAGAGCGAAGACATGTGGGTGGTTTGTCCTTCGTGCGAGGCCCACGTGTTTAAAGAGGAGTGGCATAAGGGGCTCAAGGTATGCCCGAAGTGCAATTTCCATGACCGGCTCACCTGCCACGAGCGCGTTAAGCTAATCCTGGATACGGGAACCTGGCATGAGCTGGGCGGAAGCGTTTCCACAACCGACCCCCTGGAGTTCGTGGATGGCAAGGGCAGGTATGCCGACAAGGCGGAAGCAGCCAAAGAAAAAACGGGCCTTAACGAATCCGTACTGACGGGACGTGGCAAGATCTCCGGCCGCCGGATTGTAATGGCGGTAATGGACTTCAGGTTCCTCGGCGGCAGCCTTGGAAGCGGAACGGGCGAGAAAATTCTCAGGGCGGCCACGTACGCACTGAAGCACAAGTTGCCCTACATTGTAGTCTCCGCATCGGGTGGCGCCAGGATGCATGAAGGGATTGTGTCGCTCATGCAGATGGCCAAAACCTGTGCCGGCATTGCCAGGCTCCACAAGGCTCGAATTCCCTACATCTCCATCCTCACACACCCAACCACCGGTGGCGTATCAGCCAGTTATGCCATGGTTGGCGACATAAATATATCCGAACCCGGCGCGCTGATCGGATTCGCAGGACGGCGCGTTATCGAAGAGACAATCAAGCAGAAGCTCCCGGATGACTTCCAGACAGCCGAGTATCTGCTTGATCACGGGTTCATTGATAGCATAGTTAACCGCAGTGAAATGAAAGACTACCTGATGAACGTGCTGCGCTACTGGCGCGCTAGATAAGGAAGTCATCATCATGCAAACCAATATCGTTGAAATGGCGATTGACGATGTCATCGTCAAAGACCGGCCACGGAAGGATGACGGTGACCTCGGCACCCTCGAGGCATCCATCCAGAAACTCGGGCTCCTCTGCCCCATCATCGTGGATGCCAACAACGTCCTCATAACCGGCGGGAGGCGGCTCCAGGCCTGCCGGAATATTGGCCGGAAAAAGGTCTCGGTGTGCAGGCTGGGAATTGAAGCCGGGAGTATGAAGGCCCTGGACATCCAGGCCGACGAGAACCTGTGCAGGCAATCGCTCACCAGCGAGGAAATCGAGGCTCATATCGAAATCAAGAAGAGGGCAGTCTCCGGGAGATCAGTGCCGGGCGCCGGTCTCGTGAATGGAATCAAGAAGGTCTTTGGCACTTCAAACTGACGGGGAGGTCGGCAATGTCTATGGACTTTGAAAAACCTCTGGTAGAGCTGGAAGAGAAAATGGCGGAACTGGTCAAACTCAATGAAAATGAGGATGTAAAGTTCGACACCGAAATCGCGGAACTTGAAAAAAAGATGAAGTCTATCAGCAAGAAGACGTATTCGAAACTCACGCCATGGCAGACCGTCCAGGTAGCCCGGCATAGCCAGCGTCCTTTGATCAGGGATTACATCACCGGTATGTGCAGCGAGTTCATCGAACTGCATGGCGACAGGTGTTTTGGTGATGATCAGGGCATAATCGGTGGCTTCGCAAAAATAGACGACGTCCGAGTAATGCTCATAGGACACCAGAAGGGAAAGACCGTAGAGGAGAATATCAAGTCCAACTTCGGGATGGCTAACCCCGAGGGATACCGCAAGGCCCTTCGCCTGATGAAGCTGGCCGAGAAATACAGAATTCCCGTGCTCAGCCTGATTGACACCCCGGGCGCCTATCCCGGGCTCGAGGCGGAAGCGCGCGGCCAGGCCGAAGCAATCGCCAGGAATCTTATGGAGATGGCCACACTGGAAACACCAATTGTTGTTGTGATTACAGGTGAAGGCGGCAGCGGCGGGGCGATCGGCATTGGTGTCGGCGATGTAGTGCTCATGCTTTCGAACTCTGTTTACTCGGTAATCTCCCCGGAAGGTTGCGCATCTATTCTGTGGCGCGACGGCTCAAAGGCTCCGGTAGCAGCCGATGCCCTCAAACTTACGGCTGAATCACTGCTGGAACTTGGCGTGATTGACGAGATCATCAAGGAACCCTCGGGCGGTGCTCACCGCAGTTACTCAGAGGCCCTGCCGGCGGTAAAGGAAACTATCCTTCGCCACCTGGAGAAGCTCTCAAAGGTTTCGGGACGAAAATTGACGGAAAGACGTTTTGATAAGTACGCGAAAATTGGAAGATTTTGACATAAGACAATGAGTCGGAAAGGACGCCATGGCCACCACGACCAAGAGAACGAAAAAGAAGGCAGCTAAGCCAAAGAAGGCTGCAGCGAAGAAACCGGTTAAGAAGCCAGTCAAGAAAGCTGTCAAGAAAGCGTCAAAGAAGCCCGTAAAGAAGACTGTGAAGAGAACCGTGAAGAAGGCGGCAAGAAAGACCGCACCCGCGAAAAAGGCTACCGCCCGCAAGGCCAGACCAACCATCACGGCGAAAGCCAGGAAATCCCCTGTGGCAACAAAGCCGGCCAAGCGTATTCCTCTGCGCATAACGGACACCACGCTGCGTGATGCCCACCAGTCACTGTGGGCAACCCGGATGCGCACGTCCGATATCATGGAGATCATCGATGTCATAGACGGCGCGGGCTACTACTCTCTCGAGGTCTGGGGCGGAGCCACCTTCGACGTCTGCCTGCGATTCCTTCGTGAAAACCCCTGGGAACGTCTGCGCCAGATCAAGTCCCGTGCCAAGAAGACCCCCCTGCAAATGCTGCTTCGCGGACAGAATGTCCTCGGGTACAAGCACTATCCCGACGACCTGCTGGACCGTTTTGTCGAGCTGGCAGTCGAAAACGGCGTGGATATTTTCCGGATTTTCGACGCTCTTAACGACAACCGGAATCTCGAACAGGCAATCAAGAGTGTAAAGCAGCACGGTGGACACGCACAGGGAACCATTTGCTACACGATCAGTCCCGTGCATACTGTTGATGAATATGTCCGCATCGCTATGGAACAGGTGGCAATGGGTATCGATTCGCTGGTCATAAAGGACATGGCCGGCATCCTGTCTCCCATCTCGGCGGAGAAGCTCATCAAGGCCTTGGTTAAAAACATCAGAGTACCCATACAGCTGCATACGCACTCCACCAGTGGCATGGGAACGGCAACCTACGTGGAAGCCGTGCGTGCCGGGGCGGGAGCAATCGACTGCGCGATATCCGTTATGTCGGGTTTCTCCTCGCAGCCTCCCGTGGAAACGATGCTGGCGATCTTCGACGAAACACCTTACAACGCCAACCTGGACGTCGAAGCCCTGAGAAAGATATGCAGATTCTTCACGGGGTTGGCGCCTTCCAGGAAGCTCAGCCACCAACCCATCAACCCTATAGATCCGGAAATCCTGCTGCATCACATTCCCGGTGGCATGATTTCGAATCTCAGGTCTCAGCTCGAACAGCAGGGGGCCCTCGACAAGTTGCCCGACGTGCTCGAAGAACTTCCGCGAACCCGCAAGGATATGGGTTACCCGCCGCTCGTAACACCTACAAGCCAGATCATCGGTGTTCAAGCAGTCATGAACGTGCTGGCCGGCGAGCGTTACGCGATGGTTCCCCAGGAGACCAAGGACTACGTGAGGGGACTCTATGGGCGCTCACCAGCACCTATCAAGCCGGCCATCAAACGAAAGATCCTCGGCAAGATAAAGACCATCACAGGAAGGCCGGCCGATCGCTTGAAGCCTATGCTTCCGAATGCTACCGACGGAATAGATCCGAAGCTCATAACCACGGAAGAGGACATAATCTCGTTCTGTCTCTTCCCCGAACCTGCAAACGATTTCTTCAAGTGGCGCGACCTCCCGCTGGAGGAAAGACCCTCCACGCCCGCGGACCTCGAACGGGTCAAGATCGAGCAGGAAGGCAAAGGAAGGCCGGTGCCGGCCATCGCGCCGCCCAAGCCCTTCCTCTCACAGAATGACTACAACGAAATCCAGGGGCTTATAGGAAAGGTCAATGATCTCGGCTTGACGGAACTTACAATCCGCAGAAACGATCTCAACCTGAGCATGCGTGCAGAGGGAGCAACCACTTCCAGGGTCAAGGCGGAAGCACTTGAACCGGTTGCCTCCGAAGAGGCGCAGGTCGAGGCTATTACTGAAGAGCCGGCAGAGGTGGAAGCCGGCGCAGAACAAGCAGGCGCAGAGGCGGAAGGACCAACGGTCGATGCTCCTTTGAACGGAACATTCTATCGCTCCGCCGGTCCGGGCAAGCCGGAATTCGCCAAGGAAGGTGACTCCGTAAAGAGCGGTGCCACAATCTGCATCGTGGAAGCCATGAAACTCTTCAACGAGATCAATGCTCCCTGCGACTGCAAGGTAGTCAAATTCATGTGCGATCACGGCGACGCCGTAGAAAAAGGCCAGCCCCTGGTCGTCATAGAAGAGAAGTAAAGACTTCCTCGCCCTTTAGGGAATCTTACCTGGCTGTTGGGGGTGCGTTCTCCCTCCCCATACTTGGGCGTTGGATGTTGGGCGTCGGGCGTTGGGCGTTGAACGTCGGGCGTTGACTCTACTACGACTTCCGTTTCTTCCTCTCGAACAGTTCAAGCTGACTGTCCTTGAGAAAATCATAGTTCTTAAGAAGCCTTATGACCTGCAGCAGATCTGACTTCTCGTAGTTCCTGTGGGTCTCGACTCCCGCTATCAGTTCGGAGAGCATGGTCCGAAAGGTTATGACTCCATCAATGCCTTTTTCTTTAAGGACATCAATGATTTTATCTTCCAGCTCACCAGACGCCGGCAGGCGTGGCAGGCAAAGTATTTTTGCCATGGAGTCAGACCCCAGGATCTTTGATGCAAACGCGATTGAATCTGGTTCAACGAAACGCAGAATTTCCGGCGTCTGTTCGAAGGTAGAGGCATAGAAACGTTCCGTGTGCCATCCGCGAACACCCACGATCGCCCGCGACACGTTCTTGAGATCGGCTGAACTCCAGACTATGTGTCCTGGAATCTGCTGCTCACCGATGGCCGCGTTGTGAACTACCAGGTCAATCTCCTCGGATGCCTTCTTGTGCCGCCCGGGCACAGTGTATTTCCTGGGCTGGCAGACCAGGTATCCCAAGGTCTCAAAGTATTCACGAGCTATCCACTCATTAACGCCGGCCATACCGTCCTCCAAGTCAGTCCATTCCGTAAGCCTCGCACAAAACGTCTTCGGGAATCTCACACCCGAACGTCACTTCCCCTATCGTGTCCGCGAGGACGAAACGCGGAATTCGACCCATCGCCTTCTTGTCTGTCGCCATGGCGTTCCTGAGGGCCTGCCAGGCAAGATCTCCCCCGGGGCCGTGCCAATCCGCAGGCAAACCAAGACCCGATACCAGGCTTATGATTCGGGCGCTTTCGTCGGAGTTCAGTCCCCGGACTCTTTCCGAAAGCTTCGTGGCATAAGCCATGCCCGCGGCAACTGCCTCGCCATGCAGCCACTCACCATAGCCCAGTACGTTCTCAATGGCATGACCCAGCGTGTGCCCGAAATTCAGTATGGCCCTGGTGCCGGACTCCCTTTCGTCGTCCCCTACTACCTCGGCCTTGATTTCGCAACAGCGTGCCACGATATCGACGAGCAGCTCCATGTTCCTGGAAAGCAGTTCACTTGCACAGCCTTCGAGAGACTCGAAGAGTGCCTTGTCACGAATCACACCGTATTTCACGACTTCCGCAAGTCCTGATATGTACTCCCGCTCGGGCAGGGTCTTCAGTGTCGACAGCTCGACGACAACTTCCACCGGCTGATAAAAAGAACCCACAAGGTTCTTGCCCCTGGCCAGGTTCACTCCCGTCTTTCCTCCGACAGAGCTGTCAACCATGGCAAGCAGGCTCGTCGGAACCTGGACCAGCCTGATGCCGCGCAAATACGTCGCCGCGAGGAACCCGGCAAGATCGCCAACAACTCCGCCGCCGAGGGCGACAACCAGCGAGCTCCTGTCGAGATGGAGGTCAACGGCACGATCGTAAAGCTCCGCCATTGTGTTCAGCGACTTCGATTCCTCGCCGGCGGGAATAACATGGGTGTCGGACTCTATTCCACTTTCGTCCAGCTTCTTCCTGCACCAGTCCCCGTGGAGCGGCTCGACGTTGCTGTCAGAAATGATCATCGCGCGGCAGTTCTTCGGAATGGCTCCGGCAGTGCCAATCTCAAGGTCGTGCCCGATACTGATGTCGTAAGACCTATCGCTAAGATCTACCCTGACAGTCCTGTTCATTGACCAGTGCCCTTCCAAAACCTGCGAGCGTGACGACAAGCGCCACTCTGTAAGATAACACGCCTTACGGCGTTGACTACAAACGTGCCTCTCGCTGTAGCTCTTGTTTGTAGTTAAGCCCGTAAGGGCTGTTCTCCGTCTTTCGACAGGCTCGACCGCCTACTGCAGGCGATCCCCCGTCTTCAGTCCGTGTCCGCAGAGATATGCTTCGCCTGTCATGATGCGACGACCTTCCGGCTGCACTTCCAGCAGCCTGACAGATCCCTCTCCGGCGGCAACTGATGGCCCTTCGCGACCGGCGTCCATCACTTCTCCCGGATGGCCACCGTCGGTCTCGGCTCTGCACTTGTGAATGCGCAGAGTTGCCCCCCCGGGTAGGGTGCAGAAACACCCCGGCCATGGATTGAAACCGCGAACGTGATTGTAAATCTCTTCCGACGACCGGGTCCAGTCGATTCTACCGTTCGATTTCTTGAGTTTGGGCGCGTAGGATGCGGCGGCGTTGTTCTGGGGAGTGCGATTGACTGTCCCCCTGCCGATATCCGAGACAACTCGCACTGCAAGGTCCGCCCCCAAAACCGATAGCCTGTCATGCAGCGTCCCTGCGGTATCCTCGTTTTCGATTGGTGTTTCAACCTGCGCAATGATGTCACCTTCATCCATGCCTTCGGACATGTACATGGCAGTAACACCGCTTGTGGAATCCCCGTTCGCGACGGCCCAGTGAATAGGCGCGGCTCCACGGTATTTCGGCAGAAGCGAGTAATGCATGTTCACGCAGCCCTTTTGGGGTAGTCCCAACAAGGTGGAGTTCAATATCTGCCCGTAAGCAACCACGACTACGATATCCGGCCTGTACTCACGAACGGTCTCGGTACTTTCCGGCATATTGATCTTGATTGGGGTCATAACCGGAATACCGCGCTGTTCGGCAAGTGTCTTGACGATACATGGATGCACCTTGAGGTCCCGGCCGCTGGGGCGATCCGGCTGTGTCACAACTGCAACGACCTCGTGCCGTCCATCGTCAAGCAGAGCGTTCAGGCAATCACAGGAAAGATCAGCCGCCCCCATAAACACAATTCGCATACCATTCACCGCTCTCTCGCCGGGCAACCATCTCTTCCCTCCGCGATCTCTGCGGGCCGGATCAGCCGAGCCCGCCCCGCCTCCTGCGGGGCGTCTCTGCGAGAGACTTTCCTCTCCCTGAGCTCATCAACCACACTATCCGGCACGCGCAGCCTGCCGAATCCGCGGCCCAGCCTTATAGCCGGATTGAGATCACCATGGAAATCCGAGCCCCCGGTTGCAACGAGGCCCAGGCTGTCGGCCAGCTCCACGTACTTACGTTCCACCTCCGGGCTGTGCTCCGAGTAGTAGGCTTCAATGCCTTGCAGACCTGCTCCTATCAGTTCTTCCAACACCACTCTGAGCGCCTTTGGTCCCAAGCCCAACGTTGAGGGGTGCGAGACTGCCGGCACGCCGCCGGCATTGGAAATCACTTCGATGCTTTCCCTCGCATCGGGTCGATACCTGTCAACGTAAGCCGGCCGACCCTTTGCAAGGTACTTTTCGAAGGCCGCCTGGTGGGATTTGACATATTCCTTTTCAACAAGAGCCCTGGCAAAATGTGGTCGCCCTACCACGCCGTCCCCGGCAAACCCCAGCACTTCGCTCATCTCCAGCGACAAACCAAGCTCGCAGAGCCTGGACAGAATCTTCTCGTTGCGTTCATTCCTTCCGCCGCGAACCCTCGCCAGCAGGGACTCTAGCTCCCTGTTGCCGGCATCAATGAAGTACCCAAGAATATGCATCGTACCGCGTTCCACGGCCACGCTCATCTCCACGCCCGGAATACAGGTGAGTGTCCTGTTGCCGGACTCACTATCCCGGCACGCACGCTCCCCAGCTTCGAGAAGACTCTCGATCCCTTCGGTGGTGTCATGGTCGGTCAAGGCAAGCGCGCTCAGCCCGCACTTCATCGCAAGATCCACGAGTTCCTCAGGCGTCATGCTGCCGTCTGAAAACGTTGAATGCACATGGAGATCTATCATACTGTTTTCACGGTTCCTCTTCCCTACGGAAACTCACTCCCAGTACGAAGCAGTTGTACCTGGAGTCTCATGGACCGAGACTTTCGTTATATTGTAGCGGTCACAGTTCAGCTTCGAAGATAGTTCACCGTACAGGAACCGGGCGATATTCTCCGACGTGGGGTTCTGTTCTTTGAACGCTTCCACCTCGTTCAGATCCGCGTGATCAATGTCATCAAGCACCGCCCCTATCGCCACCTTGAGATCACGAAAGTCGACCAGTATACCCGTATCGTCGAGATCGCAACCTCGCAGGAATACCTCGATCTCCCAGTTGTGCCCGTGAAAAGATGCACATGCTCCCGGGTAGCCCTTCAAGTGGTGGGCGGCCGAGAAATGAGACTTGATGCTGACTTCAAACATTGAAACAACTCCAGAAACCTGGTGGGTACCCTGTTTACATCAGTTCATAACAACCCGCGACATTCTCGGGGATCTGTTGACCCAGGAATGCCGATATTGCCGTGTCATACTCCGCCGTGTGCGTGAATGCCTTCTTCGCGAAATGGAACCTTGTCCCCAGGGACAGGCAGGCATCATTTGCGTCCAGCTCTGCCAGTATTCCCTGGTAATCGGCCGGATCTGTTACAGATGCAACCCGCAGGAAATTCTTCGCCGAAGCTCTCACCATGCAAGGTCCGCCGATATCGATATTCGTTCTCGCCATTTCAACGGTTACATTCGGTTGGGCTGCCGTTTCTTTGAACGGATACAGATTCACGACAACCATGTCAATGGGTACTGCGGAAACTCGTCCGAGATCCTCTTTGTGGGCCTCGTTGTATGTTTCGCTCAGTAGGCCCAGGTAAATCTTAAAATCAAGCGTCTTGACAAGCCCGCCCTGCATCTCCGGCTGGCCGGTATATTCTGAGACGGCGACGAGATTCTCCGCCGCCTTATCCTCGCCAAGAATCTCACGGATCTTCGCATAGGTTCCACCCGTAGAGTAGATCTTTACGTCAGGATTCGCGGAAATGAGCCCGGGAACCAGGTCTTCGAGCCCGGTCTTGTCGGACACACTGGCTAAAACGTTCTGCACACGGACGGAATCATCAATCTTCTCAACGATGTTAAGCGCCATTTTTTTTCTCTCCCTTTTTGCTTGGAAAACCCAAGGTTGTATTCAACGTATAGAGTACCGTTCTAGAGCGATCTGTGAAGATACCCGTTCGCCAGCCCGAAATTCAAACTTTCTTTTGCCAATACTCACCGCTAGTCTGGTCTCAGATTGAAAATCCTAGCCATAGAACAGTCAACCGCCCGCAGCAGTGCCGCGCTCCTTGAGGACACCGACGTCATTGCCGGGATTCAGTGGGAAGTGGATCGTCCCCGCAACCAGGAGCTCTTCAAACGCCTGCCCAGGCTGCTCGACGCCGCCGGCATCGCGGTCGCCGGCATAGACGCATTCGCCGTCGGCACCGGCCCCGGTTCTTTTGCGGGAGTGCGCTCCGCCATCGCCACAACCCAGGCCATGGCAATGCCTGATGTGAAACCTGTGATTGGCGTGGGAAGCACGGAAACCATGGCACGGGCAGTCCTGCAAAGCAAAGCCGGGGCGGATCGTATTGTGATCGTCGGCGATGCCAGGCGAAAACGACTGTGGTTTGCCGACTTTGCCGTCAAGAACGGCATTCCCAGGCCAATAGGTGACGTGGTTCTGATCGAGCCGGCGGAACTGCCGGATCGCCTTAGCGAAGGGACTGTTCTCGCTTCTCCCGACTGGCACCGTATCGGGGATATCATCCGCGAGTTGCAGGTTCCCGGCATCTGCATTGTGGAAGGACCCGTAACGCCTGAAGCGAGAACACTGGGGATCATTGCGACAGAGCGTATTGACCAGAACTCTCCCCTCCCTCCCCCCGTCCCAGTCTACCTGCATCCACCGGTCTTCGTCGAACCAGCGACAGCCGTAAGGCCACAGGCACTTGAATGACCTCACACGCATTTGGCTGATTCTGCCCGACGGTAGTATTGTAGGAGGATAGTGAAGACACATACGAAACTGCTCCTGCTCTCGTTGGCTGTTGCTTGTTGCATGTTCTTGATTTCGCAAGCCATGAAGAAACGACCATCAGCCGCAAAGAGCATTTCGAGGCACTCGCTGCCGGTCACGCTTCCTTCCCCATCGGGGAAGGGTAGATGGGTTGCAGAAGCCACCGGGAACGGGGAAAGTCGCTCGACGGTGCTGTTCAATGGTATCGAATTCTCTTCCGAAGAAGATGCCGGTGCAGCTTTCCTGCAATTCTGCGCCGACATGACGGAAGACGAAAGCGCGGTGGTTCTTCTCGGTCTTTCCAGCGCACTCGGTCGTGGGGCGAAGACATCCATGGCTTCGGATGGCGTGGAGCTGCTTTCGTATGTTGCGGATCGAGGCTGGATAGCCAGGATCTCGGGTGGCGAACGCCGGAAACAGGCGATTGCCAACAGCCTCGTGTTTTTCAAACCTTTTGACGCTCAGCTGCGTGTTTCGCCGAGCATGTACGAGCCGTGCGACTGCGATGAAATCCCTGTATATGTGCACCTCGTGCGCGGCCAGTCCGCGTTGCCGCTGTTGGATGAACTGTCGGCGGCCGGATTCGACAGCCTGGGGAAACATACTGCCGGCCCGAGTGCCTACATAGCCGGGCGCGTACCAGTGGAGATGCTGGAACCATTTCTCAGCTTAACTTCGCGACACCCGGACGTGCAGCTTGTCGAGCGCGGGGCCGGGGCCAAGCTCATGAATATCAATTCAATGGCAATCCTGCAGTCCGGGTCGTACAACGGGTCGACGCCGTTCTTTGAGCAGGGAATCTACGGGTCCAACCAGATTGTTGCAGTCTGCGATACAGGGATCGACATTGACTCATGCTTCTTCCGCGACACTAACGGCACGTTGCCTCCGACGAATCGCATTAACGGAACGGTCGTCGACCTTTCACTGCGCAAAGTCGTAGCCGCGAATTTTCTTTACGGCCCTGATGACCCGGCGGACCCACTGGACTGGGACTCCCACGGTCACGGCACGAGGGTTGCCGGTCACGCTCTCGGCTCGCGAATAGATGACCCGCTTGGGACCAGTGTCTATAACGGCATGGCGCCGGGAGCAAAACTCGTGACTCAAGACGGAGGCGTCACAACAGATAACTGTGCCGACTTGCCGGGCCTGGGGTGTCCCGTAACGAATTTTCTGCCGGCCCTCATCCAGGCCCAGGCCCAGGGAGCCAGGATCCACAACAACAGTTGGGGTGACAACGAGAATGCGGTGTTCACTAATCTCAATGCCTACACCGAAGCGTGCCGCGAGCTGGACTGGTCCACATGGTCCAACAAGGAGTTCCTGGTTGTATGCGCAGCCGGCAATTCCGGGCCAGCCAACAACACCGTTTCAAGCCCGTCCACGGCCAAGAACGGTTTGAGCGTGGCTGCAACTCTTCCCGGCTCAGGCCAGGAATCGATAGTTTACTTTTCGAGCAGGGGTTGGGCCATTGACGGTCGCATTAAGCCGGACCTTGCTGCTCCCGGGCATAACGTAACAGCTGCGCTGGGGGACAAGAATATCACGACAACCAACTGCAATGTCGCAACGGGAAGCGGCACGAGCTACTCCTCTCCCATGGTTGCGGGGATGGCGGCATTGACGAGAGATTACTTCGCGCAGGGATTCTACCCGACGGGAACCCGCGAGTCATCGAACAGCATGACGAATGTGAGCGCTTCTCTCGTGAAAGCCATTCTCATCAACTGCTCCGTGCACATGCTCAATGCCGCTGCGCGTCCGCCTTCGCGCGACCAGGGCTGGGGAAGAGTCGATCTTTCCAAGACACTCCTGTTCACTAACTCCCAGGAGAATCTGTTCGTTGACGATCTGCCGCCTATGTTTGCGGGGGCGGGAGACGAACCCTACAAGGCGTATCTTGACGTAACTTCCACGGGTCAACCGCTGAAAGTCACACTCGTGTGGTCCGACTACCCTGCAACTGCGGGGGCAGGCAAACAACTGGTGAACGACCTGGATCTTCTTGTGCGGGCGCCTTCTCTTTCTTTTGCAGGCAATGCATTGACCGGCGGATGGTCATATCACGGCGGCGGTTTCGACCGGACAAACAACGTGGAGCAGGTGAACTGGCAAGCGCCCTCAACAGGGATCGTTGAGATCTCGGTCTGGCCACACGCAATCCCGGAAGCAGAGCAGGACTTTGCAATCGTGGTAACCGGGGATTTCTCGTCGTGGTCCCTTGACCGCGATGATGATGGAGATGCCCTGCCCGACCATTGGGAGATGTTCCATTTTGGCGACCTGTCGACTACCGCCACGAATGACAGTGATGAAGACGGGTTGTCGGATTACGGCGAACTGGTGGCCGGCACAGATCCAAACGATGAGCTAGACCTGCTGAAGGTGACTTCATTCTCGGTCGGGGCGACGAACAATGAAGTGGTCCTGCAATGGACCAGCGAGGAAGAGCGGCTTTATGCCGTCGCGGTTCGTTCGAATCTGCTGGCGGGGGGATGGACTGAAATAACCAATGATATCCCAGCTACGGAGCCGGTCAACACGGTTACTCTTGCAGCGCCGGATAGCGTTGAAGTATTTTACAGAATCGAGGTAGAATAGCGGGAGCCTGGCATTCAAGACGCATGTCGTTGGCGCTGCTAGCTATCGTTGGGCGGAAGTTTGACGATCCCGAGCCAGTATCTCCCGAGAGTTTCGATCATTTCGACCATCTTCTCGAACGTGACCGGCTTCTGAATGTAGGAACTGGCCCCCAGTCGGTAGGAACGGAGGATGTCTTCGTCGACGTCTGATGTCGTAAGAATGACAACAGGGAGATGATTCAACGCCGGATCTTTCTTAATCTCCTGGAGCGCTTCCCGGCCATCCATTCTCGGCATGTTCAGATCCAGCAGAAGTATGTCAGGGAACGGCGCATCGGCGAACGGCCCTTCGTGCCGAAGATACTGCAACAACTCCTCTCCGTCGTTTACGAAAGTCAGCCCGTTGATGGCCCGTGCTTTCTCAAATGCCTTCTTCACAAGCAACTGGTCCTGCTCGTCATCTTCTGCCATCAGAATACTGATTGGAGCTACGTTCATGATCTAATCCTCCTTGTCCCCTTCGGTGTGTTTCACCGGAAGGCTCACAATAAACTTTGCACCTTCGTTCTGTTTGCTTCTCACCACGACGGTTCCTCCATGCCTTTCGGCGATACGGCGGCATACGGCTAATCCTATTCCAGACCCGGCGTATTCATACCGTCCATGCAACCTCTGGAACACGCCAAAGATGCGTTCAACATACTTCTCGTCAATGCCGATGCCGTTGTCTTCCACTACCATGTGCGCGCACAACACGCCATCCCCGTCGAGGGACGGGGGCTTCTCGACATAGACTTTCACGTGCGGGTTCTCACCTTCTCTGTGGAACTTGAAAGCATTTCCGACCAGGTTCTGCATGAGTTGTCGCATCTGCATCGGATCGGCATCAATAACGGGTAGCTCCGCAACATCCACCGTGCCCTCCGTTTCGCGAATGCGTTCTTCCAAATCCGAGAGCACGCCTTGCACCGTATCGTTCATCTCAACAGGGACAAATCTTTCTCCCCGGGTCGTAACGCGTGAGTATTTCAGCAGGTCCGAGATGAGTCTTTGCATACGTTGTGATGCATCTTCCATGTTATGGACATACAGCCGCCCTTCGTCCTCCAGTTTGTCGGCATACTCGTCCTCAAGAAGCGAACCGAAAGCAATGACCTTGCGCAATGGTTCCTGTAGATCATGGGAAGCCACGTACGCAAACTGCTCCAGGTCCCGGTTGGAGCATCTGAGCTCGTCCAGGGTCTTCCGTAATTCCTCTTCGGCCAGCTTGCGCTGGGAAATCTCCCTGTCGAGTTCATCCCTGCGAGCCATAACAGATCTAAGCCTTTCAACCATCGTGTCAAAGGCTTTGGACAACTCGCCTATCTCGTCGGAAGTCCGGATCAGCGTCCGGTGGTCAAGGTCTCCTGCCCCGATGACCGCGGTATCCTGCTGGAGCTTGAACAGCGGTCGGATGGCTGCCCTATGGATCATGATGGTGAGCCCGACAATAACCCCCACCATTGCCAACAGAGATATGCCCAACGTTGTGATTGCCTGCCACTGTCCCCGAACCATATCGCGATAAATCGAATCGGATAGCTGGTTCGCGTCAGAGACCATCGCCATCAGGCTGGCGTCCATTCGTGCCATCATCCGGTTGTGAAGGGCTTCATGCCTGATTCTCGACTCATCAGACGAAGGGGGGGGAATATCATCAAAAGCCGCGAAAGTGTGTCCCAGGGATGCGTGGTTCGCCATCATGTGAGCAAGGATAAACTGCTGCTTTTCCGTTCGCGGTTGCACATCTCTCAGCTCGTCAAGGAAAGACGTATACCTTGATTGCCACTGATCCCGGATACGCTGGATCTGTGACTGTTGATACTCCGTGGCGAGAAGCTTCAGCTCAAAGACAGCCTTAACGATTTCATCAGTCTGACGCATCCGCTTGATACTGACCACTAGTCCCGAGAAAGCTATCGAAAGCACGATAACCCCAACTACAACCAGCGCAAAGGCACAGGCGATTGCCACTCTGAGTTTTGCTTTTATTCTCATAGGTCAACGAATAACGCTCACGGCTTCGGGTTTCACAGCAACCATCGGGCCTGTGTCAACAAGCCTGAAGTAGTTTGGAATACCCGGGCCCAGTTCGGGCTTCTGCGCTATAGCCCAGCGCGCCTGATCCTCGAGTGTGACGATAAGCTCCTGCCCCAACGTTAAGGAGAACCGGAAGTTGTCCCAGCCGGCACGGACCTCTTTCTCCCGACCGGCGCCGAACTGCACGACTGCCGCGTCCACGGCCTCCGCTTCGTTGGCAATCGCCAGTTGCTCCGCCTCAGCCAGCGCCTTGAGGAACCGCTCAGTGGCTGGACTGTTTGTCTTGAGATACTCTTTCCATGCGACCAGGTTGAAAGTCTGCCGGTACACTTTCGAATCAATCATCTCCAATGCCTGGTCGCCGATCATCTTCTTTGCGTCATCGATAAAGGGATTTCGCATGCTGAAAGCATCGATTCTACCCCCCGAAAGAGCGGTCGGTAACTCGATGGCTTTCATGAAGACCAGGTCTACCTCGTCCTCCGCGATTCCGTGCTTCAACAGGAACATGCTCAGAAAGAAATGCACGGCGGAGTTACGCTGGGTAGCAACGCGCTTGCCCTTCAAGTCCTGTGGTTCCTGGATTCCGGCATCCTTCCTGGCAATTATCCAGGCGCCTTGCCCCGTCCATGCAATCTGCCCGAACACGGCGAAATCGTTACGTTTGAAACTGTTCGACATTATGGGCATGTCAGCCACGGCAGCCATGTCTACCTCGCCATCGAACATACCCATGAGCGCCAGCTTACCGCTGGGATAATGTTTGATGTCAACATTCACGCCCTGCTTTCGAAAGAAGTCCTTCTCGGCAGCGATAAGCGGCAAGGCGCAGATAGTACTGCTCTGGATTCCAAGCCGGATACTGGTGGAAGGAATTCTCTCCCGTGAACGGGAGCACCCCGGCAGGAATGCCAAGGTGTGGATCATGAAAACAACTGCAAACAGAACCAGCCCGTAAGTTCTTCTAAGTTTCACAGCAGCACCCTCCTGAAGAAACTCGTACGTAACAGGATCAGTATATGTTATAGCCTCCGGTCACACATGGAAACACATTCATGACGCATATGCCCATTCGGAGAATAGCCCAAGTCCAACCCAAAAGCAATCTCAATAGAACACGTCCGGCGCGCGGGGTACACGAAATCTCTCGCACTCACTTTGCGCTGCTGTCGTTGAAAAAGACTGCATCGCTTATGTTGAGCTCAACACGTTTGGCGGTGGCGTGGCAGTCGATCAGGTGTTCGCACATTCGTGCGGGGCTTTCTGCACTGTGCCTGCAGGTGTTGCGCTCCTACGGCACGTCCGCGCCGACGCGATAGAATTTCTGAGGGGCGGGGTTGGTGTCGGACTGATACTCCTCGATGTCCGGTACACCATCGTTGTCCACGTCCGAGTTCGGGGCGTTGGATACGGCCGGATTCAGTCCCGACGCCTGGTGCTTATCCTCCCACCAATCGGGCATGCCGTCGCTGTCGGTGTCGACTGGCGTCATGACCGTTGTCACGGTGGTTGCCACATTGTCGATCACAGTGAGTCGGCGGCGAGAAGGACTTCGGGGACCGGCCAGTAGCGGACCTTCCGGCCCTCTTTGCGTTTGCGGAGCAGTTCATCGCGTACCAGGTCCCGCGCTGCCCGGTATAACAACGCCCATCCCCCTCCTCCCGATCTATAACCTCCGACGCATACAGCACGTTATATAACGCATATGCGTTATATGACCGCGGCGTGCCTCACGTCGTTCAACCCGCCCAGCCACCGATAGCTCCAGGCTAAGCGGCAACGCACGGGATCTTCTTCCAGTCCCCTGATGCGCGCGTCGCGTGCCATAGATCGAATGCCTGCTGAAGGTTCAACCACAACTCCGGGGTCGTCCGGAAGGCCCGCGACAGGCGTAGCGCCATATCCGGGGAGACGCTCCCCCGCTCATTGACGAGCTTGGATACGGTCTTTCGAGAAACCCCGAGCGTCTCCGCCAAGCCCGTCACCGTGAGGTCCAGCGGCGCCATATAGAGCCGGCTCAAAATGCCGCCCGGATGGGACGGTGTACGTTTTCCTCTATTCATAACTGCCTCTAATGATAGTCGATATAGTTAACACGATAGGCATGGCCTTCGGTAAACTGGAATATAACTCGCCAATTTTCCGATACCTTCACCGCCCAGTATCCCTTCAGCTTTCCTTTCAGTGGATGCAATCCCGATCCGGGGAAATCCATGTCCTGCACCTTGTGAGCCGCATCAAGCAGATCGAGAATATCCGCTATGCGACGCCTATGAGCCGGTTGAATCGCCTTCGTCGAACCATCCTCGAAGAACCGTTGAAGGGCCTTATGGGCGAAGTTCTGTATCATCGTAGTCAGTGTAACCGACTCGGTTACACCCGTAAAGAGCAAATTGCTTTTCTTCCACTACGGCACTTCCGCGCCGACTCGGTAGAACTTGCGCGGGGCGGGGTTGGTGTCCGTCAGAGATAGGGGGCCCCCGCTGCCCGGCACATTATCGGTAAAGTTCGTCCAGTCGCCGGACTGGAGGTCGTTGCGAGCGTGGCCGGTGTAGTGGCGGGCGGCGGAACTGTCGAGGCGGACGGTGTTGGTGCCGCCCTCGGTTGCGATGCCGGTGATTCTTAAGAACTAATTGCTGTTGCCCGGATCTGTGTCGGCTCCGTATTCCTCGATGTCCGGCACGCCGTCGCTGTCCACATCGGAGCTGGGAGTATTGGACACCGCCGGATTCAGTCCCGAAGCCTGATGCTTCTCCTCCCACCAGTCCGGCATGCCGTCGCCGTCGGTGTCAACCGGTTCCATCACGGTGGTGACGGTGGTCGCAACATTGTCGGTCAGGTTCGAGTCAGGGCGTGTCGCCGTGACCGTGGCGCTGTTGGTGAAGGTGCCGCCGAGGACGGCGGTCGCTTCTATGGCGACGGTCGCGTTGGTCTCTCTCGGGATCGTGAGCAGGAAGCAGGTCACGGTGTGGTTGGAGAACACGCAGGAGCCTTGGCTGGGCGTGGCGGATACAAACGAGAATCCGGCGGGGAGCGTGTCGGTAGCGCGGACGGACGTTGCTGCGTACGGCCCGGCGTTGGTGACCGTGATCGTGTAGGTGATGTTCGATCCTGGTTCGATAGGACCTGCGGGTGCGCCTTTGGTCAACGTCAGACCGGCGAATGCGTTGGTTGGATGAATCAGGATTTGGTTGTGGTTGACGGTGCCTTTTGTCGCGCCCAAACCGCCAGTTGGGTTGTTGTGAAGCGTCCAGGAGTCACTCAGGAAATCCCTAAGAGAGGCCCCCGAACCCTCCAGTGCGATCGATGAGCCCACGGGCGTGTTCTCGTCTTCCTCGAGGCCGATGTCTTCGGAAGTGAGCCCATCACAAGGTCCGCCAAGTGCAACGACGATCCCTTCGTAGCTCATGTAGGAGTTGATGAGCGTGCCGCAGTTGATGTTGATACAGATACCCTCGGTGAAGCTCGAAAGGTCCAGATCGCGGTAATAAAAGCTGAAACCATTGGTTACGTCGCCAAGGGTGAAGTCGTTGAGATCGATGGTCTCTATCGGCAGACCCGTCACACCGTCGTACCGCGTTATCGTCAGATCCTCCGGCTCGTACGTCCAATCCGGTCCAAGTGCGATTTCGATGAACTCGTCAACACCCCCGCCGGTATTGTCGTAATGGAATTCGTTTATCCAGGCGAGATCGTCCACACGGTCGGGGCATTGGGCAAGAGCTGTGCAGGGAAGCAGCAGCGGAATAGTGGCCAAAACGAATGAAAAGTGTTTCATCGATCTCAAGAGCCATCACGCAGGCTCGACCCTTCCGGCCCGAGCCGTGTTTGAGTCTCCGAACGTAACGTGTTGTAGAGTTGCGTGGCGGATTCCACCAGCGGTTGGAGCCGGTGCGGGTACAGGTCCAAGGCGTAGGCGTGGCTGAAGTAATGCCGGAAAGCAAGATAGTCGAACAGCTCCTCTTTGGTCGTTCTCGAAACGATACTCTTCTCCGCCGCGAGATTGACCAGATCCCGATGCCAGGAATCGCCTTGCGGTAATTCATGCCCCTGCGAGACGAGTACCTGTTTCAAGACATTCTCAATGCCGTTGTAGAACGAGTGAAGCAGGGCCGCCACGCCGGCCAGCTCCAGAACCGAGAGATCGGGTAATTGACCGGTGGGAGGAAGAGAGGCCAGCGCCTTCTCTATGTTGGCAAATTCACTGTCGACCTTTTCCCGCAGACTAGCCATAAAGCGCCACCCCGTCGCGAGCGATCAGGCGCGTGAATGGCGACTCCCGTCCCAAGTCGACCAGGTCCACGGGCTTGGAGAGGGCCGCGATGAGCGCACCGTAGAACTTGAAGAACAGTCGATCCGGTACGCCCTCCACGGCGATATCAATATCCCGGCTCTCTCGATCCGACTGCGTGCTGGAACCGAACAGAACAATACGCGTTGCCCGGAACTGTTTACCGAGATCTACGATTCTTGATTTGTCAGCTTTCGAGATCATATCTGGCAGTCCAATCTCATGCCCCTAAATATACATCAATCCGCAAACCTTAGCAATGCCCACATCACGGCTCCTACGGCACTTCCGCACCGACGCGGTAGAATTTCTGAGGGGCGGTGTTGGTGTCGATGAGTGGCAATGTACCGCCGGTGCCGGGGACGTTGTCGGTGAAGTTCGACCATCCCCCGCTCTGCAGGTCGGCGCGCGATTCGCCGCTGTAGTGGCGGGCGGCGGAGCTGTCGAGGCGGACGGTGTTGGTGCCGCCGTCGCTTGAGATGCCGGTGATTCTTAAGAACTCATTGCTGTTTCCGGGATTGGTGTCGGCACGGTACTCGTCGATGTCCGGCACGCCGTCGCTGTCCACGTCCGAGTTCGGGGCGTTGGAGACTGCCGGATTCAGTCCTGACGCCTGATGCTTCTCCTCCCACCAGTCCGGCATGCCGTCGCCATCGGAGTCGACGGGCGTCATGACGGTTGTGACAGTGGTCGCTACGTTGTCCACGAGATTTGAATCGGGGCGATTGGCGGTGACGGTTGCGCTATTGGTGAACGTGCCGCCGAGGACCGCCGTCGCTTCGATGGATACGGTGGCATTGGTCTCTCTCGGTATCGTGAGTAGGAAACAGGTCACTGTATGGTTCGAGAAGACGCACGCGCCCTGGCTGGGCGTGGCGGAGACGAACGAGAAGCCTGCGGGCAGCGTATCCGTGACACGGACCGACGTTGCGGCGTATGGCCCGGCGTTCGTGACTGTGATCGTGTACGTGATGTTCGGTCCGGCTTCAATCGGGCCCGTGGGTGCCTCCTTGCCGAGCGCCAGTCCGGCGAAGGCGTTCGTGGGATGAATCAGGACCTGGTTGTGATTGACCGTGCCCTTGGTGGCTCCGAGTCCGCCTGTCGGGTTGTTGTGAAGCGTCCACGAATCGCTCAGGAAATCGGCCAAGCTGGCACCGGCGCCTTCCAGCGCGATGGATGAGCCCACGGGCGTGTTCTCATCTTCCATTAGACCGATATCTTCGGAAGTCAGGCCGTCGCATGGCCCTCCGAGTGCGACCACGATGCCCTCGTAGCTGGAGTACATTGGGGTTGGGCTGCCGATGAGGCTGCCGCACAAGGAGCCCGTGTTTTCAAGAAACGCAGTCGTGTCGAATGAGTAGAACGTGTAGCCATTGATCGTATCGCCTTCTGTGAAGGCGGTAAGGTCAAAGCTCGTAGTAGGCAGGCCCGTAGCTCCATCGTAAAGAGTAACGCTGTAGTCTTCCAGATTCCCGCTGAACTCCGGTCCGAGTACCACCTCCAGGAACTCCTCGAAGTCATTGCTCACGCTGTCGTAGTGAAATTCATTGATCCAGGCGAGGTCGTCCACGCGACCATGCTCTTGGGCAAAGGACGCGTGGGGGAGCAGCAGTGCAACCGCAGCCAGAATGAGTGAACCGTGTTTCATGGTACGTACTCGATAATGGCGAGTACCGGCCTGACGAACATGGGCGAAAGTACGGCCAGACCGCTCGAAACTGATTTTGGAAAGGATAGACCAAGCTCGTGCTTCTTGAGAAGAGCCCGCGTTTCCGAAAGGGTACCGGATTTCGTTTCTGCTTTGGCCAGGCCATGTGCCCGCGCCATCAGCACGGCAGCGGCAGGAACATAGAACGCGGCAAGCAGCAGCGTGTTCTGAACCATGATGCGCATATCGAGTGTCTTGAGATAAATGTCTACCCAGTTTCTTGCGGGAACTTTGAGAAAGGTCAACATCCAGGCATGGAAGGCAGCGGTGCAGATCACGCTTGCCACGAGCATGGCCGCCGCGCAATAGAGCAACGCTCGCAAACGTGCCATGGACTCCACGATCTGTTGAAGCGTCTTATCAGCGGGTGGAGCGAGCAAGCAGCCCGCCGCAAGGAAGAGGAAAACCTCCGCGATTATGCCCAGGAACTGTGTGACGTCGACGATCAGCGTTGCGTTTCTTATAGGAAACAGTGAGCCGGGAGGTCCCTTCGCTATGACTTGATAGAACGAGGCATCTACACCTGCATGCGAGGGCGGAAGCTTGAGGACAATTACAAGGGCAAGAAGTACGCTGCCGGCCAGCAGGATGGCGATCTGCCACCGGAAGCGATTCCGCGCGCTTTGCGGAGCGATCAGGCATGCGACAGCAATCGCAACTGCGCACGTCACGCAGATCAGCAGGACACCAACCTGCCATCCTAGCCTTGCTGTGCGCTCTGCGATCTGCTCCTGCTGACCCAGGGAGCCGATGGTGATCTGCGTATAATCGATGGGTGGCTTCTTGACCTCGAGCAGTCTGTGTGAACACAGCGTGAGACCTGTGATCAGCAATCCCATGAGGTAGGGGAGATAGAAGGTCCGTCTGCTCCATGGTCCGTTGTCACTCGCTCTCATCAGTCGTCACTCACTTTCAAGCCCGGTGGCGGCAATGGAAATGATCAACTCCGTGGTAGTTACATTGCTGCACGGGCCAACGCCAGTCAAGCCAATTGTAGCACTGCGCGGTACGACGGGTGCGGGACACGCGCGTGTTTCGAGGCGTGGGCATCCAGAGTATGCCGCGGTCTGGTGGGTGCGTGGAAGACCAATTGTTTTCACCGTGCGCCTAGCCGGTACGCGTTTGGACTTTCGCAGCGGGCGCGTATACTGCATTCGCGGGCAGTGGTTGTGGACTGAAGGATGTATACAAAGAAAGAGCCTGTGCTGTTGGTGGAGGTAAGGAGATTCGAACTCCTGACCTCTTGAATGCCATTCAAGCGCTCTACCAACTGAGCTATACCCCCATCAACAGCTCAGGCTCCAAAACGTCTTTCGGTATCGAGCGTGGGAATATATGAGATTGGGTGTTTCGTGTCAATCAATTCCATGGTCCGATTCCTGTTTGCTTATCGGCCTGTATTCCATAGAGTGGCGGGGTGATGAGTGTTGATGGAATACCTGAATTGCTTGCTCCTGCGGGATCCATCGAATGCGGGTTGACCGCTTTCGATGCCGGAGCCGATGCCGTTTATGCCGGCCTCTCCCGCTTTAACGCAAGGGAGCGGGGACAGAACCTGACCAATGAAGACCTTTCAAAGCTGATATCGTATGCCCGAAAACATGGTCGCAAGGTGTACGTGACCATGAACACTCTGATAAAGGATGCCGAGCTGCCGGAGGCCGGGAAGATGTTGGCGGAACTGGCCGCCCTTCGTCCTGATGCGGTTCTCGTCCAGGATCTCGGCCTGGTACGGATGATCCGCGAATTCTTTCCCGTTCTTGATATTCATGCTTCAACACAGATGGGCGTACACAACAGTGCGGGTGCCAATATGGCGCAAAAGCTTGGGATCAAGCGGGTGATCCTCGAGCGCCAGGTTACTTTCGAGGAAATCGCCGAGATAAAGCGCAAGACGTCCGTAGAGCTTGAGGCGTTCGTTCACGGTGCCCTCTGCTGCAGCCGCTCGGGAGCCTGCCTGCTATCTTCGTGGATGGGAGGATGGAGCGGGAACCGGGGGAAATGCAAACAGCCATGCCGCCGGCGCTACCATTCCGAACAGGGGAATGGATTCTTCTTCTCAACCGCAGACCTTTACTCGCTGGATGCAATACCCGCTCTCAAGGACCTGGGCGTGGCTTCACTCAAAATAGAAGGCCGACTGCGGCGTGCAGATTACGTAAGCCGTGTCGTTTCCGCTTATCGCATGGTTCTCGACGCACCCGATGACGCTTCCCACCGGGTACTGAAGGAAGCCCGTTCTGTGCTATCGGGGTCCCTGGGGCGCAAATGGTCAGCACCATTCAGAACTGCTGACGACTTCACCGGTGTGATCCAGCACGAAGGACTGGGTGCATCCGGGCTTCTTTGCGGCAAGGTGGTCAACTCGCAGCCAAAGGGTTTCGCCGTCGAAGTCTCACGCCCGTTCGGAGTGGGCGACACCATAAGGCTGCAACCGCAATCCGGTGACGAGGGCCCCGCAATAACCGTGACCAGGATTACCGTTGAACAGCGCAGCGTGAGGAGCGCAAAACGCGGCCAGCGGTGCTGGGTTCATTGCGACAAGGCCGTCCCTGCCAGCGCTCGCGTTTTCAAAATCGCAAGTGCCGTCCCGGACATGGGAAAGCGGCTGGCGGCTTTAACAACTGCCAGGCCCACCGTTGACATGGGAATCAGGATCGAAGGTAACACCATCCGGGTGCAAATCACTTCGCCCGGCAATAAACGACCTTGCCCAGAAGACGGAGCATTAACTGGAGCGCCCCCTACTTGTGCAATGGGAGGGGCAGCGGCCTCGCTGCCCGCGGACGCCGAGGCCGGCGTCCCTCCCGTAAGAGCGCAACGGCGTAACCAGGGGATTCTGACCCTTCCACAGGGACCGGAGTTCGAAGAATTCACAGAATGGTCAGGCACCGTGACTGCATCGCCGGCGAAGAAACGCCCGTTAACCAGCACCACGCTCGCGGAAGAGTTCTCCAGATCCGGAACTTCTGGTTTCGCCGCTGGGAAGATCACCGCCGAGATCCCCTATGGCATCTTCATCCCCGCAAGCGAACTGAAACAACTTCGTAGGGATTTCTGGGCGTGGGTCGACGCAAACATTGGCGTTGAAGCCGCCTCGAAGCAGGGAGAACCGATGCTTGAGGAATTCATCAAATCCCTCTCCGATCAGCCGCTTCCTGTCACTATGAAGCCGGAAGTTGTGGTGACTCTTGGTCCCGGGGGCAGCAATTTCGTCCCGGACTCTATTACCGCACGGGGCATCGACCATCTTGAGGGTGACACTGATGAGGCCATATTACCGGACTTCTGTCCTGAAGGTGAACTCCCTGATCTCAAGGCCTGCGTGCAGAAGGCAATTGCGATTGGGGTACGTCGTTTCAGGGTTACATCCCTGTACGGGTTCAGCCTTCTCGCGGAGCACGAGGATCTAACGCTAACTGCTGGTTTCCCGTTCCCCATCTGCAACCGGGCTGCAGTCGAAGAAGCTCAAGCGCTGGGTGCGATGAAGACAACGCTGTGGGTGGAGCTGGACAAGGGAACCGTCGAGACGCTTGTGGAAAGATACGGACCTTCGGTAGAGGTGCTCTCGTATGGTCGTATTCCCCTGCTGACAACTCGTTTTGAAATACCTGCCGAAGGAAGAATCACCGATGGGCGCGGCGCATCATTCGATATCGTGAAAGAGAACAACCAGGCATGGCTGTTTTCAGATAAAGTCCTCGCCATTCCATGCCCGGATACCGCATCAGAAGTCATAGACCTGACCCACGCAAACCCAAACGAACCGAAACAGAACACCTTCAACTACTTCCGTGACTTCGTGTAGAGGGAGATCTTGTGGGATAAGTGCGAGACATATGGCTATCGTCCACCTCGTAGCGGTGGACGTACCGGGAGAAGTAGGTCCACCGCTACGAGGTGGACCATGCGCATGTGCTGAGAATTGCCGGCAGAATTTGGCGGTATCTATTTACTGGTAGCCGAGTTGTTTTAGGATAAAGTGGTTCTTTGCCCAGTCTTTTTCCACTTTCACCCAAAGATGCAGGCGGATTTTCTTTTCGTACATCTCCTTCAGTTCCGTTTCGGCCTGAGCCCTCACCGTCTTCAACAGCTTTCCCTTGTGGCCGATCACAATGCCTTTCTGCGAAGACCTGTTGACGTAAATCAGGACGTCGACGTCCCAGCGGTCGTCCTTCTCTGTCAACTTGTCGACACGAACCGCAATGGCGTGAGGCAATTCATCTTTGAGGTGAGCGTAGAATTTCTCTCTCACAACATCCGAGATATTCCACCTCCGGGGAAAGTCGGAGAGCATGTCTTCCGGGAACAGGTGCGGGCCCTCGGGAGCCATTTCAAACAAGGCAGTCACCAGCGCCTCAACGCCCTTACCTGTCTTCGCCGACACCTCGAACCAGAGCGGATCACGGGTTGGCTCCTCCCCCGGGAGATTTGTCCAGCCTTCCCTGTACCTCTCTATGAACTCGCCGTTTATGTCGGTCTTGTTCAAGGCGATGGCAACCGTGGCTTCGCCCCGGCAGAGTTTCTGCATCCATCCCAGGTCTTCATCCCTGGGCCGCTGTGACGCATCCAGCAGCAACAGGGCAACATCAGAACCCTCTATCGACGACCTTGCGGTGCGATTCATGATTCTCCCGAGGTCATAAGACGCTTTGTGAACTCCGGGCGTATCAAGAAAGGCAAGCTGGCCTCGTTTTTCCGTCAGCACTCCGCGCACCAGGTTCCTGGTCGTCTGGGCGATAGGACTTACGATGCTTACCTTCTCGCCGAGAATACGGTTCATCAGCGTGGACTTGCCAACGTTGGCGCGCCCTACAAGCGCTACGATTGCACTTCGGGTTTCACTCATGGGTTCTTCTCAACGGCTATCACCATCTTTTCCTCTTCTTCACGCCGTATTTTCAACGCATGCCATGAAGAGGGAACGTTTGCGTGCCATTTCCGCAGCATTGCAGTCATAACCATCTCCTCGATGGCCTCAAGAACAACAATGGGTATACATAAGCGGAAAGGCCAGGGAGAAACGCGCAGAAACAGGAGAATCAACGAGATGCCGATGATAACGGCCGTCACCTTGGCACCCCAGGTATGATAACTCGTGGGGCGGCCATACTTAATGGTGCCGAAGACTGTCGGCACCACGTAGCAAAGGAAAGCAGTTGCTATGAAAGCCACCTCATCGAACAGTATATCCGGCCATAGAAGAAGAACCGATACGGGCAACACCATAACCGCCGAGAGATCGCCCCAACTATCCAGCTTGGCGCCAAGTTCGGATTCCTGGTGCCAGTGCCGTGCGAGGAAGCCGTCCACGGAATCGGACACAAGCATCGCCGCAAAGAGCGCAATGAAAGCGTTCGGCATTCCGGCCCATGCCAAAGCAAGAAGCACAGGCGACGCGACTATTCTGAACAAACTGAGAATGTTCGGTACTGTCAGTGTCATCAGGGTAAGTATAAGTGCGGCAAGGTCGGAATCAAGCCAAGGAGAGAAGTTTCTCTCTAACCCGATCGATTCGTCAACCGGCAATGCTGTGGCTCTGAATCCTCACCCTCCGTCGCCCGGGCGATGGAGGCCCAGCGGTTTCAGCTACATCTTTTTCCCCGTAGCTGGATTCGCCCGCCTACAACGCTATGCGTAGCATTGCGGGCAGGTTAGAATTCAGCTCCCTCTACCGACCCGCACGGGCTCACGAGATGCCGCACTTTCGTAGATGGCATCCAGGATCCGCATTAGCGTGGCGCCTTCTTCGCCGGTCGCGATATGCGGCTTGTCATCAAGTATACAATCCACGAAGTGAGTCATCGAACTTCCCAGCGGGCACCCCCGGGGTTGTGGCTGTATGTTGCTTGGAACCCCATTGAAGTCGGTAAAGATCTCACCCTCAAATTCGTAGCCTTCATTGATGTTGCGGTGAACCACCCCACCCTTTGTTCCCAGGATGCGTGTTTCCATCAGTTCCTTTTCCTTGATGTGGCTGGCCCACGAAACAGTGACATCAAGCGTCGCTCCGTTGTCGAAAGTTACAAGTGCCGCCGCAAAGTCCTCGACATCGAAATCCTTGCCCAGTCCTTCCGCACGGGCTTTTCCCAGGTGATCGTATGTTCTGGCCAGAATCCATTCGGGTGAAGGATAACCCATCAACCACAGGGCAAGATCGATCTTGTGCACTCCAAGGTCTATCAACGGACCACCGCCAGACTTGTTTTTCTGTCCGAACCAACCGCCAAACCCGGGCATCCCGTCACGCCGCAGCCACCCCGTCCTGCCGTAATAGACATCTCCCAGGACACCGGCATCGACCGCCTGTTTGAGGGCATGTGCTGCTCCCGTGAACCTGTACGAGAAGTTTATCATGAGCCGGCGATCGGACTTCCTTGCGACCGCGAGCATTTCCTCTGCTTCCGCGGTATTCATTGCCATAGGCTTCTCGCACAATACATGACAGCCCGCTTCAAGGGCCGCTATCGCGAACGGCTTGTGGAGGAAGTTGGGTATGGCAAGAACCACCATGTCGAGGTCTTGCTCTGCAAGCATCTTCTCGTAATCAGTGTACTGCTGCGATTCTGGAAATTGACCGGCAGACTCTTCCAGCCTTGATTCATCCGCATCAACAATGGCGACGAGATCGGATCTCGAATGCGAGTGAAGATCCTTGGCATGGTGCCTCCCCATACCCATCCCGACTATACCAACGCGGAGTTTCTTCATCCTCTCATCCTTCTCACCGGAGAATCTCTCAACCGCGGATTACGCGGATATGGATTGTTGCCGGGCAGCAAGTTTCTCGATATCCGTGCCCATCCGCGGTAAATCCCTCGTTCTGCCAGATAACTTCCGACAATACCACCATCACGAGGAGTATCCCATTATCATGTCCAGTATTTCAATAGCCTTCCGCCGCTCTCCTCCAGCCATCCCAATCTTGAATCCCCATTCGCGCTTTTCGTGCTTTTCGTAGTTTCTCCCTGCATCCCGCATCCCGCATCTTTCCCCACATCTCCGAGCCATCTGCGTTGTGAAACAGATCAACGGGGGCAGGGTGAAACGGGGGTACGACATTTTGTTTACCCCACAGCAC
>JASLPY010000499.1 GCA_030744755.1 Kiritimatiellia bacterium | reverse complement strand
ACGGCCTGGGTCTGAGCACCCCCATTCCGTGGCCTGAAAGGTCACATCAACCTGTGCAGTCGGTTGAGGTGCCCTTTCAGGGCACACGCGCGTTACTTCGATCCCCAGGCCTGCGGCCTGGGCTACGATGAGAACGGCCCGTTGGGCCTGCCCCGTGCTGTCAGGGACGGCCGGACCCTCCATCTTCGATTCTGTATAAAAGACAGAGCTTGCCTGGTGGGGGTCTCAATGAACTCCTCTTCTTCGTCATCTCGAACATCAGTAGAAAATCCCCCGCTAATCCCGGAAGCGCCACAATTCATTTCATCAAGGAGCATGCTGTGGTCATTATTTTTTAAAAGGCTTCCTCTTCGCCGCACCATAATGCGTTATTCCCTGGATAACCTGGTCACGATCCAGCAACACGGGTTTCTGACCTGCAAAAGATGATGCGGAGAACCGGCCGGTGTCAGAAAATGCAACTTCAGCAAATTGAATACGGATTTGGCTGTCTACGTCAGTTTCCCAGTGTTTACCATCGGTCCATGCCTG
>JASLPY010000498.1 GCA_030744755.1 Kiritimatiellia bacterium | reverse complement strand
GGCAGCGGAAAACATGCATTGGCACCTTGGTATAATGCAGCAACATGCCGTGCATAGTCCAGCCATGCCCGGCACCGACCAGACCTGACCGAGTTGGGGCGCTCCAATAGCGCTCGAACGCCAGTGGCATGTTGCTGTCGTAGTTCAAGGTGTAGAGTTGCATGGCGATTCCCATTTGCTTGAGATTCGAGGAGCATGTGGCAAGATAGGAGGCCCTCTTGGCCCGTGCGAGGGCCGGCAACAACAAGCCAGCCAAGATCGCAATAATCGCTATTACAACCAGTAACTCAATCAGTGTGAATCCTTTGATTCGTTTCATTTCCCTTCAGCTTTCAATTCTTCACCCGTCTTGCCGCCGTGTTTGCGGAGGAGGTCGGCGAGTTATCAGTCCTGGCTTTCTTCATTCGGAGCATCACCTTCTTTGGGAATGTTCCCTTTCCGGGGACAGTTGCAGGCTCCGCCGCATTCACCGCCAACCCTCCCGAAAAGGCGCCGGGTCATCCAGAAGGCGGCCACCGCGACAATAGCCAGT
>JASLPY010000497.1 GCA_030744755.1 Kiritimatiellia bacterium | reverse complement strand
GACGCGTCCGCACGAGGCACCGGCTCGGGGAGCGCTACCTGCTGTTCGTCGGACTGCTCTCCACCCGCAAGAACGTGGTCGCGCTGATCGAGGCCTTCGAGATGCTGGCCCCCACTCGACCCGAGCTCCACCTGGTCCTCGCCGGCGCGCGCAGCCACGGAGTCGAGGCGGTCGACGATCGGCTGGCTCGGAGCCCCGTCCGCGAGCGCATCGTGACCCCCGGCTTCGTCCCCTCCGAGGACCTCCCGGCCCTCTACTCCGGGGCGGCGGCCTTCGTCTTCCCCACCCGCGACGAGGGCTTCGGACTGCCGGTGCTGGAGGCCCTGGCCTGCGGCACCGCCGTCGTCGCCAGCGATCTGCCGGTCCTGCGGGAGGTCGGCGGACCGCACCCGCGCTGGTGCGAGCCGGGCTCCCCGGAGGCCCTGGCCCGCGCCTTGCGGGATTGCCTCGCCGCGGAGCCGGATCCGGTCGAGGTGGAAAGACGTCGAGACTGGGCCGCCCGTTTCCGCTGGAATGAGACCGCCCGCCAGACC
>JASLPY010000496.1 GCA_030744755.1 Kiritimatiellia bacterium | reverse complement strand
ACGAAGATTATGTAAAGGGGTTCATGTCGAAGGCAGCTGAGCTCGGGGTTGATCCGGAAGAGCTGGTGAAATCAGGCGGTTTGGCGCAGCTTCTGCGGCGTGGAGCGCGTGGTGCTGCTGACTTCGGACGGAGTTTCGCGGGCGGGCTAACTATGCCGATGGGTTTAGGTTCGACGCGATATGCGGATAAGATTGTGAAGTTGCTCGGGGGCAATCCCAGTCACTCCTTCGCCTTCCATCGAAACATTCCCGATCAGGTCAAGTCTATGGGCGGTGTAGCGAGTACGCTTGGCGGTGTAGCTGGTATGTTAGGTATACCGGTCGCCGCGGGTATTGCTGGGGAACGTGTAACGAGATGAACGAAGATTATGTAAAGGGGTTCATGTCGAAGGCAGCTGAGCTCGGGGTTGATCCTGAGCGTCTGGTGAAGTCCAGCATCGCGCCGGCAGAGAAGCCGTTCGGTTATGAGGCTGGTGCGCCCGGGCGACTTGTCGATCGTCTATCTCTTATGTTGACCGGAACAAGACCCAACATAG
>JASLPY010000495.1 GCA_030744755.1 Kiritimatiellia bacterium | reverse complement strand
ACCACGGGTAAACTTTGCCCCTCCCTGCGGCTTGCCCCTAAGCCCCTTACCCTCTTAACTGAGGATGGGGCTTTTCGGGTAGATAAATCGTTCTTTCACTTAGACGGAGTTTAAGATTATGACCCTCGCTTTAAGAGTACCGAAGATTTTTTACGACGACTGCGTAGCTTGTGGCACTCCCGTGCCGGAAATTATGAAAACCACGAAAAGGCATTACTGGCTCAATACCGAACACAGCGAGCGGGAATGTTGGGATGATATTAAGGACCGCGCCGAATTCTATGTGAGTTGGGCCTCGTGGCACACTCATAGTGATCCCCAGACTATCAGGAGATTAGGGCGTGCCGCGAAAGCTTTTTTAAACGCGCTTGATACGGCCAAAGGTAATTCCGCCTTAGTTAAAAACATACCAAACAGGAGTTAAGATCATGACGCAAGTCACAACATTTTCAAACGATTACATAGATGTCACGGTTTGGCGCGAAGATAGTGGAAACTACAGTGTCCAGACTAGCCGCTGGCCCAAAGGTAATAGAAA
>JASLPY010000494.1 GCA_030744755.1 Kiritimatiellia bacterium | reverse complement strand
CTCCTACTCACAACAATAGCAGCCGTGGTGCTGGTGGGAGCTGTTTGCCCCGTTGAAGCTGCCAAGAGACCCAATGTTTTGTTCCTCGCGGTCGACGACATGAACGACTGGATCGGGTGTCACAACACAACACCTGCTGCCATCACCCCAAACATTGATCGCTTGGCCAAGCGAGGCATCAATTTCACCAACGCCCATACTGCCGGCGTATTCTGCGCTCCTTCACGAGCTACCATTTTTTCAGGTCAGTTCGCTTCCACCACAGGTTGCTACGATACCGCACTCTACTTTGTTGATCATCCGAAGATTCGTTCCCTTCAGAGCAGCTTCAAGAAAGCCGGTTACCGTACTATGGGGGCGGGCAAGCTTTTCCACCACCCCGCCGGAAACGTCGACCTGCGCGGTTGGGACGAGTTCTACGTACGCACCAAACGTCAAAGGGAAACAGGATTTCCGATGGACTCCTGGTCGGAGGAGGTTCCCTTCCCCAACCCAAGACCCTATGGTACTTACCGCCGCACCCCGGGAGCGCCGAAAA
>JASLPY010000493.1 GCA_030744755.1 Kiritimatiellia bacterium | reverse complement strand
AGTTTCCCTTCAGCTTTCAATTCTTCACCCGTCTTGCCACCGTGTTTGCGGAGGAGGTCGGCGATTTCACCTTCGGCCCAATCTAGCGGGGTATTGCCATTGTCATCCTTCGCATTCACATCCAAACCATTGGCGATAAACCACTCAGCAACAGACCTGTTTCCCACACCAGTTGCTAAATGCAAACCAGTTCCGTGTTCATGCGTCGCATTCACATTGGCGCCGTTCTTGATAAGTAGTTCGGCGATAACAGTGTTTGTTGCAAGCATCAACGGAGTATAACCACCTTCAGCCTTTGAATTTACATTAGCACCTTTCACAATTAATAATTTTACTATCTCATTTAGACCGTGATTAGCCGCATTATGCAAAGAAGTGTACCCGGAATATTTTTCCTTTGCATCCACGTCCGTGCCAGCAGCTAAGTGCTGTTTAACGGCTTCAATGTTTCCCTTTCTGGCAGCTTAGTGAATTGAGATGTCTGGTGCTTTGGCTGTCGGTGGTTTTGGTGGTTGCGACTCACCACACCCCACAACCAGCA
>JASLPY010000492.1 GCA_030744755.1 Kiritimatiellia bacterium | reverse complement strand
ACATGCAGTCGCCGTAGCTGTAGAATCTGTATTTTTCGCGGACCGCTTCCTGGTAAGCCTGCATTATCAGATCTTCTCCGCCTAAAGCGCAGACCATCATAACAAGCGTCGATTTGGGTAAATGGAAGTTTGTGAGCATTGCATCTGTTGTCCTGAAGTCATAGGGCGGATAAATGAATAACGATGTGCGACCTTCACATGCCTGTATATGTCCGTATTCAGCCGCTACCGATTCGCAAGTCCTGACTGTCGTGCTCCCGACGGCGACGATTCGGTTTACTTTTCTATCAACACTGTTGATCTTCTCTGCGCATTCAGCACCTATGACGTATCGCTCTGATTCCATCTTGTGGGATTCCACGTCGCCGGATTTCACCGGCTTGAAGGTTCCCGGCCCCACATGCAGGGTTATCGCGGTACTATCAATCCCCCGTTCAGCCAGGCTCGCGAGTAGCGCGGGTGTAAAATGAAGCCCCGCAGTAGGTGCGGCAATCGCGCCATCGTGCCTCGCAAAAACGGTCTGATAATGCTCCCGGTCCGC
>JASLPY010000491.1 GCA_030744755.1 Kiritimatiellia bacterium | reverse complement strand
TGCGGCGACTACCACAGAAATCGCTGAACTGCTAATCGCCAACGGTGCCGATGTGAAAGCGAAAACTACAAAAGGACGAACTCCTTTGCACAATGCGGATACCAAAGGAATCGCCGAACTACTTATCGCCAAAGGTGCAAATGTGAACGCACTAATTTTGTCTGGTTCGGACCAAGGAAAGACACCACTAGATACGGCCGACAATAAAGAGATAGCCGACCTCCTCCGCAAACACGGCGGCAAGACGGGTGAAGAATTAAAAGCTGAAGGGAAATGACTGAATTCGAACTTCTATCTGTTCCTATTGGCCTTGTTCTTGGTCTTGGTATCACCAAAATACTAGCTAGCATAAGTAATCTCATACGAGATCGAAAACAGATAAAACTACACTGGATGCCATTTATTTGGGCCGTAAGTTTAATTCTATTTCCTTTAGTTTTTTTCTTTCATATTTGGGATTTGAATTTGCGATTTAGTAAAGATTCACAAAGTTGGACTTGGATGTATTACGGGCCGGTAATACTTCACGCCATTATGATGTA
>JASLPY010000490.1 GCA_030744755.1 Kiritimatiellia bacterium | reverse complement strand
TGTCGAGAATGACGATGAGGATGAGGATGAGGATGATGATGCTGAAGATGAAGATGCAGATGATGATGTACCTAAGATCTACAAATATTTTAAACATGGCGGCCATGCAACCCACCCCCTATGGGGGTCCGAACCACCTCCATGCGCTTCGCCTTAGCGGGGAAACGCACATCACAGGTGGAACAGGCGCATGGCGTCCAAGAAGATAGTGAAAATCAAAAGCTAAGGATGATGATGATGGTAATGATGATGATGATGATGACGATGATGACGATGACGACGACGACTGCTTGCACCACAGCGCTCTTAGAGTTACCGCTTCGCTGGAAGTCCCGGGCTACCCAGCCTGCATAGCTCACTGCATCGTGGCTCCTTCGCACGCTCTGAGCATGTAGGTTTAGCAACACTACATGTTTATCGCATGGCAGAAGCACGCTCTGAGCATGTAGGTTTAACAGCACTACATCTCGATCGCATGGGAGAATCACGCTTTGAGCATGTAGGTTTAACAACTCTACATGTTGCTCGCCCAAGCGAAGCCTC
>JASLPY010000048.1 GCA_030744755.1 Kiritimatiellia bacterium | reverse complement strand
GTCGGCGGACCTTTCCCGCTAACGCCTAGCGCCTAACCACTAACCACTGCGTTCTGCGCTCACAGCGCAGAACGCTCAAGACAGACCTTGCATTGCATTGGTTCTGGATGTATCTTCATTGTAGATACAGGAGAGTTGTCATGCAAACGAGAATCCAGAAGTGGGGAAACAGCCTTGCGGTGCGCATTCCAAAGGCTTTCGTCAGAGAAGCACATGTTGCATACGGAACGCCTGTTAATCTCTCCGTCGATGACGGAAAGATCGTGATAGACCCTCATACTCAGCCGGAATACAGGCTCGAGGATCTGCTCAAGGGCATCAGCAAGAAGAACATCCATAATGAAGTTGAAACTGGAGATGCGGTTGGGCGGGAGGTTTGGTGATGGCGTCCTACTACCCCAAACGGGGTGACGTGGTCTGGATTTCATTCAATCCACAAGCAGGACACGAGCAGGCCGGACACCGGCCTGCCGTTGTCTTGTCACCTGAATCCTACAACCGAAAGGTCGGCCTTGCGATCGTATGTCCTGTTACGAAGCAAGTTAAGGGCTATCCTTTCGAAGTTATAATACCTGACGGTTTGAAGGCATCAGGGGCAATCCTATCAGACCAGGTCAAGAGTTTAGACTGGCGGAAGCGCAAAGCGTCGCGCCTGTGCTCCCTTCCCGAAACCACGGTGCGACAGGTGCTGAACAAGCTTGGCACTTTGATCAATGCTTGAGAGGCAGGAAGCCGAACAGGCGCTTGGCATCCCAAAATGAAATAGAGGATAAGAACCCATGGGCGATTTGACGTATTTCCTTGGCCTGCCGGCTTTCGCCTTCGGGATCATCTTCGACAAGGATCGGGAGGACGATCGAGACGACGATAGCGAACGACAAGGATCAAGACAACGATCAGGACAAAGAGAGATTGTCGAACCAATGCTGCCAGACGACGCCTCGGAAGGTGCGCCTGATGGTGACGTTCGGCTCACCATGAATCTATAGAATCAAAGAGAGAATGATGTTCATGAATGTATTCCTTAGTTTCTTCACTTTTCTGTTTGTCGTCTCTCTGGCCTCAGGCCAGGAGCCCGGTCTCATTACACTAGCGAACGTTCCGCCGGCAAAGAGAATCGTGGCAGATGAACAGATTCGGAAAAGTTTTTCCGCCGAACAGGCCGCCCGCTATCTCGACAATGCGTCGCTCGCATGGCAGAAGCAACAGAACTGCGTGACGTGCCACACCAGCATGACTTATCTTATGGCTCGACCCGCCCTGAGTTCGACATTGAAAGACTCCGGGGAGGTACGTGAGTTCTTCGAGAGTTATTACATGGAGAGATGGGAGAAGGGAAAGAAGTATCCCAAACAGGTTTACAACCCGGTTGTTGTAGGCACCGCCCTCGCTTTTCATGATGCCCAGACCTCAGGAATACTGTCAGACACGACTCGGCAGGTTCTTGACATGATGTGGACGACTCAACGCAGCGACGGCGGATGGAATTGGGCTAAGTGCGGCTGGGCCCCAATGGAGATCGATGACCACTTTGGCGTGACCCTGGCTGCGCTCGCCGTTGGAATCGCTCCGGGAAACTACGCGGAAAGTGATGCGGCCAAAGCCGGAATGGAAAAGATCCGCCGGTATCTCCGAAACAACCGGGCTTCTTCTCTTCATCATCGCATTATGATTACCTGGGCATCCGTTCGAGTAAGCGGATTGATGGAGGAACCTGAGCGAAAGAAGGTCCTTGAGGAATTGCTTTCCAAGCAGCTTCCTGATGGAGGATGGTCCACACCGTCCTTTCTCATCGACTGGGAGGAGTATAAGCGCAAGGACGGCAAACCCCACGATCCCAATACGTCTGATTCTTACGGGACAGGCCTCGCCATTGTAGTTGCCCGCGAGATGGGAATCCCTGCCGGAAAGGAGGGAATCCAAAAGGGAATCACATGGCTAAAAACCAACCAGAGGCAAAGCGGCAAGTTCTTCACGCGATCCCCTGTCAAGGACAGCAAACACTACATCACCAATACCGGCACTGCCTACGCCGTGCTTGCACTTCAGGCTTGCGGCGAATTACCGGGCTGGCCTTTTGGAGAATGATATTCTACAAACCCAATACGAACACGATGCGGTTGGGCTGGGAATCCGGCGGTCGACGGCCGAACAAAACGCCGTTCCACTCCGCGGCTCCCCACGAGCGGCTCAGCGTCAATGTTCATAAAGAAGATGATAGAGATCCGAATAGGAACAGATAGCGACCGCGACGATGTTCGCAGCGTCCATTTGTCTGCCTTTCCTGCAAGCGAGAGGGAGACAGTCTCGACCCTTGCCGTCGCTCTTCTGTCAGAAGACACAAAGCCTGAGACGATACCCCTGGTGGCGGAAACCAGAGATGCTGTCGTCGGTCACATTGCCTTCAGCCCCGTGACTCTCGACAGCAACAACAGTTTCCTAGGCTACATTCTGGCGCCCCTGGCGGTTAGACCCGAACACCAGAAGCAAGGTACGGGGTCACAACTCGTAGAGGACGGCATACAACGGCTGTCAGACATTGGTGTACACACCGTGTTTGTCTACGGGGATCCCAAATACTACGGCAGGTTCGGTTTCAGTGTAGATGCCGCTGAATCCTACGACCCACCCTACAGACTTCAATACCCCTTTGGGTGGCAGGCCATCGCCCTCGATAAGGCCATGACTGAAGGAACATCTGGGCAAATAGCTTGCGTTGCGGCACTATGTGATCCGGTTCTATGGTGAGGAATCTGCCAATAACCACATCCACAGGTATTCGTCAAACTGCGCGCGGTTTGACGAAAGCGTGATCTGAAGTGTTCTGCGGAAAGGAAAAGACATGAATAGGCGTGATTTCATCAAGTCGATTGGCATTGCGGCGTTGGCGGCTGAGTCTGGACTGGCGGCTGCGACAGGTGATCGAAAACCCAATCTCATTTTCATTCTGTCCGACGATATTGCCCAGGGAGACCTGGGGGCTTACGGACAAAAGTTGATTGAGACGCCCACCCTCGATCGATTATGCAAGGAAGGCACGCGCTTTCTTTCTGCCTACACCGGCACGAGCGTCTGCGCGCCGACTCGTACATCCTTCTTTACCGGCTTGCACATGGGCAACTGCCCAACACGCGCAAACCGCGAGATCCGGCCTGAAGGCCAACGTCCGCTTCCCGCTAATACGGTGACCGTAGCCAAGATCCTCAAGACCACCGGTTACAAAACCGCAACGATGGGCAAATGGGGTATGGGCATGTTCCACACGACCGGGAGCCCTTTTAAGAACGGCGTCGACCATTTCTTCGGTTACAATTGTCAAAGACATGCGCATAGCTATTTCCCCCCCTATCTCTACAACGATGACAAGCGTTTCGAGATTCCGGAGAATGCGAAAGGCCAAAAGAAGGTCTACGCCCAGGAACTCATTCAGCAGGACGTGCTGAAGTGGGTTGATAAAAACGCCAAGGATCCTTTCTTTCTTTTTTACGCCATGACGCTCCCCCACGGCCGCTTCGAGATCGACGACCAGGGCATCTATGCCGATAAACCCTGGACTGAAACGGAAAAGAACTACGCGGCCATGGTGACACGTATCGACTCTGACGTAGGAGCGCTCGTAGAATTGCTGAAAAAGAAGGGCATCGCTGACAACACGCTCATCATTTTCTCCGGGGACAACGGCGCGTCCTTCAACCCCACCAGTGCGATCGGAAGACGTTTCAATCAAAGCATGGACGGCAAACTGCGAGGATACAAGCGCGGCATGTACGAAGGCGCGCTGCGGCAAGCCGCTTTCGCCTGGTGGCCCGGCACGGTGTCCGCCGGCCGCGTCACAGATGAACCGTGGGCATTCTGGGACCTTCTTCCCACCTTCGCGGAACTGGGCGAGGCCAAGATTCCAAAAGACTTCCAGCCGGATGGCCACTCGCTTGTCAAGTTTCTCAAAGGCGGTTCGGCGCCCAAACGCGATTACTTCTATTGGGAGTTGCATGAAAGGGGTAGCATTCAAGCCATACGCTGGGGCAATTGGAAGGCGGTTCGCCCCAAGCGGGGAGGCGCCGTCGAGCTCTATAACCTCGCTGATGACCTCGGCGAGACCAAGGATCTCGCCACAGTGCATCCTGAACTCGTTACCAAGGCGATTGAGATGATGAATGCAGCCCGAACCCCCCATCCTGATTGGCCGGATCCCGCCGCCCCTTCGACGAAGAAACCTCGGACCAAAAAGAAGTGAGTGTACCAAAAACGACTGCGCCCTTTCTGTCTACTCATTTAAGCGTTATGCGTCAGAATACAACGACAGGGAAACGCGAATGACTATTGAAGTACTGGGGATTTCCGGGAGTCCAATAGAGAACAGTAACACGGACCGTCTCATCAAAGCCGTGTTAGACGCGACGGAACTGGAATGTGAATTTGTGAAACTGAGCCTGATTAACGTCAGGCCGTGCCTTGCCTGCAAGCTGTGTGTCCCGGACAATATCTGCAAAACTGAGGATGATTTTCCGGAACTCGCAGAGAAAATCAAGAACGCCAAGGCATTAGTTATTGGTGCATACATTCCCTATAAACAGATAGATGCTTTTACAAAGGCACTTCTTGAGAGGTTCTGGTCACTGAGACATGTGAACAACCTTCTCAGGGGTAAGCTGTGTGCTACGGTTCTCACATACCTGACTACCGAGGCGGCGGATCATGTCAATCGATCATTGGCCATAGCCCTGGAGGAGATGGAACGTATGGAGCTTATGGGGCAAATAATGATTACGGGCAACCTTCCCTGCTTGACCTGTGGAGTGGGAGATGAATGTGATATGAGTGGAATAAAGAGACGTTATGGACAGGATGCCAAGTCATCAGACATCCCATATTCACGGGTCGAGGATCAAAGGGAGATGTGGGAAGAAGCAACGAGAATTGGTCGTGAGATTGGCCAACGCATACGATCCACTGATCGGGACGATAACTCCGCATAACCACTTCGTAGACCATACGCCTGATGGCGCCTGTCACGCACACCGTTGGGCAGAGGGATAATGAATGTACTTTTCATAGCGGCAAAGATGCACACTATTGAGCCTTATGGTATCATGTGCCTGTCACCGCATCTGAAGGCGGCAGGACATTCGGTGCATCTTTATGAGGCCGAAGATTCTGCACTCGCTGATAAAGTCGCGGAATACCGACCTCAGGTGATCGCTTACAGCGTGTGTACAGGATCAGATCGATACTACCTTGCCTTGAACCGCTTCCTGAAGCAGAAGTTCAACTTCGTTTCAGTGTTTGGAGGACCACACCCAACCTTCTTCCCTGAAATGATACATGAGCCCGGGGTTGATGCAATCTGCCGGGGAGAAGGTGACCACGCATTCAAGGAATTCTGCAACGTTCTCGAGAGCACCGGAAACATCACCACTGTTGCCAATTTCACGATCAAAAAGAACGGTCAGATCGAGAGTCGCCCGGCTCGCCCTCTCATAGAAAATCTCGACGATCTTCCGTTTCCGGACAGGGACCTCTACTATTCGGTTTCGTCCGAAGTCAACACACACCGTGTACGCTCATTTCTTGCTGCCAGAGGCTGTCCCTTCAAGTGTTCGTACTGTTTCAATCCATCGATGGATTCTCTTTACGATGGGAAGTGGCGAAATACACGCATCCGATCAGTTGGAAGCCTGATCAGAGAGATTGAAGAGGTCACCAGCAACCGAAGCACCGAGTTTGTGGCATTCAGAGAAAGCGTGTTTCCCCTGAAGCCAGCATGGCTTGAAGAGTTTTCTCGAGAATATCCGTCCAGGGTTGGCGTACCTTTCTACTGCCACCTTCGACTTGATCTCTTGAACGAAACAAACGTCGCACTGCTTGCCGAGGCAGGTTGTCACAGCGTCAATGTTGGTATAGAGGCGGGAAACGAGAAGATCAGAAGGGAATTGCTTGGCCGGAATATGACGAATGAAACGATCATAGCTGCCTGCCGTCTTCTCAGGCAGCACGGCATCAAGATTTTGGCTAACAACATGCTAGGGCTACCTGGATGCACTCTCGAGAATGATATTGAAACACTGAAGCTTAATCAAAAATGCAAACCCGACTACGCTCTTGCCATGTTGTGGCAACCCTATCCAGGCACAAGCCTTGCAGAATACGCAGTGGAAAACGGGTACTACAAAGGTGATGGTACGGATCTCGAGTTCACCTACTATGACAGTTCGCATCTCGAATTTCGGAATTCGAAAGAGAAAACACGAATTGAAAACCTGCAGAAGCTGTTTGCGCCCGCAGCGGTCTTTCCATCAACAACGCCAATTGTGAGGCTTTTGACCCACCTGCCTTCGAATCCTATTTTCAAAGCTATATTTCGTACAATGTACCTGATTGTTCACCAAACAGATATCTTTCCGCACAAAATGACCTTGTCGGATTGGGGATTGAACCTTCGTCACATTACAAAGGAGGCCTGAGAATGAGACAACTAAAGTGCATCCTGTCGATTCTCCTTGGATTGTTGCTCGGACTGTTCGCTTCGTGCACATCAAAACAGAATCCAGAACAAGGATTGGAGAAGCCACAGGATGAACAGCCCACTGAGGGGAAGGAGAATCCCGAACCACCTGAAAAAGAAAATGATCTTCCTGTCCGAAGACCCATGCTCGAGTAGTACAATAAACTATGAATGATCCAAGACAAGGTAAGCAGACAATCAAGTCGGAACGGCCGTGGGGTGACATCCACATGGTCGTCAGAAACCAGAAGTGCAGTGTGGATCTTACCCATGTACGGCCGGGCCACCGCGCCAGCCTGCATTCGCATGCTGATCGGTATGAGCTGTTCCATTTTCTTGATTCAGGTGCATACCTGGAGATAGACGGACAAATCTATCGCCCAGCAGAACATGGTGAGTTCCTGATTGAACCGGGTCAGAGACACAGATTCTGGGCGGATGAAAAGGAGTTTCGAATGCTGGTCGTCTGTTTTGGGGAATGGAAGCCCGAGGACCAGGTGCGACATAAAGATGATTACGGTCGTGAAGGTCAGACACTGGAAATATGATTCTGGACAACAAGACAATTCACCTTATTTTCGCGTAACCGTGCCAAAAGGTGATTGTCGTGGTTGGCTGCGTGAACTGGGTAGGAGGAGGCGAGCATGGAGTACTTAATTGCCGCGGGGATCCTGGCTGTTCCCCTCGTGATCCTGGTCATTACAGGAAGACTGTACTACTGGCACTTTCTTACTCTCAGGTATTTCCTCTGGGGCGAGAAGCCACTAGGATTCCTGGCTTACTTGATTGTGTATGTTTCCTTCTTTGCATTCTTTCTCTGCAAAGGCATTCGGTTGCTTTAGGAGTCTGATCACCCACAAACAACGCCAACAAGACAGGGTTGATCGTCGTCGCGATCATTATCACGATCTTCGTCGATCTTCATCGTTGTCCCGATCCTTGTCTTGATCGTCCTCAACAATGATCGGGACCATGATCGAGTCAAAGATGGGGAATGACTACGATCGGGACAATGGTCAGGATGAAGATGGGTTTCCAAACCAATGCTTCCAGGCAACGCCTCGGAAGGCGCACCTGAAGCACGTGTTTTGTGAGAGCTATATGAAGACAAACGTGACTGTTGCCATTGCTGGGACGATGTTCCTGTGGGCTTCGATATCTGGAGCTGAACCGCCGGTGCCGGTTGGCCTGCAGAAACAACTGCTGGTGGATGACTATGTCATCGCCGAGAAACACAATATCACCCGTGTCCTTGGCAAGGTAAAGAAGGTGGGTGTCGTCAGCAAACCCTCCTTGGAGTCGGATTTTCATCCAGAATGGAAGAAGCCGGATGGGTCACGTGTCGGCCTGGACTACGGCTACTACACGAGTGTGGTCTACAACGACAAAGCGAAGACATTTCAGATGTGGTACATGGGCGGCGTTCAGGGACGGTTTCATTCACCCAAAGCAGGAACGGGGTACGCGGAGTCGAAGGATGGTTTGACTTGGACAAAACCCATCATCAGGGAAGACCACAAGGACAACGTTGTCCACCTCAGCCAGGGCTTCAGTTGCAGCGTTGACCCTTCCCTTCCCTGGGGCCACCCGGAGAAGTACAAGGCGGCCTTTGACAACAATATGGACCGTCCCTGCCAGGCGGGGATTGCCTATTCGGCCGATGGAATCAGCTGGACCCCCTACAGTAGGGGGATGCCAGTGACCCATCGTGCGGCCGACACACAGAACCAGGTCCTTTGGGACTCCATCGCGAAACGGTACTGCCTGCTGACCCGCACGGACCTTGGCGGTCGAGGCGGCTCCAGCGAAAGTCGCTCGCAGCGGATCATGGTTCACACAGAGAACAACGATCTGATCAACCATCCAACCGCCTGGAAGACGATTGCCGACAAGATCAAGGTGGACGATCCAAAGAAGGAAAAGAACGAATGGGGCAAACCGTTGCTGCAGTTCAACTCAATGACCCTCTGGATTCATGAAGGGGTCTATTTCGGATTGATGGATGTGTATACCGTCGGAAAGTCAGGAATGTTCGACGGATTCGATTATGAGAAGAAGCACGACCATGATTTCATGGATTTCTACATAGGAACCAGTCGAGACTGCGTGAACTTTGACAAGAGCTGGGTCCATGCCCGCAGACCATTCGTGCCACGCGGCCCGGACGGTAGTTTCGACAAGGACGGCATTAAGCCGCCTGCCGAGATCCTTACCCTCAACGACGAACACTGGATCTACTACGGCGGGATGGATGAGCGTCACTACAGCAAAGGCCGACACCTGAACATCGGTCTGGCCAAACTGCCTCTGGATCGTTTCATCGGCCGGACGGCGGCAGAGAAGGAAGGCACGGTCACCACCAAGCCCTTCAAACTGGAAGGCGACACGCTGGAGGTCAACGTCGACGCCAAAACGGGCTGGGTACAAATCGAATTGTTTGACGAGAACGGCAAATCGACCCTCGGATTCTCCAGCCAGTACAAGGATCTAGACGCGTTACGACTTTCGCCAAAATGGAAACTGAAAGAGTTGAGGGGAAAGACCGTAACGCTCAAGTTCACACTGAGAAACGCAACGCTCTATGCCTTTCAGTTCAAACAATAGAATTCCCGCACAAAACAAATGCATGCAGAAGTACAAACCGAAGGCCCGCCTTCAGTTTGACTCTGATGAGCGACGTTCGGCAACAAGAGCATAGTCCGATGAACAACCATCTCGTAGGAAAGAAATACAACGAGGCCTTGGACGGCCTCGCGCGGAACACCAAGACAGTGTTCGGCTACGAGCACCCCGTCCTGATTGAGGGTGGAAGCTACCGTGGCATATGGCTGGAGTGTGGACCACTGGAAGGATTGGTCTACGAGAAACACGCCCCTGGGATCTCAAAGGCCTGCCACGAAGTGTTTTTCCATCACCAGCGGGAGGATGGTTACCTGCCCTGCTGGGTATCGGGCGACAAAGCGGGCAGTCACTCAATACAGATGGTCGTCCCCATCGCCGCGACGGCACTGGAAACGGCTGACCTGACAGGTGACGAGGCATTTCTGGCGAGAGCCTACGAGGCATGTAGCCGGTGGGACCAGTGGCTGAGCGCGAACCGGAACACCCGGGGCACCGGCCTGTGTGAGGCCTTCTGCCAGTTCGATACCGGCCATGACGGCAGCCCAAGATTCATGGGGCTGCCATGCGAATCCCCGGGCGACGATGCTTCAGTTTGCCCACAGGCAGGAAGACTGCCCTACCTGGCGCCGGATTTGTCAGCAACCGTTTATGGAGGGCGGATCGCACTTGCCGCAATGGCGAACAGGCTTGGAAAGCCCGGCGATGCGAATGCCTGGCGTGAAAAGGCAGAGGAGATTCGGCAACTCATCATCAAACACTGCTACGATCCTGAGGATGAGAGTTTCTATGATCTGGACGTAGACAGCAACTTCATCCGTATCCGGGGTGACGCCCTCACCCGCGTCTTTGGTGAGCATGTTGTGGATCAACCCATGTTCGAACGCATTTATGCCCATCACATCAAGAACCCCGATGCATTCTGGACGCCTTACCCGTTGCCATCCATTGCTGCCGACGATCCATCCTTCGTCCAGGAATTGCCAAGGAATTCATGGGGCGGGGCGTCACAGGCACTCACTGCGCTGCGTGCGCCGCGATGGTTCGAGTATTATGGAAAGTCTACAGACTTGACCCATTTGATGAGGCGCTGGGTAGAGGCCATACTGCGAGCTCCTGCATTCATGCAGCAGATGAACCCCTGGACGGGAGACTTTTCGACTTCCGAAGGCTATTCGCCGGCGATGTGTGTGTTTATCGACTTTGTGGATCGAATGGGCATATTGACCGCCAAACAAGACGCTCCAGCGGACGGCTGACACCGCCGCTGAGCTTTACGTTGGCGGTGACTTTAATCCGAGCTATTTCCTCTGCTCTCAACATTCTGCGTCCCAAGCTGTTACAGGGTGGGTTAATGAGTCTTTACCCCTCCGAAACTGGAGTGTTGGAGTAGTGGAGTGCTGGATATTGAGAGATTAGAGTGCAAGTTCCCTTTCTGACAACACTCCATAACTCCATTACTCCAAACCTGTTACGCTTACCCTCCGTACGGCGCATAGGCCGTTGGACATTGGCTCCGGCAAGGGTCACTGCGGTAAATCCTCAAGCCCGTCCCCTATTGACCGCCTGCTCAATGCCGGGATAGGTGAATGCGCCCAATGAGTGCCTTGGCCCAGTTTCCAATTCGGCCCCAATCCTGTTACAGTTGAGATAGAAAAGCGCATCAATCCGGAGAGCCACATGAATCAGCGGAGAGATCATCAAATGCCAGCCAAGGTCTACAATATAGGCATACGCCCGGTCTTGATCTTCGCGTTCACCTTACTGGTGCAATCAGTGGGCATGGCGGAGGACGACGGCCTTATAAAGATCGAACCTGACTGGGTCAGGCGCTGGAAAGATAAAGCCGACAGTCATGCGAATGCATGGGATGTCACTATTCATCGCAACGGTGTCTACGCCGCCGGCGTGATCGGAGTCAGCCGTTTTCCGAAAGTCGCTCCGTTGATTATTCAGCGCTATACAGTGGAGGGAGAACTAGTCTGGGAGAAGAGATGGAAGGGCTACAAAGGGATGCACGGAACGGGCGCGGGCGCAACGGTGATAGTTGGCGAGGGACCGTATTTGTATGTCGGCGGCGCTGTCGCGAGAGAGAAAATGAACGCATCGCTGATACAGAAATGGGACACCAATGGGCAGTTGCTGTGGACGGAGTTCTGGGGTGAGCCCAACGGCGGTCACCACGAAGTGAACGGATTGGCGATTGTTGGTGACAGTCTCTACGTATCCCACTACAGCGCCGCCAAGCGACTGATCACCATCGACGCGGTGATCAAGAAGTTCAGCATCAGGAAGCTTGACTCACGACGGCCCCAGGCGGAGTCCTTGATCTGGTCAACGACCTATGGCAAGGCCGATTCTCACAACACAACCGACGGGCACATCTATGCCGACACAACAGGAGTGTATATCTGCGGCCAGTACGGCGGGACGAAGGGGTGGAATGTCTACAAAGGCGGCGACGCCTACCTTGCCAAGTTCGATCCAGAGGGAAACCAGAAGTGGATAGAACTGTGGCAAGGTGATGGCACAGGCTGTGATAATGCGTTCAACCTGACATCCGATGGTGACCATATCTTCATCACCGGGCCGACAATGGCTAAGGATCGGTTTATTCGCCCGAATGTGCAGATCTTTGTGCAGAAATACACAATGACCGGGAACCTGGTGTGGACGAGGCTGTTCGGCGGTCCCAAGCCAGAGTATTCACGCGGCCTGGCTGTCGACAAGCAGTATGTGTTTGTCGCTGTCGCAACAAAGAGCTTTGGCGACAAAGGAGACAACACCGTGCTTCTGAAATATGACAAGGAATCCGGCGAATTGAAAGCGAAAGGCATCTGGGGTGGGAAGGGTTTCGATGGCGCCACCACATCAATCGCTCTCGATGCCACGTCTGTTTATCTGTCTGGAAAGTCATCGTCAGCGGACGATGGAACGGCCACTGGAAAGACCTCTGCAGTCGTGTTGAAAACGACGAAGTAGCGCCGGTATCAAGAGATTCAGGCAAGCGTTACCTGGCTACGAGATCTTCCACCAGCCGCCTAACTAGAGCATGGGGCGGAACACGTTAGCCATGCGAAGAGAATGAGGGTCACAAATGAGAAACACTGTTTTTGAAAGAACGGAGCACGAATCTCCAGGGCAACGGATCAGCAGGAGTGTCTATAACCTTATCATTGGGTTAGTCTTATGCTGGGGTTTCTTGGTCAACTGGGTGATGGTCAAGACCATCCCCTATGAATCAATCGCAAGTATAACCCCCTGGGTGTTCTTCATTGGGTATTTCGCATCATGCTTCTTCGGGATATTCCTCTTCACGAAGTCGGAAGCCCCGCTTGTCAGTTTCATCGGGTACAATCTTGTGGTTGTTCCGTTTGGGCTGATCATAAATCTTGTGGTGTATCATTACGATCCATCTCTGGTCCTCGATGCAATACGGGTTACCGGATTAGTGACATTTGTTATGATGATTCTCGGTTCCATGTTCCCGCTGTTTTTTGAGAAGATCGCAGGGGCGCTGACAATCGCCCTGCTCGTCGTCATAATTGTAGAGATGGTCGAGATATTCATACTAAAGATCCATCATGGGATCATTGACTGGATTGTTGTTATCATCTTCTGTGGTTATGTAGGTTACGACTGGGGCAGAGCAAATAGAATACCAAAGACAGTCGACAATGCTGTGGACAGCGCTGCTTCGCTGTACATGGATATCATCAATCTGTTCTTGAGAATATTGAGAATAATGGGAAGACGAAGATAGAAGATGCAGAACAACAGTGGACAGGAAAGAACTGTATGATTCTGCGCTCTTTCCACAGTACATGCACGTCGATTGGGTGCGCGTATATCAACAAGAGTGAAGAGAAGCGAACCATCGGCTGTACAGGGACGCTCTTAGCGCCGGTGAACCGGGGCGTTCGCTCTCGAGAAACGAGAACCATGAGAATGAAAACTCTTGCTTTGTTGATGTTGCTCTGCAGCACGGCAGCATGTGCGGCTGAGATCACGATTGATGCCGACTATCCCGGGGGCAATATTGTTGTCGATAAGATCGATGGTAACACTGTCACTTTGCACCAGGATTTGCGAGATACCGGACGATGGTGGTTCTATTGGAATTTTCGCGTTAGCGGAGCGGCGGGGCGAACCGTGACGTTTCGTTTTACAAAGAAGAATGTCTTTGGTACGCAGGGCCCAGTCGTGAGCAAGGATGGTGGTCTGACGTGGTCCTGGCTGGACACCAAGACCGTCAAAGCTACTTCATTCAGCTGTAAATTCGCGCCGGATGCAAAGAGCGTGCGGTTCGCCTTCGCCCTGCCATACCAGGAGGCTGATTTAGGACGCTTTCTGGCGCGGCACAAGGGGAATAGACACTTAACTGTCCGCGAGCTGTGTAAGACGCGCAAGAAGCGCTCTGTTGAGCGAATACATATCGGGAGGCCAGACGGTCTGCCGAATCATCGGGTGCTTATAACCTGTCGCCATCATGCTTGCGAAAGTACGGCAAGTTACGTGGTGGAGGGCATGATGAGCGCCCTGTTGGCCAAAACCGTCGATGGTAAATGGCTCAGGGATAACGTGGAGGTAATGGTCGTTCCGTTCATGGACAAAGATGGTGTCGAGGACGGGGACCAGGGGAAGGGGCGCAAGCCCAGAGACCATTGCCGCGACTACGTGGGCAAAAGTCTGTACCCGTCAGTAAGGACGCTGCGAACCTTTGTTCCTGAGTGGTCCGCCGGGCGACTGAGAATTGCCCATGACTTTCATTGTCCGTACATCAGAGACAACAAGATCTACCAGGTGGGAAGCTCACACAAGAACATCTGGGCTGAACAAATGAAATTCGGCGGAATACTGGAATCTATCGCTGATAAGGCGTTGCCCTACAAGGCATCTGACGACCTCCCGTTCGGCAAGTCCTGGAATAAGGCAAGTAACTACAAGGAAGGTAAGAGCTTCTTTCAATGGGCGGATGAGTTAGAGGGCATCCGGCTTTCCAGCGCGTTTGAGATCCCTTACGCTCAATCCGGTAAAACAACCATTACACCGGATAGCGCACGGGCCTTCGGTGCGGATTTAGTCCAGGCGATGCGTAGGTATCTTGAGCAATTACCAACAGAGTGAGGTATCACAAGGATGAAAGATGATGTACAATGGAATTTGATCGCGTGTGGCCGCTCAGGCGACGCGTTCACGAGGTTTCATCTTTTCATAATGCTCTTCCTTTTGGTTTCGGCAATAGGGAGCTTCCGGGTTTTCGCGGCGGAAGACCTCTCGTATCACACGTATGATACCATGTTGAGCGAATTGCGCCGGTTGGATAAGGCCCATTCGAAAACAGGGAAACTGCATGACTTGGGGGTCAGCTCGGACGGACGCACTCGTGTGTGGGCGTTTAAGATATCTGATAATGTTGAAAAAGAAGAGGACGAGCCCAACGTACTCCTGACAGGGGGTGTCCACGGCAACGAACCCGTTGCTTCGGAAATGGCGCTCTTCACGATCCAGCGGCTTCTTTCAGAGGATTCCCACCGCACACTGATCGACAAGACACAGATCTGGGTAATCCCGATTCTCAATCCGGCAGGCCATGCGGCCAACAACTCCCACTGCAACGCCAACCGGGTCGATCTGAATCGGAATTTTCCCGCCGATTGGACAAACGACAATCTGGACGGGATCGAGATAGAGATACAAAACCTGGTCAAGAATTTTCATCTCCGCCACGATCATGTCGTGGCCGGAATCGATCTGCACACCTACGGGCAGGCCTACCTCCTTCCCTGGGCCTACACCCACAAGAAACCTGCCGACTGGGATGCGATGAAGGGCCTGGCCGACAGAATGGCGAAAACCTCCGGGTACAGGGTGTTGCAGCTAACCGAGTATTTAGGCAGAACGGTTCCGAGGGGAGGAGCAGATTACCAGTACGGGCGGTACGGAACGTTCTGCTACGGGCTGGAACTGGGAACGTCCCACGCGCCCCCGGCCGGGCAGCTCGGACACATCTGTCGGAAGAATCTTCCAGGCATCATGATCATGATGAACCGGGTCCACACCTCAACGCTCACCGGGCACGTGACCCGAAACGGCAAACCGGCAGCCGCGGTCGTGGACGTGGACGGGATCGACAAACCGGCCAATCTTCGAACGCCCTATATGAGCGACGCCACCTTCGGACGTTACTACCGGATATTGCTGCCCGGAACCTACAGGGTCCGCTTCACGCTTGAGGGAAAGAAGATGGTAAAGAAGAACGTGATCATCGTGGACAACCGCCAGACTGTTTTGGACATCGAGTTCCCGTAATACGGGGAAGCTGAAAGTACTACAACTCGGAGGCGATATGAAGTTCGCGGCAGTCCTGGTCTTCACTGCGTCGCCGGCATAAATCGGGTGTGGCGGTGGCGCTAAAAAGGCAATTCTTTGTAAGTCGTTGGGATAGAAGGGTGGTGCTCGGGAGAGGACTCGAACCTCCACGGGGTTGCCCCCACCAGCCCCTCAAGCTGGCGTGTCTGCCATTTCACCACCCGAGCGTGAATTCCGGGAAGACTAGCGAACCCGGGAGATGGATTCAAGACGTTTTTGGGAATGACTGAACAAACGGCTCACATCGGTTCTGCGAGGCATTCGGGCATACCAAGTGCCCGTGGCGTGTTTGAGAGCGCAGGACAGAGACTCCTGTTTGTCCAGTCCGAAGAAGAGCGCAATACGAATGAGAGAAAACAAGCACAGGGGCCATGCTTTTTTCATCCGTGCCAACGGTTTCGTCGGCCACAATCAAGGCGCGTTACCGCACTTTAGCCACTCATCGTGACATCTTTTCCAGAGGCTTCGGCAGAGGCCGTCAACTCGGTGTCGCCGATCTTGATTACATCGCCGGGATTCAGTTTCGCAACATCGACCTGCTCACCATTCAGGAATGTTCCATTGCTGGAATTCATGTCACGGATCACGAAGATGTCGTCCCAGTAGCGGATGGCTGCATGGATGCGAGAGGACCTGGGATCGTCAATGGTGATATCCGCTTCATCACCACGGCCAATCGTGGCTGGTTTTGCAACGGCCATTGTCTTCAATCTCACGGTCAGAACTGACCCGTCTTGTTTCTGTCCTGTCAGTAGCATGACTAATCCTCCTTGTCCGGGTAAGTTATCAAACAACCTATCGAGTTCGTATTCAGTTGCCTATGTTGCTGAAACAATATTGATTATTCTCGTATCAGGCAAGAAACAAAAACCACCGTATCCCCTTCCTTGACAATGGTTTCTGTTTTCTTTAGACTCCACGCATTGAGCGGCTTGGCCTAACCTCAATGAAACGGGAAGCGTCTATGAAATTTGCATGTCCACATTGTGACCAGCACCTTGAGTGCGATGCCGAGTTGGCAGGACAGACGATACGTTGCCCCAATTGCAATGGCGAGTTGCTCATTCCCGAACCGACCGCTCCGTACGAGGCACCTTCCCCTGCCATGACAAATCTCAAGCAAACCCTTCAAGCCAGCGTGGAGCGGGGGGAGATGACCATTCCCCAATTCATGGAGAAACAGCGGGTGGAAGGAGGAGTGGATTTGCGGGGAACCGATGATGGTTCCTCCGCATCTCAGATTCTCACGGCCGAACAGGGCAGAAAATACAGGATCGGGAAAATCGTCGCCAGCGGAGGCATGGGGGCGATCCTTGATGCAAAAGACGTGAATCTCAAAAGAAGTGTGGCTATGAAAGTCTTGCTCGACCCAGAGCAGGCATCGAGGAGTCAGATTCTCCGTTTCATTCAGGAGGCCCAGATAACGGGGCAGTTGGAGCATCCCTCAATCGTCCCTCTGCATGAACTCGGTGTAGATGCCGGCGGCAATGTCTTCTACACCATGAAGTTCGTGCAAGGAGAAACGTTGAAAGCCATTCTTGAAAGCATCAGGGAAGGCGACAAGAAAGCCATCGACAGATATCCGCTCGGCCATCTGCTCAACATCTTCCAGCGGATTTGTGATGCCATAGCATTTGCTCATTCCAAGCGGGTCATGCACCGTGACTTGAAACCCGAGAACGTCATGGTTGGCGAATACGGCGAAGTCCTTGTCATGGACTGGGGCCTGGCCAAGGTGTTGCCGAGGAAGAAAGTAGTTTTTAAGGGCCGGCCGCAGGGCGAAAGTAAACCTGAGCCCGAGGAGGCCATTGATTCGGTTCGCAAAGATGCCGGGACCGACGATATGCAGACAATAGACGGTATGGTAATGGGCACTCCCGGCTTCATGGCTTCCGAGCAGGCCCTTGGCGAAACGGACAGGTTGGACCTGAGGACCGATATCTACGCCCTGGGAGCCATCCTGTACAACGTCCTCACGTTGCACCCTCCTGTGACAGGGAAAGACCTGGACGAGATGCTGGACAAGGTGGCTGCCGGAAGTATCCCGCATCCATCAAGGTTCAACCCGAGTCCCAAGGGCCGGGGCAAGGCACTGGGAACCGTGACGCTCAGTCACTGCCCCGGTTTGCGCATACCGGATTCGCTGTCCGCCGTAGCCATGAAGGCTCTGGCGCTGAAGCAGATTCACAGGTATCAGAACGTCAAGGCCCTTCAGAGAGACATCAGGGCTTATCAGAGTGGATATGCCACGAGGGCTGAAAGCGCCAGCGCATGGAGGCAGATCACGTTGTTCGTGGCCAGGCACAGTGGGGCAACCGCCGCCATAGTAATCATAACCATGCTGCTGACAACTGCTTCCTGGTTGAATTTTCATGCCAGGATCAAAGCCGAGAAGGCACAGAAAGAAACTGCATTGGACAGAGACAGGACGAGGGCAACTCTCGAAGAGCTGAGAGGCACCGCTCCGGCAATCGCAGCGCATGCCGAGGTCCTTTTCGAAAAAGGCAGACTTGAGGCCTCTGAAAGAACTCTCTCTTACGCTATTCAACTCGTATCGGAGCACACACCCTATCTGCTTCGCAAGGCACACATGCTCCAGGCAATGCTACGTATTGAGGAGGCATTGCAGGCATACGAAGAGGTGTTGGCACTGCAACCGGCAAATGCAATGGCCAAGGAGAACCGGGCACTCTGCAGAAAAGTGCTGGGGACCAACAAGAACCCCGCCGAGCTCAAACCAGGAAGCATCCATACCCTCTGGCTGGCCATGAAGGACCAGGGGCGAGCCGGTGACGCGCTCGCCACCGTGCGCCATTTCGCAGGAGATGAGGGTGCCCTCAAGACATTGTGGACGAAGATCCTCAAAGAGTCGGGCATCAAGCCAAATGATCTAACCGTCGATAATGATGGCCATGTGTATTCGCTCGACTTGAGCGGCTCAGCCATTCACGATCTCACTCCCATATCAGAACTGCCGCTGACCTCCCTCAACATCGCCGATTGCAAGAATGTTGACGACATCACCCCCCTGCAGAAAATGAATCTCTACCACTTGGTTATCACGCCGAATGGAACCGTCAAAGGCATGGATGTCATTCGAGGCATGGAGTCTCTCAAGACCCTGTCCTTTTCAGCCGAGGAACCAATGTCCCCTGCCGAGTTCTGGACGAAATACGACGCAGGGGAGTTCAAGTGAGGCGGCACTGAAGGGCAAGAACAGGTCTGAGGGCTTATCTTGCGCTTGCCCAGCGCCGAACTTGCGCGGGTCGGGCAGGGTGCCCGACCTACAGGGGAGAAAGCCAGAGTTTCCGCATGAACTGACAACCCACTGATTTCTCCATTGAGAAATCCAGCGAAGTGCGGGATGCTTTGGATTCGTAGTTTGGGCAAGACCCCGTTGAGTATTCACTATTGAGTAAAGGGAGATCTTCGCATGAGGGTTCACATCCTGATCGCGCTTTTCGCCGTTACGATTTCCGCTAACGCTGAGTTTGCTCCCTTCGTGATACCAGCCCGAACGCCACATAATTCGTTACTGCGTCAACCCACTGTACCCGTCACCCCGGATTCCTCTCACCTGGTAGTGAAGGGTTCGCACTTTTATGATGGGGACAGCCGTTATCGCGTCTGGGGCGTCAACGTGTGCTTTGCGGCAAATTTTCCCAAAGAGGAGGACGCGCCGGTCATTGCGGATCGTCTGGCTGCGGCAGGCGTAAATGGAGTGCGACTGCACCACATGGATTCGGCGCGTTGGCCACGAGGCATCTGGAACAGGGAAGATGGGAAGACTATCGAGCCACAGGCGTTGGCGCGACTCGACCGGTTCATCCACGAGCTCGCACAACGCGGTATCCGGGTCAACCTGAACCTCCATGTAGGCAAGGAACACAGCCGCGATCTCGGCCTGCCGAAAGGCCCGGACAACTACGATAAAATCGTCGCCATTTTCACGCCCAAACTCATCGATGCCCAGAAACAGTATGCACGGCAGATACTGGGACACGTCAATCCCCTCCGGGGCAAGCGCTATGCTGATGACCCCGCAATAGGCTTTGTGGAGATCACAAATGAGGACAGCCTCTTCATGTGGGGTGCCGAAGACAAACTGCGAAACATGGACACGACCTACGCCGGCATTGTTCAGGAGAAGTTCAACACCTGGCTAAAGGCACGCTACAGGACCTCTTCCCGCCTGAAGGATGCATGGTCAAAAGGCACGCAACCGCTGGGCGAGAACATGCTCAAGAACGGCCTCCTCAGTCGCGTTGCCGGAAACGGCCGACCGGAGCAATGGAATCTTGAGCAACACGGCACTTCGAAGGCCGCCACGAAACGCTCCACGTACGGCGGTGCCGACTGCCTGGAAATCGATGTCCTCAGCGACGACAGGACAAGTTGGCACCTGCAGTTCAACCAAAGCGGACTGAAGTTGGAAGCCGGCAAGTTTTACACCGTGATCATGCGCGTTGCCGGCGAGGGGTCACGTCCAATCACCTGCAGCGTGGGCCAGGCTCATTCCCCTTGGGGGAATCTCGGTCTCTCCCGATACATGAAGCTCTCCCCCGAATGGCAGACGGTGTCGCTTGGCTTTACAGTCAAGAAATCGGATAACAACGCCCGTGTCAGCATCTCGTTCGGCAACGCCAGGGAACCGCTGTACATCGGCGGCATGCAACTCTGCACGGGCGGGCAGTTCGGACTCGGCAAAGGCGAGAAGCTCGAAAACGGAACGGTCCGCCTGTTCGGAGACCAGGAGAACGACGATCGCCAGAGAGACCGATTACGTTTTCTCGCGGAGATCGAGAAAGACTACTTCGACGGCATGCGCACCTACATCAAGAAGGATCTGGGCTGTAAGGCCCTGGTCACGGGCACGATCGTGTTCGGACCTTTAGGGCTCTATGGGCAGAGCGACATGGACTTCATTGATGCGCACGGCTACTGGCAGCATCCCCACTTCCCGGGCCGGCCGTGGGACGGCAACAATTGGATCGTGCGGCAAAAATCCATGGTGCGGAATCCCGGGGAGGCGACTATCGTCAAGATTGCGGCCGAGCGGATGGCCGGCAAGCCTTTCACGGTCAGCGAGTACAACCATCCCGCTCCCAACGATTACCAGGTCGAGTGCGTACCGATTATGGCCTCTTTCGCGGCCGTCCAAAACTGGGATGGGATCTGGCTGTTCGCGTATAGCCACACAGAGAGTCAGGACATGAGCCGCTTTGGCAGTTTCTTCGACATGTTCGCTAACCCGGCCAAATGGGGCTTCATGCAGGCGGGTAGATCGCTATTCGGAGCCACGGGGACAGGTCCCCTTCCGCTCCGGGGTGCCCTGACATGGAAACACGCAGATCTCGGAGCACTCGTTGAGACACACAGCAAGCACAGCCGCCACTGGGGTAACGCGGCACAGGCATGGCGACGGGGTTTTGTCAGTGACCTCCTCACAAACCGCTTTGCGCTGTCTCTTTCCGATGTTCCGGAGCTCATACCTCGAAGAAGCGATACCGTCTCGAATTGGCAGGCATCCGGAAAAACGGGGTATTACGTTCTTAAAGGCAACGACTCACTTGTATGCATAGGTGACAGTAACGGGTTTGCGGAAGCCACGGATGCCGGTTTAAGCGTGTCAGAACCTGACTTCTGTGCCGTCACATTCACACCTCTGAACACAAAGAGCATCGGTAAGAGGTACCTCGTCACGGCCTGCGGCCGCTGCGAAAACACCGGAATGGGGTTCGAGAACAACCGGCAGACCGTCAGGAGGAACTGGGGACAGGCACCGGTCCAGGTTGAAACCGTGGACGGAGAACTCCGCCTGCCCAAGGGAAACTGGACCGCACATGCGGTCGGTCCAGATGGTTCCCGTCGCGGAAAGGCCGAAGTGAAGACGCGTAACGGTGTACCGTTCCTAACGCTAACCGGAAAGCATGCGACCATTTGGTATGTGGTCGAGAGGAATTAGCATCCTATACCGCAAATAGACTCACAAAACACGTAAGTTCTTATCATTCTGAGCGAAGCGAAGAATCTCGGCCGCAGGCCGCTACGCTACGCTCCGCGAGATCCTTCGCTTCGCTCAGGATGACAACCGACTTCTGCCAGCCTATATGGATGAGGCAGTACACGAGAATAAGCAATCAGCATTCCGACTATTTCTTGCGCTTCGTTATTTCCGCTGCGTTGGAATTTCCGAATTCCATGTCCGGATCGCTGAACTGCACATCGTTGTGGTACGTTGCATACTCGGCAACGATGGCGCCATTTTTGCCGGCTCGCATGAAATGCCATGATTCCGGATCATTCAGAGAATAGATCTCTCCGGCAACGAACTTAGTCACGAATTTCGATTTGAACCATTTCTCGCCATATCCCCAGGGTCTCTCGCTCTCGGGCATCTCGCTAATCGGAGTTTCGCCGCCAACACCCTTGTACTCTCCGAAGAATTCGACCGAACCGTGACGGATATGCCAGGTTTCCATCTTCGGGCCATAACCCTTCTTACTGCCGTTGCCGAGATGACTGTGTTCGGGAAGCATCTGGCCGGGCAGAAGAAAGATCTCGTGGCCAAGATACCCATAACTCGTATCTTTGAAATCACCCTTGTATTCTTTCGCACCGACTTCGCCGTACTTGCCATCGACATTTTTCCAGAAAATGCCGGCCATACCGAGCTTTGAGTAATCGCCTTGCATGAAATCGGCAACCCACAAGGTCTCTGTCTCAAGAACGGGCGGGATCGGATAGTGAAACGCCCGCATCATGTCTAAGTAGGCTTTCTTAGCAACGTCCTGATTAAATGAACCATCCGCATTGTAGAAAGCGGAGCTCGCAAGTCGAGGAACAGGCGAAAACGGTTCCGACCCCGTGTAACCCTTAGGAGCAGGAGCAGCACAACCAAGAAACAGTGATACCGCAGCGAGGCACAACATTAAGCGTATTGAAGTCTTTGTCATCTGAGTTTCTCCTCCTGTGTAGTTTAGATCATTTTAGGAAAGAACATAGAAGCGCAATAGATGGACCAGGTCAATCAAGAATACTGGGGCGCCCGGGTTATGCATGTAGTTCCGCGAGGATTCGGAGGAGTAACCGGAGACACGAGCACTCGTGAGGAGAGCTGAATTCTAACGAATCCAGCTACGGGGAGGGGAGTTTCTCATCCCCGTAGCTGCTCTTCATCTTGTCTCCCTCTTATCTTTCGATCCGAGAAAGGCCAGTACACCTTTCTGGTCGGCCGGCGAGGTCTACCCGTCGCTTGCTTCCAGCCTGAAAACCAATTCGAGGCCATCCTGCTGCCCGTTCATCCAGACCGTACAGGTCCCCAGGGAATTCAGCGCATCCAGCCAGGCATCAACTGCATCCAACACGCTGTCTTCATGATCATCAGCATCCCCGAGTATTAATGCGAGATCATAGACCGCCTTGGCGTTCTTAAGCGTCGTAACAGAGGAACGGGTTTCCATCCGGCCATAACCGGATGCTTCCCTGCTGACAATATCGTTCAACCAGAATGAACCACCATTCCGATTGACAGCCGACCGAGACGCCGAATCCCCATCCAGTAGGCCAACCAGGGTTCCAACATTGCTGGAGATCAGAAGCCAACTGTTCCACTGGGCAATGGCCGGCTTCTCATCCTCGCTCACGATAGTGACACCCCCTGCCCGGCTTCCTTCTACAACGAAGATCGGCAGTTCCCTTTCCTGAACCCTGCGCGGAATCAGTCCCCAATCGTACTCCGCGTTGAGCTTATCCAGTGTTTCGGCAAGAAGCTCCTCCACGTCGACGTCCTCCCGCAACCTCGTTCCCGCAATTATCGTCGGCACCTTCAGCTTCAAGAGCCTGCCACTGTATTCGCCTCCCGACATCCATATGAAGCCCGGCGCAGCGCCGGGAACACTCCCAAGAAGCGGGGCAAAAGACTTACGGGCTGAATTCTCTTCATCCTTTGAATCCAGCAACCGGCGGATTTCCGACATGCAGAAAGACGCGAAGAGGTCCGGCGGTTCAGGAAAGAGCGATCCGAGGCCCGCCACCTCTTCGCCGTCGCAACTTCCGTCGGGACGCCAGTCCGAGTTCCCGAGTGCTTTGATTTCAATGGCATCTTCCCTGACCGCGGAGATCTTGAGTGAAGCCATGGCCTTCCCTGACAGCCTTTCATGGATGTCGGAGGCCATGAGCCACGCCATGTCAGAATCTTCTCCGGAAGACTGCAGAACTCCCAGTGGTGCCGTTCCCAGCTTCAATCTGTGCCTCAACCCGGCGGCGGCCAGGGGATTGTCTGAAAGGCAGGCCACGAGCACTCCTTCGAAAACGCAGAAAGTCAGCGAGAGCGCGCCATCATTGACTCCGCCCTTCAGACGCCAGAGTGAAATCCCTCCATCCAGCTCGACGCGTTCAAAACCTGAAAGACTCTTATCAAGAAAACCCCATTGCAGAAACTGCCCGTACGCACCTATCCAGGTTGCAGCAACAATGAAATCACCCTCACCGAACCGTAGGCCCGGAACATACCCGAATACCGTTGTGCGGGACGCCATCTTTCCGACGAGCTCCACGGTTTTGGGATCGGCGAGCGAATCCAATGTCTCCCGATCCCCTCCAAACACTTCGATCGCGTTCCGCACAACCGGATGCCCGGACAGTTCGGGCCAGCGTTCGGCCAGGTTCTCATGCCTTGTTATAAACGCCGCGCCAGGGGGGACGGCCGCGTAAACCCGTTCCGGGCGGTACGGAAAGAAAGCAATCCAAAAAAGGGATGACAACACGAAGACCGCCAGCAAAAGCCAGAACAGTATCCTCAAGGGAGGCGACAAACTGGATTGATCACTTGCCATCAAGTTCAACCGATCCTATTAGTTCGTCAATGCGGTCGAGGCCGTGTTCGTTCAGGTAGGACTCTATACCTTCAATGACCTGTATCGGAGAGGTAGGGTCCGTGAAGTTGGCCGTACCCACGGCCACGGCACTGGCGCCGGCGATGATCAACTCGATGGCGTCCCGGGCGCGAAAAATGCCACCCATCCCGATCACCGGAATGCTGACCGCCTTCGCGGTCTCCCATACCAGTTTCACGGCAACCGGATGCACTGCAGGCCCTGACAACCCTCCCGTCACGTTTGCCAGAACCGGCCGGCGTGTCTCGACATCGATCACCATGGCAGGCAGGGTGTTGATAAGAGAAATGGCATCGCACCCCGACTCCTCGGCGATCTTCGCGAATACCGATATATCGGGTACGTTCGGAGACAGTTTCGGAATCACCGGAAGCGAAGTCCTGGATCGAACGTTCGACATAACTGCCGCGGCCATCGATGGATCGGTGCCGAAGGCTATGCCTCCCTCCTTGATGTTGGGACAGGATATATTCAGTTCCAGGCCGGAGATTCCATCGACATCACTAAGCCTGGCCGATACCTCGCCATACTCTTCAAGGGTCGTGCCCCAGACATTCACGATAACGGGAACACCCGTTTCCCTGAGAAAAGGCATGTACTCTTCTACGAAACCCTTTACTCCCGGCCCCTGGAGCCCAATGGCGTTCACAAGTCCACCGGGAACTTCCACCATCCGCGGCGGAGGATTTCCGTCGCAAGGATCAAGCTTGATGCCTTTTACAACAATAGCGCCCAGGCGGCTGATGTCGGTGACATCCGCAAATTCGGGGCCATAGCCGAACGTGCCGGACGCTACCATCACGGGGTTCGCCATACGAATTCCGCCAATATCTACCGATATATCCATATCTACACCAAGATCTAAGACCTCATTGCCAGACTACCTTCTCAGCGTCGAAAACCGGTCCGTCTTTACACACTCGCGCCCAGAACTCCTCGCCGTTTGGACCGCGCAGCCTCTGCACGCAGGCCAGGCAAGCTCCAAGACCACAGCCCATGTGCTTGTCAAGAGAGAGGGACCCTTTCCAGCCCTGTAGCACACATCTTTCACCAATGGCCCTGAGAAGGCCATCGGGACCGCAGACGAAGAACTCGGGGGGGCGGTCCAATTCACACTCGCCCAGCCACTCATCCAACGCATCTGTAACCAGGCCACGTTGCCCCATGCTGCCGTCTTCGGTCGTTACATGCACGTCCCAACCCATTTTCTCAAAACGCTCCACACACAGTATATCAGATGCAGTGGCGCCACCCACAAAGAGAACTCCCGGTGCGGCCGTGTGTTCGGCGAAAAAGCAAAGTGGTGCGACACCGTACCCACCGGCAACAAGAACAGGAAATGCGGATTCATCAACAGGAGGAAAACCGTTGCCGAGGGGACCAAGAACGCTGATGTTTCCCCCCTTTTCAACGCTCGCCAGCACCTCTGTCCCCTGCCCTACCACCTTATAAAGAACACAGAGAACATCCATATCGGCATGAAAGACACTGAACGGCCGTCTCAGAACCCGGTCGCTCAGTCCCGGCACCCGGACATGAACAAACTGCCCCGGTTTTACCCGCCCGGATATCGACGTTACGTCAAGACGCAACTCGCGGTACTCGCCACTATAAGCAGCATTACTCAACACGCGCGCCGTTGCTATCTCAGGCTTCAAACCGGCTTCGGTCATTTCCACATCACCACCTGCACCTGCAATCTCTGCTTGCCAGAATCGGGACGTCATCATGGCAGATCAGCATGCGCAAGTAAAGTGTACGAAAAGACCTCGTGCTCAGCAGGCATTCTTGGTGGGTCCAGCGCTACGAGGTGGAGCATGTGAATGGAATGCAAACACACGAGAGTGCTTCGCGCAAGGGGCATCACCGGGAACTAGCCGGCAATGCGCCGTCCACCTCGTAGCGGTGGACGTACTGGAGCGGTGGCTCTCAGCCCCCCTTACGAACAGCCCATCGAGTTTCCGCAGTTGTAGCAGCGGTAGCAGGCTCCGTTCCTGACTGTGATGGACCCGCACTGGTCGCAGACCGGCGCGTCTTCCATGAAGTGCTTGAACTGCGCGTCCACACGATCCGCACCGGGCAATTCCTGCTCCGGTTGAGCCACTGCCACGGCCGCTTCCTCGGTCGCGGACTGGGCAGGCGCCGGCTGAGCGGCTACCTTCGGCGTGGCGCCTCCGGGAAACGTGGCATCCAGCCAGCGGAAGATGTAGTCCACGATAGACTTGGCAATCGGAATATCCGGGTTTTTCGTGAACCCGCTGGGCTCAAACCGACTGTGCGCAAATTTCTGGCAGAGCTCACGAACGGGAACACCGTACTGCAGGCAAAGCGAGATCGCCGTGCCAAAGGCATCCATCGTGCCGCCAACCGTGCTGCCTTCCTTGGCCATCGTGATGAACACTTCGCCGGGGGCTCCGTCCTCATACGTGCCGACGGTCAGGTATCCTTCATGACCGGCAACTTCGAACTTGTGGGTTATCGACTGTCTCGTCGCGGGCATCCTCCTTCTGAAAGGAGCCCTGCGGGCCTCGGCCATCTTGGCCTCGAAGTCCTTGCCCACAACCTCCGAAAGAGGCCCATCGCCCTGCGAAGTTCTCACCGGCTGAATCCGCTTGGACCCATCGCGGTAAACTGCAACGGCCTTCAGTCCCAGCTTCCAGCCGTCGATGTACGTCTGCATGATATCGTCGGCAGTGGCTTCATTAGGGAGGTTAACCGTCTTGCTGATAGCCCCGGACAGGAACGGCTGCACTGCGGCCATCATCTTGAGATGCGCCTTGTACGAGATCGAACGCGTTCCGTTTACCGGCTTGAAGGCGCAGTCGAACACTTCCATGTGCTCGGCCTTCAGATGCGGTGCGGTCTCTATTGTGTCACTCTCGTCTACATGCGCGACAATCGCCTCGACATCATCATTGGAATAGCCCAGGCGCCGGAGCGCCGGATCAATTGTCCTGTTGACGATCTTCATCGTGCCGCCACCGGCAAGCTGCTTGTACTTAACGAGGGCAATATCCGGCTCTACACCGGTTGTATCGCAGTCCATCATGAAACCGATGGTTCCAGTCGGTGCAAGTACCGTAACCTGCGAATTCCTGAATCCATGCTCCGACGCCCCCTCAACCACGTCGTCCCAGGCATTGCATGCGGCCTCGCGCAACGCGGCGGGCGCAACAGCACTGCTGACCCCATCAAGCGAATCGCGATGCATCTTCATGACATTGAGCATGCAATCGGCGTTGGTCTCGTAATCCTCGAAGGCCCCTTTCACGGCGGCAAGCTCCTGCGAAGTCTTGTAGGCCTCCCCAGTGAGCAACGCGGTTATCATGGAAGCAAACGCCCGCCCCTCTTCGCTGTCGTATGGCATTCCTTCCCTCATTATCAGGGCTCCAAGGTTGGCGTAGCCCAATCCCAGGGGACGGAACCGGTGCGAGTTGAGGGCAACACGTTCAGTCGGGTAACTCGCGCTATCAACCAGGATATCCTGTGCAATTATGAATAGGCGAACGACATGCTTGAACTTGTCAATATCCACGTCGCCCTCATCGTCCACAAAATGCATCAGGTTAACCGACGCCAGGTTACAGGCGCTGTCGTCGATAAACATGTACTCGGAACACGGGTTGCTTGCGTTGATAGGCGCCGAGTTCGGACAGGTATGCCACCGGTTGATGGTTGTGTCATACTGCAAGCCCGGGTCGCCGCACAAGTGAGCGTTGTCGGAGATCTGCTGCATCACGTCTCTTGCCTTGAGCGTATCGGCAGGTTCACCGCTCTTAACGTCATGCGTCTGCCATTCCCTGTCCCGCTCAACACAGTCCATGAATTCGTCGGTCACTCGGACCGAAAGGTTAGCGTTCTGGAACATCACCGAGTCATACGCCTCGCCATTGAATGATCCATCGTATCCCTGCTCTATCAGGGCCCAGGCCTTTTTCTCTTCTCGCGCCTTGCAGTTGATGAAGTCGAGAATGTCCGGATGCCATACCTTCAGGCTCTGCATCTTGGCCGCCCGCCTGGTCTTGCCGCCCGATTTGATGACAGCCGCCACCTGGTCGAACACGCGCATGAAACTTATCGGCCCCGAAGGCGTTCCGCCGCCAGAGAGTTTCTCGCGGGTGCTACGCAGGGTACTCAGGTCCGACCCCGTCCCGGAACCGTACTTGAATAGCATGGCCTCGGCCGACGCCAGGCGCATGATGTCCTCCATGGAGTCCTCCACCGACTGGATGAAGCAGGCAGAAGCTTGTGGATCCCTGTAAGTATCGTTTGTAAGAACAATTCTGCCCTCTTCCTCGCTCCAGACATAGCTTGAACGGTTGCTGGAAGAATGACCGTACACCTGGAAAAGACCCACGTTGAACCATACGGGACTGTTGAATGCACCGTATTGGTTAATGCAAGCATGGCAAAGCTCGTTATAGAAGTTCTCCGCATCGTCGGGAGTTGCGAAGTAACCACCGCTCAGCCCCCAGTCGGATATTGTCCTCGCGACGCGATGAACGAGTTGACGAGCAGAGAATTCCCGGTCATCGGTCCCTACACCGCCATAGAAATACTTCGAAGCCACTACGTTGGTAGCAAGCATGGACCACAGGGCGGGAACTTCCACATCATCCTGTGCGAAGATCACATTGCCGCTGTCGCCACTGATAGATGCTCTCCTTCTTTCCCACTCGATCTTATCGAACGGGTTTTCTCCCTTCTTGGTGAGCAGACATCTAACTTTCAGACCGCCCTTCTGCTGTCCTGTCTTCTTATCTGTGGTCTTGCGAGGCACCCGGCCTTTTCCAGTTCGGGGTCGGGCGGCACTGCCATCCGATTTCACATCAATTGGTTCACGAACGTCCAGCATCGTAACTGTCTCCCGGAAGCTAACTTACGAATGAAGAATTGCAATCAACCCATACCAGATGTGATACATCCAGCCACTGCAGGGCCAATATGCCCCCAACATGTGGTAGACACAAGAAAAATGTTAATAAGATGTGATGTTTTTTTCGGGTCTCATGAAGCGCATTCTCTCTAAGCGCTTGAGTACAAGGAAATAGCCCCAGCCGGGAGGCCGAAACGTTTCCTCTTTCAGCAGGTGTTTCGAAGGCAGAATTCGTCTGAATGTTCGAGTTTTCTACATGCTATAGTTGTCCCGATCATTGTCTCGATCGTTGTCGATCCCCATCATTGTCTCGATCGTCATCTTGATCGTTGTCAACGATGATCGGGAGAAGGATCGAGACAACGATCTACCGGGCCCAGATTCTTTCGCGCTGTGTCGACATGTACGAAACGTTTGATCCCGTAGCACGGCGGGACATTTGTGCTCCACGCCGTTGAGGATCTTCGGTCAGCGGCGGGATTTCTTCCGCCCTTTCCCGTCATCGGCACGGCGCGGGGTAAACTGCAGAATCAGCGGAGCGCCCTCCAGTCCGAAGTTCCTTCTCAGTGCTTTCGTAAGGTACTTCCGGTAAGGTACCGTGACTCGTTTAGGGTCGTTGACGAAGAGCTTCACACGAAGCGGGTTCACGCCCACCTGGGTCGAATAGAATATCTTCAAACGCCTTCCCTTGACCGCGGGAGGGTTGACCTGTTCGTAGGCGTCGAGCAATGCACGGTTCAGAATACCCGTTGGAAGCTGCATCTTGACTTGGGCCGCCACGTGGTCTATTGCGTCAATCGAGCGCCTGATATTGTAGCCGGATTGTGCCGATGTGAAAACAACAGGGCAGAAACCCATGAACGGCATCCTGTGCGATAATTCCGGACCGTACTGGCGTTGTGTTGTCTCGCTGAGATCCCACTTGTTGACCAATACGACGCAACCCCGTCCATGCTTCACAACCATGGATGCGATCTTCTTGTCCTGCTGCGTCGGCCCCTGTGTTGCATCCACAACAAGCACTACAACATCGGCATTCTCCACGCTCTGTTCGGCCCGAAACAGGCTGAAACGCTCAACGGAAGAGCTTACCTTTCCCAGCCTTCTCATGCCCGCCGTATCGGAAAGGACGTAGTGACGAGCCGTTTCTCCGCGGCCGATAACGAACGGGACGTCAATGCTGTCACGTGTAGTGCCAGGAACATCCGAAACAATCACCCGGTTGTTTCGCAGCAAACGGTTAATGTAGGAGGATTTCCCAACATTAGGCCGGCCTACAACCGCCACCCTGAGAGGATCAGTTTCGGTGACATTTTCTACGTGGGGCAATTCCGCAACTGCCTTGTCCATCAATTCGCCGAACCCGCGATTATGCAGGGCCGATACCGGAAAGACAGGAAAACCAAGCTCTTCGAACTCAGCGGCATCGTTGTCCCTGGCGGGAGTGTCTGCCTTGTTGGCCGCGAGGAACGTTGTGCACCCACTGCCCCTGAGAATGCCTGCCACCTCCAGGTCCAGCGCCGTGATGCCCGACTCGATATCCGTCACAAATATGGCCACCGAAGCGTCCAGGAGCGCAATATCGACCTGCTGTCGCGTACCGTCGACTATCACGTCGCGCTCCGACGATCGGTCAACATTGCATACCCCGCCCGTATCGATGAGCTCAAACCGTTCCTCTTCCCACTCCACCTCGCGCATTAACCGGTCACGAGTGACGCCGCTTTCCGCATGTACAATTGCAACGCGCTTGCGGGCCAGGCGGTTGAAAATGGCCGATTTCCCGACATTGGGCCGGCCGACGATGGCCACGGTTCGCCCTCTTTGCTCTGTGTTCTCACTGCTCATACTGAAAAACTCTCCGGATCCAAGTCCCGATGGCGGCAGATGGTACCCTCAACTCAATAGAAACAACACAAAAAAAGGACTTACTGATCTGCCCGCCTTTTCTCGGGCGAGCAATCTGCTTGAAACTCTCACGGCTCTGACGTAGATTCCCAGAGCGTTCGGAACTATTGAACGAGAACTTCCAACCATGGGGCAATTGACATGTCACAAATATTCAAAGCATATGACATCAGGGGCATATACGGTGACACGCTCACCGAGGATCTCGCCAGGGACATAGGGCGCGCTTTCGCTTCGTTCCTGAAATGCAGAAAAGTGGTGGTTGGCCAGGATATGAGGCCGCACTCTCAACCATTATTCGATGCCCTTGCCGCCGGCTTGACAATGCAGGGCTGCGACGTAATCCACCTGGGGCTCTGCTCAACCCCCATGTCATACTACGCAAACGGCCTGCTCGGTACCGACGCGGGGATAATGATCACGGCCTCCCATAACCCTGGCGAATGGAACGGATTCAAGCTCTCTCGCGCCCAGGCCGTCCCCATAAGTGGCGACACGGGGATCAAGGATATCGAGCGAATTGTGAAGGAGAAGTCATTCGATGCTCCTGCCGAAACACCTGGCGGCATAACGGAGTACGACGTGATTCCGTCCTACGTGGAACATGTAAGGGAACACGTGCATTTTGGAAGACAGGTCCGCATAGCGGCAGATATGGCCAATTCCATGGGGGTTTACGAAGCCAAGGTACTGGAAGGGATCATGGACATCGAACCGATGTTTGACGAGCTCGATGGAACCTTCCCCAACCATGAAGCGAACCCCCTTAACCTTGATACGCTTGAACCTCTGCAGGAAAAGGTTCGAAGCGGCACTTACGATTTCGGAATCGCTTTCGACGGAGACGCCGACAGGGCAGGCTTCGTAGATGAGAAAGGCGATATCATCCCGATGGATATCATCACCGCACTCGTCGCCGAGGACATTCTTGCACAACAGAAAGGCGTCATATTCTACGATCTGCGGAGTAGTTGGGCAGTGAAGGAGATTATCGAGGAAAACGGCGGGACCCCCATGATGAGCCGTGTCGGCCATGCCTTCATCAAACAGCAGATGAGAGACAGCGACGCCGTTTTCGCCGGTGAACTCTCCGGCCACTACTACTTCCGTGACAACTACTTCACGGAAAGCTCGAGCATGGCGGCTATCTGCGTTGCGAACATCATTACCAACTCGGACAAGCCTCTCTCGGAACTCGTGGCACCAATAGTACGCTACTCTGCCAGCGGTGAGATTAACTCGACGGTAGAAGATTCCGCGGTAGTGTTGGACAGGATAAGGGAAGGCTATGCTGATGGAACCGTTCTGGAGCTTGATGGTGTCAGCGTTGAGTATGATGACTGGTGGTTCAATGTCAGATGCTCCAACACCGAACCCCTCGTGCGCCTTAATGTCGAAGCGAAGACCAGGGAAATGATGGAAAAGAAGAGGGACGAGCTTCTCGCACTGATCAGGGCATAGCCCTCGATAGCGCAAGTCGGGTGCAGCCGATGCGAGCACTGAAGAACGCATGCGGACGGCCGCATGAGTACTTAAGTACACAACGGTGGGGGGCGGGGCACCCGTTCAGATTCCGCTTGCTGTCCGGTTACAAGACGTATATGCTTTGTTTCCAATAGGTTATCCACCCTTGAATCACCTCGGCCTCTGGACCAATGCATTGGCATGGATGCTGCTGAAGCTGAGACAAATGTAGGGAAGTATCTTCCGGCATATGTCAATTCACCAGGGGTGCGATTCAAGTACATTGAAAGCTGACCCGGGTTTACGCAGGATCTGAAAGCGTTGGCTGGACGATTCTGATGCAAGTTGAAGGAACGTTTATGACGGACGCTAACATCCACAGAATCACGGAAGGCGGCCTGGATGCATTCGCCGTTGACAGATCTTGCTTTGACAAACTCTACATAACAGTCCACCCCGAGGATGTCTCTTCCCCCACCAACATGTTCTTTTCGCTTGCCCAGTTCCTGAAGGAGCACGATGCAAAGATCATGTCGCAGGACATTTTCGGCTGCAATCATGACCACGAGGAAGGCCTGGCAGAGCTGCGAAAGGCATGTGGAGAGATCACGTGGCCGTTGGCGTGGATCGAAGGGGACAACTGCTCACATTCGGGAATTACCAGCACACAGGTGTACGCGATCAGGGGCGACAGCCCACGGTCCATCGAGATGAACGGGAACATCGTCGGAAGTGTCTTCGAAGATGACGATGCCCGTTACTGCCTGATCGCCGGTCTTTCCCCCCTGGACCAGTCTCTATCCCGGGAGGAACAGGCAGAGTCGGTGTTCGAGCGCATGAAAACCGCCCTTAGCCTGGCCGACATGACATTCGACAATGTCGTTCGCACGTGGCTTTATATCGACAGCATCCTTTCCTGGTATGATGAGTTCAACACCGTGAGAACCAACTTCTTCAAGGAGAACGGAGTCTTCGGAAAACTCGTACCGGCCAGCACAGGGATCGGCTGTGCCAACAGGGTCGGAGCTGCTCTTGTTTCCGACGTGCTCGCAATTCAGCCCAAAACAGATGACATTACGATACAGGCTATCCCATCCCCTCTTCAGTGCCCGGCGCTTGATTACGAAAGTTCCTTCAGCCGTGCGGTGGAAGTTGATTTGCCGGACCATAGACGTTTGTACATATCCGGCACGGCCAGCATCGAACCTGGAGGTGCCACGGCGCACGTTGGGGACACCTCGATGCAGATCTCGCTGACCATGGACGTGGTCGCCGCAATACTCGAGTCACGCGACATGACCTGGACGGACGTCACAAGGGCAAATGCCTACTTCAAGGACATCGACGAGGCGCACCTTTTCGATGAATACTGCAAGGCTAACAACCTTCCTGTTCTCCCCGCGGCCATAGCCCACAGCGACATCTGCCGCGACGATCTCCTTTTTGAGATCGAACTGGATGCGGTAGTTGCCAAGTAGGAAACACCGGCAGCCCGCCATGAACCACCCTAATCCTCGCCTATTTGCCTATTGAAGGTACTTCTTAACAGAGAAAGAAACCGTTTGACGCTCGGACGCCTTGTATCTAGGCTATTGCGTTTTATCGATTTCTGAAAAACAAATGCAGGAAGGTGAAGACAAGATGGCAACAGAGAATAACAACAACGAAGATGCATCCGACCGATGGGTGGCATACCGACCCGATTTGAAAATACTGGACTGCACGATCCGCGACGGCGGACTTGTGACGGGGCACCACTTCAAAGACGACATGGTCAGGAGAATCTATGAAACCAATATCGATGCCGGCGTTGACTACGTCGAACTCGGTTACAAGTCATCCAAGAAGATCTTCTCTTCCGATGAGTTCGGCAAGTGGAAGTTCTGCGACGAAGACGATATCAGGCGTATAGTCGACACTGATACCCCCAACGTGAGAATCTCGGTAATGGCCGACGCTGAACGCACAGATTACCACGAAGACATACTCCCGAAGGACCAGAGCGCCATCGACTGCGTACGGGTAGCCTGCTACATTCACCAGATACCGATCGCGCTGGACATGGTAAAAGATGCCGTGGACAAGGGCTACGAGGCGATGATGCAGCTCATGGCCGTATCAGTCGTCCAGGAGAATGAACTCAATTCCGCACTGAAAGCCGTGGCCAAGAGCCCCGCATCGGCCGTCTACATCGTCGACAGTTTCGGGTCGCTCTACTCCGAGCAGGTTCGTGACCTCACGAAGATGTATATCAAGGCCATGGAAGGCACTGGCAAGGACGTGGGCTTCCACGGGCACAACAACTGTCAGCTGGCCTTCGCGAACACGATCGAGGCGATCGTGGCAGGCGCAAATCGCGTTGATGCCACTATCAGCGGCATCGGCCGCGGCGCCGGCAACTGCCCCATGGAACTCCTGGTCGGTTTTCTCCACAACCCCAAGTTCCGCCTGAGACCCATCCTGGAATGCTGCAGGGACGTATTCGTTCCGCTATCGGAAGATTACGACTGGGGTTACAGCATTCCGTACGCGCTTACCGCGCGGCTGAACCAGCATCCACGTGCCGCGATCAAAATGCGCGCCAGCGATGCGCCGGACGACTACGTCTCTTTCTATGACCAGATTTCCCAAGAAGAGTAAACTCTCTCAGGAAATCTGAATGTCCTGTGACTTTGTCCGTTCACTGGAGAGTGACTGGGCACAGCCGACGAACTCTGCATCCGCCAGCATGCAGGTGGACTTCGATAGAAAACGGCCGATGGCGGTAGAAGCGATATTCGGTGAATCCTTGAGAACAGCATCTACACACCCAGCGGCCTGTGCTCTCCCGCGCGAATTGCGTTTCTCAATCCATCCGCAACAAAAGCTTTTGCACGCTCAACGGCCACGGGCAGTGACTTTTCAAGCGCAAGGTATGACGTAACCGCTGCTGCGAATGTGCAACCCGTACCGTGCGTTTCCGTTACATCCACCCAGGCCGATGCCCATTCGAAGACCTCTTCACCGCAGCACAGAACGTCTATCGACTGTTCCGTATCCAGGTGGCCGCCTTTCAGAACACAGGCTACACCGTATTCACCGGATATCTTCCTTGCAGCGTTCTTAAGCTGCGCCATAGAATCTATTTGTTCTCCGCAGATAATCTCCGCTTCGGGCAGGTTCGGGGTCACGACCCTCGCAAGCGGAACCAGCTTGGACAGAAGGGCCTCAATCGCATCGTCTTTGAGCAACTTGGCCTTCGACGTCGCCACCATGACCGGATCGACAACGAGGTTTGGTAAAGACCGCCTGGAGACCACATCGGCAACCGCTTCGATAATTCCGCGCGAATAAAGCATGCCGGTCTTCGCAGACAGCACTGGGAATCCCTCGCAGACCGTATCGACCTGGAGGGCAACCATGCCAGGGTCAATGGCTTCAATTCCTGAAACACCCCCGGGGTTCTGGGCCGTCACGCAGGTGATGGCACTCGTGCCGAAAACTCCCAGGGCATGAAACGTCTTCAGGTCTGCCTGTATGCCGGCTCCGCCGCCGCTGTCAGACCCCGCAATCGTCATGACCACAGGCGTAACGGCGGCGCCACCGGATCGCCCTGTCATGACGGTAGTCATGACTCGATCTGTCCCGCACGCGCCAGGGAACGGGCTTCCACGCTCTGGATCTCTGCAAAGCCCTGCGAGCTCACGGGATTGAGTCCCTCACTCGCTTCCATGGAGGAATCCGCCTCGTTGTATATCGACGCGGGACAGTCTGTAAGGCTCTCGAAGAGGACATGCCCCTTGTAAAGTCCAACTTTGACCGTACCGGTTGCACTCTTCGCCAGTTCCGAGATACCCGCCATGGCAGCGCGCGTAGAAGGATCGAAATACCGTCCGTCGTAAACCTGGTCGGCGACGAGCTGTGACAGAATGCCGAAAAGCTTCGTTGCCCGCCGTTCCATTGTAGACTGATAGACAAACCGCAGGCATGATCCCAACAGTTCCATCCCGGGAGATTCGTAGACTCCGCGGCTCTTGGTTCCGATTATCCTGTTCTCGAGAGCATTCTTAAGGCCCACCCCGTTGCGCCCGCCGATCTTGTTGGCCTTGAGCATAGCATCGAGCGGCGACAGTGACTCGCCGTTAATGGCAACGGCCTTTCCCTCTTCGAAGCGCACCGTGAACATCTCGGTTTCATCGGGTGCATCATGGGGCCAGACTCCCATCTGGGGCTCCACGATAGTGCAAGCGGTCTCGAGGCTTTCGAGATCCTCGGCTTCGTAGGACAGACCGGCAAGATTCGCATCGGTGGAGTAGCTTTTCTTCCCTCCCGGGAATGCCTCAATTCCTGCCGCCGTCAGGTAGTCGGCCATTTCTGTTCTGCCCGGGAACTCATTCAGAAGGCTTTCGTCCCGCCAGGGGGCATAAACCTGCATCTCCGGTGCCAGAACATTGGTATAGCGTTCAAACCGCATCTGGTCGTTCCCACGGCCGGTTGCTCCGTGGGCCAGGACCGTACAGCCAACCTTGCGCATCTCGGCGATGAGCCCCTTTGTGGTCACGGCTCTTGCTATTCCCGTAGAGTTCCAGTAGCCGCCGTCGTACATGGCCAGTGCCTTGATCAGCTCAAAACAGGCCTCAGCCATTTCCTCTTTGAGATCGACGATTATGGTGTCGGCCCCACAGGGAGCCATTCTCTCTGCAACACCGCTAATGTCATCTTCGTCTGCCTGCGCCAGGTCAGCAGCAAAACACACGACCTCAACATCCAGGTCTACCAGTTTCTTCGTAATGGTCTTGCTGTCCAGACCACCGGAAACACAAACACCAACTTTCTCGTTGTTAAGATCTGCCAGTTTCATCGGATCAACCCTCTTTCACAATGTCAGCTTCAGGTTCCTCCTGCTCGGGCTCAGGCTCCGCCTCAACGGCTTCCTCCACAGGCTCAGGCTCCGCTTCAACGGCTTCCGCCACGGGCTCAGGCTCCGTTTCAGCGGTTTCCGCAGCGGGCTCGACCACAGCTTCCTCGAGGATGTCATCCGGTTCCTCCACCTCGCCGCTGTGCCACTCTTCCAGGCAATCGTCCACGATCTCGAGGGCTTCTTCGATCTCACCGTCCTTGATATTGAGCGGCGGCAGAAACCTGACAACCGTATCAGCGGTGGCCAAGGTGATGAGTCCTTCCTCCAGGAGCCGCGCAGCAAATGGACCGGCCGGCTGATCAAGAACCAGGCCAAGCATTAAGCCGCGGCCCCTGACGCCATGAACGTGCTCGTACTTGGCGGCCAGTGCTTCCAGCCCCTGCGAGAGTTTTTTGCCGGAAGTTTTCGCCCTGGCGAGGAGGCCTTCATCTTCGATTACCTCCAGGGTAGCCAATGCCGCCGCGCAAGCCAGGGGTGTTCCACCAAACGTGGTGGCATGCTTACCCGCCTGCAGAACGTCCGCAACCCTGGGACTGGCTACTACCGCACCTATCGGGTAGCCGCTGCCGAGGGCCTTGGCCATGGAAAACGCATCAGGCTCCACGTCATATCCCTGGAAACCGAACCAGTTTCCGGTCCGACCCATTCCACACTGAACTTCGTCACAAAGCATCAGCAGCTCGTTCTCATCACAAACTTCCCTGACCGCAGTCATGAACTCAGGATCAGCCGGAACCACTCCGCCTTCGCCCTGCACCGCCTCAAGCATGACGGCCACGGTCTTCTCGTTTATAAGGGCTTTAACTGAATCGATGTCGTTGTAATCCGCATGAACAAATCCCTCGGGCATGGGCTCGAACCCTTTCTGGATCTTGCTCTGCCCCGTAGCCGCCGCAGTCGCCAGCGTTCGGCCATGAAATGAGTTATTCATGCAGATTACTTCGTACTTGCCCTTGTCGTGACCCCACAGCCTTGCCAGCTTGATGAGCCCTTCATTGGCCTCAGCCCCCGAATTGCAGAAAAAGCATTTTCCGCCGAGCGAGATATCCGAAAGCTTCCTTGCCAGCCGTGCCTGGTTTTCCGTGTAATAGAGATTGGACACGTGCATCAGTTTACCGGCCTGCTCGCTGATCGCGTCGACGACACTGGAGTGGCAATGGCCAACATTCACCACTGATATCCCCGCGAGGAAATCCAGGTAAACCTTTCCGTCCGCGTCCCACACCTTTGTTCCCTTCCCGCGCGTCAGCGCGATCTTCGGCGCGTAAGTGGGCATAACAAATGTATTGAATGTATCGGCTATATCTTCACTAGTGGTCATCTTGAATTATCTCCGTTCCAACACCCTTTTCGGTGAATATTTCCAGTAACAGCGAATGCATGAGTCTTCCGTCAATCATATGTACCTTGTTGACACCGGCCTTCAGTGCTTCGATGCAGCTTTGAACCTTCGGCAGCATTCCCCCGCTGATGACGCCTTTATCAATCAATTCTTCAACTTCTCCAACAGCCAGCGTAGACATTATCGACTCGGGATCCTCTGGATCCCTGAGTAAACCGGGAACATCCGACAGAAACGCGAGCTTCCTTGCCCTGAGCGCCTTTGCGACCGCAGCAGCGGCAACATCGGCATTTACATTGTGAACTTTACCGTCCGGACCTATTCCCAGTGGCGTTATTACCGGAATCGTGTTCGCATCCAGCATGTCCATGATAGGATCGGTTCTGACTTCTCCGGGCTCCCCGACGAATCCCCAATCGAGTGATTCACCAGTATCCCTGTCGACTCCGGATTTTCGGGCCACCTTGAAGATTTCATCACCATGCAGGCTCTCTGCCTTGGCCCCCTTATCCTGCAACAGGCATACTATGTAGGGGTTGACTTCTCCCTTGATGACATCCTCTACGACCTTGATGGATTCTTCGCACGTCACGCGCAGACCATGAAGGAACCTGGATTCTATCCCGTGCTTCTCCATGCTTCTTGATATGGCCTTCCCGCCACCGTGAACGATAACGGGCTTCATGCCGGCACATTCCATGAAGGTAATATCCGTGAGCACGCTTTCCACGTGTTCGCGATCCTCCATAGCGCTTCCACCGAATTTCACGACCACGATCGCGTCCCGGAAGCTCTGGATGTACGGCAGGGCCTCAACCAGAACTGCAGCTTTTTCAACCAGCGCTTTCACTTTCTCCCCTCTCAAGAACCCATCACTGAGACCTTTTCAACCGCGGATTACGCGTACATAAGATGCTGCTTCACTGCATGTTCCCCAACATCCGTGCCCATCCGTGCCCATCCGCGGTCACATCCCCAGTTTTCAGAACATTCTTTACGAGTTACGTCATGTACTCGGAGTTTATCCTCACGTATTCCTGGCTGCAGTCGCAGGTATAAACAGTTGCCGCCTTGTCACCCGTGTGAAGGTCGACTACAACTTCAAAAGCCTTCCTGGCGAAAACAGCCTCCAGATCCTCAAGCGAAGCCCCTTCAGCCAACTGGCCTTTCCTTACCGCCGGAACGTCATCAAAGGTGATATCGACCGTATCGTCCCGCATCTCCGCCCCGGAGTAGCCAACCGCGGCAATGATCCGTCCCCAGTTGGGATCTCCACCCGTCCAGGCCGTCTTCACCAGCAGAGAGTTGCAAACCGCTCTTGAAGCCACATCTGCGTCCACTTCGGATGCGGCCCCCTTAACCGTTACGGTGACAAAGCGTGTTGCGCCTTCACCGTCTTTTACAATCATAAGGGCCAACTCGTGTGTCACGTGCTCCACGGCCTCAACAAAGGTCATCCAGTCATCGTGAGCACTGTTGAGGCATTCGTTGCCGGCTGCTCCGTTGGCCATCATGAGAACCGTATCATTCGTGCTCTGATCGCCATCCACGGTGATACTGTTGAAACTCTTGTTAACGGCGGCCGCCAGGCATTCCTGGAGGCTCTCCCTGTCCACAAGGGCGTCTGTCGTGATGAACGACAGCATGGTGGCCATGTTGGGCTCGATCATTCCGGCGCCTTTTGCCATTCCTCCCACACGAACCGGGACACCATTGACAACCGTCTCTACCGCAACCTGTTTGATTACCGTGTCGGTAGTCAGTATTGCGCCTGCCGCGGCACCGCCACCATCCTCGTTAACCAATTCTGCCAGGCGCTTTATGCCCGTCTCTATCTTCTCCATGGGCAGAGGTTTGCCTATCGTACCCGTGGAACAGACGAATACCTGTTCCTTCGGAACATCCAACTCGTTTGCCGTCAGCTTCACGGTTTTCTTCGCATCAGCCCAGCCTTGCGGCCCCGTGCAGGCATTAGCGCTGCCGCTGTTTATAACTATGGCCCTGGCCGTCCCCCCGGCAAGCTTGTCGCGGCAGATCCTCACGGGAGCCGCCTGGACCTTGTTGGTAGTGAAGGTCCCTGCAACTACCGAATCAACCGATGAGACTATCATCGCCATGTCAGGCTTGGCAGCCTTGATACCGGCATGTACCCCGGCGGCCTTGAATCCCTGCGGCGCCGTAACGCCGCCATCAATTATCATCATAGCTTTCATATCGTTTGTTCCCATGTAAGACGTGGAAATATCACGCATTGTCCATTCAAAGTCGAACACAAAAAGGACCTGACAACAGGAGCCATCTGCGCTGTGATATGAATCAATGTTAATAGGCTGATACCGAAGTGACGGGTTCTTCTTACCCCACAGCAT
>JASLPY010000489.1 GCA_030744755.1 Kiritimatiellia bacterium | reverse complement strand
GAAGGGGCTGCCGCTGAGCCTGCCGGCGACCACCGGGGTGGCGCGGCCGACGACCGGCGGCGTCCTGCATCAGCCGGACGGGGCGCAAGGATAAGTCGGCATCAGGGCGGCGTCCGGCGGGTGTCCGGGGGCCGAAACGGCTGGTGAGAAGCTTTGGCGGGGAAGCCCCTTCTCCAGCCGCCCCATCATCGCACCGCCCTCCCAATGAAAAATACCAGGAATATCGAATCACGCTTCGAGTCCCGTCACAAGGGACTTTATCAACAGAATCGACCCGAAGCGGACGTTCGCTGCACGCGGGCAATGGCCAGATCGGGCCATCCCAAAGCAACCGATTCTAACTTAAAAAGTGGTATCGTTCGTGGGGCAGGTCAGGTAGGCCGCCGCGCTGGCCCGGCGACGTCAAGCAACACCCCGCCCCTGAGCCCGAGCCACCGCCAAGCAGCCAGGTTGAGGTTGAGGCTTGAGATTGTGAACGCGAACGCCGTCGCCACCGCCGCACCCCAGATGCCGTAGAACGGGATCAGCGCCAGGTTCAAGGCTAC
>JASLPY010000488.1 GCA_030744755.1 Kiritimatiellia bacterium | reverse complement strand
ACCGAAACAGCGCGGCAAAACCCGGAATCGAGTCTGGAATTTATATTCCTCGCGTTCTTCCCGGCTGGCTGCCTCGGTGCCGGGAAGCATGATGAATTGGTACATACGAATGTAGCTCATCCCAGCATCAAGCAGGTCAAAGATGGATTGGAAATGTTTCTTCTTAGTATCACCCTGAAGACAGAGGATGATTTCCGCCTCGCTCTGCCCCCCTTTCGCCACAGCTAGACTCGCCATTTCCTCCATCTGCTCCATGGATACGTTTTTGCGCTTGATCAGGGTAAGCACATCCACGTCAGTGCTCTGCACAGCAGAGGTGGGCGGCATGGTGTCGCCCAAAATCTCCACAATTTCCATGGTTCGCATCTTGTGATTTTTCGCCGTGGCGCTGATCAGCGTCTTGGGCCAGTCGTATTTCTTTTGTAACTCGCGAACCTCCCTGGCGGTGTCCAGATCTTCCTTGAACATGCCAAAATTAGAGTCCACCAGAATCAGGTCGTTGACCTTCGCACGCTCAGCGATGTAGTTCAGTTCTTTGCGGATACGTTC
>JASLPY010000487.1 GCA_030744755.1 Kiritimatiellia bacterium | reverse complement strand
GCGTAGCGATGCCTGCCTCGTATCCCACTCAAAACGGTGGGGTCGATTTGCGCTGTCCCAGAATCCTAGCTACTAACGCCTAGCGCCTAACCCCTTGTGCTGTGGGGTAAACAAAATCTCGTACCCCCGTTTCACCCTGCCACCGTTGATCTATTTCACAACGCAGATGGCTCAAGGACCGTGTCTCACTCGGGCTTCTGGTCCACTCGTCCCCGCATGTCTTTGATCATGTCCTTCCAGTACTGGCTCAGGAACGGCGGGTTGGCCATGCTGTCGAGGATGTACGACCGATCCGCGCGCGACAGGTCCAGCACGGCCGTGATCATCTCCTCCTGGTAGTGCCCGGCTTCCGCGAGCGGGATGCCGTTCGGCTCGCGGATGAAGGACGACCCACTGGAGGTCTGCTTGCCGTCCGGTGACTCGCCGACCGTGTTGGCCACACAGTGGAAGATCTTCGAGTTGGGCCCGACGGGTTGCTGCGCGCGGCCGGAGGTGCGTTTCCAACATACGGCTTCGATCTCGTCCGAGCTGCACGACGGGTGGAACAGA
>JASLPY010000486.1 GCA_030744755.1 Kiritimatiellia bacterium | reverse complement strand
AAACAGGTTCCTGAGTCATGGGTATATACCCGTTTTCAGGCATCACTGACACAACACCATGAGTTAGTTGAGGCTATCTTCAGCAAACTGCTGTGGCTGCTGGGAGCTGAACTACCGGATCTGGGTAGGTCTTTGGCTGTGGACGGCAAGGCTATTGCTTCACATGCTCGTAGACTTGGGCGGTGCAAAGCAACAGATCATCGCGGCGAGCATGATGCCAACTGGGGCACGAAGACCTATACGGTGAATCGCTCTGATGGCAGTACAGAAAGAAAGTCAAAGCGTTGGTTCGGCTTCAAGGTCCACACTATCGTTGATACGACCTATGAACTGCCTGTGGCGTTCGAAGTGACAAAGGCATCAGCCGCTGAGCAACCCGTGGCTCTTGATCTGGTTAATCAGTTGAAAGACAAGCAGCCCTTACTGCTTGAAACGGCCGAGTACTTCATGGCAGATCGTGGCTACGATGATGGAAAGCTTCATCGAGAATGAGGTTCATGGATTTCAAGAACTACAGCAGCGAGACAAATCCGATCACGCCCTGGGCCG
>JASLPY010000485.1 GCA_030744755.1 Kiritimatiellia bacterium | reverse complement strand
TAATAACCAGATTATTCCCATTACCTAAGTTATATTTAACTAGTAATTAAATCTTATTCACCTTTATATACTTAAAGGAACTCGGGAATCAAATGACCGAAGACAACTCCCCCGAGAACCTGCGGAAGTTCCTGGAGAGCGACAACCCTTCCTGAAAACTCTTTGTAATCCTTTTAGCAGGCCGGCACCTTGGGTCGTGATGGCCCAATCCCACGCTACCCAGAATGCCAACGGAGCCCATGTCCCTTCGAGTGGGACTGCCGGAGGATATTGACCAAATGAGTAGGGTCCTGAAATCTGGTTTTGTATATTTCCTTTGCCTGAGGGAACCTGCCGGAACCGAGCTCCCACCATATTGCAAGATTGGAATTACGACTGGTGAGGTGCAGTCCAGAATTGACACTTTACAGACTGGCAATCCATTGGAGATATTCACATATCATTCATTCGAGACCAAGGCTGCGGAAATGGTTGAAAGGCAACTACACCATCATTACAGTGACAAGCGGGTTCGCCTGGAATGGTTCAGGTTGACGGAAACTGAGGTGAA
>JASLPY010000484.1:247-550 GCA_030744755.1 Kiritimatiellia bacterium | reverse complement strand
CACCTAATTTTTCAACATTAGTGTGTTCGGTCCTCCAGTAAATTTTACTTTACCTTCAACCTGCCCATGGCTAGATCACTCGGTTTCGGGTCTAATTCAAATAACTAATTGCTCTTTCGAACTTGCTTTCGCTACGCCTACACCTAACGGTTTAAGCTTGCTATTCAAATTAACTCGCTGACCCATTATACAAAAGGTACGCCGTCAGAGGATAAACCTCCTTCGACTGCTTGTAAGCATACAATTTCAGATCTATTTCACTCCCCTCATGGGGGTATTTTTCACCTTTCCCTCACGGTACTT
>JASLPY010000484.1:0-237 GCA_030744755.1 Kiritimatiellia bacterium | reverse complement strand
CCTACTCGAGAACTAAAACTCTTTTTACTCATACTGGACTATCACCATCTATGGTATACCTTTCCAGGTATTTCTGATTATTAAGCTTTAATTACTGGCCTGGTCCGCGTTCGCTCGCCGCTACTAGCAGAGTATCTGTTGATATCCTTTCCTCTGGTTACTGAGATGTTTCAGTTCACCAGGTTTGCTTTTTACACCTATGTATTCAGTGTAAAATACTTCAAAAAGAAGTGGGTT
>JASLPY010000483.1 GCA_030744755.1 Kiritimatiellia bacterium | reverse complement strand
GGGAGAACCGAAAACATATCAATACGTTGGAAAAAAACATTGGGTCATATCCCTTTATTCCCCTAGTGGTGTTTCCGCACGCAAAACTGATGGGTGATTTTGGCAGCTATGTGGTACGGACACGCCAGTTGCAGCACTTCTTCGCCGGGTACACAAAGGTGGTGCTGAAGCCGGAAGACCGGGAAGCGATTATTCGTGCTTTAAAAGAGTGAGGAAGGCTAAAAGATGGTTGGGGGCGAAAATTTCCGGGAATTTTCTATGTGGTGCCCTGATCTTGACTTGGAACGAACATGAGCTAAAATACCTTTATTCTTAACCCGTATTTCTTTTTTGAGGTCGGCAATTCTTATGAAAAATCTGTTTTATTCTTTTTGTGTATTCCTTGCGGTCATCACTTTTATGCCATTCTCTGCGCATGCCGTCCCATGGGAAGGCTACAAGCCGTCTTGCGATACTTCCGTAACCACGATATGCACCATCGAACTGTGGCTAGCCCATAAACAGAAAAAGAACAATCGAGCAATTCGTGGGTTTCTCAAGTCCAAACACC
>JASLPY010000482.1 GCA_030744755.1 Kiritimatiellia bacterium | reverse complement strand
CCATCGCCTGCGCGCCGTGCAACTGAAGCAATGGAAGCGCGGACGGACTATCTACCGGGAACTTCGAGCCCGGGGTATGCCAGAGAAAGCTGCTGCCACCGTGGCCAAAAACGGTCGACGGTGGTGGAAGAATTCCGCAATGGCGATCAACGGAGCGATTCCGATCTCGTACTTCAACGGCCTCGGCGTCCCGCGCCTGGCCTCGTGACCTCAACCCGCTGAACCGCCCGGTGCGGACCCGCATGCCGGGTGGTGTGGGAGGGGCGCCGAGGAAAAACTCGGCCCCCTATCCCGATTGCAACCGGCGCCGGACAGCGGTCAAGATTTTGGTCTACGATGGTCAGGGATTTTGGCTATGTCACAAGCGGCTTTCGAGCGGACGTTTCAAATACTGGCCGTCACACACTGACCAGGCGGTGACGCCCTTGCAGACACACGAGCTGCATGTGCTGCTTCAGGGGGGAGACCCCGGGGGTACACGGGCGGCGCCGGCGTGGCGGCCCGTGGCCGCAGTCGAATAAACAAAAAAAGCTTACGTTCCACATCTGGCC
>JASLPY010000481.1 GCA_030744755.1 Kiritimatiellia bacterium | reverse complement strand
CGGCGTCTTCTATTCGGCATTAGTTCCTTTATAGATCAGGGGCCCAACATGGGGCGAGAGTAATACCGGCCATTTTTAAATATCACCTCGTTGCCGAGTTCCTTTTCACCCTCTACCATCTCTTTCCATGTACGATGACCCCTCCCCTTCAAGACCTGTCCCGTCCTCGGATCAATACTTCCTGAGTGTTTCTTATATTCCCCTAATTCTTGATGCCAAATCCAAGCATCAAACGAGTCGGAGGCGATTTCGTCACCCTCGTACTGTTTTGGTTTGGGGATGGTCAGGGGAGACAATTTCCGTAGTTCATTGGCGGTTTTTTCATCATACCCAGTACCCTCGGGGTTGAACCCTCCAAGATTAGCCCCCCATTTACTATTCGGCATTTTGTTCGCCGACCTGATCAACCCGGAGTTGTTCGAGTTGTTTGTTCAGTTCGATAATTTCCTGCTCAAAGCCATATTTCCGATCCTTGGCGTCGGCAATCCCGTTTGCAAGAACCAACAACTGGGCAATAATTGGGTTCCCCGCAAATCGAGCAAGTAATTGAGGGT
>JASLPY010000480.1 GCA_030744755.1 Kiritimatiellia bacterium | reverse complement strand
CTCAGGCACCCCTTCTCCCGAAGTTACGGGGTCAATTTGCCTAGTTCCTTAACTGCAATTCTTCCGTCGGCCTTAGGATTCTCTCCTCATCTACCTGTGTCGGTTTGCGGTACGGGCACTACTTCTCTCTCTAGATGCTTTTCTTGGAAGCATGGAATCAGATACTTCGGTTCCGTAGAACCTTCCCCATCACGCCTCAGAATTGTTGGAACGGATTTGCCAATCCCAACTCCCTAAACGCTTAGACTAGCATCCAATAGCTAGCACATCCTATCCTTCTCCGTCACACCATCGATAATAACGATTATAGTGGTATTGGAATATCAACCAATTGTCCATCGACTACGCCTTTCGGCCTCGCCTTAGGTCCCGACTAACCCTGAGAAGACAAACTTTACTCAGGAAACCTTAGATATTCGGCCTGTAGGATTCTCGCCTACATCTCGCTACTAATGCCAACATTCTCACTCGTAATCAGTCCACCGCTCCTTACGGTACGACTTCAGCCCGATTACGACGCTCCTCTACCGCTCACGCATAAGCGTGAACCCGTAGCTT
>JASLPY010000047.1 GCA_030744755.1 Kiritimatiellia bacterium | reverse complement strand
ATTCCAATCGGGAGTTCCCCGCTGCGCTCGCCAATGTGAAGAAATCGCCCGATCGGAGTCGGGCGCTACGATAGACGAGAGAATCATCCTGTCTACTCCCCAACTTGGATGTTGAATGTTGGGCGTTGGGCGTTGGGCGTTGAATCCCCCCTCCCTCCCTCCCTACTTTCTTATCGCCAAAACAGACCTGTCTCATGTATCATCTCCGCATGGGATGGGAGTGATTTCAAGCATGCGCAGTCTGTTCATGACAAGCATAGTAGGCGCCCCGGATGTCCGGGGCGGCTACATCCCGCATCCCGCATCTCAACTCCCACCATCACTCATGCTAAAATGGAGAAAGACCATGTTCAGGAACATCCACAGAAACTTCTTCCCGGCACTAGCCCTCCTGCTGGGGTTGTTATCTCTCGGCACACCCCCGGCCTGGGCTGACCGTACGTGGGACGGTGGTGGCGACGGACACAGTTGGAATGACGCGGCCAACTGGGACGCGGACGGCCAGCCCGGCACCAGCGACACGCTGCATATCACAACCAACGCCACGATAGATAACGTCTATCGTGACGCGGGTACCTCAACCTATGGCGATGGTGGCGACACCTGGCAGAGTGCAACCGTGAACTTGAACCAGGGCACGATCACGCTCGACGTCGAGTTCAACAGCGGCAACGGGACGTTCAATATCGGTGACGGCAACGGCACGGCGGACGCGATCGTCAATGTTCTCACGGGCGGATACTGGAGGTTCGACCGGCACCCCAACGGTACGCAGACGATAAATATCAAGAGTGACGGACAACTCAATGCTACCGGCACCGGCTATCTCACCACTTATCCCGCGCACAACGGCCGCACGTGGGTGTTGAATGTTCAAGGCGGATCAGTCAGCACGGAAACAGACTGGAACATGTCCGACGGCGCCGGGCATGATGCGAGCCAATTGAATCTCTCACTGGGCGGCACCGTGAATATCGGAGGAGCCATCACGGTGGACGAAGAGGTGATTGACTTTGCCGACACCACGTATTGTACGTTCACAGCCGATTTCGGCGGCAGTTTCACCAACATTACTGCCGTAGAAACCGCTCTCGGCAGCAGGTTCACGTCAACCGGCGGTAAGGTGTTGAAGGCAGCTGACAACGGGAACGGCAGCTTTACCGTCGGACTGTCCGGACTCAACTGGATCACCCCCGGTGTGTCCAATATCGGCCCCACCTCGGCCGACGCCTCTGCCACGCTGATCGTAAGCGACGGGTCGAACGCGGTCTGCTGGTTGTACTGGGACACGAGCGACAAGGGTGAGAGCTTCACGTGGTCGTACACGAACAGTCTCGCCACTGTCTCCACGGGGCTGGTGGAAAGTACGATTTCGGGGCTCACACACGCCACCGCTTACCAGGCCCGTTTCTACGGCACCAACAGCGCCACAACCAACTTCGGCTGGTCTGAAGCCATTGCTTTCACGACCGACACGGTCATCGCCAACAGCACCGTAACGGATCTAACATCCACCTCCGCGACTTTCAATGCCACGCTGCATGCTCCATCGACCAATTACGACGTTCTTGTCTACTGGGGTACGAGCGATGGCGGTGCCGTGGAAGGATCGTGGGGCAACACCAACTACATCGGCTCCTACACCAACGTGGCCTCGGCTACTCAGACTTTTGCCGCCGCCGGCCTGACGCAGGACACGGAGTACCACTACACATTCCGTGCCACGAATGCCAACGACAGCTTCTGGGCCACTCCCAGCATAACGTTCTCAACCGTGAGCCAGCCGGACATCAACAACGGCAGCGGAGCTACGCCGGGCGTCGGCTATGCCGCGCTCAACGGCAACCTGGCAGCCGGAACGCTGGCGGACGTCTACGTGTACTGGGGAACAATCGACGGCGGCACCAACACCTCAGACTGGGCCAACACGAACAATCTTGGCACACTCTCCGAAGGCGCTTTCAACACAAATGCGACATCTCTTCTTTACGGTGAGACCTACTACTACCGCTGCTACGCCACGAACGCCGTGGGTGAAGACTGGGCAGATTCCACTGACAGCTTCACCACGCTGTGGCCAGTGATTGATGTATACGAGAACGGCATCGATGAGACGGTTTTCGATACCGTGCCCGCCAACGCGCAGAGCGAGATCGAGAGCTTCCGCACAGCCGCCCAGAGCATCGGCGCCAGTGACGGGCAGGGCATCCTGACAGGCCACGTTCACTACAATGACGATAATGCCGTAAGTACCCGTGCAGCCGCCCTCGGGGCCGTGGGTTTCAATGACGGGGATTTCTCCATGCTGTGGACCTGCGACTTCACGCCGAACGAAGACGGTGCCTGGGGGTTCCGCTTTAACAGAGTTGATGACAACGCCTCGATGTGGATCGATGACGATCAGAACGGCACGTTCGAGGAAACAGCCGACCGGTTCTACAATCGCGGATGCTGCGGCGGCAGCGGTGACCAGTCTACGCCCTCTCTCCTTTCGGGCCAGACCTACAAGCTGGGCTTCATCATGAGCGACACCGGTGGCGGCGGTCACTTCAGGGACCTGGAATTCAAGGCCCCCAGTGGTGGATGGACGGACCTGGACCCGGGTGACGGGGGCCAGTCGGGGTTGTGGCAGGCCCTCATGAGTACCAGCTCCCCCGGCATCACCAACGCAGCCGCTTCTTCGCTCACCACCACGTCGGCAACCTTGAACGCCACGCTTGAAGCTCCCGGCTCGATGTTCGACGTCTATGTGTACTGGGGCACGAACGATGGTGGGGCAGCGGAAGGCGCGTGGGGTAACACCAACTTGCTTGGCACCTACACCGACGTGGCCTCGACTAACCTGGAATTCGCGGTTGCCACCTTGTCGCAAAGCACGCAGTACCATTACACGTTCGAGGCGCGGAATGATGCCACCAACATCTGGGCAGCTCCGAGCACAACGTTCACGACCGTCGGCCAGCCCGGTATCGACAACGCTACCGGTGCAACACCGGGGATTGGCCGTGCAGCGCTTAACGGTGAACTGACCGCGGGCAGCCTGGCCGATATCACCGTTTACTGGGGTACAATCGACGGCGGAACCAACGCGGCCGACTGGGCCAACACGAATGCTCTTGGAGAGCTTGCGGAAGGGTCCTTTTCCACTGGCACGTCCACCGGCCTTCTGTACGGCGTAACCTACTATTACCGCTGCTACGCCACCAACACGGTGGGCGAGGACTGGGCAGACTCCACAACGAACTTCACCACGATATTCCCCGGGCCTGTCCCCACGAATGCCTTGCATGCGTACGGTTATGACATCAATAACGACGCCCTTGCCATGGATCTCAACAACAACGGCGGTATGATGGGCGGCGGCGATCCCACCACGTTCGAGAGCTTCTATTCCCAGGCGCTGCTGACCACGGGTCCCGGCGACAGGGGCTTGGACTTCGACAACGACGGCGATTTCCAGGGCCAGGGACTGATAGACCAGAACGACAATTTCAGCACCCTGTTCCTGGGGTACCTGAACGCAGTTACGAATGGCGACTACCAGTTCCAGAGGGAAAATGATGACGACAGGATGGGCTTCTGGCTCGACCTGGACAAGGACGGCGTGTTCGAGTCCACTACACCGGGTCTCGGTTCCAATCGCGGCGAACAGCTTCAGTGGGACGGCGACAACGGCGTCAAAACAGCAACCCTTACGGAGGGTCAATACCTGTTCGCGGTTACCCACCGCGAAGGTGGCGGTGGGTCAGGCGTCGATGTCAATTTCAAGGCGCCGACGATGGCCGACTTCGCAACCATTCAGCCCGTCACCGATCCGGAACAGGTAGGAATGTGGATAGCCTACACCTATACCGAACCCGCTTCCATAGCGAACATGGCCGTTTCCGATCTAACGACCACATCCGCAACGTTCAACGCCGCACTCAACGCCACGGGATCGATATTTGACGTCTATGTCTACTGGGGCACAAACGACGGTGGCGCCGCCGAAGGATCGTGGGGCAACACCAACTATGTCGGCTCTTACACCAATGATACCTCGGCAACACCGGACTTTTCCACCAATGGGCTGATACTGGGGCAGCAGTACCACTACACGTTTGAGGCGCGCAACCAGCTCACCAACCTGTGGGCCAGTCCGAGCACCACGTTCAGGACAATCCACCAGCCCGCCGTCAACAACAGCATCGGCCCGGTTCCGGCCATCGGATATGCCACGCTCAACGGCGAATTGACATCCGGAAGCCTGGCAGACGTACACGTGTACTGGGGGCCGGTTGACGGCCAGACCAACGCCACGAACTGGGCACACACTAATGTATTGCTTACAACTGCTGAAGTCACCTTCTCTACCGGCACTTCCACCGACTTGCTCTACGGGGTGACGTATTACTATCGCTGCTACGCCAGCAACGAGGTGGGTGATACGTGGGCGGATTCCACGACCAACTTCACTACACTGCCTCCGCAACTCAACGTGTACTCGAACAACGCCCTGCGTTTCTACGGGTATCACATCAATGACGATGCCGTGGCATTGAACCTCAACAATAACGGCGGAATGATGGGGGGCGGCGACCCCACCTCGTTCCAGAACTTCTACGCCGAAACGCTGCTGACTGCGGGTCCCGGAAACCGAGGACTCGACTTCAACAACGACGCAGACTTCCAGAATGCCGGGGTAATAGGCCAGAACGACAACTACAGCACCCTGTTCCTGGGGCACCTCCACGCATTCACAGACGGCGACTACGAGTTCCGCAGGCAACAGGATGATGATGCATGTGGAATCTGGCTCGACCTCGACCAGGACGGAGTCTTCGAGTCCACGGGCGCCCTGGGATCCGATCTCGGAGAGCAGCTTCAGTGGGACAACGACGGCAATACCAAGACGAAAACCCTTACGGCGGGCTATTACATGTTTGCCGTCACACACCGCGAGGGTACCGCCGGATCGGGGATTGACGTTAACTTCAAGGCGCCATCAATGGGCGCCGAAGCTACGATTCAGCCCACCACCGACCCTGCACAGGAAGGAATGTGGGTAATACTCACCAAAGCCCGGTCAGCAAACATCGAGAACACGCCGGCCTCCTCGCTTGCCAACACGTCTGCGACGTTTAATGCTACGCTGTACGGCACACAATCGGTCTTCGACGTGTACGTGTACTGGGACGAGAACGACGGTGGGGCCTCCGAAGGATCGTGGGCCAACACCAACTACGTCGGCACCTACACCAACGCGGCGTCAAACAATCTTAGCTTCGCGGCCGGCGGACTGATACATGGCACGGAGTACCACTACACGTTCCTCGCGCAAAACGACGCAACGAACTCCTGGGCGGCTCCCAGCATGACCTTCGCGACCGATACGGTCATAGCCAACAGTGCAGCCACGGATCTCAGTACCACATCGGCAGTATGCAACGCCGTGCTTAAGGCGCCGGTGAACGATTACGATGTTTATCTTCTGTGGGGCGATAGTGACGGCGGAGCTGCCGACGGGGCGTGGGCCAACACCAACTTCGTGGGCTCCTACACCAACGTGGCATCGACCAATATCAGTTTCGCGATCGGCGGACTGACCAACAGCACACCGTACTACTACACCTTCCGCGCCATGGAAGGCAGCTACACGGCCTGGGGCCATCCCAGCACCAGGCTCTACACCCACGGGCTGCCCGCAGTTCAGAATCTCGGCGCCACGCCGGCAAACGGCTACGCCACGCTTCGCGGCGAACTTCTGTCCGCCGGAGGAGCGCCAACCACCGTTCACGTCTACTGGGGCGACACCGACGGGGATACGAACAACGCCGACTGGGCATATACCAACATCATCAGCGCCCCATCCGAAGGCGTGCCCTTCGACACAAACACGGCCTCCAGCCTGCTATTCGGCAAGCAGTATTACTACCGCTGCTACGCCACCAACTCCAACGGGATCGCCTGGGCCGAATCCACGGTCAGCTTCCTGACGGAGCCGGCACCCGCCGGCGATGTCGTGGTGGGTATCAACTTCCGCCGTGTCACCGGTCAGACCGAGATGAATGCAGGAGACACCGCGGGAGTGGTTGTTTCGCAGGCTAACTGGAACAACAGCGACGGTGCCGAAACCGGAACCACCGTCAATATCAGCAGCCCGGTGGGCGCTGTGATCGTGGACAGCGCTGGTCTCGATACCGATCTTGGAATCGACTGGCACTTCGACACAACCTGGAGCGCCAACAACGCGGGGAACGGGGACGAGGAGTTGATGACAGGGTACATTGACAACACCGCCACCGGTGCAGGCCACGTTGAACCGGCAACTTTGACGATCTCCAACATCAACGCCATATCGTTCGATGTATACGCGTACGTAGGGTCAGACGTAAACAACAGGACGGGGCGCATCGGTATTGACGGATACGATACGTATTCCTTCAACACCCATAGCTCGGGCAAGACTTTCCCGGCCGACTACTTGAGAACAACTGACACGGCAACGGCTTACCCGGATGCCAACTACGCGGTATGGTCAAATCTAACCGGTGAAGCCTTCACGATGAGCCACTACCGTGGCAACAACAATAGCGGCGTGCATGGCATACAGGTGGTAATGGCTGTTGTCGGCGCCGGCCGCATTGAAAACGATCCAGTCACCGAATCTTACCCGGACTACACGATGAACGGGACGCTCCATGCCACGCAGGCTGTGTTCGACGTATACCTGTACTGGGGCGAGAGCGATGGCGGGGCCGCGCCCGGAGCATGGGCTAATACCAACTATATAGGCTCCTACACCAACACGAACGGGGTCAGCCTGGCTTTCACCAAAAGCGACCTTGAGTTGGGCACGACTTACCACTACACGTTCATGGCCCAGAACCTGTCCACCAACATCTGGGCCAGCCCCAGCGAAAGCTTCACGACCGTCGGCCCCGAACATATCCTGCCGTTTGTTGAGACGTTCGAAGATCGGACGCTCGGAGATCTTGACGGCCAGTACGGGTGGGTTGCAGTGGACACCGAGGTGCAGGGCAGCGTCACGCACCTGGGCAGCAGCAAGGCCGCATGCATGTCAATCAACGGGGCCACAGCAATGTCACATACCTTCCTGGACGGACAGACCGACGTCTGGACCGACTTCTATACCAAGCCCGTCTTCGGTGATCCGGCCGGTGCAGGAACTCCATCCGAGGGCAGCACGGCGGCGTTCTTCGTCAGCACCAACGGGCAGGTGATTGTCTATGACGGAACCAACCAGACTGAGCTCTCTCACTCACCGCTTGCAGAGGGAGTCGACTGGGTACGCTTCACTGTGCACAGCGACTATACCGACCAGGAATGGGATCTGTACCTGAACGGACAGCCAATGGGGATAGCGCTGGATTTCTACTCCACCAACACCGCATCGTACTCAAAGTTCGGTGTCATGAATACCGGCACGAACAACGCGTACGTCGACGACATCAACATCCAGCTAACACCCCCATCCTTTGCCGGGGGAACGGTGATATTGGTGAGGTAGGAGGGGGTCGGCGGACAGGTATCAGAGTCAGGCAAAGCCGACGACAAGGTAGTCGGCGGCTTGCCGTTGCTGGGCGGGGATCCTCCGGCATCTGCGTTATGATCGAAATGCTGAGAAGCGATAGCGAGAAGCAATTCTGATACTGGAGGCATTTCTTCAGAACGCGTCACTCCTTGACCAGCGTTGCCAGGTGCTCCTTCCAGAACCCGGTCTTCCAAAACGGGGCCTCTCTCTTCTCCGGCGCCCCGAGCACCGTTCCTGCGAAGGCGGTCACCACTCCCCTGTCCACGTTGCGGCGAAGAGAAATGGGGGTCTTGCCCGCCCAGGCAAGAACCGTTGATTCAGGATGCGGCTCGACTTCGTGGCGCCAGAAGAGGGCAGGTTTCTCCCCGGCGGGTCTTGCCCGGTTAAGCCCCAGCAACACCGGTTTTTCAAGTCTAATCACGGAGTCTTCCTTCGAAATCTCGAATGGCAACAGCCCGCTGACAAATGTATTGGCGAACTTATTGTATCGTAGCGCATGATTACCCCCGAGCACGACAAGCCGGCCTCCGTCAGCAACATAGTTCCGGATCATCTTTCGCTGTCCAGGACTGTCAATGTCAACGTTTGCGAGAATGATAGCGTCATACTGGTAGAGCTCTTCGTATTTCTCGGGAAGCGCGTATCCCAGGGTGTATTCAAAAGGGGCGTTCTTCATGTAGTGCTGCCAGAACATGCCTGCCCTGACAAGAATGTTACCGGGCGAGCCTCCCGCGGGGGTGCGCAGGTCAGCGGGCTTTTTCGGAAACCCCGTACCATGTTCCTCAAGCATGCTATCGCTGAATGCCTCGACACGCTTGAAGATTACCCGTTCCTGGAAAATCTGGTTGTCCCCTGTTTTTTCGGTAACCCCCTCCGTAACAAAGCAAAAGCACCCAGCCCACCACGCGTCAACGGTCGCAATCTTGTAGTCGTGATATCTCCCTCTCTCTTTCAACAAAATCGCGTCTCTCGGGGCATCTGGATATCCCGGCGTGACAAGTAGTTTCTCGTGCCATTGTTTTGTCTTATATGTAGGAGAGATTTGTGTCTTCAGTCGTTGTGGAGTGGGGTTGGCCTTCTCGTCTGTCCACTTGATTCGCAGGTACACATCGTACCGCCCGACCGGATGACCGATCCACCACTTTCCCATGCGGACGCTCTTCTGATCTTTGCGTCGGCCCTGTACCTTGCCCAGTGGGGAATCGGGGTCGTCAACAATCGGGTTGCCTATGTTGGCGGACCCGCTATCGAGAAGACGTTCGAACCCTTCTGCCGGTGGCATGGATGGTGCGAGCGCTTTCTTATTGGGATCGGCACCGGTGACCATGCCCGGTCCCGTCGGCACACTCGTGAGATCAGGCGGTTCGGTAAAAGCAGGGGGCGTGGGCGGAACCGTGAAACGGCCGCCAACTTCGACTACGACTATCGCCCAGTGCTGAAGACGCGGAACAGCGACGGACACCTTGCGACCAGTGCCTTCAATTCCGAGCCGGCCGCCGAAGGACTCACAGTCGGGTTGAACCAGCCAGATATCCTTGACCCACTCACCCTCTGGCAGGGAGACTTCTACCGGTATGGGGTCCTCTATCGGCGATGGCAGCTTTCCGTTCTCAATAGCGTCATCGGTAGGGGGAAGGAGAAGGTGCACGACCAGTCGTTTTCTGTCAGGTGTAAGAACACATTCCTGAACAAAGGGTTTCCATTGCACCGCCTTGTGGCCTACCTCAACCTGTTCTACCGCCGTCGGGCTTCGGCGCATATTCGGATGCCATAGCAGCTCCGACCAGCGGGTCATGAAGGCGCCCCAATTGGGGCTTCCTTCTACCGCGTCATGGGTTCCGTAGGCAGGATGAGCCCCGGCAATAAGGCTGTAGACGAGTTTGTAATATCGCTGGTCCGGGGTAAGTTCCCCCTTGAGATCAAGGATACAGTGGTAGTATCCGCCGAGAGACTGGATCCGCTTGGCAATACGTATCTCATTCTCGATGTAATGGTTCCAGCTTCTATACCGTTCGCGGGTATAGTTCCAGTGGCGGATGCCCTCCTGCATGTACATGCCTCCGCCAGCCATGGCTTCTCGCAGCTCGTGGGTAAAGCCACCCTTCCATTCCGGCGCCCTCCCCCAGTTGAACCCGAAGCGGAAACCGGGATAGACATCCAGCACTCGCTCCTTGAGGCAGCGCATATTGCGGGTTGAGACAGCGTCGAACCCTGTTGTGTAATGGCCGTCAAAACGGACCGCGTCCCAACCGTAATGATCGACGCTTCTTATGATCTGGTCGATCCCGTAGTGGAGAGGAGCTTCACTGTTCAGATCGACTTTCAGACCGTACCAGCCAATATCCAGTTCCTTCTGTTTCGCACGCCAGGACGGATCGTTGTAGTGGTCGAGGTGTTCTACGTTGTAGTTTCGCCCGCTGAAACGCCCTCCCCCGAACCAGTCGGGATGTTGGCGTGCCGTTTCCCAACCGAAAGGACCGGCGGGGTTACGACTGACATACGCAGACACCCTGACGCCTTCCCGTTTAAGAGCCTTGACAAACGCCTGCAGGTTCTCCTCGTCGTGCGGGTAGCTCGTCTGACCTCCCCACCAGAGCTTCGCCGTCGGGGTGAGCCTTGACCAGTCACACGGAGCCCAGAAAAAGAGATCCAGCCAGTTTGAGTACTTGTCTCGCAATACGCGCGGCATGGTGGCGATCATCTTGCGGCCGCGCTCGCCCTGGGTGAAGATGGGGTAGGCATGCCCGATGCCCACTTCCCAGAAATTCTCCGCCGTTGAGAAATACGCCCTTCGGATATCGGTCTCCCCTTCACAACGAAGTTGCGCTGTCACCTCTGTTCCCCAGCGGTCGAGGGCGGTGAACGGAAAAGAGATCGTCTTTGCATCCTGGTCGGTCGTGACCTCAAGGCGGGCAAGTTCTCTAGCTTTGTTCAGCCCGGACTGGAGGAGGACAGTCAAGGTTCCGCTCTTCTTGCCGGCAGTGTCAGCCTTCACGGTCACGGTCACAACCCCCTTTTCGCCCGGTTGATAAAGGACCTTGTCAGGTTCCAGTGCGACAATGGCGAACGGGGAAGCAGCACGCGCGGGTAACGTGGAGAACAGGATCAGGAATCCTGCGATCAGTAGCGCCGCAGAACGAATATCCTGGTTCCAGAGCTGAATGGACAAGACACGCTTCATCGATTTTCCTTTGCCCAGGGCCGGTCCTACTTAGAGGTTATCCGAAAAGGGTGCTGGAGCCCGGCGGGCCTCCGCCGGCTGTGCAATGCCAGCGCATTGACTTGCGGCACGGAGGAACACAGTTCAATTCTGTCACGGTTATGCACATCCATTGCTCCATAGCGGCGGAGGCCCGCCGCACTCCAGTGAGTGTTTCCAAGCGTTTCGACATATCAACCCTTTCGGACAGGCTCTACTTAACCTCCACAGATCTGCCCGCAGGTACGGTAATGGTGGTCTTCACCTGCTTGAGACCTTTCACAGCCGCGGCAGTGACGAAGCTGGACGTGATTCCCTTCTGCGTCGGATTGTGGACGCGGAACCAGGCAGTATCCTTGTCCCAGATAACCATGGAGACGGTCAGTTGCGGGTCACAGACCGCCGCATTGCCGGCGTAAAAGTCGACCGTCTTGTCGGCGTCGAAGCTTGCATAACCCTTGTCCTCGAAAGATGCAAAAGCATTGAGCCGATCGCTGTCGGAACGCCAGACGATCATCTCACTGTCATTGTCGAGACCGCTTATGAGCATGGGCACATGCATCAGCATCGGTCTTCCGGAGGTGTTGATACACTTGCCTGCAATACCACCCTTCTCCGCCGCCAGGTGGGCAAAGTAGGCAGTTCTCTCCAGCCTGCCCTGTTTGAGCTTGAACTGGTATGGCGTTTTGCCGCGGAAGCCCATCTCGGCCAGGGCCTGCTCGGCCCGGTCGTCCACGGCGTCCTCCTTCGAACCGCGCATGCGGTTGACCTTCCAGTGGTACCGCCTGCCACGCAAAGTGAGGTAGCGTGCCGTCCAGGTCGTCCCCTTCGGCTTCTTCCCAGGGTCCGCGATAACGCCGACATTACGGCCGTCGAGGTGCAGGCCTTCGGTCAATGGCACAATTCCTCCTGCATAGCTTCCTACAGGCAGAGGGCACGATACGTTCTTCGCGTCACCTTCTTCCAGCCGGTTGTTCTCGTAGTTCAGCACAGACGCGAGCTTTGCGGGCGCCTGGTTCGGCAAAATGAGCAGATTGTTCCCACGCATGCCGCTTGCGAGAACCGGATTGATGAGGCCCTTCTGGGGCTTGATCAGCTCGGCATCTTTTCGTAGCCCGACTTCCGTTTCCACAAGCATGATGGCGAAGTTCTTCTGCTTCAACGGGTGGAAGTACGTGTAGCGTACGTTCCCTCCGACGGTATCCTTGGGCTTGAAAGGCAACATCCCTTTAGCATCGCCGGCCACCAGCTTCATCTCACCAAAGGCAAAGACATTGCCCAGGTCTGCCTCCTGGATCTGGACGTTATTCCCGTAAAACGGGAAATCCAGGACCGTCGGCGTCTCGTAGCGGAGGATTCCTTCGTTGCATCCGGCCAGTTCAAGCCGGTAGCCCGGCAAACCGTTGCGGTGCCAGCCGGTGTAGACAATCTGGGTGCCCAGCCAGTTCTGCCGGTCTCCGCAACGGGCACGGTAGTTCTTGCACACCGTGCGCAGGACCGGGGACAACACTCGCCGCCCTTTTGCATCACTCGCCAGCAGAACGAACAAGTGCTGCTTGTTGTGCGATCCATCGACCGTGGCCTTGAACTCGAGTCCGTCATTCTTCCAGTTGCGTACGAGGTCAAAACCGTCATAGAGCTTGATTTGCGTGACGGGTGTTTCGCCGTCCGCGCAACGAACCCCTATGCCCATGCGCAGGTGCTCGCGGTTGTATTCGGCCTTGCCAATGTCCTTGTTGAACATGGACCAGCCGTTGAGAATGGGGCCTTCGGAAATGAAGTAACGTTCCGGTGCGTCGAAGGCGTGACTGAAGGCAAAGCGGAAGTAACGGATGGCCTTGGCGAGGGTCGGCGCCGGCATAATCTGCTGATAGCCGCGCACCGCATGCTTAACATCCGCGGGCTTCATTACCTCATGCACGGCGATGGGAATGGGCTGCGAGTCGGACGCCGCACTCCACTGGTAGGCGAAGAAACCGTCGTCAATCTGTTTACCTTTCGTATCGTACGTGGCCACCCCGATACCGGTGTAGTGCTTGAAGGTCTTGGGATTCAACGGGCCCGAACCAGGTTTGTGAACCACGCTCACGTGGCCGAACCATCCCAGCGACAACATGCGTACGGCCTGCAGACGTTTGCCATCCTCGGTCAACCAGTTGGGTGAGGGAAAACGTTCCGCTCCGAGCACGAGGTAACGCTGCCCTTCGTAGCTTTCTATATTCAATCCCGGCAGGCAGACGAAATCTTCGTCAGTGTGCTCGCGGCAGTCTTTTAGCAGATCCTCCCACTTGTCCGCCGTCATTTCTTCAAAGGTCTCGCAGAAAGTAATAGCCGAGTAGCCTGCCTTGACAGCCGCTTTTCTGTAATCCTTCACTGTGCCCAATCCGCTACTGTAGCGCGTGCGCGGTCCAACCAGCATCTTCCAGAACTTCATTTCGCCAGCCACACTCGGATCGGGCAATTCATCGTATCGCCGCGGCCAACCGCTGCTGGGAATCACGCGGTGTGCCCACGTAGGGGGAGGCTCCTGCGTCTTCCAATCGATGATGGCTGGTGATACGGGAAGCGGAGGTGCCTCAGGCTTGGACAGGTTTGCCCAGGCCCCTATGCCGTTCTTCGCGCTGTTGGCTGCGAAAGCGCGGAAAGTGCGGTCCAGGAGTTCACCGTAGACACTCGGTCGCCCGTTCTTCTCGCCGCGCATAACCTGGAAATCGATGATGCCCGTCCCGTTTTCCCCGATATTCTCCGCAGTGGAAGACAGCATGGTCAGCGTGTAGTAGCTGTGGATGGCACTCACGGCGACCATTCCTTTACCGGACTGGCGGACGGCGTAGAGCGTGTTGTTCCCGGTGATCGGATCACCCACGTTGCTGTTGTCGAGCGCGATGTGGGTTTGGGCGTCATTGGCAGTAGCCAGGAGTTTCCAGTTCCTGTCAGTGATGACCGGCGTGCACGAATATGAATGATCCCAGCGCATCACGTTCATTGGGTAGAGTACGTTTTTGCCCTTGAGCACGTTGCTGATGAGGTGACCGGCGCTGATACTGCCGATACCGTACGCACCGGCCCCTTTCTCGTTCTTGCGTGAGCTGCCGTCCTTGAGTTGCTGGATCAGGAGCTGCGCACCCCATGGTTCAAGAAAGGCGTTATATGTCCAGCCGTAGGCCTCGCCGAATTCGCTGATCGCCGGCATCACGACTAGGCCGCCACCGAGCTCGACATACTCCTGGATAAGCTCGAGATTGGCCTCAAGAAAACGATTCTTGAAACCATAAACCGTGTACTCCTCACCGGCATAAGGAAGGTTGGCCAGCACGACCGCACCGAACTGCTTGAGGTAATCCGCGGTCAGCATGTCCTCGTGGCTGAGAACGTGAAGGTTGTAGCCTGCGGCCTTGAGATCTTTGGCATACTCGGGATCGATCAGGTTGACCTTGTTGGCCCGGGAGCTTATGACCAGCAGGTTGACTGGCTTGCCTTCAACACCTCCGGTCCCGGGGTCGGGCAGACTTGCGGCCGGCGAAGAACTGCCGGCAAGAACAACAACGGCCAAGCACAAACTCGCGATCTTCCTGATATGCATGGCTATCTCCGTGTCTCTAGACGAGGGGGCAGAACCTGGCCTCTATTCCTTCAGCTTCATCACCCTGCAGCCAAAAATGCCGCCCGCCATGGCCCCCGGGTGGGCCTGGAATTTGACTGTTATCTTCTGTTTGCCCTTCGTCAGGTCGGCCGGAATGTCGTAAGTCACATCCATGAACGCGCCGGGCTTGGCTGCCGTAAGCTTCTGTGTGGCAATCTTCCGGTCATCGACGAGGATATCGAAATTCCTGTTGTTTGTATCGCCTCCCCAGTAATCGACCCGCAGGCAGACCGGCTCTCCAGGCAGCACTTTCATCTCGTATGAGAACCAGCCGCCGCCTCTTGCATCCCGCCATTTGCGTCCGAAAGCCGCACCGGAATGGGTGGCCTCCCCTTTCTGGTTGTGGGCGCCCTCGAGCTTCGTGCCGGGTGTAACAAGGTCGACAGTGAGGGCTTCGACCTCACGAGCGCGGCGTTCATCAGCTTCCCGGGCGTCTTCTTCCTTATCCCACTCCGCCTCCGACAACAACTTCCAGTACACCGTATAGCGCTGATGATGCATTTCGTGAAGCGGAATGAGGGCCACGTCGCCAGGCTTGCCTACGTTCTGCGTCCGGAACTTCAGGCCCTTGTCACCGGCGCGCTTTACCCACTCGGCCGGATCAGCCGATTCGGTGACAAGCACCGGTACGGGCGGAACCGGGTCGCCGGAATATTGCTTGTTATGGGTACAAAGGAGATTCTCCGGCATCCCGTCACGTCCCAGCTCGCCGGCCAGCACCAGCGGCCCGAACATGACCACGGCAAGATTCTTATCGTCCCTGGCGCGGTACAGGTGCAGCCCCATGGGAAGACGCACCTTGATAGTGTCCCCGTCCTTCCAGGTGCGGGAAAGCGCAAGGTAGCTCTGTGGCTTCGTCTCGAGCTTCTCCTTCTTTCCGTTGATCCAGACCTCCGCTGCGTCCTCAACCCAGTATGGAACGCGGATCTTCATGGTGAATTTCCGCGGCTCCTTGACCGATAGCTTTATGGTCGTTGTGTCCTCGGCGGGAAACAGCGTTTCCTGCCGGATAGTCATGCCCTTCTCTTTCCAGTCGAGCTGCGAGGCAATGAAAAGATTCACCCACAGCGTGTCATCATCCTGAAAGTAGACGGTATCGCCGTACTTCGCGTGGTTCTCCATTCCCGTCCCAACGCAGCACCACATTGAATCGAAAGGTGTGCTGTAGGTTTTGAAATGACCGGGCTTGAGCGAATAGAAATACGTGTATCCACCGCTATGCGGGTCTTGCGATCCCAGGATGTGGTTGTATAGCGCCCGTTCGTAGTAATCCATGTACTTCGCGTCCGGATTCCACCCGAACAGGTGCCGTGTAAGCTTCAGCATGTTGTAGACAACGCAGGTTTCGCAGCTGTCCCAGTTCAACCATTTGGCTTCCTCCCCTGCAGCCTTGAAATGCTCGTGAAAATCCACTCCACCGGGAGCGAAGCAGCGTTCGTTCACCGCCCGATCCCAGAAAAACCGGGCGATGGTCCCGTAGCGTTTCTCGCCTGTCAGTTCGTACAGGAGCGCGGCACCGATGATCTTGGGGAGCTGTGTGTTGACATGCTTACCCGTCAGGGCATCCTCTTCGCGTTCCAACGGGGCAAAAACCGCCTTGTCGTCAAACCGCCGGGCGAGCTCCAGCAAGTCCTTGCTGCCCGTGACATCATGCAGACGCGCCATTGCATCATTCATCCCACCGTATTCACAGATCAGCATCTTCTGAAACTGGGCATCGTCGAGCTTGTCGGTTCCTTCCTTCGCCCATGCGGCAAAACTGCGCGCTACCTCCAGTGCTTGCTCGTTACCCGTATATACATACGCGTCAACCAATCCTGCATAGTTCTTGTGCAGCACGTACCACGGCACGTAGCCCGTGCACAGACCCCACTTGCCCACCTTGATATCGCCCGAGAAAAGCTGGCTCCATACCTCCGTCCTGACCGGGCCGGCATAGCCGTTGCCGTGCTTCTTCTGGACAGCGGCTATCTCACTGATCATGTAGTCCACACGCTTCTTCATTTCCTTGTCGCCGGTGCCGGCATACATGAGAGAACAGGCAGTAAGATAATGCCCCGACACCTGTCCCACGCAGTCCTTTCCGGCCCAGCCGCCATAGCGATCTCCTTTCGTGGGCAAGCCTGCGCGATCGTGGAACGGCCAGAGATGCCGGTCAGGCTCGACTCTCATCAGGTACGCCTTGTTCGTCTCCATCGCCTTCTTGAACGGACCGTCCAGAAGCCTTACCCGGTCCAGTGGAAACGGCTGAACCTTAACACGCGTATCCTGCTCAACCGCGAAGGCAGGGGGACAGGCAACCGCAAAAACAACCAATGCGAGTATCAGTAGATGTGTCGTCTTCATGAGTTACTCCATGTTCTTTGAAATGCCCCTTTTTCGGTCGGACGCCCGGTAACGCCCTGCTATTTCCCGAAAATACCCAACTCGGAGATGGATGCCCATTTGTTGCCGCCAACTTCTGACAGTACGCGGACCTTGACGTATCGTCCTCTAACAGGGGCGAAGCGAACGTCCTGTGGCCTTTTCTTCTTTTTGAAGGTTATGCTCGCAACTGGTTTGGTCTCTGCCTTGGGGTCCTGCATGACGTAGAACTCGGTTTTTGCCAGTGCGCCATTCCAGCCGACATCCTGGCGGGCCAGGTACACAAAGCCCTGAACTGTATGTTCAGCGCCCAGGTCAATGACCAGCTCATGCGGATGTTCTCTCGAAAACTCCGAATGCCACCACGTACGGGGGTCCCCGTCAAAAGCGTTGCGGGCATGCTTGTGGTTGCTTGTCGATTCGCTTGACGCCCGAACAAGCTTGAACGACCTGTTTGAGATCAGCCCCTTTTTTGGCAGCCCGTAAGCCTTCGCAATCTTCGCCGGTTGCGTCTTGGCCGTCCCCCACTTGGCCCAGCGGTCACGCTCGTGATCTTTGCGGTCGCTGAAGGTGCCGGGTATCACCGGCGTATGGGAGGCTTCAGCGAAGGCGATCATCCTTTTCAACACGTCAGGATTCTTGTCGGCAACGCTTGTGGTCTCACTGATATCGGTTTTCAGGTCGTACAACTCCCAACCCTTTCCTCTCCCGGGATTGATGGCCTTCCAGTCTTCCATACGTACCGCCGTTTGACTGCCGTATTCCCAGTAAAGAAACTCGTGTTGTTCCTGTTTCCTGCCTGTTGCCTTCTCACCAATCAGCTCCGGCAGAATAGACAGGCCGTCAACGCCTGCCGGCACCTTGGCCCCGGTCAATTCTGCCAGGGTCGGAAGGATGTCCGGCTGATACCATAGCAGGTCGCTGACCTTGCCCGCCTTGATTTTTCCCGGCCACCTGGCAATGGAGGGAATTCGCAACCCTCCTTCATAGAGGTTGCCTTTGCCGCCTCGAAATTCTGTGCCGGTCTTCGGATTGACATTGGGACCGAAGAAGCCGCGCGGTTTTTCCTTGGTGCGAAAGCGGTCCTGGCCCCCGTTGTCGCCGGCAAAGAACACGATAGTATTGTCTTCCAGTCCCAACTCCTTCAGCAGGTCAAGGACCTCGCCGGTGTTGCGATCGACCATCGACACCATGGCAGCATAACGCTTGGCGTCCTCCGGCCAGTCCTTATCTTTGTACAGTGCCCAGGCCGGATCGCTGTCAGGGATATCATACATCCCGTGCGGCGGGGTGATCGGGAAGTAGCAGAAAAAGGGCTTGTCCTTGTTATCGCGGATGAACTGCAGGCCTTCTTTCATTATCTCGTAATGTGAGTATACCGGCCCGCTACGGCCGCCAACGTTACCCTTGAGAATGATTTCCTCGCTGTTGCGAACGAGGTAAGGCGGAAAGAACGAGTGTGCATGCACCTGGTCGTAATAACCGAAGAAGACATCGAACCCGTGCTTTTCCGGTACGCCGGTAGAGCCGCGGCCGCCGCACCCCCACTTGCCGAAGCCGCCGGTCGCATAGCCGAGAGGCCTGAGTATCGAGGCTATGGTTGCCTCGCCCTGCACCAGCGGCGTACCGCCATCGTTGGCGCGTACGGAAGCGTGGCCCATGTGTCTGCCGGTCATCAGGGTGCAGCGCAGCGGTGCGCACACCGGGGCACCGGCAAGGGCGCGGTTGAAAATGATGCCATCGGAAGCCATGGCATCCAGTCGCGGCGTCTTGATCTGCGTGTTACCCATGAACCCGACCTCGTAGTAGGCAAGTTCATCAGACATGATATAGACAATATTCGGTTTCCTCGCGGCAGAAGCGGAGATTGCCACCAGAACGACGAGGGAGATCGATGAGAATATGAGTTTCTTGCTGTATTGCATGAGCACCTGCTTTTCGGTTCGAGCCCCTTCTTTACGGGCATTGAGAGAAACATGATTTTCGGTCTGTCAAAAAGACCAGTCCGGTCGAGCTATACTGCCATTGTTTCGATTGTGAAGTTATCGGTGTACGGATTGAATGTCAACAGGAGGAGAGGATTTTGACAGGATCTACAGAATCTGCAGGATCCTGTCAAAAAACTCCTGATATCCGTGACCATCTGCTTGCATCCCGCCACTGCGGGGCGCGCTCATCCCAAGTCGAAACTCCTCGCAACGGTAAAAGCTCAGTGAGCTCAAGCTCTTGACATGCATATACAAACATTGTATATTGACATCAGAAAGTGAGGGCTTGTGAGCACAACCACTGTCAATATTGCATTTCAGAAGAACCTACTGAAAGACATCGATCGTGTTGCGCGGGATGAGTCGCGTAGCAGGTCGGAATTCTTACGCGAAGCCGCCCGCGCGTACATCCAGCGCAAACAGCGCTGGGCCGACGTATTCAAGATGGGCCGAGGAATTGCGAAAGCCAGAGGCTTGTCGCAGGACGACGTATCGAAAGAAATCGCCGCATACCGCAAGAGCAAGGCAAAGCGCCGATGACCGAACTGCGGGTTGTGTTTGATTCGAATGTCATCATATCCGGTTTTCTCTTTGGCGGACATCCCGCCCGCCTGCTGGAACATGGACTGGCCGGCTCTATTCACGCCTTCACGTCCTTGCCGATTCTAGACGAAGTGCGCGAGGTCCTGCAGAGAACCAAGTTTGGTCTTTCATCCGAGCAGGCCCTGACGTTCATCGAGGAACTCCACGAGCTGTGTGACGTAGTGACTCCAACAAAGAGGGTTCGGGCTATCTCGGCCGATCCAGACGATAATATCATTCTGGAGTGTGCTCAAGAAGCCCATGCGGAACTGATTGTTTCGGGCGACTCCCACCTTCTCGATCTCGGTCGTTGGAATGGAATTGAGATTCTGACTCCAGTCGACGCTGTGGAGAAGATTGAAAGCCACCCAGAACATTGAGCACATTTGCTCTAACGCGCCGGTTGTTCAGGAACACTGTGCAAATTGATGTCCGAACGTGTTCGGCCAATACAGATAGTCTGTAACCTCGCTTCTAGGGTGGAATACTTGGAGGATCTGATGAATCATCTCGCAATACCGTTAGTAGTTATACTTGCTTCATGCCTGCCGGCTGTGGCCGTGGAGAAGCCAATGAGCTCTACCGGCCAGTGGCATATCGAAGACAGCATGGAGATTGACAAGGTGCCGTCGTGGTTTCCTGTTGGCTTCTCGCTGCTTACCCGGGGCAAAGACCAGTACGTTGCTTACTATAACGAGAAGCACCAGATGATTGTGGCCAGGTGCAGGCTCGAAGAGAAGACATATCAGAAGGTCGTACTGCCCAGCAAGGTGGGTTGGGATTCTCACAACTACTTGACGATGGCTTTTGACTCCACCGGAAACATCCATCTCTCCGGAAACATGCATTGCGTACCTCTGATTTACTTCCGCACGGGGGAGCCGGGAGACATCACGACGTTCAAACGGTTCTCAATGACCGGCAAAGGGGAGAACAGGTGTACCTACCCCAACTTTCTGAAAGACGCGGAAGGGACACTTCTGTTCAACTACCGGCTTGGCGGAAGCGGTAACGGCATGCGGTTGTGGAACTGTTACAATACCGAAAAGAAGACCTGGTCCCGCTTCTTCGACACGCCGATGTTCGACGGCAAAGGCAAATGCAATGCCTATCCGCACGGCCCAATCAAGGGGCCGGACGGATCCTTTCATGTTCTATGGGTGTGGAGGGAGACTCCCGATTGTGCCACCAACCACGACCTCTCCCACGTTCGAAGCCGGGATCTCAAGCATTGGGAATCCGCGGGCGGCAAGGCGGTTACACTGCCGTTGACAACCAGCCAGACGGAGCTTTGCGTCGACCCGGTACCCGTAAAAGGCGGCATCATCAACGGCTGTGAGAGACTTGCCTTCGATTCGAAGAACAGGCCAGTTGTCACATACCACAAACTCGACGAGAAAGGCCACATGCAGATCTTCGTGTCCCGTTTCCAGGAAGGCTCATGGAAGCGCCACGCGATAACCAGCTGGGAGAAGAACATTCATTTCAGTGGATACGGGGCCATGCCCTTCATAGGAATCAGGATCTCAGGTCTAAAAAGAATCGACCCGGAAACGCACATTATCACGTACAGGCATCGCGATTACGGATCCGGACGAATCATTATAGATGACGAGACACTAATGCCAGTTGACAGGAACGTTGTTGTGCCTGATGCGCACCCCGAGAAAATGATGAGAACAACAATCGATTTCGAAAGCATCAGGGTGAAGACGGCCGGTGATATCGGGGAACAAGTTGATGACAACGTCAAGTACATGCTCCGCTGGGAAACACTGTCAGCAAATTATGACAGGCCAAGAAAGCCCCCTCTCCCACCCGCCAGCTCGTTGAAACTGCTGCGACTTGTGAAGTCGCAGTGAATGGCAACTGAATGCGAAATCTCCTCAATCATCGGTCCGCGGGGCCGCGGACCCTCCCAATTCACGCACAAGATCACCGTCCAGCGGCGGGAGGGACGCCGGCCTCGGCGTCCGCGCAAAAAGGCTCGTGACAGTACTTCCCGATTCCACCCAGACTTGCCGCTTGACTTACACGGGTGGGGCCGCTTGAATCCTGTTGTACAGACCAACACTGAAGACGTTACGAACGAGGGGTGATCAATGACCGACGACTTGACGATTCCTGAATTACCCGCCATTGGACTGCTGGCCGATTTTGAGGAAGAAGACCGCCGCCTCTTGAGCAGCTACGGAAACTTTGCGAAGTTTGAGAAAGGGGATAGGCTCATTCGACAGGGTACGCCCCAGGACACGCTCTATTTCGTCGTAAGCGGTCTTCTGCACGCCACCTGCATCGAGGAGGGGCGCCACATGCTTCTCGGCAAGATCCAGCATGGAGAGTGGTTCGGAGAGATCAACGTTTTTGATCCCGCCAATGCCAGTGCATCGGTCGATGCCATGCAGTTCTCTCAGGTGTGGTCAATCAAACGAGAAGGCATTGAACAGTTCTTCAATTCCTATCCCGTCCCCGGTCTGTCTCTGATGATCAGTATTGCTTCTCTGCTTGCGCACAGACTACGCAAACTGGATGAGAAGCTGACTGTCGCCAAGCAACTCTCCAACATCTCAGAGTCGACGCCACCACGGAATGCCTGAACTGCGCTGTGGCGTTTAACCCGTCATATATTTTCTTCAAACTCGCCCAGGTCTATCGGGTAATTGCCATATTCGCGAACGAGTTTGACTATGAAGTCATATGTCTCGCCCGAGATATTCGAAGCTACTGAATGGTCTGACTGGAATATGTAGCCCCCACCTTTTGCCGCGTTCAGTTTGCGAAGGACTTCGGTGCGAATCTTGTCTTTTTCGTTCGTTTCCCACACCTGCATGTTGCTGTTTCCGCAGAAACCCAGTCTATGTCCGTACTCGCGGCGCAGATTCACAGTGTCGAGATCGGCCTTGGCTTCGAGTGGGTTGAGTGCATCTATGCCTGTCTCGATATAGTCCTCGAGGATCTTGTGGACATTTCCGCAGCCGTGGTAGATGACAGGCAGATCTTTCGCGTGGCATTCGGCAACGATTGCCTTGACCCACGGCTTGAAATACTCGCGCCAGTAGTCGGGGGAAAAGAACATACCGTTCCTATACGCCACGTCGCCCCATATCACGAAGCCGTCGATAAGGCCGGCGCCGGCTTTCAGCTCAGCCTTGGCACAATCGAGATAGAACTGGCCTATGCGGTTTATACATTCGCCCATCCTGTCCGGGTAGAGCCCCATCCAGAGCATCGTATTCTCCTGCCCTATCAGCCTGGTGAGACATTCAGAGCATTCGATCATGCTTCCGTATACCGGAAAGTCCGGGCGCAGTGATTCTATGGTGTCGAGCCAGGGTGCAGAGTTACGCTCAAATCCGTCACCAACTCCCGCTATCTGGTTGTCACCGCCTTCGAAGTAACGGCGTTTATCGTTTGCATCGTCGAACTCAAATGCCTCCAGTTTTTCGATGCTGTCGATATCCCATGCTGACATTTCCGGCATGGGTCGGTCGAACCGCTTGCGCATCGTGCATCCGAAACCCGTTTTGACGACCACTTCCTCTTCAGTTTCTCTGATTGTTTCAAACGATCTGATGTGCGGATCCATGTTCGGGACGGTAGCTATCCAATCGAGTTCATAGTGATAGTAGGGATTAGCATCCTCAGCCAGGCCGAGATCTTTACGCCAGTTCTCGATAAAGCTCCCCCAGAAGAAATCGCTGATCGGGACGCGGTCAGGTTCCTCGTGGCTCAGCGCCTTGTTCATCCGCTCAAGCTTCTTGAGGGTGCTCTCCTTGCGGTCAGTAGTCTCTCCGGTACCTTGTGTGCTGAACATGCCCATTGTTGTGTCTCCTTCTAAATAGAGGGTGTTGCCAGTGCCATCTAAAAAAACACCCGCGCTCGAGATCAGGTGGTTCGGCGAGCCATCACTTCCCCATGCACTGTATCGTTCCGTCAGTGAGGGAGATGTAGAGCTGTCCGTCGGCGATGGCGATGCTGTCCCAGACCACGGGGGAAGAAAGCTCGTATGTGGCATTCACCTTGCCATCCGACACAGCCACCAGTTTTCCTCCCAATTCTCCCGAGTAAGCTGCTTCGTAATCCCGCCAGGTGGGAGCTTTGAATTTCATCGGTTCGCCGGCAACAAAGATCACGTCACCAGCCTTGGCCAGCGCACGGCCATTGATAGGTAATGCAAGGTTCAAGCCGCTTCCCCTGAGAGTATACGATCTTGTCCGGGGGTCAAAATATGAGTGATTGCCGCCGGCCCCAAAACCTGCAACAGCGAAGAACTCCTTACCGTCACTGATCATGATATCGCCGCCGCCGCTGTTATTCCACCATTGGAATCTATTACTGAATATGAAATCGGTGCGGTGTTGTTGTCTGCGGTCGATGAATCCGCCGAGGGGCATGATGCGTTTGTCAGTTGTTTGCCTGTCTGCCAGCTCTTTATCAAAGGCTGCATGTCGAATGTAGATGCCCGTTCCATCCGACACCAGAATACCGTTCCTGAAGCCGGGCATAGTTGGTGCCTCTTTCTTGACTCCCTTCTTCCCTTTTCTTCTGCCTCCTCCCGCTATACCGGTGGATTTGACGGCAATGGGAAACCCGGATCCTTTCTCAAACGGCCCGTGCGCTGACCGGCTGTTCAGAAGCTTGCCGGTGACGGGGTCCAGGCAATAGAGAAAAATGCCGCCATCAAGGTATGTGGAACGTCCAGCGGAAGCGTAAACTCTGTCATCCTCCACCAGGACAGCCCCGGATATCGGCCATGCTGACTCCAGTTGACCATAGGCAGCGATCAGCCTGTCAGGAAGATCTTTGAATCGCCACGCAAGCTCGCCGTCTGAAGCTCTCAGAGAATACAACCAGCCGTCACGAGATCCAAACAGCACCATTCCCTTGTGATATGTTGGTGGGGAGTCGATTCGTCCTTCTGCGACAAATGTCCACACCGTCTTTCCGCTGGTTTTGTCCAGGGCATAGAGTGTGTGGGTATCAGGCACACACACGTATACCTTTCCGCCGGCTATGGTCGAAGCCGATGGGTTCCCGGGCAGCCTGGCTTTCCACTTGATTTTGAGCTGCGCGGGGACCTCACTGTCGGCCATACCGCCGCGGAAATTGTTCGCCCGATAGGTCGGCCAATCCTCCCCTGGCTTCTGATTTCTGACCTCTGACTTCTGGCCATAAGCGGGCCCTTTTTCAAGCCGGATCTCACGTTTAATCACATTGGAGTCACGCGTCTTGAGCAAGTCGACATCACTGCTGTATGCGTTCATTCCCGGAATCATATCCCCTATACTGCAGGTGCATGAGTACGGGGTGCTGTAGAGGAGGCCGTTTGCGGGCAGAACCCCCGTGCCGCAGGTGCCGCGAGTCCAATGGTTCGGGTACTCCTTGCCGGTTTCCAAGTCAATAAAGTCAGCACCGCCGGTCTTGCTGTTGATGTAATATTTCCTGGTGACAAAGTTCCGATAACAGCGGTCGTGGCCCATGGGTCCGGTCATCTGCTGTTTGAATGATTTGACTAGCTGACCGGTTGCGGCATCACGTCCTGAGTTTCCACCCCAAACGACTCCGTCAACATAGTACAGGTCCGGTGAAGCCTGGTAATTGCCGCCTGCAGCGCCTGTCCACAGGACTTTGCCGTCCTTGAGGGAATAGGCATTCACCCCCTTCCCAGTTAAAGCGAAAGCATATTCAGACGTGATAATGACCGTGTTGGGCATAGTGCCGGGCGTTTTGGAATCGTGTCCTGCGGGGTTCGAGACAGCGGACTCTGCGCTCCAGATCTTTTTGCCGGTCTTGGGATTGATACAGAAGAGTCCTTCACTCGTCTGGTAGACCGCATGACCTCCTTTGACCGCAAATGACGCACCAGTGTAGTTCTTAAGGCTGCCTGTTCTCCACAGCTCCTTGCCGCTCTCAGGATCGATCGCAACGATGTAACTGTCCGATATCTTCTTATCCACAGTCCGTGGCGCATAACCTCTGGAAAAACCGCTGCCATTAAAGGGCTCACCCGGGGTTCCGCCGCCTTTCCCCTTTTTGTTGGTTTGATTGTAAGCAGCAGCATTGAAGCGCTCTCCAACATTCGCGAAGAGAATGCCCTGATCGTATGCCACTTCCTGTACGCGAGACAGGCTTTTGTAAGTCTTGATCAACTCACCCGTAGCGGCGTCAAGTGCCGCAAGCGGCCCTTCCAGCACCGGCGTGCAATAGAGGATATCATCAGTCGCCACCATGCGCCTCTGCTGTTGGGTCGGCAGGCTCTTGATGTAGACTTCAACGGAATCCCATCGCTCGATCTTACGGGTCCAGAGTGTAAGGCCGTTGAATGCATCACGAGCAACATACATGAACCGGCCCGGCAGGAACGGGTTGTCCGGAAGGGCCCTGTCCTCGATGGAGAACATGCGTCCGTTAGCGGTTACAACACTTACAATCGTAGATATTCCCATGTGCGATCGGCTCCACCTGGGATTATCCCGCCACTGGATCCTCGTAGGCGGTCCGACTACTGAGTCCATCGCCACTGCATTGTTATCCGCCTTGTTCAAGTACTGCGGCCAGTCGTCAATCTCCTTAGGCCATGGTTTAACAGTCCTTTTTCCGTCAACAATCGCCACCCCACCCGGCACCAGAACCCTCATCACTTCGATATTCGATATTCGATATTCACTATTCGGTATTACAATCAGGTTCGCAAGATTGTCCACATACGGCAGAGCCTCACCGCCCCACTCCACGGCTGACGCCCTTCCGTAAAGCCCTTTTGCCCGAATAACTTCGCGTGCTTTTGTTACTTTTTGGGCGTCCTTGTCCAGTGCATGTACAACGTAGGCGTCGCCACACAGACCGGCTACGAGTTCAGGATCGTCACAGCCGACGACGACAATCAGCCCACCCTTGACACCCGACGATTCAAGAGTTTCACCTGATCTATCCGCCATGGCCTGCACAGCCACGAACGTGAGAACAAACAACATGATACAGGATACAGCATTCTTCATTTCTTCCCCTATTCTGGTTCTTTCTCGGCACCCCGTGTCAAAGGCACGAAGCACTTTATCCAGAGTACTCTGCTTATCTGCTCCCTGCAATAGCACACGAGATACATCTGTAGCACAGAGCTATCACTTGATGATAGAGACGAAACATCCCGTTCACTCCCAAGCGACTCCCACACGCGGCGTTACGTTCGCTGCCGTGCATTCTGAAACGTTGAGCTGCAGAGCGTGGGAGAGAATGATAGACTCCAGAAAACGAATGAAATCACCGATATTGTGCGCCGGGTCCTCGGCCTACTTGCCGTAATCTGCTCCAGTCAGGCTCTTGAGCACGGATTGCTGCCAGGTGCGGAGTTGTGTTTGCATCGTCTTGACTATTGCCGGTTCTCTCTCGGCAAGGTTCGTCTTTTCGGCGGGATCGGCGCGTAGGTCGAAGAGCTCCACATTCGGGTCACCATCGACCTTTCCATCGTGAATGACGAGTTTGTGGCGGTTACCGAGCATGACGCGGGCACCGTTGTAATCGGACTCGATGATATCCGGGTGATGGTAGTTCTGGAAGTTCCTGGTCCTGATCCCGCCCAGGAATTTCACGAGCGGCGTTGTCCCCTCCTGCCACTTCGGATCGATCCATGGTTTCGGGTCGGACTTGAGTCCCTTCCTTGATTTGAATCCCCAGAAGAAGATGGGGGACGGCCGCTCGTCAAGCTTTCCGTCGAAAAGCGGCACGAGATTGATCCCGTCGAGAGGACGGTCGTTAGGGGCAGACACGTCGGCGAGCGCGCAGAGCGTTGGGAGCATGTCGCTGGTGACGGCGTTGATTTTGCTGGCACGTGGAACCGGGATACGAGCGGGCCATTCGATCACGGCAGGCACGCGAGTCCCTCCTTCGTAGACTTGCCCCTTCCAGCCGCGCAGGGGCGAGGCAAGCACGCTGTTGAACGGCGTGCCGTTATCTCCGCAATACCAAACGAGCGTGTTGTCACGGAGGCCCTCGCCTTTAAGATAATCCCGAAGCGTACCGATGGCACGGTCCATCGCGGTAATCTCGGCGTAGCGCTCGCGCAACACCTCCCCGAGAGGACGCTTGACCCTTCGGCCCGTTTCGTTGGAGGTCAGGGACACGGGGGCGCGATCGGCATATTTAACAGGGAGATCGTCATAGAGGGCGAGGTCTTCCGGCAAGCCACTATAAGGTTCGTGAGGGGAACCGAACCAGACTACGGCGAGAAATGGCTTTTTCTGGGTTCTGGCCCTCTTGATGAAACGTAAGGTCTCACCGATGACGACGCTCGAGCTCTCGCCTTTGTGGATCGTGGGCGGACCGCCGTTGCGTGAAAGGGGGGGATCGAGTTCAAAGAAGTTGTCGTGAGAAACCCACTGATCGAACCCCATCGCGCCCGGGTTGGTCGGAGAGCCCGACTTGACAGTGCCAACGTGCCATTTTCCGAAATGCCCGCGGAGGTACCCGGCTTTTCCGAGGAGATGACCGATGGTGATTTCCTCGGGCCGCAAGGAATAGCCGGGATAGAAGGTACCGTAGCGGTTCGGGTGACGTCCGGTGAGCACGCTCCCGCGCGTCGGCGAGCAGGAGGGATGGGCGGCGTAGAAACGATCGAATCGAAGACCGGTCGCGGCCATATCATCGAGCACGGGAGTTTTCAGATCCGGGTGACCGTTGTAACCGGTTTCCTCCCACCCGTGGTCGTCTCCCATCAGCAGGATGATATTGGGACGCTCTATATCGCCTTCGACAGGGGCCGCTGCCAGAGTGTTAGAGACGAAGATTGCGGAAAAGACGAATGAAAGGACTGCCTTGTTCATCATACTGTTCATTGCTTCATTTCTCCTTAAAGATCACCAAAACTCAACACCTTCTGTCGGTTACCCTTGCTGATGGTTACGACGCCAAGTCCAACGTGCATTCGACACGATAACTCTCTTGACGAGAATGCCTTACGTCTATATCTGCACGTCCCTGGGGGCTTAGAATGAAAAAATCAGGCTCTATTTGAGCTGTAACGAACTTTCTCTTCGTGCACGCAGATAGCGCCGGCATTCAATGCGAAGCCATCTCCGCCCAATGGCAGATGAGGCCGTAGCGACGGACAGGTCTCTGAAGGCAGACATGCCTGACTACCTACACCTAATGCCCACGCTTTAACTTCTTGCGCCAGTTGACACTCGGCCCGGGATCTGCGGCCGGGGGGCCATGGGGATGCAACTGCGGGAGTTCACGTGCCTGCTGGACGGTTCGCCGCATCTCCTCTTCATCCGTGAAGAACCAGATGGGAGATGACCACGCGAGCTCCTCGTCATCACGGTGAATGCGCACGTAGTACCATAGGGTCGTGTCCTTAGGGGGCGAGGTGTCTGTCCAGTTGACTTCCACTTCCTTCTTCCGCGGGGTCGCCGTGAAAACCTCGCTGTTGTTGCGTAGGATGATCACTTTGCTGATGGGACGGTCGGCCGAGGCGCTGATGGTGAACGGGATACTGTCCTGGCGCCGCACCGTCTTGTCGCCCATCATCACGTCCCCGGAGCTGACCCACAGGTTCATCTTGGCACCACTCGTTCCAAAGGTGTTGCGCGCATGGAACGCCTTGAACAGGCTTTCCCTCGTCGGTTCCTCCGCCCACACGGCGGCGTTTCCTTTGCTGCCCCCGTGGTCCGGACTGGCGATAACGCCTATGACAAGGCCCAGGGCCCAGGCGTCCTGAAGGTAGTGGCCTTTGAACGGAGTGGCGGATCTGGATTGGCGCGGGGCGCCGTAATACTCGTAGCTCTCACGCTGCTGAAATATCTCCGCCAGCGGCTGGTGATGCTCGTCGTGGTACGTCCAGTCGGTGGGGCTGTTCCCGGTGTCCGCCAGCTGGTGCGGAATCGAAATGAATTCGGCATCCCCGATGTCGTCCCATACCTGTCTGGGTGTGGGGAATGGATTGTCGCGGGAGTCGTAGAACTTGGGGAAGGAGGTGTCCAGAAAGACCAGGTTATGGTGGCCGTAGCGCCTTACGGAGCGCTTCGGTTCGTACTGCACGTGGTCGGACGTCCATTCCTCCGCCAGTAGGGAGATGAAGCGCTCCGCATCGAAATGAGCGCGGACACGTTCGGCCGAATACTGCCATTGAGGATGGTCCAGGTTATACCCGTGGTCCGTGATCGCGGTGAAGTCCAGAAACTCGATGTCCCGTTGGTTTGCCCACAGATCGTCCACGGGAGGGTTGGCGGCACGCTGGCAGACAGAAAGGTCGGAGTGCTCGTGCATATCGCCCCAGAAGAGGGTGAGTTTCTTTCCGTTGTGCATTCTTGTGGCACGCGGCAGCTTCGCGCTGAACTTCTCGATGTGAGCCGGAAGAGAGAAGTCCGTTGCGGGCATGGCTAACGGTATGAGCTTCGCTGCCGCGGCACCTGCGGCTCTCGACGGCACTTCCACGACAGCCACTTCGCACCTCCAATCCGGCGCCAGCCCGGTGTCGATGCCCCAGTTGGACGGCAGGTTGTCCCGCTGACAGGCGGCCGCGAGTCGACCTTTGTGCAGGGCCATGGCCACGGGGCGCCAGCGTCCCGGTTCCTGCCACAATACCAGGGGCCCGCGGGCAGGTCCGCTGCTCAGGTTCCAGGCCAATGCACGCCAACCGGTGTGGGCCCCCAGCGATTCGCGCAGCGATAGAATAACGTCACCATCCCCGGTGAAGGCCAGAAAGGGCCGCAGACAGCGCTTTTCGGGAGGAGAGATACTCTCGAAGAGCCCCGGGGCCATTTTCAGCCCCTGCTGCGACACCCTGGCAGCACAGACCCGTTGTTCGAACACGTTGTTGATCAAGTGGTTCTTGAATGCATGCGCCTGCCAGGCCATCCACAGCGCCCCTTCCCGGGCCGCCAAATGTACATGGCGCTCCATCCGGGGGTCAGAGGTCATCCGCTTCGGCTCGCCCCAGGAGCCGTTACGACGATAACACCCATAGATATTCACGCTGTCCCCATCGAAACTGTCCCATGCCGCGAACGCGGTGGCATGATCCACGAAGACGACGTCAGGGTTGTTGGCCGGCATGCCCACGGCACTGAGCAGATGCGGCTCCCCTGCCCTTTCCGGCGCGACCGCCGCGGTACAGACCCGGCGGGGAAACGTCTTGTTGGATTGCCAGACCACCACGGCCGTGTCCCCTCGTACGTCAAGGGCTGCCTGTATATTAACGCGTCCGCCACCGTTGAGATAATGAATCGCCTGCGGACGCCTGTTTCCCCGATCGATAAAGAGACAGGCCACCTCCCAGACGCCCTTGCGCTCGACCGGGACCGTGACCACACAGCCTTTGGACCAGGGCGCGATGTCCGGGGCACCGATGCCAGTGAGACCTTCCGGCCTGAATACAAGGACCTCGGAGCGACGTGGTCCGTCTATCCGGTACAGCGTCAACTGCGGTCTCAGGTCCGGCCGCGCGGTTACCGCGAGCCACAGCCCGCCCTCACCGTCTAAGCACATCGCCGGAAAGTCCTCCTGGTGCGCAAGCCATGGGCCCGAGTCCTCTGCTGCCTGCAGCTCGAGATCATCCAGAAAGGCCTTGCCCGGGGGCGCGCCGAAAGAAGACGGGAGGACGATTTCAACCGTCCCCGGGGCATCCGTCGGAACAGTGAAATTCATTTCGAATTCCTCCCATCGCCCTGGCAGTTTCGCCACATACTCGATGAGACGGCGTTTCTGCCCCTCTTGCGATACCCACAGAGCGCAACGGCAGCGATCCGGACTCCGCGCAAAGAACGAGAGCGACAGCTTGCGTTTCCCCATCTTCTCAAAAGGAACCAGGTATTTCAGCGCCTGGTTCTCCTTCGTGACCTCGCCGAAGAGCACCTGGGAGCGATCTTTGTCCGGGTCCTTCCGGAGCTGGTATCCCTGGGGAAGCCCGGCCCTGTCAGCACTCTCGAAATCCTCTTTCACGATCACGTCCGAAGCCTTGCTCTTCCATACACCGCTCGATCCCGGTCCGGCGGCCTGTACCCCCTGCCATACAAAAAGCACCATAAACGCGAATAGTGATCTCTTCATGTTGATCCTCTTGCTGCTAACGCAATGTTTGGTTTCGACAGGAACGTAACAGGGACGAGTTCCGTCATCAAGAAGACTAGGGATGGAGCATTTTCCACAGTGGCCCATTTCAGCTAATCTGGTATCATGGATGACGATCGTAAAAGGAGAACACCATGCGAATCAACACCATACTGGTCATAACTCTCGCGGTCCTGCTTTCCGTCCAGGTTGGAGTAGCACAGCGTGGGAGAGGTAGGCAGGCAGCACAACAAGGTTCATTGGACGCGTACAAGCCGCACACGTACAAAGGTATGCCGTACCGCTTGATGTCGCCCATCAACTTTGATTCGAAGAAGAAATATCCTGTGATCCTTTCTCTGCATGGTGCCGGGGGCAAGGGAAATGATAACAGAAAACAGCTCAAGGACTGGAACTTTCAGCTCGCTGACACGAAAGTCCGTACCGACTACCCTTGCTACCTGGTTGCCCCACAGGCGGAAGGCATGTGGAACAAAGAGCATCTGGATAACTGCAAAGAAATCATCAGGGGGCTGGAGTCCGTCGACATGAAGATGATATACATCCTCGGCCATTCCATGGGAGGTGAGGGCACCTATCGGCTCATCCAGATGGACCCCGGGTATTTCGCGGCGGCAGCTCCCTCAGCCGGAAGCGGGCTCCGCAGGGGCGAGAGCTTCATTGATGTTTCCCTGATCAAGGACGTCCCCATATGGGCCTTCCATGGCGAGAAAGACGGGGTATGTCCGCTTGCGAAAGACCAGAAAGTGTTCGATGAGATGAAGAAGATTGGCGGGAAAATGAAGTTTACGATCTGGAAAGGGGAGAAGCATTCTGTATCCGGTAAGTTTGTCGTTTCTGCAGATGACGGAACGACTCAACTCAGCAGCAAAGCCTGTGACCCGGAACCCGTGTTCCTGAAATGGCTCTTTGCACAAACACGTTGAGAGGTGTCCGGGCTTAACTTCAAGAAACTGACATCAATCTCAACTAACACATAAGAAGAAAACTATGAGAATCAATACCACAATAATCATTACCTTCGCGATTCTGTTGTCCGTCCAGGTTGGGGAAGCAAGGCGCCGGCGAGGCGGCGGCAACACTCCCGCCACTCCCGAACAAGCCGCGATGAGGGCGAAGATGCTGAAGAAGATCGACACCAATGGTGACGGCAAGATGAGCGAAGAAGAAATACTCGCATCCCGGCTTGAGGCCGCGAAAAAGCGGGCCGAATCCGGCAAGCCGGAAAGATACCGCATGGAAGTAATTACATTTCCGAAGGAAGTCCAGGATGTTGATTCGAATATGAACAAGGAGGCGCTGTTCTACAAGCCGATAGAACAGCCCGAAGGCAAGATCCCGCTGATCGTTCTTCTGCACGGCGCGGGAGGAACCAAAAAGAGTGACGTCAGGTCCTTTCAAGAGAACAGGGATGTCCGGTGGACCATGACGCCTGCCAACAGCAAGTACGTGGCGAAGATCATGGTCCCGCACAGCCGCAGTCACTGGAACCCTGAAGCCCTGAACAAGGCGGTCGACCACCTGCTGAGCACAAATGATGATATTGATAAAGACCGCATTTACTGTTGCGGCTACAGCCTGGGCGGACTGGGGACCTGGAACTGGGCGAGGCATTCACCCGACCGTCTTGCCGCGATAGTCCCGGTCGCCTGGAAAGCCAACCTGGATGACGCCGAAAAAATGATAAATCTTCCGATCTGGGCCATCGTCGGAACCGGCGACCGGTCCCGCGCCGGAACCGCCAATGCGGTTAAGAAGAAGTTTGTCGATGAACTGGGGTCCAAGGTGGTCAGGATCACGAATATCGAAGGAGCAAACCACGGTCAGTCTGCCGCCAAGGCCTGGAACCAGGAAGGCCTTATGGAATGGCTGTTCGCGCAGTCCCTCAAGAACCGGAAATAACATTCTCGCCCCGAACCAGCCTTCGCGCAAAGGGTACGCGCATAGAGCGTCCATCTCATAGCGATGGACGTACTGGCGAGGCCATGGTTGAATCTCCCGGCGTTATCGAATCACAGGACACTACGGCGCAGGCCAGCCCGCGGCGTACCGCGCGTAGCGCTCCGCAACCTTGCCCGCCTCGACGTCGCCGCTGTGAACGAGAATTCCGACGTGGTGGGACATGGTCTCGCCTTTCTTAAGATGCAGTGTTTTGCCATCGCGCTGATCCACGCGCCGGGGGCCGAAGAGACCGTATGCACGCGTGAACCACCTGGGGGGATGGAACGGACTGTCCGGGTGCGAAAAGACGGCGATGCCATCGGTCTTCCCCTTGAGGGTATTGGAGTAGTCAACCCAGCTCGCGGTCTTACCCATCGTCTGCTTCTCTCCAACTCCGCCTTCCGAATTCACGATCGTTCCGCCTTTCTGCCCCGTGTATTCCGGCGCCATACGCACAAAAGGAATCGCGATGTGCTTGTCGCGAGGCTTGAATGTGACCGTCCCGTGATTGGCCTCGATCCGAAAGACGAGGTCCATCAGATATTCACCGTCTCCAAGGTAGATAAAGGACAGGGTGCGGATCTCGTCGGCCAGGGGTTTGCCCGCGTGTTCCCAGACCAGGTGTTCTTTGAAAGCCACCTGCTGGCCGATGGCCTTGACATACTCAAAGCTCTTGTGGCGAATGCGTGTCTCTTTCTTCTTGTCGTAGAGCCCCATGTAGAAATCGACGTTCTTGCCGTCGTCCAGCTTGAGTTGGTCGCAGAAGTACAGCGAACGTTGGTGGGGGTGATCTTTCGGCCCTTCGTCGGTAAGGGAGTTGCCGGAAGGTCCAATGACGGGAAAGAACCGCGGCAGAAAGAAGTCGGGCTCGTATCGATAACAGAGAATCTCCTTCCCCCCCACCAGGATGCTCAGCCGGTGCTGAGTTTCGTCCTGGTTCAAGACGAGCTTCTTTCCTGCATCGACCCGTTCTTCCGATCGCAGGCCAATAGCCGTCATTAAGAGAAGCGACGCACAACAAGCAACAAGGTATAGTGATTCGTGCATTCTGGATACTGAGTAGCATTTGTCTGCTGCAATTCTCATATCGAACCCTTGTTTTGATTGAGTTGATGCACGGCATGTACAGCCGCATGAGGTCCTGCTAGAGCCAAATGGCACTTGGGCAGGTACTCCTATTGATATTCGTGTGATTTCACTCCAGTAGGTCCACCGCTACGAGGTGGACCGCAAAAAGGCACGCGCATAGAGCGTCCATCTCATAGCGATGGACGTACTGGGGGGCAATCCTGAAATGTGGTTATCTAAGCGCCATCCCCTGTTAGATCCATCCCATGTTGTCGCGAGGGTCCAGTCTTCGCATGAACATGCTTTTGTCAGCTTCCTCGTCGTTGGTGATCTTCATCTTCTCAGTATCCCAGAGCAGTTTTCGGCCGGGATGCAAGAGGGCAACGTCACCAAGGACCAGGGTTTCAGTGAAGGGACAGGCATACCCGAAATCAGACATGGCCTTACCCCCGTCGATAATCGCCTTGGTCCAGTTGCCTTCATGGTTGCGACCCTTGTTCCGTTCTGAAACTTCTGGCGGTTTCGGTGTTGCCTTCATCGTTGCTTCCGGGAATATCCTCGGGCTCTGACTGTGACTGCCGGCAAAGATCGACGCCTTTTCGCCCACCATGACGGAGCCGCTGCCCATGAAGGATGCCCTGCGCCCTTCCTCAAGCCGTTTCGGGCGAGGGTATTCGATGTCCGGCCCGACGTAATACTTCATCGTTACGGGCGGCTGCTCACCCCTCGCAGGGAACTCCCATGTAACCACACCGGCCTTGGGCAGTGATCCGGGAAATCCGGAGTCTTCGACCTTGGCCTCAACGGAGATCGGAGGACCCAGCTCGAGCGAATAGTTTGCGGGATCCAGAATGTGTGTCGCCATGTCCCCAACCACGCCGCTGAAATGGCTGTAACGGATCCACTCCCTGTTCATGTAGCTGGTGCTGAAGGGAATTTTCTCTGCCCTGTTCAGCCACAGGTCCCAGTCCAGCGTTTCCGGAATCACTGATCCATCTACCGGTTTGACCTTTGTCCAGTAGTTCTTCCTCGAATAACCGATGACCTCCGTCACCTTTCCGATGGAACCTGCCTTGATCCAGTCTCTGATCAAAGCTGTGGACCCAGTCGAATGGCCCTGGTTCCCCATCTGCGTCACAACTTTGTGTTTCTTTGACTCTTTGTAGAGGATGCGCGCCTCATTGACCGTATGACAGAGCGGTTTCTGGGCATACACATGCTTACCTCTCTTTATAAAATACATACATGCCGCATAACGGGCATGTTCCGGGGTTGCAGTAACAACACCATCAATCTCTTTTCCGATGTCATCAAACATCCTTCGGTAATCGCGCCAGTGCTTCACTTTCGGCGCGGGATAGTGCCTTCTGCTCCATGCTTCGTCGGGATCAGCGACACCTATTATGTTATGACCTGCCAGCGTCTTTAGATTGTTTGACCCCATACGACCGATGCCGACACCTACAATATTCAACTTGCTGTTTGGTGACGGACCTGCCGCCTGTATATTGAACGGAGCAACCCCGACCGCCGATGTCGCCAATGCCGCTTTCAGAAAATCACGTCTTCCGGTCGATTTCATTGCCTGCTCCTTCAGCTATTCACAATTGATTCCGCTGCAACAACGCTCAACAACCTTAGTTCGTGCGTCATTGATCGTCAATCCATGCTTTACAACTTCTGGACACTCACGGGGCTCTATCGCTATTTCAGTACCTGGGGTCTAATCCTGCGCGGATTCGCTGGCATCGACAGAAGCGAGGAGGCCTCCCAGAAAAACAGCGGTGAGGAAGATGGTTCCGTTCATCATCTCTCACCTTCCTAGTCTGCGTTCCGGGAGTTCCCCCAACTGAAGACATCATCCTTGCTACTATCGCGTCGCTCGAAATGGAGGGGCGCAGGTTATCTGGAAGTCTTTGAGGGCGACCTGACCGTCTCTGTTCCATCGACCAGATCTATCGATCGCAGTATCGCGCGGCCCTCTTCTGACGTGAGATCGATTTTGGCCTTGGTGGCCGCATCCACAATCGAAAGGTAGAACCGGGTGATTTTTGACCATTCAAGCTCTTTGCCACCCTCGCCTTTGAAGTCACTCCTGGTGATCATTACGTTCTGAGGGCCATTGCCCTCGACACGCCTGGACAAAGAGAAGCTCCCAAGATCCATGCCGTGTCCAAGGAATCGACTTTCAGCTCTTAGGCGCAGTGACAGCTTCCCGTCTTTCGGGTCGATTGAGACCGAAAGCTTCTTGTCGTTCGACCGATCAATATGGGGGCTCTGAAATTTGTAAGTGCAGATTTCTCCGCCTCCCGCTCTTACGCCCCAGTCCTGGAAGCCATTCTTGAAGTCGTCAAGAAGGGTCGTTTTCTCCAGTTTCGACAGTTCCTTCAGATCGATGATCTCCGGCACAATGGACTGCTCAAGTGAGTTGACGGAAAGTGTTGACGTGCTTCCCTGCTGTAACTCAACGGTTTCGCCAAGCGGGTAACGACAGATGGCAAAAACATACAGTGGCAGATTCTCGTGGACCGCCATCCTGGCGATCCAGCTTCGCCCCGCCGCATCCTGGTCAGCATCGGCGCGCATCCAGAATCGCGCACGGGAGTTGGGGTCGTAAGAGTAGTAAATCTCGGTCTCAAGCAGTTCGTTGTTGCGGTCTTCGGGAGTGACCGTAAATGTGGCTTCCCGTCCCGTGACGGTCAGCGTGGACGGCGGCGTCACGGGAATCCGCTGGGGGACGCGTTTCAGGTGCAGGTTGAACCACCTGTTAAGGAGTACCCACTGCTCGGGCCCCGGCCCATGGTTCTCATGGATGTTCGTACTGACCCGCCAGGACTTGTGCTTCAGAAGAGCCATACTCCGATAGACTCGATCCAACGCTGCATGAAAGTCATTGGATGAGCTGATGAACATGACGGGGCATTTCACCAACGGCCAGTAGGCGCCCGGATCGACCGTCTTTGCGTAGAGCTCCAAGTTAGCTGTAACTTGCGCTTTCAAGCTGGTTCCAGGCAATCCGGGAAAATCAACATGCAGAAAACCGGTACCGCCGACAAAAGGTACCGCAGCTTTAACCCGCGGATCGATCGCCGCCATAGCTGTAATCGTCCCCCCCATGGAGAAGCCGGTAAGACCAATTCGGTCCGCGTTCACCTCGGGTTGTTGCTCGAGAAAGGTAATGGCCCGCCTTGCCGCGACGACCAGCAAGAACCAGTTGTTGTTTCTCGGGCTTGGAACCGGATCGATGGTGTATTCGTCCGGCATGAGATTTCTTTTCCAGTGCTTCCTTTTTGCCTTTGAGTAGAAACGCGGTCCCTGGGTCGGATCCACGTTGCCCCAGTCCGTATTCTCAGTAATCCCCTTCTCCATTTCCCGGCCAAGCCAGTTAATGTCAATGCTGGCAAATCCCTGTCTGGCAAAGTAAAGGCCGCGATTCCTGTCAGCTCTCTGCCCCCCTCCATGACTCCAAACAAAAGCCGGGTTCTTCTTTCCGTTGTCGGGGAAGCAGTAGTAGGCCCCGATTCTGGAATCAGCGCCCTTGAACGTGCCGACCTTAAAGGTGATATACCTGGTCACAACGCCGGCATCTTTCCACTCCTTGACTACACTGACATCCAGATCCTCTTTGCGGGGATCATAGTCCTTCCAGAGGTCAGTTGCGCTGTTCGGGACCTTACCAGCCTTGTAGGGCGCAAACGTCTCCTTCGAAAGCGCGTTGGCCGTCATGTCAGGGGGCGCAGCTTTCCCATCTCTGGCTGCAGGAGTGCTTTCGCCACTGACCGGAACGTTGAGGTCTACGTCCCCCTTCTTCTCGGACGGCTTCAGACAGACGACATTGCCTTGAATGTCCGAGAGGAAGAGCTTCCCGTAGGCTGCGGACATGCCGTCGAACACGGCTGGAGCATCGAGTTTGGTTTCAGAAATGGTCTTGCCACTCTCTGCGGAGACGACCATCAGCTTCGCCCCTAATTCGCCTTTAGTGGACTTCTCCTTCCGGTAAATACTGTCTAACTTGAAGCCACTCCGCTGCTGTTTCTTGATCAGGTCAATCGCATCGTGTTCATCAATTACTTCAGGAAACCCCACCGCACATAGCAAATCCGGCTTTCCTGCGTTCGCGTTCGTACCGGCCAGCAGTGCACGCACGTATGTGTCAGTCGTTCTGGACCATGCCGGCCGAGGAACCGTCGCCATTTTCGAACTGATGTACGGACCGCCGCGCCTGTCCTTCTTCTTCTGGTCTTTGAATCGTTCCTCATAGGTTACAAGTTGCGGATTCCGAGACGTGGCAAAGAGGTGCATGAACTGCTGGTTTCCCTCGTTGTAGAACTGCCTCCCGTAGCCGTATACGTTGTCCTTCATGACGCTGAGGATCTGACCGGAGGGATGAGCGTAGGTCGCCACCGGAAATCCCCAACAGCCACCGAATGAGTCTTTTCCATACATCCAGACCGAACGGTGCATTTCCGAATCGTCAAGAAAGCCGATCGTCGAGAAAAGGTGTATGCCCTCATCACTAGGCCGCTTCGTCATGGGTTTGGCGTCTCTCCCGTCAACTCGATACAGCCCGCGACTCGGGTAGTAGACCTCCCTGCGCTTGCCGTCCAATGAAAATGGCTGTATCCCCATGTAGATGGTGTTGTCGCTTAAAGACAGGACGTCCGGCAGTCCCGCAGGCAGATCGGGAGGCCATTCATGCCCCTGCTGGACGTTTTTCCCCGTACCGGGATCGGTGTCATTCATTACGGTCTCGGAGATTTTCGCGCCCGTCTCCGCATCAAGAACCAGAAAACGCAGACCACCATCCAGAAATATCGATCTGCCGGCCACGGTGTAGACCTTCCCTTTGCCGGTCTCGGTGTCTGCCACGACAAGCACGCTCCCGTGAACAGGCCATACCGACTCAAGGTTCTCACACGCGATGATGCGGCGATCAAGAGGCGCTGCGCGGTACTTCCATATCATCTTGCCGGAAGCGGTACCCACACAGTACACCCAGCCATCGTTGCAGCCGAATATCGCCCTCCCCTCCCAAATCGTCGGCGGCGAATTAACCACGCCACCAGCCTGGAACCGCCATTTGACCTTTCCATTGTTCACATCCAGCGCATACACGGCGTGCTGATCATAGGCCGACACGAACACACGGTCGCCGGCAACAACGGGTTGTGTCAGTTTGCCGCCGATGGAAGTCTTCCAGCCGGAGGCATAGGCCTCACTCAACGGGGTCGATGCGACACCATGCCTGTCAGGCGCACCCCTGTACGTCGGCCACTCCCCTGCCCTGCCCGCATCCTGATCCCTGGACCCAGACACCTTCCCCCTGACCAGTCGCCCCTTCTCCGGGATCGCTCCGGGCAGTCGGCGGCTCGGAGAATGGTCAGCCAGGGCATTGAAGCCCTTGATTTTTGAGTTGATGTAGCAGGTACAGACGCTCGGGGTGTTGTACAACAACCCGTTTGCCGGCATGACACCGTAACGGCAGGCCCCGCGAATCCAGTAGTTGTGGTCCCACTCGCCGGTGCGGCAACTGAAGATGTTGACTCCGGTCCAGCCTGTAAAGATGTTCCGCTCCGTCGCGCGATTCCGATAACAGCGGTGATGTGGCATTTGCTTGCGCTTCTCACATTTGAACTCACGAACCACCTTACCCGTCTTCAGATCCATGCCGACATAGTCCCCGCTGCTATGCCCGGAGTCTATCGGCGCGTGCCAGACCAGACCGTCCGCCACCAGCAGGTCCGGTGTTACGAAGATCCCGTCCTGACGGTGAGGGGCACGCCAGAGGATCTTCCCGGATTCTGCATCAAGGGCGGTAATCGTATTGTGCCAGTCCGATTTGTGGTCGCGCCCCTTGTGCGGAAACGCCGTTCCACAGGAATACAGCATCACGCCGTCAACCAGCACCATGTTCACCCCGCTGTACTGCTGAAGCTTGCCGTAGAACGCAATGGGCTCGGAGCGCCAGCGTTCCTCGCCACTTCTCGGATCCATCGCGACAATCGAGGCACCATCGTGGATGAAGACACCCGGCTTCCCTGCAGCCAGGCTCAGTGGCAGAATTGAGGGCGGCGTTTTCTCCCAGAGAACGTCACCGGTCTTCGCATCAAGCGCCACGAGCTTGCGGGGAATAGTCGCGGCCGGCAACCGTTTGATGTCTTCCATGGCTTGGAACGGATGCTTGACGCGGCTTGCGTCCGACATGTTGACCACGCAGAACAGCACGCCGTCAAAGAGGATCAGTTCTTCCGCGCTCTCAGTCGCCGTGCTTGTCCAGAGCTCGTCCCCTGTCCTGCTGTCAAGCGCAGTGACCGGGGCATTGAATCCGAGGGTTGCATAGAGGGTCTCTTCCTGCGCCACCATGCGATGACTGAGGTTGGCAAAACCGCTCTTTATATTCCCTATCTGCATGAGGAGTGTTTGCGGCAGCGGCTTGCGCCAGAGCAACTTGCCGTTGAAAGCATCCCTTGCGACCAGGTTCCACTTCGACGGCAGGGAGAGAAACGCGGTTGAACCCTCATCCATCATGTAGAACACTCGACCACCGGCCGACACCATGGAGAGTATGCTGCTGTTGCCATCGTGGCTGCGGCTGAAGCGCGGGTTGGCCGTCCACTGCATGTGGCGCGGCGAACCGGCCTCAAGGTCACTGGAAACACCTGAGTTGCCGGCGTCGTACAGATTGTGTGTCCAGTCGTCGATGGATGAGGGAATCCGCTTTACGACGGTCACATATCCGGTCATGCCGCGGACGCTCCTGGACTTCACGGCCACGCCGCGCGGCACGAGGACGCGCTTTATCTCCTCATCCAGCATCCCAGATCCCGCATCCCAGATCACGATTGCGTTCACGCAATTGTCGACAAACGGTAGGTTTTCGCCATCGAACACTGAGACGGTAACCCGTCCCTCCAGGCCCCCTGCGACCACGGCAGAGGATGCCTTCTCCGCCACACTGCTTTCGCTGTAGAGGAAATGGACAAGGAAGCGGCTGTCACTGTTCAGCGCCGCGGCCTGCGCGACATCGTTCGCATCGACATGAACAACCAGCCCCCCGGGGGCACCCAATGCCTCGCGCGCTTCAGGGGGAATGGTCTGCCCACGGGCGATCGCGCCAAGGAGCATGACCACTACGAGCACACATCTTGTCTTCATCGTTCAGTTCCTCTTCCTATCGACCGTTCTCTCAAAGCATCCCATTATCACAAGACTTGATTGGATTAGTCTATCCAATCCGGGTAGCGCGGCTCTCCAGAGCTGCGTTTCTTAGCTTTATGGCAATCCTGTCACAGCCACTTTGTGCGGTTTTGTTTTCGCACCAGGGCGTCTGTCTATGTTTTTATCTTTTGATTGTTGTGTTGGGATTGAGTGTTAATGTTT
>JASLPY010000479.1 GCA_030744755.1 Kiritimatiellia bacterium | reverse complement strand
TTGCCGGTGTTGTGCATCTCGTTGAGGCCCGCGTAGAACCACATGGACGTGTGCCTCTCGCCAAAAGGGCTGATGCTGCAGGTGTGCATGCCCTGGCGGCGGAAGATGGACCAGAGAGAACAGTCTTCCCACCAACTCTTAAACCTACGCCCCGCGCCCTGTAAGCGCATGTCTCCGGCGGTGCCGCCGTGGCCGATGGCGCCGTTATGAATGCCATGCTGGCCCGATATAAGTGCCGCGCGCGCGGGCAGGCAGGGGGCATCCGGGACGAAATAGTTGTCGAAGCGAACACCCTCCCCGGCGATACGGTCGATGTTGGGGCTCGTGTTGCGGTGATAGCCGTAGCAGCCCAGGTGATCCGGACGGAGCGTGTCAAGGTCTAGAAACAGTACGCGCATGATTGTTTCTCCAGATGGAGGGGTTGTAGGTTTTGGCTCGTGATTAGATCAGTTCTGGAGCTTCCATGCAAGTCCGGGGAAGATGAGCGTTCTGCGCTGTGAGCGCAGAACGCAGTGGTTAGGGGTTAGGCGCTAGGCGTTAGCGGGAAAAGTCCGCCGA
>JASLPY010000478.1 GCA_030744755.1 Kiritimatiellia bacterium | reverse complement strand
GCCGCGCGCTCCCGGGCGGCGATACCATGTTCGGCTATCCAGTCCGGTGTTAAGCCGGACAGAAACTTCGCCAGTTCACCATCGGCGCTCATATCGATGACAGCGCCTCCGGGGCGGGATGGTTGATGGTTAATGGTTGATGGGTGATTGAGGTCTGCACTGACATCGACACCTACCATCCAACTCAAAACCGGGTGATCATTGACGATAACCGGCAGACCTGACGCCAAGGCTTCCAGGATTGCTATCGGCATCATCTCGAACAACGATGATAACAGGAAAACGTCCATGGTGCGGTACAGGTCGGGCATGTGCTCACGTGGAACATCTGCAAGAATCTTGATGCGATCACCGGCAAGATCCCGGGCCATGGCAACCAGTTCATCCGTATCGTTCTGCCTCGAACCAACGATCAGCAGATATGGTTGATGGTTGATGGTTGATGGTTGATTGGGATCGACTTCATCAACGCGCTTACGCGAAAGATCTCCGTTAATGAACGCAGCAAACTCCTGAATGAGATAGTCAATGCGCTTGTGATCTTTCTTCACTGCCGCGA
>JASLPY010000477.1 GCA_030744755.1 Kiritimatiellia bacterium | reverse complement strand
AATTTATTTTTTTTTAAAATATAGTTAATGGCTTTAACGGGTAATGATGAAATACCTTTATGTCTATTTAATCGTTCTTCTAAAACTAAATCTACAACTATTCCATCTCGGACAAGACAAGCGGAAGCATCGTGGGTATCGTTAATTCCAAGTATTATCATGTTCAATTATTGAACATGATAACTTTTAATAACCATAAAGTAAAGTTTAGGATATACAAAAATTTTTTTCAGTGCATAAATCAAGCCAATTGAGCTATTAGTACTGGTCAGCTACACGCGTTACCGCGCTTCCACACCCAGCCTATCAACGTCGTAGTCTACGACGGCTCTATAGGAAGAACTAGTTTTGAGGTGAGTTTCCCACTTAGATGCTTTCAGCGGTTATCTCTTCCGTACTTAGCTACCCGGCACTGCAGCTGGCGCTACAACCGGTCCACAAATAATTAGTTTCTTTGTCACAGTAATAGGTTTATAAAAAATTTTAGAAAATATAATTTATGAAAAAAATTATAAAATATTCAAAATCTTATAATAATATTATCTCAATAAAAAAAAGA
>JASLPY010000476.1 GCA_030744755.1 Kiritimatiellia bacterium | reverse complement strand
CGAAGGACTTTATGATGGGGGCCACCGAGGTGACACTGAGGCAATTCCGCCAGTTCAAGCCTGATTACCTGAACGGCGTTTATGACATGCATTACAAGGACCAGGTGAAGCGCGGCTACTACATGAATGACATGGATTACCCGGTGATACGTGTTACATGGCAGGAAGCCATGGAGTTCTGTGAGTGGCTATCCGAGGAGACAGGCAAAAAGGTCAGTCTGCCGACAGAGGCGCAGTGGGAATGGGCATGCAAGGCCGGTTCTACTACACCATTAAGCTATGGGGGTATTGATACTGACTTCTCCAAGCATGCAAACTTCTCGGATATAACTGTCAAACAGATGGCTGTAAAAGGTGTTAATCCCAGGCCTATAAGCAATCCAAACTGGCAGGAGGACTTTAAGCTCAAGGACCCGAGGTTTAATGACGGCGTTCTGCATCTTGCCGAGGTTGGGAAGTATCAGCCGAATACCTGGGGCCTTCACGACATGCATGGCAACGCTGCTGAATGGACTCGTTCGATGTATTATGCCTATCCTTACAAGGATGATGCGAGGAAC
>JASLPY010000475.1 GCA_030744755.1 Kiritimatiellia bacterium | reverse complement strand
AGACAGAAAACAGAAGACAGAAAACAGAAGACAGAAGACAGAAGACAGAAGACAGAAGACAGAAGACAAAAGACAGAAGACAGAAGACAGAAAACACCCGCTTGCAGCCTTCCTCACAGTGCCAGGCACAGGAACGGCGCATTGCCTTCTGACTTCTGGCTTCTGACTTCTGTAACCTGATAGCGCGGGGTGGAGCAGTCTGGTAGCTCGTCAGGCTCATAACCTGAAGGTCGCAGGTTCAAATCCTGCCCCCGCAACCAAAATAAAGCCCGCTAGGTCAATGACTTAGCGGGCTTTATTCTTTTATGGTAGAATTATTATTGAGTCTAATTTAAACATTGGGACGAACTAGGGACAAACCTGAGGGCAATCTACTGCAAGATTTTTATACATCATATGAAAAAACGCGGATCCCGTGGCTAGGTCAGGTCTTTTCTGAAGTTATAGGTGTATCTCTTATTTGCTCTAATCTTGCAGGGAAAAAACCACCAGGATACCATAAACTTAGTGCCAACTAATATAAGCCACCATAATATCCAATACTCTGGGGAGGGGGAAAGT
>JASLPY010000474.1 GCA_030744755.1 Kiritimatiellia bacterium | reverse complement strand
CAGGCCGGACGGCGACTGGTGTGGTGTAAACGAGGAACTCGGCATTCTGCGTGAAACGGGCTGTTACGCCGATTTCACATTTCCGTCGGCCCCATCTCCCACACAGTCAAGAACGGTGAACTCAATCTACTACGCCACCGACACCCCAGGCAAACCCCGTGCCCACGACCACGGTGTCCCAGTAACCACCCCTGGTCTCTCCCCATCAACCATCAACCATCAACCATCAACCATTCCCTTAATGCTCATCCAGGGCCCGCTTGCGCTCAACTGGCGGCGACGCAAGTGGGGGCTCCTCCCGAGACTCGAGAACGCGGAGATCTCGGGTGCAAATCCACCCACGGAGGAACGAGCCAGGCTTTGGGTTAAGCAGCACATTCATGTAAAAAGGAAAGCCGAATGGGTATTCGTCAAACTGCATACGCACGGTTGCGTCTCTGCAAACAGTGGCGTGCTTTTTGGTGAAGCAATGCGCAGAATGCACGAGTATCTGCTGGCCCGTTACAATGATGGCACAGACTGGCAGCTTCATTACGTTACGGCCAGGGAGATGTACAACACTG
>JASLPY010000473.1 GCA_030744755.1 Kiritimatiellia bacterium | reverse complement strand
GGCGGATTCGAATTTGACGCCCTGGTGATTGCGCTGCTGGGTGGGACAAGTATTTTTGGCGGGTTCGGATCGGTCATGTGTGCCGTAGTCGGCGCATTTATCCTCGGTATAGTGTCGACATCGCTGAATATGCTGGGCCTTTCGCCCGACATTCAGACAATCGTGAAGGGCGCTATGACGCTGATTGCCATATTGTCCCAACGGTTTGCGCTGGACAGGAGAAACAGGTAAAGAACCACGCCAAAAGACGTGGCATTGAGAGGAGCACTCCATAGTGGTGCAATGGGAGGGGCAGCGCCCTCGCTGCCCGCGGACGCCGAGGCCGGCGTCCCTCCCGTAGGAGCTCAACGGCCATAGGCAAGAGAATTTGCCCCCGCCCAGGGTAGGGGCTTTGGAGAAAGTAGTGAAAGTGCTGAGCAGATTCACATGGGCAACCTTTAAGAACATATTCGTGTTCTTTGTGCTTACTTTGATCGTGATAAGTTTCAGCGCCGTGTCGCTGAATTTCCTTAACCCGGCCAACATTGTCAATATCCTGCGCATGGCGGTGCCGATACTGCTGG
>JASLPY010000472.1 GCA_030744755.1 Kiritimatiellia bacterium | reverse complement strand
AGAAAGGACTGGATTTATTAAGTACTAACAACGACCAGCTTCAAAATTTGATTTTTTGTGCAACGCATTCAATCGAATTCTCCAAAAATACGGCGGCAAGACGGGTGAAGAATTAAAAGCTGAAGGGAAATGAACGGCGCTTAAATCAAGTAAGATTATTTGTGGCAATTATATGGCGATCTAAGTAACGAAAACAAAGTAAAATCTGGCACTCAATTGCATGTTCAAGGCGTGGACAACAGTGAATAGATTTGATGGATCAAGTGTCTTAGCGTAAGATCTGAGCTGAGAGGAATAGGTTGATGATCAATTGAAAAAGTTAACGCACCGATTGGCCAAGTCATGCTAACCGTCACCGACCAAAGATTTGCCCAAGGACCAGCGGGCATATTGAATCCGATGCGAAGATGATGCTGATAATGACATTCCAGCGCCTCGTCTTTTTGCTGCTTATCTGTTGCGGCGTTCTCCTTAAGGCAGAGACGCCATCTGAGAAAGAAACCCTCTGGTCATTGCGCCCGCTGGCACAACCGGCTTTGCCTAGCGCTAATATCCATCCAATCGA
>JASLPY010000471.1 GCA_030744755.1 Kiritimatiellia bacterium | reverse complement strand
ATTGCGATGCAATTGGCATGCTTCGTGCCATTCATACAGTTGCTGATAACTGCTTTCGGCAAGATTGTGACTGGTGCGGAAGTGATTTGGCGGGTGAGCTCTGCGACTGGTGCGCATCGGTGAGACGTAGCCTCCGATGAATCAGGGTTAGCGCCTTGGAGGTAGACTAGGAAGATGGATGCGCACCCGGGCTCGCCCGCCTTCTGTTGTGGTGATGGGGTGAGTAAGTTCGATGACCAAACACTCGATTTCAGAGATCTCTTTCGTTGGGAGTAGGTCCACTGCTACGAGGCGGACCAGGTGAATGGGCAGGGAAAGGAGGCGTCCACCTCGTAGCGGTGGACGTACTGAGAACTGGATTGCAAGGCGCTCTTGAGTTGGTACGGTTGGGAATCAGATGGTGAGCTAAGATAGAAAAATAAGGCCTTTCGGGAGGTTATTTCTTGAAATCAACAGACAGTAAAAGTAATCTGCGGTGTTCTTATAAGGGTATAGGGGTTTTGTGTCGGCAGATTCGGTCTGTCGGTCGGTGGGGGATAATGTCAAATAGCGGAAAAACCGTTCC
>JASLPY010000470.1 GCA_030744755.1 Kiritimatiellia bacterium | reverse complement strand
CGAATTTATGATTTTGCACTCTCCATTGCTTCGTTCTTTTGACAAACGGTTTTCGTTCAGCTTTGATACGAAGGAAGGAAAGGTCTATGAAGTTCAGGATTCTTTGAATCTGGTAAATTGGAAAGCGATCAAGACCTATAACGGAACAGGTCGCTTGAAGTGGTTTCATGCAGAGACCGACCACGGTTCACCGAAAAACTTCTACCGCGTCAATGTGGTCGAGTGACCTCCTCCGCAAACACGGCGGCAAGACGGGTGAAGAATTGAAAGCTGAAGGGAAATGAAACACCTCGTTCAACTCTTTGGTATTTCGTAGTTGCACACACCTTGTGGAAAAACGTAGAAGTTGAAAGCTTCTTGCCAGAATACAGATTTACGATCGTCATATTTCCAACGATGAACCGATTTTGCGCTACTTTCGCCGCCGGTGTTTACCTTCTGGCGACCGCGCTCCCGTCCTTCGCCGCGTCGGCGTCTTTTGGCATCGACCGGATGAATGTGTTGTTCATTGCCGCCGACGATCTGCGTATGAATCTTGGCTGCTATGGCGACAAGGTTGCCGTAA
>JASLPY010000046.1 GCA_030744755.1 Kiritimatiellia bacterium | reverse complement strand
CACGGTTTTGAGTGGGATACGAGGCAGGCATCGCTACGCGGACGGCGGACCTTTCCCGCTAACGCCTAGCGCCTAACTGACCACTAACCACTGCGTTCTGCGCTCACAGCGCAAGAACGCTCTAGAATGGATGATTGGCCCGAGGCTCAAGAAAGTGTATAATACTTGTTTGCAAACCTGGTTTTCCAAAATCGCGATTATAGCGTGACGAGATAATTACAATGGCTGTCACACGGACTACCGTTCTGTTTCTGATTACTTCAGTAGTCCTACTCACCGTGTCCTATTCACTCTGCCGCGACTATGCAGTTATCGATGTCGTTGGAGACAGCATCTCGGAAGGTTACAACCCGGATTACAGTATAGCCACCGCTACTACCGGCTGGGTACATATGCTGTATGGCCAGGCTGACTGGACTAATGCCCCAGGCACGGCAACCATAACAAACATCTGGCCGGACATAACCTTCTACAACAGTTCCCAGGCCGGATCACGCGCTTCAGATTGGGCCGATGACGTGAACGGCTGGCTTTCCGCTGTTGTTGCGCACGATCCCGACCTGGTGGTTCTCTATCTTGGCGGAAATGACCTGATCCAGGATTATGGATCGGGAGGTTTCTCGGCGATAGAGCAGGATCAGTACAGGGCAGACCTTTATACGATTATCGACGCCCTCAGGACAAACGGGTCTCAACCGGACATCGTGATGCCGGACTACTACGATCTGCTGGACGGGCAGTCCACAACACTGCCGCCTCCATACGACCAGTACGTTGACGCGGCAGCAGCCGTTGCCGTTTGCAACGACGTAATCAGAAGCGTGGCCGCGGAGAAAGGCTGCTTCGCAGTTGATGGCGTACATGCGGCATTTCTGTATCACTGCTACGGGAGTGACGTGGTGCCAAAATCGAAACACCTCAGTCCCGACTACGTTGCCCGGCCGTTGCTCACAAGTTTCGATATACATCCGGTGACCGAAGGACACGGTTCTATCTACGAGCTTGTCTATGGACTGCTCAGCGAGCTCAAGAGCATCCCGACCATCACTTCATTCGCCCTTACCGCCGGACAACCGGTATTCCAGTGGACGAGCGGTTACGGCCAGAACTACGTGATAGAAAGATCGGAGGACCTCACCGTAGAGGACAGTTTTGTTCCACTGGCAACAAACGTCTCAACATTGCCCATGAACACGTACACGGGACCCATCGAATCAGCCGGCAGCATGTTCTACAGGATTCGGGTCGAGGAATGAACGTAAGATGTTGGATGTTGGACGTTGGGCGTTGAGCGTTGGACGTTGATCCCCACCCTATTCTCCCTGGACGGTGATGACAATCGTCCTGGTTCGCGGCTTGATGTCACACTCGAGGTGGAATACCTGCTGCCACGTGCCCAGATGAAGGCGGCCGCCGGTTACAGGAACCGTTAAAGAAGGTCCCATCAGGGTGGCCTGCAGATGCGAGTGCCCGTTGCCATCGTGCCAGGCTTGCTCGTGCCCGTAGTTGCGGCTCGGCGGAAGCAGGCGATCAAGAACCTGGGAGATATCTTTTTCCAGCCCCGGCTCAAATTCAATTGCCCCGATACAACCGGTGCTTCCGACGTTGAAAACGTGTACCGTGCCCGTGTTGATTCCGGAGCGTCCGACAACCGAAGCCACGCGGTCAGTTACATCATGAACGTCGGCATGCCCGAAGGTCTCAATCTGAATCTCTTCCTGGTGCACCATGCCCCCATTATCCCGTTCGCAAGCCAGAAGTCCAGCCCTCGTTGGAGATGTCTAAGCAGTGTGGGCGGCCCATCCCCATGGGCCGCTCCCTGCGGGCCACGGGGTGGCCCGCCCACAATACACTGTATCCGCAATATCCCGCACAGCGACTACCACCTTCTGGTACTGGAGATCATCCAGAGCGATTCGTCCTCGCAGGAACCAGGCGGCGTATGTCTTCGACCACCATGTACAGGGATGGTACCAGCGCCAATGTAATAAGCGTGGCGAACAATATGCCGTAGCCCAGCGAGAGTGCCATGGGAATCAGAAACCGTGCCTGCCGCGAGGTCTCGAAGATCATCGGGGCCAGCCCACCGTACGTGGTCAGAGTGGTCAGGAGTATAGGGCGAAATCTCCTGACTCCCGCTTCCATTATGGCATTGTGGGCATCGAGTCCGGCTTTCCGACGGCGATTGGCAAAATCGATCAGAACAAGGGAGTCGTTCACCACGACCCCGGCCAGCGCAATGATCCCCATCAAGCTCAGTATGCTCAGGCTGTATCCCATGATCAAGTGACCAATAATCGCCCCCACGATCCCGAACGGAATACTTACCATGACGATGAGCGGCTGAATATAGCTGCCAAATGGAATGGCCAGGAGCGCGTAGATACCCATGAGCGCAAAAACGAATCCAGATTTCAGGGCGGCGATACTCTCTCGCATATCTTCCTGGCGACCTTCATGGCCAAACGTCAGTCCGGGGTAACGCTCCTGCAGGCGGGGCATCGTGTCCTTCGTCAGGGACGCCAGAACATTCTCTGCCTCGCTCGGCGGCGTCACGTTCGCCTTTACAACGATCTTCCGGCGGCCGTCCTTGCGCTCAATCGTGGTATAAGCCCTGCCCCGTTTTACGCCTGCCACCTCGTGAAGCGGAACGTCCTTACCAGACGGGGTTCGAATCAGAAGACTCTCAATGTCATGCTCGGCTACCCTTTCGGACTTGGGCCAACGGACTCTAACCCTCACCTCGTTACGTCCACGTTGCTGGCGGATGGCCTCTGCTCCATAGAATGCGTAACGTACTTGCCGGGCAATGTCATCCGCCGTAAGTCCCAGGGCACGGCCCTCCGGCAGAAGATGAAAATCAAACTGGACCTTGCCGGGCGTGAATCCATCGTCAATGTCTTTGACGATCGCGAAGTCAGCAAGAGCGGTAGCCAGCTCGCTTCCGGCCTTGGACAATGTATCGCTGTCGGAATGCGAGAGCCGGATTGAAAGCGCCGCACCGGACCCGGGACCTCCGCGGTCGGACTCGAATACGAGAGACTCCAGCCCCGCCGGCCTGCCGGCCTTCTCTCGCCACGAGCGGGTGAACTGCGCTGTGCTTATCGGCCGCTCTTCAGGCGGAGACAGGAAGGCCCTGACCTCACCAACGTGACCGCCGGAGACCCCGTTACGTGATCCGCCAATTTGCAGGAAGACACCGGTCATAAGCTTGTCACCACCATGTTCTGCGGCGACGGCCTCGGCGGCGCGCATTAGCTTCTCGCACACCCTGCGCGTTCCCTCCGCAGGCGCTCCGTACGGAAGAACCGCCGTCACCACCGAAAAATCCGACTCCACCCGCGGCATGGGAACCATTCCCATCCTGCCGCTTTTCACATAACCGATGGCAATACTGAAAATGGCTATTGCGATTGCCACGGTGACGTACCGTTGCCTCAGAAGAATGTCCAGAAACGGTCCGTAACGCCGCCGCACCCATGACGAGAACCCGTTGCTGAAGGCTTGCTGGCGGGCATGAAACCAATCGAAAAGCACCGAAGAATGCCGACGGCCGTGGGCAAGGTGTGCGGGCAAAATGAACATGCACTCGATAAGGGATATCGAAAATACTGTGACTACGACGAAAGGAATGACCTTCCATATCTTACCAATGAAACCCGGCACAAATGCAAGGGGCAGGAAAGTGACTATATTGGTGAGAACACTGAAGGTCACGGGAAGAGCCACTTCACGCGCTCCCTTGACTGCGGCCTCTAAGAAGGGAACGCCTCTCTGGTGGTACTCGTAGATATTCTCCCCCACTACAATGGCGTCATCCACGACGATTCCAAGGGCAAGTATAAACGCGAACATCGATATTATGTTGATCGACAGCCCCATGACCGGCATCAGGAAAAGCCCCCCCAGGAACGAAATGGGGATCCCCATCATCACCCAGAATGCGAGGCGGCTTTCCAGGAACAGGCCAAGAAGCAGGAGCACGAGAACAATACCAATTTTTCCGTTCTTCATGAGAAGCTCGGCTCGCTGTCGATACACGTCCGACGTATTACGAAGGACCGTCAGGTCTATCTCTGGTGGGAGCTGCTCGCGCAGATCCTCCATATTCCGCAACACGGCATCGGCGACTTCCAGGGGGGTCTGACGCCCGATGCGATAAACACCGATACCAACCGCGGGCTTATAATTGTAGAACGTGAAACGGTCGGTATCCTCGAACCCATCCTTTATCGTCGCAATCTCCCCGAGAAGAACCTGGGTCCCATCATCGGTTGTGATAATTGGAATGTCCGCAAACTCGTGTCCATAATCACGGCGGTCTTTCACGCGGACCAGGATTTCGCCCTGGTCGGTTTTAACGCCTCCACCGGGAAGCTCCAACGCGCAGCGCCTCACCAGGATCGCCACTTCGGCTAGCGTGGTGCCGTAACGGCGCAGATCTTCCTGTGAAATCTCTATGGCGATCTCGTAGCCGGGGACACCAGACAGTTCAACCTGGGTGATCATGGGATCCTGGAGCAGGCGATCACGGACAGTCTCGGCTGCACCTCGCAGTACCGTGGGTTCCAAGTCACCGTAAACCGCAAGGTTGATCACCTCCCGCCTGCGTGAGAGCAACCGAATGTTTGGTTCTTCCGCGTCTTCGGGGAAGGTCGTGATACGATCGACCTCCTGTTTCATCTCCTCGTAGACCTTGCCCGCATCCCCGCCGGAGACCACTTCCAGTGTCACTGATCCGTAACCTTCCGCGGCCCTGGAGCTCACCTCTGAAACATCATCAATGCCGCGTGCGGCCTCTTCGACGGCAAGTATTACCCCCTGCTCCATTTCCTCGGGACTGGCGCCGGGATAGCTTACAGATACTCTCACCAGGTCCAGTTCAAACGCGGGAAACACTTCCTTCTTAATACTCCGGAAAGCGAGGACCCCGCCGACGAGAAACACAAACATCAGAAGATTGGCCGAAACCGGATGCTTGACCATCCATGCAACGGGACCTTTCTTCTCCAATTCACTTGCGCTCACGGCCGGCCCCTTCCTTCACAGGCTTACCGAAATCCTCGCGTCCTTCGCGTGGATCTTCCCCCTCTTCGGCCAGCAACATGCCCGGCACCGCATTCGGAACGTCCGACACTATGAGCCTGTCCCCGTCCGAAAGCCCCGAATCTACAAGAAGATGATCGCGTTCAGGCCAAAGGACGGACACAGTGCGGACCTCCAGTCTTCCTTCCCCGTCCATCAACCACACCCGGTTACCGTCACGAACGGCAGCACGCGGCACTTTGTAGACGCTCTCCAGTTTCTCTCCTTGAATCGCCGCTTTTACGTAGGAACCCAGCAGCAGGGGGAATCCGCCGGCCCCATGTATGCCAGGTCCATCAACCGACACAATCACCCTGGCCATGCGACCTTTCGGCTCCAGTTCCGGTCGCAGCCGAATCACTTTGCCGTTCCAGTGAGCCGATTCTTCGTTCCCACCCGAGGGGAAAATGACCGTGTCGGAGCCCTCCACACCGTTGGTGCCGGGAAAGGCAATCCACCTCAGCGCACTTACCGGTACACTGAGCTCAGCCCAGTACATATCCGCGTCGGTTATCTCCGCAAGCACGGTCTGGGGAGAAACCAGGCTTCCTATGTTTACGTGACGATCCATCACTACCGCATTGAAAGGGACCTCCACGGAGGTCCGCTTGAGATCGATCTCCGCCTGCCTTGCACCGGCGGCAGCCGCACTCAGGGCTGCCTTGGCCTGGGCCAGGTACGGCTTACGAAGTCCGAGTTCCTTTTCGAGTTCGGAACTCAATTCGGGATTATCGATCATCTCCCACTCGTGGGCAGCAATCTCCTGTCTACCCAACTCCACCTTGTAGTCACGCTCCGCGGACGACAGGTTGCCCTGCTGCCGGACAAGGGCTATCTCGTAATCTACCGCCTCTATCTGTACGGCAACGGCCCCAGACGGCAGGACGCCCCCCGGCTCAAGGGCGTCGGCGATGGACACGATGCGACCGGAGACCTGTGGCTTCAGTGATATCCGGCGTGATGCTACGATGGTACCGGTGGCTTCAACAGTTACTGCCGAAGACGTGGCTTTCGCCGGAATAACCTTTACGAGCGCAGACTGCTCTCCTCGTGGACTGCGCTTCGGCGCGGGTGCGGTTCTAACCAACAGTACGGCAATGTAGATGCCACCGGCAACAATCACCAGGGGTACCAGGACACCAAGGAGAAAGTGCCTGATCGATTGTCCTAGTGTCTTCCGCTCGCCTCTGTCTTCACTTGTCATCGTTCCAACTCCGCTCTTATTGTCACTTTTTTGCTATTCAAATTCACTTCTGCCCAACCTGATGCCAGCGCACGGTAAAGGGAGACTCGGTACTCAAGGAGATCCTGAGTCGCCGCAAGCAACGTTCGATCCAGGCGCTGTCGGCCGGATAGGGCACTGAGCACATTCAGGTAATCCGTCGCACCGTTGCGGTACCTCCTTTCTGCCTCTCCAAGCGCACTGGAGGCGGCCGCATGCTCTTTCTCAAGGGCGGCCAGGAAAACAAGCTGGCGATGTTCGCGCACTATCGCGTCTTCGACTTCCTTGATTGCGGCGAGCACTGTCTCGCTGTATGCCGCAAGCAGCTCGTGGGAAACTGACATGGTTCGGTCCACTTCGGCGCGAAGACGGCCGCCATCCAGCAGAGGTGCTGCCAGTCCGGCGGCAAGATTCGCCAGCCAGTTATCAAAGAGGTCGGCAACCTTATCCGAGCTCATGGACAGCCTGCCGGTGAGACTGATTGCCGGGAGTCTGTCCGCCCGTGCCGCAGCTACGTTCCAATCCGCCGCACTCAAACGGGACCAGGCGGCGGTCACGTCAGGACGATTGGCGAGCAGGTCAGACGGCACGCCTGCGACAGGTCGCGCCGGAAGCACCGGCAGAACTGCAGGGAACGGAGGCAAATCCGATCCGGCGGCAGTACCGAGCAGGATGTTCAGTTTGTGACGGATGAGTTGCAGGTCATCCGTCGCGGGTGCAAGAAGCGATTCGGTGGAAGCGACGGCCTGTTCCTGCTGGTACACGTCAAGCGCCGTAGCCAAAGCACGCCGTTGCCTGAGCTTCAAGAGATTCAGAACATTCGTGTTTGTCTTGAGCTGTTCTTCAAGAAGCAGGATCTGTCCTTGTTGGGCGACGCCGGCCAACCAGGTCTCCGCTACCGAAGCGGCTACCGTAATCCGGGCGGCCTGGAGGTCCGCATACGCAGCCGAAGCGCGGGCGGCGGCGGACTCCTCCCCTGCCCTCACGCCTCCCCACAGGTCGATCTCGTACGATGCCGCAAACCCAAGCCCGTATTCTTCGGATGTTGAACTGACGCCGGCGGTCTTGCTTCGGACGGTCGATGCGCTTGAATCAACGGAAGCCTGGAGACGTCTGGATGCGAGACTTTGCCGGGCCACCGCCCGCGCCTGGCGCAGCCGCGCCTTTACCTGAACTATCGACAGGTTGCCGGTCAGGGCTGACTCAACAAGCCTGGTAAGCTCTGGAGAGCCGAAGGCCGTCCACCAGTCGTGTTCCGCGCCTTCCCCTTTTGGACCTGTGGGGTCAGCAGTGAATCGTTCTGGTAGTGCCGGCGAATGCTCCTGCCGCTGCGGGCGAAGCATCGTCCGGCAGGAAGTGGAGGCGACGATTAGAACCAGGAAGATGAGCATCGTTACCCATGGAGTGTTCATTCCTCACCTCCGGGATTTAGGAACATCTTCATGTTTCTGATGCCTCCCTCAATTAGAACGCTCAGAGAATCGATAAGAATTTCGAGTTCCTCGGGCGTCGGGTCGCCGGCCTGGAGGAGTTTCTTGATTAGCGGTCCACGGTTGTTGAGAATAATCCGCGGGCTGATAAGGGCGATCTCGCACGATATCAGTTGACCTTCCGTCGCGCTGGGCCCAAGTACTTCCCGAAGCGCCTCATGGAGATACTGGCGCAGCGGTTCGATGAACTCGTCCCTCAACTCTTCACTGATCGGACACGGATCCATCATCTCCCGGTGTATCATTTTAGGGAAAAGGCCTCCCGGACCTTCATCGAAGATCGCACGGAGAGCCGCCGCTTGCTGTGCGAGAATACGTGCCATGGGGTCTGGATCGGCAGACGCCAGCAAGGCATGCGTCTTCTCAACGAGGTCCCGGCAGAACCGCCATACTTCGCGATAGAGATTCTCTTTACTTCGGAAATAGTAGTTTACCGATGCGACATTGGCGCCGGCACGTTTGCAGATGTCCTGGATAGTGGTACTGCGATACCCCTTCTCGGCAAACAGAACTGCTGCGCTTTGTACAATCCTGTCAGAAGTGGCCTCATCCTTAGCCAGGGCAGCCATGTAAACCTCCGCTTCAAATGCGTATTTCAAATCACGATATAACAAGCCTATTCATTGTGTCAACTTTCTTCTTTTGATTAACCTGGAGAAGGCAGTTGGAACGGCAGCTGTCCCGTTACCCCGTCGGAAGTCTTTGCAACTTCCATCTCTCCCCGTAGCCGAACTCGTTTATCCTCCGAAGCCTTCGGCGAAGGGGGCCCAAGAGTTCCGATCTCCGTCAATCACATCTGCCCTTTGCGAAGTCCAGAAAGACAAGTCGTACCTGTCCCCACGCATCCCCCTTCCCCCTGTGCTCTTCTCGCACCTGTCCCTGTTCGTCGATCACTGGAGCCGCTTGGCGGGGGATAGCATTATTCAGCGTCAATGAGAGCCGTTAGCTGGCTCAAATATGCAAACACTTGGATCTGTTTCAGGGAGGCACGGCCTGAAAGCAGGGCTTTTGCGCCTTTCCGGGTAACTACGGAACGTCCACCATTCCTGAGCAGTTTCTTGATGGTAGACTTCTCAGCTTTTAGATCTCTTTGAAACGCACTGGTACTCGGCTGATACTGTTCTTCGAAAGGAATATGCCCTGTTTCCGGATAATGTCTCAAAATGGCATCAGATTGGAAAGTAGGGAGAGAAGAGATACGCCATGGCAGACCGAGCGCCCAGTTGACCAGTTCCGGATCATTAAGCGGACAGATCACGTTGCCCGCTTTCATCATTCCATAGGTAAAGCAACTTGTATCCCTTGCCGTGTGATTGAAGTACAGGAAAGCCTGCAACGGGTTGGGATAATCGGCATATTTTCGGAGAGAAGCAACCAATTGTGCCCTGGCAAGATCGATCTTCTCTGACGAAAGAATACTTGGAGAGACGAATCCCACCAATGCAGCAACCGGCACATCGAACAACCACTCGACGGCCAGTTTCTCAAGCGTTTCCCAATCTGCCAGACACTCACCAATCTGGCTTCGGACGTGTCGCACTAATCCACTTCTCCCAAAGAGCACTCCACCGTTCATTCCATCCAGCAATGTCGCTTCACCCTCGACTGCATCAGCAAGACCAAGACCCCAGGAGTGGGATAGCGATTGAAATTCAATCACCTGGTTTTTCACCAGCTCCGCGGCAACACAGTTTTTCGGTGGCAGAACGGTCTCAATCGGGAGATTCAACGCGTCTGCAACTGAACAGGCGACCTCGACATCGATTGCGCTTGCCTCCCCCAAGTAGTGATGACTAGTCAAAACGCGCGATGGCCGTCGGCCCGACTGGAGCAATCCCAACAGGATGTGCCTTGAATCCCTACCGCCCGAAAGCCCCAACGCACAATCCCCCAGGGGGCTGCACTGCTCAAGGGCCGAGAGCACAAGTTTGTCGTAATGGGACATGGCAGTTACTGACCCAACGCCATCGGTGCAGACCGGGGGAACGCGTTGTTCAGCGATCGAAGGTGCTTCTCCATCCTTCCACCTGAGAGATGAGGCCGCCGGCAATGCACGGATAGAAGAGAAAAGAGTCAGATCCTCAACGAACTGTCCAAGCGCCAGAAACAGAACAACATTAGTCCAATCAACGGATCTGTCGGAAACTAAACGCCGGCACTGCATCAAGCTGCCAGTCGCCACCATTTGACCGGAATCATAAGAGTAGTAGAGAGGACGGTATCCATTGGAGGAAGTTCGGCAACTCAGCACACTCCCGTCCCACGCCCAGTTCGACGAAGCGGTCGAACCCGGCGATGGTGCCGACTGTGTGTGCCGCGCGCGCTTCAACTCAACCAATGTGCCTGGTGAAGGTGCGTGAGTTTCCCGCATGCTTGCGGAATCGAAAGCCACACATTCCTGATTCAGCCCCGGTAACACCACATCATTCCCCTGGATCAACCATCTATTCCCGGTAACTGCCGGCAGACGCTGCACATGATTGCGAACGACAGGGACGATAAGCGGCCCAGTGACTGAGTGCAAGTCGATTACAGGCCTGTGCCCAGAAGTACGTCGTACCTGTCCCCATCGCCCGCTGTGCCCGCGTGGCATTTGTCTCCTCCTGAACGTTGTTGAAAGAAAAACTTTCAACTTTTTGGCTTTGGCATACGATTAAGAGGAATGAAGATGGGTATGTTTTGGCTTTGGACAATTAATGGACAGGGAACTCAAGATTATGGTCATTGAGAGATTCGCTAATCCGGCAGTTTTGATAACGCTTGCAGCATTAGCCATCTCATCCACTTGTATGGGTGATGTTATGGTTGTGGGGACGCAGAAGCACAGCGGCAATTTCGCCGGGTATGAGAACAATGAGTTTCTTTTCAGCACCAGGGGCGGACGCATGCTCAGGCAGGGCCGCATGCAGGTTCGGAGTATCTCCCTCGACACACCCCGCAAAGTCAACATTGTAGAGGCCGGCAAGAAAGCTGTTGAAGCCAGCCTGGTGGGTTACGACAGGTCCAGGTTCACGATCGAAGAGAACGGCGCCGAACGCGCCGTTCTGGCCATGCGGATCAAGCAGATCACAATGAAGCAGGAAGCCCCGGCAGGGGGCAATCTGGAAAGAATGGTACCGGTAATCGATATCTCCCCCCTTGAAGCAAGAAACGATCTGACACCCAGACAGTCTGCTGCCCTGAGAGATTACAAATCCGCCAGGAACGAATATAACACTTTCCTGTCGGAGAGTTCGGCGATGGTAGCGCAGAGGGATGGTGCTACCGGCGCAAGGAGAGAAGAGCTTATCGACCGTCTGCGGACAAAAAAGAACGACGAACAGCCGTTGAAACGCCGGCTTGCAAGCGCCGAAGCCACGCTCTTGAACACGATCCCACGGCCCTGGGCAAGGCCGGCACGTGAGAAGAACGGGGAGACAACTGGTGCGGCGCTGCCGGAAATCAGTGAAGACGAGGTCTTGCTGATCGATGTTAGCGGTCTTGAGAAGGCCCCGGGTCTCAATAAAGAACAGAAAACGGCATTGCAGAACTACAAGGCTGCCAAGAATGAATACGAACGCCTGACCATCGGAGCAACCGGCACCGACCAGACGGAGGCACAGGAAAAGGCAGGAGAGAGTGTCAAGAAAGCTCAGAGGGGGCTTCTTACAGCATTCCCCGGGATTAGGTTTTCGCAGTAGTCTCTAGCCTGGATTATTCGCCAAGATCTGTTTGTTGACTCCCATGTAGCGGGATCCGTGAGGATTCCGACGGGGAAAGGGGTTACGAGACGTGCGAGTCTGAATTCTCACGAATTCAGCTACAAGACTGTTACCCAGGCTCTCACGAGGGAATCCATGCAACCGATGAAAAGGCCTCTCTATAGCGGATCTTCCCGCTCCTGTCCCTCCCCATCCTCCGAGACTCCATCTCCTACCTCTTCGATCTCAGACTCTACTTCTTCATCAATTATCGCTTCATTCGCTGGCGTCACGCTGGTTGCGCTGAGGATGAAGTCAATCTTGCGCCGGAGAAGCGGCAGCATGGGAACATTGTTGATTCGGCGTAGCTCCGCCCGTCCCGTGGCACTATAGACAATCAACGTACCAGCCCCGGCGAGCAGAAGTTCCAGCAGGTCGGGATAGGTGCTGCGCACCCTCTTTGCTCCCCGTGCCAGAGAATCATCGGCACGCCCCCATGAAGAGTGCTCGAATTCGTTGTGAGTTATCCGCCACCTGTTCTGCAGACGAGCCCACAGGAGCATCAGCATATAGGGGAAAGACATGAGCACTGCAATCGCAAGCCCCATGCCCCTCGAGTAACGGACATCCAAACCGTTGAAGAAACCGTATATGTTCCCGAAGAATGAGAACCCCTTGGCGTCCTCAAGCCAACGGCCGAGAAAGAAGAACAGGGCAAACACAACTCCCCAGAACACCGCATGGTTTCGTTCGAAATCCAAACCGATGGTCACCAGGACAGTGATACTGGCAACCAGGTAGATCCAACCCAGCGTTTCCTGCATGGCTTCGCTCGGGTCACCCCCGGCAATAAAGTAGAACAGCAGCTTGGGGTAAGAATAGAATGTTACATGGTGTATACTCTTCGTCTTCTTCATTGGCTTTTCTCCTCTTCTTTCCACGCGCAGAAATGAGCCGCGCAAACTGATGACCGCCTGAGGACAACAGATTGCAGAAACGCCACGCCTGCCGCAAGGATGAAGTAGAACAAGGCGATAGTAAGATTGTGCGTGGCGCTGATCCCGATGGCTGATGAGCTTGCCTCCCCCGAGGAGATAGAGCCCGAAGTCTGGTTGATAGTGAACTGCGAAACAAATGATGGCGGGAACGAGTCTCCCTTGTGCGGCAACCAACGTTCTGCTTTTGACCGACCTCCGTGTTCAGAACTCACAGACCCAGACCCAATATGTCACCACGCGAAAGATCGCGTAAGATTCAGCATCAGACGTGTGCGCCAGCGTTGCAGAGAAAGAAGATTCTTATTGGCTACACTATGGACAAAAACTGCCTCATATCGGAGTTCGATTCTGCTGGGCTTGAGGAAGAATCGCTCGACGCAATCGATGCCCGAACCTAATCCCACGCCATTTTGATCTTCAATTCTACTCTGGATCGGGGTAGCCTCAACCTATCTGTAATCTCGTGATGCTCGGCCAGCTGAACAGAATCAGCGTGAGTGACACCTCAGGAGAAACCGATCGAACATGGGCAAAAGAGGCAAGAGCTCCAAGAACCGGAAACGGTCGAGAGACCCAACATAAAGGTCGAAAAGAAGGCGGACCCAGGATACCCCGGATTACGTCTTTAGTGATAGTGTGGGCAGAGCGGTGCTAGTCATTGAGGCAAGGAGAGAGAGTCCCTACTTCAAACTCGATTTGACAAGAAAGGACGCGAGAATATGGTGGAAATTTCAAACCAAAGTGTGATCAATGACCCGATGGACGACGTAACCTTACCAAAAGCAGGCCAGAACAATCTCTGGTTTCACTACAATGAGACTGACTCCGTATTCGTATTCATTCATGGTGTGCTTTCCGACAGTCGTGGATGCTGGTTGCATGAAGCAGAGAACACCCGCATGTACTGGCCAGCCTTGATTCGGGCAGATAAACGGTTCAAGAACCCGGCAATTTACCTCGGCGGGTATTACACGGCCATCGACAGCGGCGCCTACGAAATCAGCAACTGTGCAGACGAAATCTTCGGGGCGTTGAACCGCACAAGTCCTCTTGGCGAACAACCCGTCATGAGCAAACCCCGAATCACGTTCATTTGCCACAGTACCGGTGGAATCGTGGCGCGATATATGCTCACAGCCCACTCGGAAGCGTTTGCAGAAAAGGATGTGGGGCTCGTCTTGGTCGCGTCACCATCGTACGGTTCAAAACTGGCCGACAGACTGAATCTGATTCTTCGCTTCTATCGTCACACGGTTGGCAAGCAACTCCAATGGGGCAATTGGAGTTTGAAGGATCTTGACCGTCGATTTCGCGACCATATCAATGACAAAAAGATACCCCTGCTGCGTGGAGTGGAATTCTGCGAAAATCACTTCATTGTTCACTGGAAGTGGCTTCCGTTCTTCTCTAGCAAAAAAGTTGTCACAGAAGAATCTGCAGGTCGTTATTTTGGGGCCGCAAAACTTCTTCGGAACACAGACCACTTCAGCTCCGTCAAGCCAGCGAGTGTTCAACATCCTGCACACGAGTATCTTCTGGACTTTGTTGCAACGCAGCAGTTCACTCCCGCCGACCACGAGGTTACCGAAGAAAACTATCAGTCTCCGTCGACGACGATGCCTTTTGCGCTTACTTGAAAGAGCATCGCACTTCTCTGCGCCGGCAACTTACGGAAAAGATGAACAACTGGCGTGGATACGTATCGCCGGTCATCTGCCAAAGAGGAGGGGAAGGTGTTCTGTTCTCGGCCGCGAAGGACTCGCTTGTCGATCCAACCTGTTCACGTCCCCAACGCTCTGTGATTTCCGCTGCATCAGGTTACGGAAAGACTGTATTCCTGATGAACTACTTCCTGAGTCATGCCAAAACCTACGTCTCGACCGGCGGCATGCTCCCATTCTTCCTGGAGCTTCGGGACCTGCGGGACCGCGCAACTGATCACGAATCCCTTCTCCGCATGCTCGCCGGCGTGATCTCAGCCAGTTCCGGTTCGGGCCAGGCAGATGAATTGGATGAATTGCTTCCCCATCTCAGAGAACTCTCAGCTTCGCACCGGCTGTTACTGCTTGTAGACGGCCTCGATCAAGCCAGCCTTAAGGACTATACCCTTGACAGGATTTTCGGAAGTTGGGCTGCGCTCGATATCTTCGGTGGCGCCCAAGTGATTGCCGCCGGCCGACCATTTGTTGTTGACGAGTGGCTACTCAAGAAATCACTCCGCGGCTACCGGGTGTTAGAGATACGCCCCTTCGGGCCTGCACAGATATCCGATTACTTTGAGCGAATCGGTGTCGATGCAGATGCCCAGCGTAGCATTCTAGACGGATTCTCGGAGGTATGCCAGGTGCCGATGTTGATGTTCCTGGTCGGCGATCTGTGTCTCCGCGGAGAGATCAGCCAACTCGAATGCCGGGCTAATGTTTACGACCTGTTTATCAATCACATAATCCACGAAAATGAGTTTCGCATATCCGACCAACTTGACGATGCCGAGCGGAGTGTGATCCGAAAACGGGGTAACTATCGGGATTTCCTTGAGCATGTATCGTTTCTTGCCATACAGGCTAGGGAAGTACCAGGGCTTGCGTGAGCGTTTCATTAATGAGCACATAGTTGGGCCTTCTGCAGTGTTCCTAGAGAAGTCCGAAGTTGTGAACATGTGCCGCTTCGGCGTCCTCTGTAGGGTCCTTGAGAAACCCGGGAGTCTCGCGGCAGACGCCGACAATCCGGTAACACTTCTTTATACTCATCAGTCATTCCAGGAGTATCTCGCAGCATGCTACTTGAGCAAGGCTAAGGGGGCAGAGGGCGAGCAGTGGCGAGGCATGGCTGGTCCGCAGTCAGACGAGTCATGGCTCGACACACTATCTTTCCTTGCTGAACTTGAGGACACGCCAAACGCGGTGCGAGCCGGCATCGCAGAGTCGCTGCTCGACAGTTTCTCCTCAACCGACAACAAGAGCTACCTATACAGAGCAGCACACGTCCTGGGGCAGGAACGCCCAGAGAAAGAACCAACACATACGATGCCGCAATCGAAGCGACGTGCGTGCGAGGAGCTCATTCAGATCGTCACTATCCCCGGCCTTGATGCCGTACTGGAAGACGACCAGCCATTTAGAGCAATCTCGGAACTCCGTGAGATCGAATTCCTGTGCAAGTACTCTGCGGCCATCCATCTCTATAACTCGGTAAACCGCTTCTACGCTTTCAAGTACGCGTTCATATCGAACCGTGACCAAATATCGGAAGCAGTCCTTAAGGAGCTTACTGATCGAGACGCGAATGATACGAGGGGCATCAAAATTGACCACGTTTTCGGCCTCACACACATGCGAGCGAGTGTCGCGCATGAGATCCTAGTCGACATCACATTGCGTCCATTCCTCAATGGCCACGGCTTCGCCTCCTCGCTGCCTCGTCGACTGTCCGGCCGGCGCTACATACGTGATCTTGTACTTCGTTATTGCATCAAGCCTGTCTGTTCACGCATCTCGAAGGTGCCATTCTTCATCTGTTGCCAAGAAGATAAGCTGTGGAGTGCAGCTGGTTCACGCAGCTGGCGACTTTTGCATGGGTTGATCTGCAAGTACGCAGCCCGTTGTGTGCGGGAGATGGAGACGCATAATTCCTCATGGGAGGGCGATGCCGATCTGTTGGTTTTCATTGCAGGGCATCTGGGGTGCAGGGATGCGCTTGAACCACTGATCTCCCGATACTTAACCGGGATCCCAGAACCCGGGACAGAAGGGCTATACCGTCAGTCTGCCGTTGCCTGCGCGTTCTGCGGCAGCGTTGCCGGCACGGAAGACGTTGAGGTAGAAAAGGTCACGAGCAACATCATCGAGCTGTTCCGTCGTGGCCAGCAGAACCCGTTCCGCCACCAGCTCGCAGGCAGCCTCGCAGGGCTTGGATCTAATCAAGTAGCCGACTATTTCCTCGATGTCATTGCAGATCGCGAGGAGCCACAACGATGGCTTGCGACCATGGTCCTGGGGTGCATACCGCAGGAATACGTCTTGCGAAAGCTCGAGCAACTTGCTGAGACAGGGGAAGAGAAGACTCAGCACTTCGCCAAGCAAGCAATCCTGATCCACTACCAGACCTTTGTTGGGACGTCAAGCGCAGGGTCCGAACTGCCTCAAACGACACCGTAGGAGAACTTGGGAGATCCGGAGAATATTTCGTTGCCTCATAAGGAATGACGCTCACAACTGAAGAGGCACTTCGGTCCTTCTTCTCGCAACATCTACCTCGTGCTTTCCTCTCTGGACGGGGGAGGTTGCCGCGCGAAACTCCGTTTCCGCAACAAGACTACTTAAGACACGATCTCTCCGCCGTCCATCGAGAGAACGCGCGTCGCGTACTTGGTCGTGCGGGCGTCGTGGCTCACCAGCAGCACCGCACCACCTTCTTCGACGGAAGCGGTAAGGTAGCTGAGAACTATTTCCGCGTTTTTTTCATCCAGGTTCCCTGTTGGTTCATCGGCCAGGATGATGCTGGGTTGATTGAGAATAGCGCGTGCAAGGGCCGTTCTCTGCCGTTCTCCCGTACTCAGTTGTGACGGCATATGCTTTGCCCGGTGCTCCAGTTTGAAGCGTTGAATCAGTTCGGCGGCACGGGACTTTATATCGTCCCGGGTGTTGGCGGCACCGGCCGGCGCCAGTATGTTATCCCTGACGTTGAGATATGGGATCAGGTAGAACTGCTGAAACACGAAGCCGATCTTCTGGGCGCGCAGCCGGCTTCGCCTGTTGGGATTAAGCTCGTAAGGGTTCTGACCGTCAATCAGGACATTACCATTGGAAGGCTTCAGCAGTCCGCCCGACATCAGCAACAGAGTGGTTTTCCCGGATCCACTGGCGCCCTGCACGACAACCAGCTCTCCGGACGCGACGGCGAAGGATGCATCTTTCACCGCCGACACGACACCCTCGGGACCGCGAAAGGTTCTTGAGACATTGTTGAATTCCAACATATAGCACTTCTCCACCCGGCCACCAGAGGCCGGTTACTCTCTCTTCAATATTCGCGCGGGATCCTGCTGTGCCGCGAGCAATGCTGGTATCCAGCCTGCAATAACAGTAAGAACCACGGAAGCCGGCAGGGCCATGGCAAGCCATACGGGTTGAAAAGCACCAGCTCCAGTCACGGATGATTCCATGCCCGTTTCAAGTACAACGGCAAGTTGCCGACCACATAAGAAGCCCAATGCACTGCCGATGACACCCCCTGCCAGCCCGATCAACAGAGATTTCGAAAGAAAGAGGAAAAGTATCTGTCCGGACCGGTAGCCCAGTGCTCGAAGAAGCCCCACCTCCACGTCCCGCTCTTTCACATTCACAAAGCCAAGGTACCCGATCCATATGGCGCAGGCCGCCACTATCAGGGGAACAAGGAGAGCCGCGAGGCGCTCACGCTGCGCCTTCAACTGTTCGCGGCTTTCTTTCTCCGCCTTCATCAGGGCTATGGACTCTTTCTTGACCTTGAGCCTTGCCTCCGCGCGTGCAACAGCCCTTGTCCCCATCTCTATCGTCTGAGTATTGGGCAATATCCTGGAAATCGATTCCCTCAGTTTCGCCATTTCCATCTTCACGGCACACATGCATTTCAGCGCTAATATGGAGTTTATCCGTCCTCCCTTATCCAGGAGTTCCTGCGCCTCGTGCAAACTTATCCATGCCGTGATGTCATCCTTGCTGCCTCTTTCGCCATGTAGCCTGTGCACTTTGAAAGATTGCCCCATCAGGCGGACAGTCTCGCCTTCCTTGATGCCCTGGCTCTGGTGCAGCTCGTACCCCAGCACGATCGTTCCCTCCGGAACAGGCTGAACAAGTGGTTCCACGGGGTTCTTGTGGAGATTGGGTACCTCTCCCCTTGTGCCGATGAGGATGATTGTCCGTTTGACCTCCGGCCATTCCAGTTTCTGTCTCAGGCTAGGAAGGAAATGTCTCACGGTGACTATGCCGGAATCCGCAAGCCGCGTGACATATTCTTCCGGCATGTACTTCGTCGCGTAATCGTCAGTATGCCAATCGCGCAGGTTCTGGTCTTCCGGGAGGATCAGCAAGTTAAACCCGAGCTTCAGAGATGCCTTACGCATGGCCTGATTAAGTTCCACCAGCCTGGCCTGAGTCTCAGCAAGCCTCACAGACAGCATTTGTTCCGTGTGCAAATCATGAATCCTGAGAACTGTCAGGGAACCCAGCAGCGAAGCAATGGCGATGGCCACGGCAAGCACTTCCAGACCGGAGTTCAGCCTCCGGTAGAAGGCCTCACGTATCAGCATGTGAAGTAATCTCATCCTGTTATCCTGTATTGCCGCTCAGTTCTGTCAAGAATTCTGCCCCAGGTGTGGGGCTAATCAACATTGCTTCAAGTATTTACAGCGAATTGGTTGTTCTCCCCCAGGATTTAGGCGCTAGGCGTTAGGAACTTCTCCGGATTCTCATGCATCGATCGCAGCATCTTGCCGACCTCCGAATTCAGGGACGTAAGCTGTGCGTGTACTTCTTTGCTGATAGCTCCTTTACATCCCTCACTGCCATAGTTCTCTGCCTTCCTAACGCCTAGCGCCTAACGCCTAATCCCTACGTCGCCCTACCCACAGCTCAGATCCTCACAACACTCGTTTCCATAGCTTTCCATTATTTCTCCACCATTCAGTTGCCGCGAATCGTGTCGGCAGGGTCCTGTCGTGAAGCTCTCACAGCCGGGCCGCACGTGGCAACCGCCGTGAGGCCGGCTGCCACAACAAGAGCTATACCCAGCGTACCGTAGTCAATCAAGCCGAAGGTGCTTCCTATCGTAATTCCCGCGACACCGCCGATGACGGCCAGCGCCAGTGAGCGCAGAAGGAAGAGACGAAGAACCTGGTCAGAAGAATAGCCCAGGGCCATAAGGGTTCCAATCTCTACCTTACGATCCCTGACGTTCCTGAAAGAAAGCAGTCCCAGCCAGCCCGTGCATATCAGCAGGACAGACGGTACAAGCAGAAAGGCCATGTGCATACGCGACTCCTTCAGGGCTTGCCGGCTTTCGCGTTCCTGCAGGATTGAAGCCTCTCCTTTCTCTATCGCCCTCGTGCGCGCCATAGTCTTTGTAGCGGCCAGGTCTGATACCTCGACAACTTTCGCCCCGGGCAGTACTTCTGCAATCTCGCTGCGCACTTTTGATATTTCAGACCATGACCCCCTGGCCTCAAGGGCGCGGATCTCGTTGATCAGCCCCTCTTTACCAAGTAGTTCTTGTGCGTCGCGCAGGTCAAGCCACATGGTAACATCGTCTTTGCTTCCCATTTCGGGGCTGCACCTGTGGACCTCGAATTGCCGCTCCATGACGACCACCGTATCACCCGCTTTGTAGTCGAGGGCCCTGTGTATCTCGTGGCCCAGAATCACTTTTCCCGTTGGTACCGGTTCGAACGGCATATCGCCGGCGCTGGAAGCAGGCATAGCAACGGTGTCGCCCCGGCCGACAACCAGAACGGTCCATTTCTTCTCCGGCCACTTCACCTTCTGCCGGAGAAACGGAACAAGATGCTCGATGGTCCGTACTCCGGAGCCGACAAGCTTGTCAATGGAGTTCTCGGGCATGTACTTGGATGCGTAATCCTCTGCATACCAATCACCAAGGTTCTGGCCACTCGGGAGAATCGTTATGTTGAAGCCCAGCTTAGCCATTGCGCTGCGAATATCGTTGTTTATCTTCGTGACCTTCGCCTCCAGAGCAGCCTCCTTGCTGCTCAGTGCTGCATGTATCGCGGCCTCATGAGATTTGAGCGCGGCAAACACACCCGCAACCGTCCCCACGGCAACGGCAACGGAGAGGAGCGCGAGCACAAAGGCCAACCAGCGATGGATGGCCTCCTTTACAGCTAGACGAAATATCGACACAATAGCGATCCGGTCATTATTCCCGAAAGGGGTATGGGGGTACGGCTCGGCTCAGCCTCGTCCTCCAATAGTTAATCTGATTTAAAGAAATTTCATCATAGTGCATCCGGGAGCGATTCGGAATCCAAATGTGAGTAATTCGAGGCAATCATTGATGGTTGATGCCAGGGAAACCCGGGACTAGACTGTAAAACAATCGGTCTGCAACCATCCCCACGATAGACATGGAGGGATTATGTCCCAAGGTATTCAAGGCAAACTGAAAGTTCTCTTCCTGTGCACGGGCAACTCGTGCCGAAGCCAGATGGCAGAAGGGTGGGCTCGACATCTGAAGGGCGACCTGCTGGAAGCCTATTCAGCGGGGATAGAGACTCATGGTCTCAACCCCAATGCCGTAAAGGTCATGTCCGAATCGGGCATAGACATATCGAGCCATTACTCAAAGCACGTCGATGAATTGCAGGACACGGTTTTTGACTGCGTGGTCACGGTTTGCGGGCATGCAAATGAAAACTGCCCCATTTTCAGGGGTGATGCGAAAGTGATGCATGTTGGCTTCGACGATCCTCCCGCGCTGGCCTCTGACGCCGGTTCCGAGGAGGAAGCGTTAAGCCACTACAGGCGAGTGCGTGATGAGATCCGCGATTTCGTGAATTCACTCCCTGAAGCTTTAGACATGAAGAATCCCGGGCAATGACCCGCTCCTCACCATGTACCACTCCGTAGCAGGCCGTAAATAGTTGACCTTACCGCGCCTTAAAGGATAGTCTCTCGTGCCTGATAGTAGGGCAAAGTGCGTCTATACATACAGCAAAGACAGTAATTACGGAGGTCCATCAACAATGATCGTGTCTACGAAGAAACTCTTCGAGCACGCCTACGGAAAATACGCCGTTGGCGGCTACAACATAAACAACGCAGAACAGGTAATGGGGCTGTTCAGAGGCAACATGGATAGCCAGGCCCCTTTCATTATCCAGCTTTCCAAGGGCGCTCGCGCTTACACCGACAAACGCATACTGGAAGCCATGATTCGCGCTGCCGATGAGATCTTCCCTGACGCGATTTTCGCAGTTCACCTGGATCACGGGGACGAGGAATCCTGCATGGACTGCATTGAAAGCGGATTCTACAGTTCGGTCATGATCGATGCCAGCCACGCAGACTTTGATGAGAACATTGCCATCACCAAGAGGGTGGTTGATGCCGCACACGCCAAGGGCGTATCGGTGGAAGCCGAACTCGGCAAACTCGGCGGTGTTGAAGAGCACATATCGGTAGACGAAGCTGATGCGAAACTGACCGACCCAAAAGAGGTCGAGGAATTCGTCAAGCGTTCAGGCTGCGACAGCCTTGCCTGTGCAATCGGCACAAGTCACGGCGCTTACAAATTTACCGGCGGCCAGGGGTTGCATTTCGAAGTCATCGAGGCAATCGCCAGGCTTCTCCCCGGATTCCCCATGGTAATGCATGGTTCCAGCTCCGTTCCGCAGGACGAGGTCGAAAGAATCAACGCGGCCGGCGGAGCAATGAAAGGCGCCAAGGGTGTGGACGAAGCCCAGATCACAATGGCTTCCACCATGGGCGTTACGAAGGTCAACATTGATACAGACGGGCGTCTCGTGTGGTGCCGCGTCCATCGCGAGAGCTTCAGGGACAATCCTGAGAACTTTGACCTCAGGCCTGCGGGCAAAATTTTTATGGCTGAATACGCCAAGTACATTGCTCACAAGAATGGGGTACTTGGCAGTGCTGGACAGCTTGAGGATCTCCGCAAGACTCTCTAGCCCGGTATATTCATGCGGCACGCTCTTTCCGCCGGAGGCGGACCTGCCTATGGCACGGCAGGGAGCTTATGTCGGTTTGAGGCACATCAGACCAAAGCATTCTGCCTGGACTGTCAAGTAGGTCAGGTTAACTTTCAACGCCGGATAACAAGAAAACAGAAACATACAGGAGCAACCTAATGGCGGATAAGAACATGGTCATGGTCGACGGCAACAGTGCCGCTGCAGCCATCGCACACGCGCTCAGCGAAGTATGCGCTATATACCCCATCACCCCATCCTCGCCCATGGGCGAAACAGCCGATGAGCTGAGTGCTGCGGGAATCACCAATATCTACGGGACAGTTCCATCCGTTGTAGAGATGCAGTCCGAGGGCGGCGCTTCCGGTGCCGTGCACGGCGCCCTGACATCAGGCTCAATGGTGACGACGTTCACCGCGTCGCAGGGCCTGCTCCTGATGATACCCAACATGTACAAGATCGCCGGTGAACTCACCAGCACGGTCTTCCATGTTTCGGCGCGTTCACTGGCATGCCAGGCGCTTTCTATCTTCGGGGATCATTCAGACGTAATGTCGACACGGTCCACGGGATTCGGAATGCTCTCGTCCGCCGGTATCCAGGAAATCAACGACCTGGGTCTGATTGCGCATGCAGCGACTCTTGAATCCCGCGTGCCGTTTCTTCATTTCTTCGATGGTTTCCGCAGTTCGCACGAAATCCAGAAGATCGATCAGAGCACAAGGGAAGTCATCCGGGCGATGATTGACGACAACCTGGTGCTTGCCCACAGGCATCGTGGAATGACGCCGGACAACCCGATAATCCGCGGCACGGCGCAGAACCCCGACGTCTACTTCCAGGGCCGCGAAACCGTCAACAAGTACTACGCGAAGACCCCTGGCATCGTGCAGAAGTGCATGGATAATTTTGCGGAGCTGACGGGACGCCCGTACCACCTGTTCGACTACATTGGCGATCCTGAAGCCGAGAAGATCATCGTCCTGATGGGCTCCGGCGCCGACACCGTCCACGAAACGGTTGATTATCTCGTCGGCAAAGACGAAAAAGTCGGCGTAATCAAGGTGCGACTCTACCGCCCGTTCGACAATGAAGCCTTCGCGAGGACGATTCCGGCGACGGTCAAATGCATTGCCGTACTCGACAGGACCAAGGAACCCGGCGCAACCGGCGAACCTCTGTACGTTGACGTCCGCACCGCCGTGGGCGAAGCATTGCACTACGGATGGATGGGATCTGGCATTTACCCGATGATACTTGGCGGGCGTTATGGCCTCGGTTCCAAAGAATTCACCCCGGCAATGGTCAAGGCCGTCTTCGACAACCTGTCGAGCACAGACCCGAAGAACCATTTCACCGTAGGCATTAACGACGACGTGATGGATACCAGCCTGGCCGTCGATCACAACTGGCACATCGACACTGGTGATCGTGTTGAATGCATGTTCTACGGCCTTGGATCCGACGGAACGGTCGGCGCCAACAAGAACTCCATCAAGATCATCGGAACCGATACCGACAACTATGCACAGGGCTACTTCGTATACGACTCGAAGAAGGCCGGTGCGATGACGGTTTCGCACCTGAGGTTCGGACCCGAGATCATTCGCAGCACCTATCTCTGCACCAAGGTGGATTTCGTTGCATGTCATAACTTCTCCTTCTGCGAGAAATACGACATGCTTCACAACGCAAAGGATGGCGCGGTCTTCCTGCTTGCCAGCCCTTACGCCGCCGACGAGGTGTGGGATCACCTGCCCGACAAGCTCGAACAGCAGATAATTGATAAGAACATCAAGTTCTACGTTATCGACGCCATCAAGCTTGCCGAAGAGCTGGGACTGGGCGCACGCATCAATACCATCATGCAGACGTGCTTTTTCTCGATATCAGGCGTGCTCCCGAGTGACAAGGCTATCGAATCGCTCAAGAATGCCATTAAGAAGACCTACGGCAAGAAGGGCGACGAGATAGTCAACATGAACTACCAGGCCGTTGACGGTGCAGTTGCATCCCTGGCCGAGGTCACGGTGCCGGACGCACCGACGGGCAAGGTGCATATGCATCCGACCGTTCCGGAAGACGCCCCGGACTTCGTCCAGGAAGTCATGGCCAAGATCATGAGTTTCAATGGCGACGACGTTTCCGTTGACCAGATGCCCGATGACGGGACCTGGCCCACGGGAACGACGAAGTACGAGAAGCGCAACATCGCTGTAAAGATCCCCGTCTGGGAACCGCACATCTGCGTCCAGTGCACGCAGTGCTCGCTGGTATGCCCGCATGCGGCCATCCGGACCAAGGCTTACGATCCCTCGCTCCTCGAGAACGCGCCGTCGACTTTCAAAAGCGCGGACCCGAAGGGCAAAGGCTTCGAAGGTATGAAGTTCACTGTTCAAAGTGCACCGGAAGACTGCACGGGGTGTGGCGCCTGCGTTGACAACTGCCCCGGCATCGAGAAGAACAAGGAAACCCGCGAACCAACGGGCAAGAAGGCCATAAACATGGCCGACCAGATTCCTCTCCGTGAACAGGAAGTTGAGAACTTCGATTTCTTTCTGAACATTCCGGAAACCGATCCGTCCTCGTATAACAGGGCCACGGTCAAGGGCAGCCAGTTCCTGCCGCCGCTCTTCGAGTTCTCCGGCGCATGCTCCGGCTGCGGCGAGACGGCATACGTCAAACTGCTCAGCCAACTCTTCGGAGACAGGGCATATATAGCAAATGCCACCGGTTGCTCGTCAATCTACGGCGGCAATCTGCCTACGACCCCATACACGACGCGTGCAGACGGACGTGGCCCGACATGGTCTAACTCCCTGTTCGAGGACAACGCCGAGTTCGGTTTCGGCATGCGCCTCACGGTGGACAAGTTCAACGAGTTTGCACTTGAGCTTGTCGACCGCATTAAGAACGGCGAATGCGAGTGCGGCAAGGCTTCGATGGACCTCATGACGGAGATCGAGGACGCCGACCAGTCGACGCAGGAAGGCATCGAGGAACAGAGGGCAAGAGTTGCTAAACTCAAGGAAGCTATCTCCGGATGCGACTCAGAGGTCTGCACGCAGCTCACTTCAGTGGCCGACTATCTCGTACAGAAATCTGTCTGGGTCCTCGGCGGTGACGGCTGGGCCTATGATATCGGTTACGGGGGCCTGGACCACGTCCTTGCCAGCGGCAGAAACATCAACGTACTGGTTCTGGATACCGAAGTATACTCGAACACGGGGGGGCAAGCATCAAAGGCCACTCCCATGGGTGCTGTTGCAAAATTCGCCGCATCCGGCAAGCCGGCCATGAAGAAGGATCTGGGCATGATCTCGATGACCTACGGCAACATATATGTTGCCCAGGTTGCACTCGGAGCCAACCCGAACCAGGTGGTAAAGGCGTTTGTCGAAGCCGAAGCATACGACGGCCCCTCGTTGATCATTGCCTACTCGCACTGCATCGCCCAGGGCATCAACATGACAACCGGTCTCCGAAACCAGAAGGAAGCGGTCATATCCGGGCATTTCCCGCTGTATCGCTACAACCCGGAACTTTCGCTCGAAGGCAAGAATCCGCTGAAACTTGACAGCAAACCGCCCACGATGAAGTTCAGTGAGCATGCGCTTAAGGAGAACCGTTTCAGGATTCTCACGAAGACGAAACCTGAAAACGCCAGGAAACTGCTCGCCCAAGCCGACAAGTTGGTGGCTGCTAAGTTCACCCTTCTTGAAAGGCTGGCAGGGATGGATCCCTGCCTGTAAGCGCCGGTATTTCCCTACAGTACAGAGCGTTCGTGCCTGCCACGGGAACGGTTTGAACGGGCACGAACACATGATTACATAGGTTGTTATGGGTCATATTGAATAGGGCTGCCGGCCAAATTGTCCGCGACGTGTCATAAAACCTTCCTTTTCTGACACGTCGCCTTGACACCGTGGAAGAAATACCACACAGTGGCTGTCCCTTTTTTTGCTGAGAAGGAAAACAAACAAGAGAGGCCAGCTATGGCGGAAGAGCTTCAGAGTCTATTGGAACGAATACAGAAAGATGGCATCGAAAAGGCCGAAGGCGAGGCGGAAACCATTGTGGCGCAAGCCAAAGTGGAAGCCGAGAGCATAGTAGAAGAGGCCAAGGCTGAAGGGGAGAAGACCCTCAAGAAGGCGGAACAGGAATCCGAACAGTTTGCTGCACGTGGCACGCGTTCTCTGGAACAATCCGCAAGGGACGTCATTCTTTCCGTTCAGAAAGCAATCAACGGATCATTTCAGCGGCTCGTGGATCGACAGGTGGGCGAGGCTCTTGACGCCGACACTGTCCGCCAGATGCTGATCAAGGTGGTAGCAGCCTACTGCGATGATGAAACGGGCATCGAGGTCTCCCTGCCGGCTGAGGAACAGCAGAAGATCATGGATGGTCTGCTTTCCGAGCTTTCGGGCGAGATGAAGGCCGGGGTCGACATCAGGGCCGACGACAGCCTGACGGGCGGCTTCCGCGTAGCAACCGCCAACGGTAAAGTTGAGCACGATTTCTCGAAGGAAGCCATTACCGAGGCCTTATGCTCCCTGCTTCGGCCACGCCTTGCCGAAATAGTCAAAGGAAGTCCAGCTCCGAATGACGACTAAGATTCCGGAGAGTATTCGGTGAATTATTACTACCTCGCATCAAGTCTTCCGCCGGTCACGATGGACGAAGCGCCACGCATGTCTCTCTCCGACTTCGTCGAACTGTGCGATGATCACCTGGTGGCCCGGGACTCGCTCGCGCTGCGCGCTGTACTTGAAGACGGCGTCGCCTCTGATCACCCCACGGTGAGCAAGTGGCGTGAAAAGGAAACACAGTTGCGCAACACGATAGCCAAGGCAAGGGCACACCATAAGAAGCTGGATCCGTCTCCCTACGTGAGGGAACATGAGGACTTTGACACTGCGATCGAACTGGCTGTAGACGAAGCATTCGCGACCGGGTCGCCCCTGGGCAGGGAGAAAGCCCTGGACGCCTGTCGCTGGTCGTTGATTGAGGAAATCGAAGGATACAATGCATTTTCAGCGGCGGCTGTGCTCAGCTATGCGTTGAAACTGCGCCTGGCAATACGCTGGGCTTCTTTCGATGAGGAAACAGGAAAACAGGAAGTGGAATCGATGGTGAATCGTCAGCCTGGCGATGAAGGAATCGACACCGATACGGACGAAGAATAGTAGAAAAGCAAGGAAGATACATTGGCAGGCCTCCTGCCGCATCGATACCGTGCTAAGGACAAGCTATGAGCCATGCAACAGGAACAATAGTCGGGGTTAACGGCAACATGCTTACCGTCGCGTTCGAAGGAGCGGTCGGCCAGAATGAAGTCGGATATGCAAAAATCGGCGATCTTGGCCTCATGGCCGAAATTGTCCGAATCAGAGGCAATCTTGCCGACATGCAGGTTTTTGAAGACACTACGGACCTTACCGTAGGGGGAACAGTGGATTTCACGGGAGACTTGCTCTCCGTGGAACTCGGTCCGGGTCTTCTTAAAGGCATTTACGACGGGTTGCAGAATCCACTGCCCGATCTGGCAGAGGAATGCGGGTTCTTCCTCCAGAGAGGTATGTACATGGACTCGCTGGATAGATCCGCCAAGTGGGATTTCACACCCAAGGCATCTCCCGGCGACACCGTCACAGCGGGTGAAATCCTTGGCACTGTACCCGAAGGAATCTTCGAGCATGCCATTATGGTTCCATTCGCATTCAAGGGAACCTTCACGGTCGAGACTGTAGCACCGGCTGGTTCTTACACGATTGAGAAGACCATAGCCCAGCTCAAGGACGAAGCCGGCAACTCGGTGGATGTTTGCATGTTTCAGCGATGGCCGGTGAAGATGCCGATCACGGCATACGCCGAGCGATTGCGCCCAACGGAACCCCTGGTAACCCAGGTTCGCATTGTCGATACGTTCTTCCCTGTTGCACGCGGCGGAACATACTGCATTCCCGGACCTTTCGGCGCGGGCAAGACCGTTCTCCAGCAGATTACCAGTCGCAACGCGGAAGTGGATATTGTTGTCATCGCCGCTTGTGGTGAAAGAGCCGGAGAGGTCGTCGAAACGCTTCGCGAGTTTCCGGAGCTGACCGATCCGCGAACCGGCAAGAGCCTCATGGACAGGACGGTAATCATCTGCAACACGAGTTCGATGCCCGTGGCAGCCCGTGAAGCTTCGGTATACACGGGAGTCACCATCGCCGGCTACTATCGGCTTATGGGTCTGGACGTTCTCTTACTGGCCGATTCGACATCCCGCTGGGCGCAGGCGCTACGCGAAACGTCCGGGCGTCTCGAGGAGATTCCTGGAGAAGAAGCATTTCCAGCCTACCTGGAGTCGGTTATCGCCAGTTTCTACGAACGCGGCGGCATTGTCCGCCTCAAAGATGGCCGATCCGGATCCATCACCATTGGGGGCACGGTAAGTCCCGCCGGCGGCAACTTCGACGAACCTGTCACACAGGCAACATTGAAGGTTGTCGGCGCCTTTCACGGGCTTTCGCGCTCACGGTCGGATGCTCGTCGCTATCCCGCCATCGATCCACTGGACAGCTGGAGCAAGTACAACACTGTAGTGGACAATGAGGTCGTAGCCTTCGCGGCCGACCTACTCCGCAGAGGCACTGAAGTAGGCCAGATGATGAAGGTCGTGGGAGAGGAAGGAACGTCCGACGATGACTTTATAATGTATCTAAAGGCCGAGTACCTGGACGCCGTTTACCTTCAGCAGAACGCTTATGATACAGTTGACGGGGCGACGCCGGCAGAGCGTCAGAAACAGGTCTTTGGAGTTATCGCGGAAATATTGAAGAGCTCTATGACCTTTGAGGATAAAGACGCCGCGCGAAGGTTCTTTCACGAACTAACCCAGCTGACAAGAGATTGGAACCGCCTTAAAACAGATCAGGATGGGTTCAAAGAGGCTCAGGCGCGCCTGGACAAGGCGGTATCGGAGGTAAGCAAGAATGCATAAGGTCTATCACCACGTTGAGCGTATTGCAGGCAACGTGATCACTATCCGTGCCGATAATGTTAAGTATCGTGAGCTCGCCGAGGTGACATCGCGTCACGGATCTTCGCTGGCCCAGGTCATCCGCCTTGAGCACGGCGAAGTATCACTGCAGGTGTTTGCCGGATCCAGGGGTGTTGCCACAGACGCAAGAGTTCGGTTTCTCGGACACGCCATGCAGGTGCCGTTTTCGGACGCCCTGCTGGGAAGGGCATTCACAGGCGGCGTACAACCGCGCGACAACGGCCCTACTCTCACGGAGAACCTCACAAACATTGGCGGCCCTTCGGTGAATCCGTCCAAGAGGATCATTCCCTGCAAGATGGTGCGAACGGGCATCCCGATGATCGATGTTTTCAACACGCTCGTGGAATCCCAGAAGCTCCCGATCTTCGCAAGGGCTGGTGAACCATATAACCCACTGCTTGCCAGAATCGCTCTCCAGGCTGAAGTGGATGTCATCATCCTTGGCGGTATGGGGCTCAAGCATGACGACTACCTCACGTTCAGGGACACGCTCGAAGAAAGCGGTGCACTGTCGCGTACCGTCATGTTCGTCCACACGGCTGCCGATCCCGTCGTTGAATGCCTTCTAGTGCCGGATATCAGCCTCGCAGTTGCCGAGCAGTTCGCACTGGAGGGCAAGCGCGTGCTTGTGCTCTTGACCGACATGACCAACTTCGCCGATGCCATGAAGGAAATCGCCATCACGATGGAACAGATTCCATCCAACCGTGGCTATCCCGGCGATCTTTACAGTCAGCTCGCATCGAGGTACGAGAAAGCCGTCGACTTTGACACCGCCGGGTCCATAACGATCCTGGCCGCCACAACAATGCCGGGCGATGATGTGACCCACCCGGTTCCTGACAATACCGGCTACATCACGGAGGGCCAGTTCTACCTTCGAAATGCGAGGATAGAACCTTTCGGATCGCTCAGCAGACTTAAACAGCAGGTCAACGGGGATACCAGGGATGACCACCGTACGATCATGGACACAATGATCCAGCTCTACGCGGGCTACAAGGAAACGACAGAGAAGCAGTCCATGGGCTTCCGTATGAGCGAGTGGGACAACAGGCTCCTCAAGTATGGCGAGCGGTTTGAGTCCGAGATGATGGATCTTTCCGTCAACATTCCCCTTGAGGAAGCGCTGGATTTGGGATGGAAGATACTGGCAGAGTGTTTTGACCCGGTAGAAACGGGAATACACTCTGAACTGATTGACGCCTTCTGGCCGTCAAACGGTCAGAAGCCGGAAGCAGTCGCCGTGGCGAGTGACTAAACATGGCTGCAATAAAGCACACTAAGAATGAACTGAAGGCGCAGCGGGATGCATTGACTCGCTTCGAACGCTTTCTGCCTATGCTGCAATTGAAGAAACAGCAGTTGCAAGCTGAACTGCAGGCTATTCAGGCGGTGATTGATCAGAAGGCGGAAGTCGAGAAACAGAAACGCGAACAGATCATGTCCTGGGCCAGGCTCTTTTCCGAGCCGGTGGGTCTGGAGGACATGATGGGACTTCCGTCAGTGCAGACTGAGGAAGGCAATATTGCGGGCGTCAGGATACCCATTCTCCAGAAAGTCGATATAGAAAGGGGTTCTATCGACCTCTTCGAAACGCCTTCCTGGGTCGATGACGCCATGGATGCAATCGAAGACCTCGTGCGCTTGAAGGTGGAAAGAGAGATCCTTGAGGAGCAGTACCGCCTGATTGCCGAGGAACTGCGGACCACATCCCAGCGGGTAAACCTTTTCGAAAAAGTCAAGATACCGGAATGCCGCGAGCACATCAGGATCATCAAGATATTTCTTGGAGATGAGCAGACGGCAGCCGTGGTTCGAGGAAAAATCGCAAAGAAAAGAGGCGCGTAGCAAGACTCACCACCGGAGATGCGCTCTGAACGTGAAGCTTGAAACAGTGATTCCACAGAGGGTCAGAACAGCACCATGATCGTTAAAATGAAACAGATCACCCTGTTGTGCCAAACGCGCGACAAGGAGAGTACGCTTGAAGAACTGAGAGACATCGGAGTTCTTCACCTTGTTCCCGTGCAGGAACCGCAGGGGGATGACGTGAATGACGTCCGACAGGAGCTTGAACGGGCAAAGGCGGCCTCCTCGGCTCTCGACCTGTATGCTCATGAACACCACGGCCTGCAACACAGTCACGATCACGAAGCTGTATCTGCCGCCGAAACAGTAGAGAAGGTCTCACAGCTTCTTCAGCACGGAAAAGAACTGGAAGATCACCGTGAAGTACTTCACCACGATATATCGCTGCTGGAACCTTTCGGAGATTTCGATCCCGGCCTTCTTCACTCGCTTGCCGAGAAAGGAATATATGTCAGACTTTTCTCGGCATCTCCAAAGCACCCCATCGAAGTCCCGGACGATGCAAGTGTTCACATCCTGACGTCGGATACCGAAGGCATACATTTTGCAGTAACGGCAACTTCGGAATTCGAAATGGACGCGCACGAACCGCCGCTACCGGAGAAATCGCTGGGCGTCCTGCTCGAAGATCTCGAGAACGTGAAACGGGAGCTACAGGCTGTGGAATCACAGCTCTGCGACCTCAGCTCCGAATACAAGGCTGTCACGGGCTACGAGCATGAACTTGAGGAACGGCAGGCATTTGTGAAAGCTCGCGGCGGGATGGGGCATGATCGTGCAATCTCCTATCTCCAGGGATTCTGCCCGGAAGACCGTGTTGATGATCTCCGCACTGTCCTTGACCGCCACGGTTGGGGACTTGTGGTGGAAGAGCCCCTGGACGCTTCCGCGGTACCAACGCTGGTGCGCTATCCAAGATTTGTCAAACCCATAAAGGCCATATTCGATGTACTGCAGATTCTCCCCGGATATCATGAGGCTGATATCAGCTCCCTTTTCCTGATCTTTTTCAGCATTTTCTTTGCAATTCTTATCGGTGACGCCGGTTACGGGCTGCTTTTCCTTGGACTGACCGCTTTTATGAGGAAGAAGAAACCTGATGCTCCGTCATACCCCTTCACTCTCTTTTACATCCTGAGCACCTGTACGATAATGTGGGGAGTTCTCACTAACAACTACTTTGGGATCAAACCGGAGTTCTTGCCGGAAGTTCTTCGCAACCTGAGGATGCCGTGGCTGACCGACGGTGTAATCGAATCGCGTAACCACATAATGAAGCTCAGTTTCTTCATAGGCGCCTGTCACTTGACAATCGCCCATATATGGAACTCGATAGTCATCTATCCAAACAAGAAATGGATTGCGCAGTTCGGCTGGATTACTCTTGTTTGGACTATGTACTTCGCGGCATGCGCCATGGTAGTAGGTGATCCGTTCCCGGGATTTGCTTACGCCATGCTCGCGGTGTCTGTCCTGCTGATACTCCTGTTCATGTCTTCATCAGAAGAGTTCAAGCAGGAAAAAATAGAACATATCATGTTTCCACTCGCTCTCGTGAGCTGTTTTGTAGATGTCATATCCTACATCCGCCTTTTCGCGGTAGGCATGGCGTCGCTCTCTGTAGCCCAGAGCTTCAACGACATGGCAATGAGACTGGACTTCTCGAAAGTCTGGACCATTCCATTCATTGCATTGATACTTGCCGCCGGTCACGGGCTCAACATACTGCTGTGCGTGCTGGGTATCCTCGTCCACGGGGTCAGGCTCAACACACTCGAGTTTTCAACTCATAAAGAGCAGGAATGGTCAGGCAGAAAGTACAACCCTTTTAAAAGATCAGAAACAACTAACACTTAGAACAGGGGGATCAAGATGGAAGAAGCTATGAACTCGTCGCTGGGCACACTTGGAGCTATGGGAGCACTTTGTTTTGCAGCAATAGGATCCGCACTTGGAACAGGTGCAGCAGGCGCCGCCGCCATCGGGGCATGGAAGAAGTGTTACGCACAGGGCAAGACTGCACCGATGAAGCTCGTGACATTCGTGGGCGCACCGCTCTCTCAGACGATTTACGGCATGATTCTGCTTTTCGTCATCAACGGAAAGGCTGCTGAGGGGACATCGTTCCCTTCCCTGCTGGGCGGCGGTATTATCGCGGGCATGGCTATGGGTTTCTCAGCGTGGCTCCAGGGCAAAGCCGGTGCAGCCGGATCTGTGGCGTTAGCCGAGACAGGTGAAGGCTTCACGAACTACCTGACTGCACTGGGTGTCATCGAAACGGTGGCCATCTTTGTCATGGTCCTGGCAATGATTGCGCTCTGAGGGAACCAGCGGTGGGGAGAGCGGCCCATAGAATATGGGCCGCCCAATGTGTAAAAAACCGCTTCCCGGACTGTGGGCGGGCCACCCTGTGGCCCGCTGATGGCAGCTCTGAACGGCACTTTCTGTCCTTTTTTGCTTCTCATTTCGGTCCATCCATGTGTATTATCCGCGCTTCACGTGACTGAAATACAAAGGTGTTTTTGGCATGGCTAGCTATTTTCTGATCATCGCCGGGGCAGTACTGGTCAACAACTTCGTTTTGACCCGGTTCCTCGGGATCTGCCCTTTTCTTGGCGTATCAAAGAAGCTCGATACTGCACTTGGCATGTGCGGCGCCGTTATTTTCGTGATGACATCGGCATCCGCCGTGACTTGGGGAGTGCAGCGTTTCCTGCTGGCCCCCGAAGGCGTCTTCGGAAAAGACCTCCGTTACCTCCAGATCATAGCGTTTATCCTCATAATTGCGTCTTTTGTTCAGCTTGTTGACATCGCCATGAAACGGTTCAGCCCGAACCTGCACGGGGCCCTGGGTATCTTCCTGCCACTGATAACAACAAACTGCGCCGTTATGGGTGTAGCTGTTCTGAACGTGCAGCTGGAGTATAATTTCATTAAAGCCGTCGTATTTGGTTTTGCGGCGGCTCTCGGATTTGCAGTGGCACTGGTGATATTCACGGGCCTGCGCGAGAAAATCGACAGAGCCAACCCCCCGAAGGCGTTTCAGGGCGTTGCCATAGCGCTCGTCACAGCCGGTTTGCTCAGCCTGGCATTCATGGGATTTGCTTCCCTGGTGAAATAGATGATTGTTGCGACAACAGTAGCGATAGGCGGTATGGGACTTGTATGCGGCGTTGCCCTTGCAATGGCTGCGCGTTTCCTTGCCGTCCACGAAGACCCCAGGGTAGAGGAGCTCACGGAGATCCTGCCCGGAGCCAACTGTGGTGGTTGTGGATTCGCCGGCTGCGGCGAGTATGCCAAGGCCATAATAGTGGACGGCGCTGAGGTCACGCTCTGCGCACCGGGTGGAGCCGAGATCCTGGACAACATCGCGGCATTCATGGGGGTCGAGGCCGAGGCCGGCGAGAAGCATGTGGCCATCGTGCTATGCGGCGGTGACAACGCGAAGGCACCGAGACGCTTCGACTACAACGGCGTGGCTGACTGCAATGCCGCGCATGCGGTCGACGGCGGCGACAAAAAGTGCAACCACGGATGTCTCGGATACGGAAGCTGCGCCAGGGCATGCCCCGTGGAAGCAATCGAAATCACTGGCACTGGCATCGCTGTGGTTCATCCCGAGCTCTGCATAGGGTGCCGCAAATGTGTAAAAACATGCCCGCGCTTCATTATAGAGATGGTCCCCGAATCGCAGGCCACTCACGTGTTTTGCAGCTCCAAGGACAAGGGCCCGATAGTCAAGAAAGCCTGCCAGGTGGGCTGCATCGGATGCCGCCTGTGCGTGAAGTTCGGCGGAGAGAGTTTTGAAATGGATGGATTCCTTGCCCGCAGGAACTACGAGACACCCATCGAGGACGAAGATACGGTAATCGACAAGTGCCCGGGCGACTGCATCGTCAGGCAGGAGAAGTCTGCTGCAGGCTGAGAACTGAATCATGGCAAGAACCAAAGCACAGTTTAAGATCAATGGCGGAGTACATCCGTCCTATCACAAGGGTCTTGCGGCTGCGAAAGCCATCGCCGACATGCCGCTGCCGGCGCTGCTTCGTGTATCCATGTCTCAGCACCTGGGTGCGCCCGCGCAGCCCACCGTTGCCAAAGGCGACACAGTCAAAAGGGGACAGGTGATAGGCGAAGCCGCCGGTTTCATTTCCGCGGCCGTGCATGCCCCTACATCAGGTACGGTTAAGGCCCTGGCCCCTGCCGAAACCGCCACGGGCGCCAAGGCAATGGCTGTTGATATCGAACCCGACGGCGAGGATGCCTGGGTCGAGCTCACAACACACGCCTGCTGGGAGGAGACTGACCCGAAGCAGCTGGTGGAAATCGTCGCCGATACAGGCATATGCGGCATGGGCGGTGCGGGGTTTCCGACTCACGTGAAGCTCTCTCCCCCACCGGAGAAACCCATCGATACGCTTATCATTAACGGCGCGGAATGCGAACCCTATCTCACTGCCGACCACAGGCTCATGCTGGAATATGCAGATCAGATTGCAGAGGGTGCCGCGATAATCAGGAAGATCCTGGGAGCGGAGAAACTGATTGTCGCCATCGAAGACAACAAGCCCGACGCAATAGACGCGATGGAAACCGCCCTCAAGGACATGAAAGGCGATGTCACCGTACTCGTACTGGAGACCGGCTACCCGCAGGGCGCTGAGAAACAGCAGATCTTTGCCGCAATCGGCAAAGAGGTCCCTTCCGGTGGCCTACCCATGGATGTCGGCGCCGTTGTGGAGAACGTCGGCACGACTCTCGCGGTCTGGGATGCCGTTGTCAACGGCAAGCCCCTGACCGAACGCGTGACAACGGTTACGGGATTCCCGGTGCAGACCCCCGGAAACGTACGTTCGCGAATCGGGACTCTTTACTCGGATCTTCTCGATTTCTGCGGCGGAACCACCGGGGAAGTGGCAAAGGTCATTTCGGGCGGACCCATGATGGGATTTGCCCAGCACTCGCTTGATGTCACGACAACTAAAACGACTTCGGGATTGCTTTTCCTCGCTCCTGATCAAGTCAGTGAATTCACTTCGATGCCCTGCATAAGCTGCGGGCGGTGCGTTGTTGCCTGCCCCATGTACCTTGTCCCATCCGAGATAAGCCAGATGATAGAGGCCGAGGATTACGAAACGGCAGAAGAGATCAGCGTTCTTGATTGTATCGAATGCGGATGCTGTGCGTTCGAGTGTCCGGCCCACAGGCCACTGGTGCAGCACATGAAGCAGGGTAAATCCCACATCATGTTGAAGCGCAGGCAGAAGAAGGGCTAACCAGAACACAGAGACACTAAGGAATAGCCGGAATGGCAGAAACGGAAACAAAGACAGTAGAGAACGAAGCCCTGCGGATCGTCAGCACGTCCCCGCATGCACATTCGGGCTCTGACGTTCAGCACATCATGCTGGATGTCATCATTGCCCTTGTTCCCGCTTTTCTCGTAGCCTGCTTCTTCTTTGGCTGGGATGCAATTCGCCTCACTTTCGCATGTGTCCTCGGCTGCGTGGCGGTCGAAGCCCTTTGCCGGAAAGCAATGGGCAGGGACCTTGGCATTGCTGATTTGAGCGCTGTTGTCACAGGAATTCTGCTGGCGTTCAACCTGCCACCCAGTATTCCGACCTGGATGGCCGTGGTAGGCTCGGTTTTCGCCATTGCCGTGGCGAAACAGGTTTTCGGTGGTATTGGGTACAATCCCTTTAACCCTGCGCTCGTAGGCAGAGTTGTCCTGCTGATCTCATTCCCCGTTGCAATGACCCGATGGTCCCAGTGGACCATCCCGTCGCCGATTGGAACAGTAGACGCCGTGACATCCGCAACACCCCTGGGTCTGGTCAAGACATCGCTTCTATCATCGGGAACGCTCCCCTACTCTTTCGACAATGCCACCATGCTGCAGATGTTCACCGGGGCCACGAACGGTTGCATCGGAGAGGTGTCGGCGGCAGCTTTGCTCCTCGGAGGGGCCTACTTGCTGTGGCGACGCTGTATCACCTGGCATACCCCTGCTTTCTATATAGGAACCGTAGCGGTCTTCTCGGCCATTCTCTGGGCCGTCGACCCTTCTCACAACATGCCCCCGCATTTCCACCTGCTCGCGGGAGGGCTGATGCTTGGCGCCATCTTCATGGCCACCGACATGGTGACTTCTCCTGTGACGCTTAAGGGCATGGCTGTTTTTGGAATCGGGTGCGGTGTATTGACAATGGTCATCAGAAAATGGGGAGGCTACCCCGAGGGCGTGAGTTTCGCCATCCTGCTGATGAATTCCATTACACCGCTGATAAATCGCGCCACGCGGCCGAGAGTCTTCGGTCATGCGCGGAAGAAAACCCCAGACAAGAAATAGCTCTAACAGTTGATGTAGGAAGATGAAAGACACTCTTAGATTGATAGTCGTACTGACGCTGATCTGTCTCTTGGCAGGTCTGATGCTGGCGTGGGTCAACAAGTTCACCGCCGAACCCATAAAGCAGGCTGAACTGGCCGAAAAGATGAACGCTCTGCGTGAAGTGCTGCCTGAATACGACAACGCCCCGAACAGTGACACCTGCGTCATTGAAAGCGACGGGAAGGAATGGATCTTTTACGTTGCCCGCAAGGGGGGGAGTTTCGTTGGAGCCGCATTCGAGACAGTTTCATCCGAAGGTTACGGCGGTGACATAACCATCATGGTGGGAGTGACTGCAGACGAGAGCTTGTGTGCCATAGATGTCTTGAAGGCAAAAGAAACACCGGGCCTGGGTGCAAAAATCGACGCGCCTGAATTCAAGGAGCAGTTCAGCGGGAAAGGCATCGAGGCCACGACGTGGGCCGTAACGAAGGACCAGGGAGATATTCACGCCGTCACAGCGGCTACAATCTCTTCGCGTGCCGTAGTCACAGCCGTGAGCCAGGGACTGGATGTCTTGAAGAAGAACCTCGATACCATTAGCAAGGCTGGAAGCTGACATGACTTTCTACAAAGAGATGCTTAAGGGAATCTGGAAAGAGAACCCTATCTTTCGCCTGGTTCTGGGCATGTGCCCCACCCTGGCGGTCACGACATCAGTCGAGAACAGCCTTGGCATGGGACTGGCCGCGACATTCGTTCTCGTATGCTCCAATATCGTGATATCCTCGCTCCGTAACCTTATCCCGGCCAAGGTCCGAATCCCCTGTTTCATCGTCGTCATCGCCACGTTCGTCACTATCGTCGATCTGCTGATGAACGCATTCGCGCACGAGCTCCACAAGAGCCTGGGGCTGTTCATTCCGCTCATTGTGGTGAACTGCATCATCCTCGGCAGGGCGGAAGCCTACGCTTCAAAACACCCGGTTGTTCGCTCTATCGCCGACGGCATAGGCATGGGTATCGGATTTACGCTCGGCCTGATGGTCCTGGGGACATGCAGGGAGATACTCGGCGCCGGCACAATCACCGTGTGGGGCAACCTGAAGTGGACCATCGCCGGTCTTGAGCCCATGGTTCTGATGATACTTGCTCCGGGAGGTTTCATCGCCCTCGGTGTTCTGCTGGGCCTGATGAACCATATTCAGGCAGTAAGCGCCCATCGCCGCGGCCAGACATTCACCCCGCCGGCCCACCTCGACTGCCGCCATTGCGTTATGTGCGGCAAGTGGGGAGAGTAGGTGGGGACACGAACATTTTCAGGCCTTGTAAAAGGCACCAATATGGGCGGCCACGCCGGGCAAAAGGTGGAGCTCTCCAGGTCCGCAGTCACGAAGAAAGCCGATGAAACAGGACATCGCAAGCTTGCCCAACGACTTCGCGAGAATAAGGTCGTCGTTAAGCTATTCCTTCGCCATCCCCTGCATGCCAAGCTGTACCTACTCTTTCGGCCTGACCCGATCAATCCGATCATCGGCTATGTTGGGAGCAGCAACCTAACCATGGCTGCTCAAGAGAATCAGCCATCCACGCAATACAATAATATGCGTCACGCCGCACATTATCCCAATAACGGGCTTTTCGGTCAGATGAAGAGGGAGAAAAGACCTCACGAGCCCAAGTCTGCCGGATTCAATACGATAATATGCATCACGCCCGGAAATAGCCCTGCTTGCCAAGGCAGAACTCAGCAAATGCAATAAAGGCGATTCATTGGCAAAAATCCCATTGACAGCCCCTAATCCTAGCGTGACAGTATATCTGAGAAGGCGTATTTCACCACTCGATTCTCCGAGGAAAGCGTCATGATGTCTATAAAGAGTTCGATGGAGAAACAAGATGACACTCGCGATTGCCCTTGTTGCCTGGGTTGCTCTCGCGGGGAGCGTGTCCATGTTACAAGCTCAAGACAAACCTAGAGAAGTGCCGGGCAATTGGAGACGCAGTGATCCCCTGAGTGCGATCTATCTGCCAACAGAATCCTCCAAGAACGACCGCTGCAACCAACAGGTTGTGGGAATCGTGACCAAGAAGGGCTCCTATCTCGTCACCTGGACGATGGCGAGTGTCGAGAGCAAACCCGACCAACGGGTCGCAATCAGTCGGAGCATAGACCGCGGGAAGAGTTGGAGCGACGCTCAGATCATCGCTGGCGACTCCGAGACATACCCGGGAGCCGCCTCCTACAGCTGGCTCTTCCAAGTGCCGAAGACCGGTCGAATCTACTGCTTCTACCTCAAGAACGACCCGAGCGTGGTCACCGTACGCCGCGACATCACTGGCTGGCTGAAATGGCAATACTCGGACGATGACGGCCAGACATGGCACCGCGTCGATGCGCGGTTCGACATGGGCAGGGGCGAATGGACTTCCGCTGACCCCAATGTTCCGACGAGCTTCATCGGGATCTATGCCCCGCACACCACGAGTTGGGGTGATGTACTGTTCTCATTTGCCCGCTATGGACTGCAAAGGAAGGGAGACAGGAAATACGCGAACTGGCAGACCGAGGTCTACTTCCTGCGCCTCGATAACATCATTACGCAGCCAGATCCTGAGAATCTGACGTTTTCAATCCTGCCAGACACACCGCAAGGACTTCGCATCAAGCGAAGCAACGGGTTGTTCTGGGGCAACGAACCATCGTGGATCGAGCTGAGTGACGGACGCCTGATGACCGCGATTCGAACGAAGAACGATGCCGTCTACTATGCGCTCTCGAGTGATCGGGCACAGTCGTGGACACCGCCGGAACCCCTTCGATTTGGAAATGGAGAGATCGTCCGCAACCCAAATGCGCCGTGCCCCATGGTCAAACGCCACGACGGCCGTGTTGTCCTGATGTTCCATAACGCGAAGCAGTCCAGCACCTTTGGGCCCCGTAACCCGATCTGGATTAGTGTTGGTGCAGAGGACCCGGAAGCTGTCCAGCCTCTTCGTTTCGGTGCCCCCATCAAGTTCCTGGAAGTTGATGGTCGTCCCCCACTGGGCACGACGCATGAGCAAATCGCGACCTATTCGACGCTTGTCGAACACGAGAGACAGCTCCTGCTGTTCTACAACGACAGCAAACACTGGGTTCTGTTCAGACATGTTCCTGAGAATCTCCTTGAGAGTCACGAACTAGACATGACAGAACAACCATCGAACAAGCCGAATGCAGGCGACGGCAAATAGCCGCGCCTGATCCGCGACGTTCATATGGCTGTTAATCTGTCAAGCGGGCAGACTTCGGATATTCCTGTTTGTTTTTGGAAGTTGAAGCAGGAGAAAATACGGAACCAGAGGTAGTGACGTGACGATGCAGGGCGAGCGGTTTACCCGCAGGCAGTGTATGCTCATATTCGTGGACTAGCCTGGCGGCCGCCAGGCGTACCGGCATTTTCTTAAGTCACCGCGGCCTTGAACCCTCAAGTCTGGAAATCGAGCGCTCGTCCCGATGCGATTGCATGCCAGGACTTATCTCACAACGTCGTCGAGGACCGGCCTCTGCCTATCAATGTCATACCTCCGGTTCCGAAATCTTTACATGGGATCTATGCTGCAGCCTGCGTACTATCGGCCGGCGCCTGAATGATCTGCGCGATCTCCCATACGAAGGCGGCCAACTCACGGGCCAGGGCGACCATAATCTTGTTCTCATGAAGACCACGCATTTTCAGGCGAAGGTAGCGTTTGTGGAGGCGCTTCTGTGCCTTCCAGCTCACAGCCTTGATTGCCCCGTTGAGGCCCTCCTGGCGGACGGAGAGTTGCTTGCTTATCTTAGGGGGAAGTCGGTAGCTATGGACTACCTCCACCAGCATCCACCGGACGTGCGAGTTGCCACATTTGGTAATGGCGCCCTGGCGGCGGCGTGTTCCACTGGAGTCTTCTGAAGAGACCAAACCGAGGTAATCCATTAGTTTACGGGGATGACTAAAGCGCGTGAGATCGCCCAACTCACTGGCCACCACCATGGATGCAACCATCTGAAACCCTTTCAATCCTTGTAGGGCTTCTACGAAGCTACGCCGATGCCAGCTTTCCAGACGAATGCGCATATGATCTTCAATCGAGGCCACCCGATCCATGGTTCCATCCAAGGCTTGTACATATTCCTCGAGGATCAGCTTCTGAATCGGATCAATCAGCACCAGTTCACGGAGGTAGCGATGATGCGCTTCAGTCCAGTTACTGCGACCCGTATAATGATGTCCGTTACGTAAAAGAAAGGCGCCCAGTCTCTGTTTCGTACGCGTTCGATCATCGACCGCATCAGTTCTGGCCCGGCACAGATCTCGGATCACCTCGTCAGCTTCATCGGGAATGTGGATCGCGGTCAGGTCCCCGGAGCGAAGAAGCCGAGCCAACTTCTTCGCATCCCGCTTGTCCGTTTTGACTCGGTCGCCACTCTTCGTAGGAATCAAAGACGGCGCAATGACATCGACAGCATACCCCATTCGTAGAAGATGCCGTGCCAGTGGAAATCCGCAGGGTCCGGCCTCATAGCAGATTCGGACTTCGTCTTTCTTCCAATCGTACTTTTTCAGGAGCTTACGCAACGCCTTCATGAACACGCGAATATCTGCTGAACACTTCCCGTGGATGAATGCATCTTCAACCCCTTTGGCTACTCCCGTAACGATTTGAGCTTTATGTACGTCCAAACCAATGTATCCTTTCACCATGGCATGCCTCCTAAGTTGTAATGTTGGACAAACATGTACGGATAGGCGCCGCCCTGTGCGGCGCAGCCCGCGAGACAATGACTGGAGGTATGCCTCTCTTTATACAAGATATTTATGGCTAACCACGCAATCACAGCCATAAGGTCTGGC
>JASLPY010000469.1:261-567 GCA_030744755.1 Kiritimatiellia bacterium | reverse complement strand
CAGAGCGAAGTAGCGGCCATAGACCTCAAGATTCTCGCTCACCGTGATGTCGGGGTCCAGGTTGCTTTCTTGCGGCACCAGGCCGATCTTGGTCTTGACGGCCCGGGTCATGGCGCCCACCGGCGCGCCGAAAACCGCGAGCCTGCCCCCCGACACCGTCGACAGCCCCATGATCATGCGCATGGTCGTGGTCTTGCCGGCACCGTTGGGCCCGAGCAGGCCGATGCAGTGCGTTTTTTCGACCTCGAAGCTGATGCCCTTCACCGCCTGCAAGTCGCCGAAGCGCTTGACCAGGTCCCGGGCGGC
>JASLPY010000469.1:0-251 GCA_030744755.1 Kiritimatiellia bacterium | reverse complement strand
TTCTTGTCCATGGACGATTCCTGACACCGATGGGGCCAGGGGTCAAACCGGGCCGTGACCAGCCATGCCCGGCGCTGCGATGGTTGCGGCCAAAGCCCACGCGTCGCGGTTCGACGGCGCCTCGGCCTGGGCGACGCCCTCGATCATGGGGCCCGGTCGTGCGCACGGGGCTATCGCGCGTCCTTTTTCGTACTGTTAATCACGATTTCGTGATCGAGGCATTTTCTTGCCCGGCGACAAGCCTCGAATCG
>JASLPY010000468.1 GCA_030744755.1 Kiritimatiellia bacterium | reverse complement strand
GGGCGTTCTTGGTGCCTCTTCCAAGGGAGTTTCGCCTTTAAGAAGTTTCAATGCCTCGACCGCATCTTCACGCTCCCTGTTCGACAGTGCAAAGGCAGCAAGCCCCAGATTCCTGATCTCTGTGGCCTTTTGCGATGCATGGGTTTTGGCTTTGGCGAGGGTGTCAAAGCTCTTGCGTTCACGTTTGTTGTTGTAGTTTGTTTCGACTTGATATTTCGATCCGCGCCTGCGTATGATGCTGCCCTTATGAGACCACTGCTGTTGATAGCTTTTGGACATGGGACTGCGCTCCTTTCCGCGTGCGTCTGCCTGAATCCGCCGCTGTGCGCCGTTTCAGTCAATGTCCCAGAAATGTCCCAAGGGGTCAAGCGACGAATTAGCAACTCGTCGTAACAGCTTGGTAACCAACATCTTGGAGAGGTGGCTGAGTGGTCGAAAGCGGGGGATTGCTAATCCTTTGTACGCCTTAAGGGGTGTACCGCGGGTTCGAATCCCGCCCTCTCCGCCAGTTTGATTACCAACGACTTACGACTGTACCCGGGTCAGATTTACAACATAGACTACAAC
>JASLPY010000467.1 GCA_030744755.1 Kiritimatiellia bacterium | reverse complement strand
TTGGGAAGTGGTCTCCCCATATTCAGACAAAATTTCACGTGTTCCGCCCTACTCGAGAACAAAAATACTTTTTACCTATACGGGACTATCACCCACTTTGGTCTAACTTTCCAGAAAGTTCTAGTTATTATATTTTTGCTACTGGCCTGGTCCGCGTTCGCTCGTCACTACTAACGGAATAGATTTCTTTTCCTCTAGCTACTAAGATATTTCAATTCACTAGGTTAACTCTTATACACTATGTATTCATGAATAAGTGACTCTAAAGAGTCGGGTTTCCCCATTCGGAGACCTAAGGATCAAAGTGTGTTGACAACTCCCCTTAGATTATCGCAGCCTGCCGCGTCCTTCATCGCCTCTTGATGCCAAGGCATCCACTAAATGCCCTTTTGCGCTTGATTGCAATGACGTACAGAGAAAAATTTTATGTACGTATTTTTAATCATTTAAAATTCTTTAATCATTCAAAATTAATTTATTTGATCAGTTATTAGTTTCATATTTACAAATTAAAGAACAAATAAGACAATTATTAGTTTGGTGGAGGATATCGGGATCGAACCGACG
>JASLPY010000466.1 GCA_030744755.1 Kiritimatiellia bacterium | reverse complement strand
CTCCTGGCCGGTGGCGTCTCGCACCGTGTCCCGGCTCAGTCGCTGCTTGCCAGCCTCGATGAACTCTTTCGTCCACGAGTAGAACGAATTGGGCTTGATCCCTTCGCGCCGGCAGAGTTCGTTGACCGTGACCTCGCGGCGAAAACCTTCGAGGACGATTCGGATCTTCTCCTCAGAACTGTACTTGCGTCTCGTTGCTGATCGGACCTGGCGGACGAACCTCTTGGTATCTGTCGTTCGCTCCTCAGCTTGTTCTGACTTGTTGCTCTCGTTGGTCTGGGCCATCAAATCCTCCTGTTTGGAAATCCTACTATCCCAGGAGGTCGCAAGCCCCGGCTCTCCATTACGTTCCCTGCCGAATGTGTCCCATTATCGCTGACGGTCTACAACCAACGACGATCTGAGCGTTGGTCGTACGGGTGCCGTTCTCGATGTCCGCAATGTCGCGCTCCGTCAGCGGGGCCGGTGTGCCGACGATAGTCGATTGTCTGTCCCTCGCCTCCTGGTCGGGCACGATGATGACGAAGTAGATGGCCCAAGCTAGTAAGACGACAAAGAGCACGCCTCCGCC
>JASLPY010000465.1 GCA_030744755.1 Kiritimatiellia bacterium | reverse complement strand
GGGGTGGAGGAGATCTATGGGCCTACCTTCTCCATCCCTTTCAGCAAATGTGGCTAGAAAGAGATGTGACTGAATGAAGTGTGAGATGCTTACCAAGAAGATTATCGGCGCCGCGATCGCAGTGCATAACTACTGGGGCCCGGGGCTCTACGAAGAGATCTATGAGAAGAGTCTATGTCACGAACTGAAGGATACAGGGCTCCCGTTCGAAAGCCAGATTCAATTGCCATTGGAATACAAGGGCAAACGAGTAGGAGATGATCTGAGACTTGATCTCCTTGTGGAGGAAAGAGTTGTTGTAGAACTCAAGGTGGTAATAGAACTCAAACCCATCCACAAAGCACAGCTCCTGACCTATATGAGACTCTCGGGATGCCACGTTGGACTGCTCATCAACTTCAATGTCGTCCACCTGCGGGACGGGATTAGACGCTTGGTCATCTGAAGACTCTACACAGCGGGAAGGTTTGACCACCCGCGCCCCCGCGCTGGAGTTCCCGAGGACACGGAGGTTAGAGGGAAGGAGGGGACTTGGGCTCTGGGGAAGTTGCATGAATCTGGCGGAATGCTCC
>JASLPY010000464.1 GCA_030744755.1 Kiritimatiellia bacterium | reverse complement strand
AAATCCCAGGCAAGTTGTTTACAAAAAAATGATCCCACTGAAAACAAAGGCTAAACGAGTCGCAAAGGAAAAGACCAGGAAACTCACTTTATTGCTCGACACGCTAATCGTAGAATAGTATTATGTTTGTAAGGAGTCGGTAATCTGGGGCTGACTTCCATGATATGTGGGGACTGTGGGGATCAAAATTGTCGCGGGCACAATGCCCGAAAGGACAGTTTGAATGGTTGTGTGTCATAGTCTTGTAAGGGTTGGTTGTGTCAACAAACCGCACTGCCCCTGTATCTTCTCCTCATCTTCCTCCCCATCGTCGTCACTCTCTTCCTCCCGATCATTGTCGACAACGATCGCGACGACGATTTCAGATCCCGCATCACGCGTCACGTATCCCCAATCTCAACTCTCTCATCTTACATTTGACGCACAGGTAACACCACACGAGGTATAACATGAAGAAACGCTATTGGTCTGCCACACCTCTTTCATTGATAGTCAGCCTCAGCCTTTTGCTGGGGTTCTTTTTTGCCGGCGCGTTGCCGGCGAGCGGGGCAACGATGTCCGTTTCCGCGACAG
>JASLPY010000463.1 GCA_030744755.1 Kiritimatiellia bacterium | reverse complement strand
CTTCGTTGCATGGGGAAAGGCAGTAAGATGAGAGTTGTTCCATTCGGGGAGAAGGCTCGGGAGTATCTTGTTAAATATCTTTCTGATGCCAGGCCGGACTTTCTGAAGGAGCGGAGTGGGCGGGAAGTCTTCCTTACTTACCGTGGAACGAAGTTCTCCCGGAAGGGACTGTGGCTATTGATTAAGAATTACGCGAAACGTGCGGGGGTTCGCAAGAACGTGTCCCCGCACACGCTACGGCATTCATTTGCGAGCCATCTGCTTGCAAACGGAGCGCCGCTCAGGGTAATCCAGGAGATGCTGGGTCACGTGGACATAGCGACGACTCAGATCTATACTCATGTTGACCAGGGACGACTGCGTGCGATTCATTCACGCTTTCATCCGAGGGGGTGACATCCAATGTTGCGCCTGTTGAAACAGAGAGAACAGCCCTTACGGGCTTAACTACAAACAGTTGGAGGTAACGATATCCATGTTTGTAGTTAACGCCGTAAGGCGTGTAGGGAGTTATTGCAATGGTTCTCGGTAAACGGAATCCATATGGTGAACTGGAAAAACGACTTGGTTACAAG
>JASLPY010000462.1 GCA_030744755.1 Kiritimatiellia bacterium | reverse complement strand
CCACGCCCGCCGAGCGTTCGGGCGAGTTGATCGGCATGCACGGCACAGTTCAATGGCGCTCCGCCGAGAACTTCCGCATGGGGGAACACGTCAAATAGAGCCTCACCGAGCCCAACGATGGTGAATCTGGCTTTGTCAGCGGTCATAGGGACAGGTTAAAGGAAAATCGCCGATCAATAAAAGAGGCCCGTGTCATCCTGAGCGCAGCGAAGGATCTCCGTTTGAAACAGGTACTGCGCTACCAGCGAGATCCTTCGCTTCGCTCAGGATGACATTACAATGACCAACTAACCGGTCAGGACTACAATCGAGTATGACAATGCTGACACGCTTCACTCTACTTCTTTCGTCCGCCCTACTTATCACCGCTCTCATCCTTCCTGCCCACGCCGTTCCGAAAAAGTCCGGCGTCTACATCGGCGACTCGCCCGCCGCACAGGACATGATCAAACAGGCCCTGCATCTGCACTCGCAACGGCGCATGGCGGACGCAGCCGCCGAGTTTCAGAAAATCATCGATCGCTACCCCAACAAGGTCACACCCATCTCGCCGGACGAAGATGAAACGATGTACATC
>JASLPY010000461.1 GCA_030744755.1 Kiritimatiellia bacterium | reverse complement strand
AAGAAACATCGCCTGCCGGGCGTGCATCCTGGAGCCACCAATATTCTTCCGGCGGACGTGAATGGCGATGGCAAACTGGACATCGTTGCCAGCCGTGGCCATGGAACCGGCCTCATTTGGTACGAGAATCCCGCGTGGAAAATCCACGACATCAACACCGAGCTCCTGTCTTCACACTGCCTGCAGGTGGGCGACATCGACGGCGATGGGGACATCGACGCTGTCACCTGCGCCTACGTGAGCCGTAAGGCCGCTTGGTTTGAGAATGACGGAAAAGGCCGGTTCACCACCCACATTATCCACGAGGATCAGGCCGCCTATGACATCCGCCTGATGGACATGGACGCTGATGGCGATCTCGATACTCTTATCGCCGGGCAGCAAAGCAAAAATGTGGTTTGGTATGAGAACCCGCTGAAGTAGCTGCTTCCGGCGCAAATTAGGTGAAGAATTGAAAGCTGAAGGGAAATGAAGCAACTACTAATCACAATCGCAGCCTTGGTGCTGGTGGGGTGTGGGAAATAATCCAACTTATGTTTTCGTTCATAAAAAATATCTTCAAGCAAACACTCCATAA
>JASLPY010000460.1 GCA_030744755.1 Kiritimatiellia bacterium | reverse complement strand
GGGAACAGGCTCCGCCGGGGGTGCGTTCGTTTCTTCGGCGGCCATGACGAGGGGGCAGAGCAGCGGGAGCGCCATGAACACTATGGCCAGGAGGGATCTCATGACCGGAAAGCTACCAGCGTGAGAACGCGAGATCAAGGGTTGGGGGAAAACGATACTCAACGCCCAACACTCAACATCCAACGCCCAACGTCCAAAGAGAGATGTTCCCAACTTGGATGTTGGTTGTTGGGCGTTGGATGTTGGACGTTGAAATCAGTGATCCACTGCCGCACGGCCCCTCTACCCCACCCCCACACACTCCCTCAAACTATACACCCCCGCATCGCGTTGTGCAGCGGAGAGTTGGCGCTTGGTGTCGATCACTACCCACAGTTCCTCCGTGCCGGGCAGGAGCGCTACATCCTCGAAGGTGGTGCCGGCCGATTCCATGCCGCGGACCAGCGGAAGCGGCTTGTGCGCCACCTGGCGGGTCTTCGGCGTGTCGGGCTCCTCGCAGTACAGGAGAACCAGCAGGTCCCGCGCATCCAACACGCCGCGGTTTGCGATGGTGACGCTCACGTCCTTGCCGTCGAACG
>JASLPY010000045.1:26405-42325 GCA_030744755.1 Kiritimatiellia bacterium | reverse complement strand
CACCGGCACCCCGTCAGCAAATCTAGCCTCCTCGCGCATACGAATCGTCAACAGGAGCTTGTCATCGCTCAGTTCGAAATCCTTTGCCAACACCCCGTAAAGCGCGAACGGTTCGTCATCATCCCAGGATTTTGAGGCCAGTGGTTCCCACACGTTGAATAGCCCCGGGGCGCCCCGGCCCGTGATGCCAAAGGGCGACAGCTTTGTGAAGTATGCCCCCTCGTAGTGCATGGTCCCGGTGATCGGGGCATCGGGATTGATGAACACTCTGTTCTCCCCGGCCTTGTACTTGAGCGATTCCGGGCCGAAAATGGAAAGACCGGGATATTCCTCTGCGCTCGCCAGGCGAGCGCAGAGCCCGCCAAGCAGAAGCACCGTCGCAAAGAGACTCCTTGTCCGCATCATTGTCGTCTTCTTCCTGTACCGGGACTCTTATCTATGGGGGGGGCGGCGCATCACACCCGGGTGCACATAGTCTCCCACCTCAACATCAGGTTCCAGACTACAACGACACGGGCCTACTCGCAAGGGCCCGCAACTGTAGAATGGCGGCACAATACCGACTATCACGAACCTGGCTCTGCGAACTGCGGGGTCAGGGGAACAACCCCTTCCGGTCCTTCGGAGCGATTGTCCTTAGTCTTTATTAATCCCTGTGATCAGTGAAGTGCATGTCGGATCTGAACACGCATGTAAAGGTCAGTAAGGAAAGAACGGGCAAGGGTTATTCGGCTCTACATAAATGGATTGATGAACCACGCAAGTGGCTTAGGCAGAGCCACCGAATCGAAAGGCATGCGCACTCAGAGGAATACGAGAAATCGATCAGAAGGCGTTTCGGAAATCTGGGTGTTGTGGAGTGGCTGATTCACATCGCGCTAGATAATCTTGAGACAGCCAATAAGATATTGAAGGTGACCACCGGCAAAGCGCACGAACGGCTCGTTATCCAATTCAAGAAGGGGAAGATTGACCACTGTGCGTCTGAGTAGAACATGATATTCAAGTGGTGAAGGATTGCGGGTTGAGAGTGACGAATCAGCGAAATTGGAAGATTGATGTGACTGCATCCTGGTAACATGCTGGTAACAAAAAAATAGTTCGAATGGCACTCATAACACCGAATGGCACTCATCGCGATTTTTCGTAAGTGGTTGGGATCTGCGTAATTAGCGTAACATCAATGGTTTAGGGAAAGTGGCCGATCAGAATTTAGGATCCTGTGCCTCACGGCTTGCGGGTTCGAGTCCCGCCTCGCCCACACCTAGTAACTCCTTCGCAGCAGGTCGCCACAAGAGGCGGGACGAGAAGTTTATCCCCCGTAGCCTCGGCGAAGGGGGAAGTCCCGCCTCGCCCACCACCCTTCGCCAAGGCTTCGGGTGGCAAGCCAAGCCAGCAGAAGACGGAAGGAGAAGGGTGCCCCCCATAGCTTTAGCGAAGGGGGGCGTGGCAAGACACGCCGTAATCCTTCCGAGCTTGCGAGGAAGGCGGAGGCGGGCTGGTTCAACATGCTCCGAGACTACGGCTGGGCAAGCCATCCGAGACTCAGACTTTCTTCCGTTTTGGCTGACTTGTCCCCCGTAGCCTCGGCGAAGGGGGACGGCCATATACAAGACAGCCCAGCCTTGCCCAAAGGGCTAGGCTGGGAGTGCGTGAAAAGACCTCGTTCCTTGGCTGAAAGCCATGAACAAGAGGGGATCGGGCCAGTAGATTTCGGTTCACGAAGCGTTGGTCACGCCGGTGGGGGAGGTTCGAGGTAGCGCTCAATGGCGGCCAGGAACTCTTCGAGATCGCAGAGGTGCTCGTTCAGGATTCGGTAGATCTCGTCCAGGTCGATTTCCCAGTAGAAATGGACGATTCGATTCCGGAAGCGCGCCATAGCGCGTAGCTTGGCGGCCAACAGCTGCTTGACGACACCGCTCTGTTCGAGAAGATCAAACGTTTCCGCGTAGCTGCCGGGAATACCCAGCGCATCTGCCGAGCAAATGTGCGTGCCGATTTCGATTGACGCCTCAATGGCGAGTTGGAGTGCATGCAGCACGGCATACTGGCGTTCGCGATTCTCCCTGAAGGCGTCCAAGGAGATGTCGGACATCGACCGAAGATCACGGAGATAGCGTTGTATGCGACCGGATCGTTCCCTCACAATTTCTGCGTCCGCGACCATCAGGCAGTCTCCAGGATGCGCTTGCGCGATGTGCGGAACGCCTGTTCTCGAACGGGTTTGAAATCGAGGTAGCGCATGACGGTATCAGTTTCAAAGGCCTCCCGAGCCTTTCTCTCGCTGCAATAGACACAGCGCCCCTCCCGTATCACACGGTAGGACAGGGAAGATGGCGCATCGGAAAGAGAGACAAGGTCGACACGGCCCGTTCGCAAGGCGCGGCACAGTGCATCCTGGATCTCTCCCTCGCAGGCCTTTCGAGCAGAACCGTCATCAACCAACACAGCGATGTCAATATCACTGAGCGGGCCACAGCGGGCCGTGCATGCCGAACCGAAAAGGTAGCCGACCTTCACGAGAGGATGCTGCGCAAGCACGCTGCTTATCATCTCATCAAGACTTGTATCACTATTGTCGAGCATTCCGCGTCTCTGCCTCCGGGAAGAGGCTTGCACGGCACCCCTGCTTTGTCAAGAGATTCGAAGGCAGGTTGGGGTTCGCAGCCTGCAACAGGCCGGTGCGAAGTATATCGGCCCTCTTGGCTGATCCTCCTGAGAGCAGGCCAGGGGCCAGCTCTACTCCACCACAACCACCCGGAAGCCCACGTTGTAGACCTTCTGGTAGTCCCGGTAAGCGCGGCGGAATGTTGTCGTGCAGAGTTTAGGGCGGTCATACCATGATCCGCCCCTTACGACGCGTTTGCCCTTGGCCAATGGATCATTGCGGCCATCGTCACCTTCGTACGGGTACGGCTCATATAGCGATGCGGTCCATTCGGCGGCATTCCCGTGCATGTCATGCAAGCCCCAGGCGTTGGGTTCGTAGTGACCGACTGCCGTAGATATGAACCCACCGTCGTTTACGGATCCTGCCTGCGGAATCCAATTGTCGAATATGTTCTGTGGATTGTTGAATGTCGCCTTCCTCCAATCCTGGACATATGGATTACCGGAGAAATTGTGCAGGTTTATATCGCCCATGTTTCCGTGCTTTGCGAAGTCGGCGTCAACGTCACCGTAATTCATGGCCGTTGTAGTGCCCGCCCGGCACGCCCATTCCCATTGCGCCTCGGAGGGAAGGCTCACCTTTAGACCGGATTTCCCGGAAAGCCATTTGCAGAATGCGTTGGCCTGGTTCCAGTTCACGCGGACCGCGGGCATGTCGGGTTCGTTGACGGGATATCCCGTGACCCCAAACTGGTAGCCGTGCCTGTCCTCGTGCCTGCTGTCATGCTCACTGTCGAACTGTGCAAACTGCCGGTTGCTGATCTCCGTTCTGGCCATCCAGAAACCCGTCTTAATCTCCTGTTTCGTCATTGGACCCTCATCATGGTGTCCGCTCACCGATCCCATGGCGAAGGAGCCGGACGGAATATAGGCCAGTTCTATCGAGACGCCTTCTGCGAGCGGAATGGTCCGGGTCGCGGTGCCAGGGATGGGGGATGCCTTTGGGGGAATGGTTAATGGTTGATGTTTGATGGTCGATGGTTTCGGAGGTACGGGTTTCACCGGTGCGGGCAATTCAGGCATTTCTTCGTGATTTTCGACCACTCCTGCATAAAGCGCCCTCATTTCGGCGCGCCTTGCCTCGGCCTGCGTGCCTTTGCTGCCTCTTACTTCCGACCAGCGGCCGTGATAGGGAGTGTTAAGGTCGATCCATGCCGCCAGTCGATTGCGTGCCTCGTTGTCCAGGGTAACCCCGTGGTGGCCCTTCTCCAGGATCATGATCAACTCGCAGGTGTCGGCATGAAACTCCATCGGCGTCAACAGTTTCATTTCACTCTCTTCACCCGAATGGCGAGTGTACCTGAAGAGGTTAAAATAGGAGACGGAGAAGTTGCCGCCCGCCCCCCGGCCATGGTGCTTGGTGCCCCAGCCCTTCAGCCTGACGTCACCACCGAGATACGGAAGCTCCTTGCCCTTATGAGTGATAGTCAGCTTGCCATCGGCGGGTTTGGAGGAGGCGTGACAGGACAGGCAGTACTTGTCGAGAACCGGCTGAACTTCACGTTTGAATTCGTAGTTCCGCGCAGGTCCAAGCCAGGGCTTGATTTCAACGGGGCCCTTGCGTGCGGCCTTTGTTACCCGAACCGCTGGCGTTGCTCCAGGAGGTTCATGGCAGCCTATGCATGACAGGTTCTCACCGGGACGAGCCACTATCCAGCTTCTCATAATCTGCAGCGCCTTGCCTTCCGCGTCCAGCGGCTGAAGTGATATGGGAATGTTGGCGGGAATTTTGAACACTGCGGAACCGTCAGCTTCTACAGGTACTGTTCCGAGAATGCGCCGCATGTCCCACGGTCCGTCCATGCCAATGACGCCATAAAGCCCGCCCATGCCGGGGTAACCGTAGGTGTAACTGAAGATCCGTAGCGCTTTAACTTCACCACGGGTCACGTCCTTGAGTCCGGGTCCTTCATAAATGTCACTGATGAACACCGTTGCATCTTTGCGCCCCTTGATGATCTTGTCAGGGACGATTCTTGGGAGAGGTGTTGGTTGAAGCGGGATTGGCTCCAGGATTGAAACTCCCTGTTCCTTGACGATGGGTGTCATGTTGTCAAAGACGTCTACCAGGTAGACGTTCCATCCGCCTTCAAGATTAGACGATGCCAGGAAGTACTTGTCACTTAGAGGATAGGGATGGAGGAATCGCGGCTTTGATCCGTTTGCCAGCCCGTCCCTGACCACTGGCTCTACAGGTTTTCCGTAGCCGGGAATCCGCTGCACGACGCCATCCGCCTCCATGTAGCCTTTGTCGGTGTCAAACAGCACCAGTTCTCCTTCACGCCGAACACCATGATGTCCTGTGATGATCCCGGCAAACATCGACGGCTTTCCCGGCACCTGGCGGGCGTAAAAGATGCCGTTCGGCCAGAAAGAGCTCGTCCCGTAGTAGGAACGCTGATTGGTGCCGTCCGGATTCATGGTCATGAGGATCCTGGAATTGGAGTGGGGAAGGTCTGCGTATTCCCAGCGGAGGTAAAGGATCTTTCCATCATCCATCACCTGTGGGCACCAGGCATGCTCCTGGTCAAAAGTGAGCTGGTCCATGTCGGACCCGTCAGGGTTGCAGCGAAACAGGTTTGCAACGGGTGCGCTCCCGTTTACACATGGTACTGCCACGTACGGTGCGGTTGAGGTGAACATGATGCGGCCATCGGGCAGGTAGCAGGCATCGTAGTTGTTGATCCCCTTGTCCTCGGTTGTGGTGACCTGGCGCAGGCCAGTGCCATCGACGTCGATCTCCATGACCTGCCAGGCCCCGTTCTTGCCCATCGATGAGAAGAGCACCTTGTCGGCTTTGAAGTTCAGATCCACGTCGCCCATGAATGCACCGCTTTCAGGGCGATGGACGGTCTTGATCTCGCCCGGGTTCTTTATGGAAAGCATCACAAGTTCATTGTCGTGTCCTGTCTTGCCAATGCTCGAATTGCTTTGCCAGTTAGCCGGGAATGCATTCCCTTTCTTCCGGCGCACTACCAGCAACCGGTCGAAATCCAGCAGGGGGTTCCGAAGCAGGACACGCTTTTGGAACGCAGCCATTGATTCCTTGCCGGCGGAGGATTCACGCAACGTCTTCAGTTCTGCCAGCAATTTGTCGGCATCCTTGAACCTGTCGGGCCAGGTTGCGGCCATGTCCTTGATGGCCATTTCGAGCGATTCGGTATTTACGCTTGCCGGCTGTTGCGCGCGAGATCGTGCCGTCTTGGGATTCCCTTTTGGGTAGGGCTGCATTCTCGTGTCATCATACTTGGCCAGAACCCTGAATTCACAACTACCCCCATCCTGGCCAGCGTTCTCGATGCCCACGGAGACCTGAAGGACCTCGTACTTGCCGCCCAGTTTGAAGTGAATAAAGCTCGGTGCGTGAGCAAAGAAGCCGTGGCTGAACGTCTTTGTTCCAATCTTAAGGGGATTTGTTCCAAGCCCTTTGTCAATCATCAGACCGCCGTGCCCCATCTTCTGGCCAACAGGCTTGATCTTGGTCAGATCGACCTGTGTCTTCTCCTTGTCGATCAGTATGGGGTCGCCCCATACGGCACGGTCATGGTGATAGTCGTCATCACCCGATGTCGCCTGCAACCACAGGTCATCCATGCCCGACACATTGACCACCAGTTTCTGCGCCTCCTGGCCAACCCGGATGACCTTGGTGGTTACGGATTTCGGCAGTTCCGCGGCAACTGAGAAGAGGGCAGAGGGCAACAGTAGGACTGCTGATAAACAGAGAAACGTGATTGGAGTTGGTCGGTTCATTCTGATTTCCTCTTTCAGGTGAACAGTGAGTCGTCGGACTGCCAGAAGAGACGTCCCTCAATTCACAGCCATTGATTAGTTAATGTCATCCCGAGCTTGTCGAGGGATCTAATGGTTGCCTCGATGCCGGAGATCTTTCGACTCCGCTTCGCTTCGCTCAAGATGACAGTCGATTCTACCGATCTTGTTGCTGAACCGGCCTTGCGCAGAAGATTGGCTCAGCCCTGTGGGTTGGCCAACGACTTGTACTTCTCTACGTCTGGACCAGGATTACAGCTCCTTTATCTTGATGTTGCGGAACCAGATCGGTGCTCCTGCGTGCTTGCCCTGGAGGCCGATCTTTCCGCGGGTCGGATGTTTGCTCAGCGGCTTGTTGAGCCAGCCGGGCTTGTTTGAGCCATCCGGATTCTTCTTTGCAGAATCCCATCTTCTCATGTCCATTGCTGTAACATGCTCACCATTGAGAACGACGTCGATGAATGGTCCCTCGCAGGTGATCGTGAATCGATTCCATTCGCCTGGTTTTTTTACCATACTCTTGCTTGCAGCAAGCCGGCCGAAGATGGCACCGCATCTCCACGTTGGATTTGCGGAAGCCCATTTCTTTGCGAAATCGTCAGTGATCTGGATCTCGACGGAATTTGGAATCCATTTCCGTGTGTCCGTAACGTAAGCAAGGACACCGCTGTTCGATCCATTGTCCGTTTTGAATTCCAGGTCCAGGATGAAGTTCTCGTAATCCTTATTCGTCCAGAGCGCCTGGTCCTTGCTGGCCGTAAACTCGCCATTCGAGACAGTCCATACTCCCTTCGGGAAGTCTGCATTGCTCAAATCTTCAGAGAAAAGGGGTTTCCATCCCTTCACGTCAGGGTGGGCTGTTGCGGGGCCCTTTCTCTTGATCTTTTTGAGGACCGTTTTCTTTGACGGTTTGTCCCTGGTTTCAGTTTCTTTCTTCTTCTCGAGATCTTCGGCCGTCAGTAGTTCAAGTTCGGCGATCTGGCATGTGTCTTCGCCGTGGTTCTTCGTTATGTCGAGTTTGAAGTAGGCATACTCTCCGGGCTTGGCGATCCTGAACTCACGACGCTCAAAGCGTTTCGACCATTTCTCGCCCGCCTTCTCATCAAGCACATCCCACTGGTCGTCATCATTGGATCCCAACAGTTTCCAGTCCCTGGGGTCGCGTTCTGGTGCATCGTTCGCGGTTGTGATAGAATAGGTTTCTACCTTCTTTTTACCCGCGGCAAACTGGTAGTGAACCCACATCGTCCTCGATTTGACGCAGTATTTCGTGGCGGCACTGCCATCGAACGCTTTGTCCGGGCCCTCGCCTCCTGCAGCGCCTCGGCTGGATCCTTTGACCGTGCCCTTCTCCATCTTGACAAGTTTCGGAAGATTGGCGGCAGCCTGTTTCCCGCCGTCCATGGAAACGCCGGCCCAGCCTTCTGAATCCTTGTCAAAGTTCAGAAAGACCGCATCCAACTTATCAATGCCAACAGAATCAGCTGCCTCTACGCATGAAAAAGCAGCAAGCAACAAGATGGTGAGAACGAGAATCTTCCCCATGAATTATTCCCCCTGAATTGTTCGAGTTGGACCGAGCATCTGGCCGTCTAGAAGTTCGGGAGAGTGTAGCGTCTAAATGCATGGTAGACAAGAGGGGAAAGGGGAGAGCGTTCTGCGCTGTGAGCGCAGAACGCAGACAACCCGCTGAGAGTTGTCTGCGTTTCGGTTGTTCGTTAAACTGGAATCAGCGTTCGGCCTGTGCTTAGCCTTCAGCGGGTGCCGCTGGTGTGACCTTCTTCTCGTAGGCGCTCCGCCAGCAGACGGTGATGAAGCCGAATACCTGTCCGACACCGCAGCCGATGAGTTCAGCCAGGGCGATCTTTCCGTAGCCTGCTCCGTTGGCCAATCCGTTTACAACTATCTGGCCGTCTTCAATTACACGCTCCCCACCAAGCGTCAAAATGGCGAAGAACATACCGGAACCTACGAAGATACCGGGAATGAAGCTGAGCATATCGACCTTTTCGCAGCAAATAACGGGGATGACAATGATGAACACTGCCAGTGCAACCGGCCACTGGCCAGTCAGGCCCATGCCGCCCAGGATCTTGCTGATTTCAACCACTCCAATGGAGGCGGCGATACCCACAGCGTAAGCCAAGAATACTTTTAGACCATTCTTCGGAGTACAACCTGCGGCAAAGTATACTGCCCATGCCTGGAACGTTACAAAAATCAGAAGTCCCGGACCGCCCACGATAGCGCTTGACCCCGGCACATACGGACCAATTAACATCAGAATCATTGCCTGGATTGCGAGACCAATGGGGATTATTATGAACTTGCCGAACGACATACTGCTTACTCCCTTCCCTGTTGTGACCCTTTGAGGTCGTTATACATTGTGAACGCATCTTCCGGCGTCATGTTGTCATGCACAACGCCGCGAACAGATTTGATCATGGCAATCGGATCTTCGGCCTGGAAGATGTTCCGGCCCATATCCACGCCCATGGCGCCCTGGTCAATTGCCTGGTAGGCCATCTTCAGCGCGTCCAGTTCCGGCAATTTCTTGCCGCCCGCAATCACGATGGGTACAGGAACGGCCGCCGTGACCTTCTGGAAGTCTTCCGCGCAATAGTAGGTCTTGATGACCTGCGCCCCGTTCTCGAACAAGACACGGGAGGCCATGGCCAGGTAGCGAGCGTCGCGCGTCAGCTCTTTGCCCACCGCGGTAACTCCCAGCGTCGGGATTCCGTAGCGGTTTCCTGTTTCAACCAGCTTGCAGATGTTCTTGACGGTCAGGGCTTCAAACTTACCGCCTATCGAGCCCATTGCTGCCATCATGGAAGCGTTCAAGCGGATTGCGTCTTCGATTTCAACGCCGATACATTCGTCGTTGAGCTCTGTCAACACCGTGGAGCCGGCTGAACAGCGCAGTGAAATAGCCTTGTTGAAAGTTGGCGGGATGCAGGCACGAAGTACGCCGCGCGTGCACATCAGGCAGTCGGCATGCTCGAGCAGGGGAAGGATCGTGAGATCAATTCGTTCCAGTCCTGACGTGGGACCCATGATGTAGCCATGATCAAAAGCCAGCATCACGGTTTTGCCGGATTTGGGGTTGAAGACCCTTGAAAGACGGTCTTTCATTCCCCAGTCATAGTTGTTTGCACCTTTAAGTTCGTACACCGGGTTGGCAACGGGAATGCCGAACCCGTAATCTTTCGCCTCTTGATTGCCTGTGGCGTCCGCCATGGAATAAACCTCCTTTAATCCTGTGAAGAAAATCACCTGCATGCATAAGCGGGCGCTTGCCGAGCCTTATACAGCATGGCAAGAACAGTACCATAGCTCATGCAAACTGCAATATCAACCTCTTGAGACCGTCTATTTCCTGATCACTTTGATCTTCGGATTACGGAAGCGATATGTCTGGCCTTTTTCGCCATGGTGCTGAAGTCCTATGTATCCCTCGGTATCCGTTTTATCTTCATAATCCGTACAGAGGGTACCGTTTACAGATATCTTCAACTTGTTGCCCTCGCAATGAATGCTGTAGGTGTTCCAGTCGTTGCGCTTGAACGCCTTGCCCTGGTTCTCCCTGAATGCAGTTCCCGACTCGGAGTTGTTAGGCTTTTTCGGGGAGAGCCATCCACGGCGTCCTTCGTCGTACAGTCCACCGGACCATTTGCGCTCGGAACCATCGACCTCGGCCTGGTAGCCGAAGACCTTGTTCTTCTCCTTATGGCATCTGAACATGACCCCGGAGTTGGCCTTGCCTTCGGGGAGCAATATTTCGACTTCGAAAATGAAATCGGCGAACTTCTCTTTTGTGCAAAGAAAGAACTTCCTGTTCGCCTTGAGATGGATTTCGCCGTTGACGATGGTGACTTCACCCCATGTGTAGGGGTTCTCCCATGCATCGAGATTCTTGCCGTCGAACAGCGACTTCCATTCGGAATCGCCCTCGCACCAGGCGTTGAATCCACTGAGTAACAAAACAGCCGCAACCAGGCACAGTTTTCTGAACATGATTTCTCCTTCTGTTGAACTTAACGTTTGTCGATACAGGGGACACAATTGCTCATGGAATCTAGCAGAATGTTGGATTTGAGCAAGCAAGGAAGGTAGTACGAGGGACTGTAGACTCAAATGGACTTCGGACGCCGAGGCCGGCGTCCCTCCCGGCGATGGGCGTCCCTCGCACTTCGGAGAGTGCCTGCATGTTGCAATGGTCCACCTCGTAGCGGTGGACCTACCTTCATGTACGTCCACCGCTACGAGGTGGACGCCCCCTGCTGTTCACCGTTCCGCCGAGATAACGCATGACTACAGAACTGGATTTCTGGTAGTACTATTTGTGTCAAACTCTGTTGGAGAACTGGCTGTTAACCGTTAAGCGTGCCCGGAGGAAGACCATGCTGCACGATCCAGAGCACATTGAAGCACCTGCCACGGACGAGGCGATAGTCATCAGTGCCGACGACAAGGATATCCTGCGACGCCTGGGGGGAGAGATCGCAGAGATATCCGCCCTGCCTATCCAGAAGGAAAATGCGGGGCTCTGGAAGAAGACTAACAGCCTGAAATCCGAACGGCCCGTTGTATGGATCAACGAGATTCCCTGGAACGAGATGAATGTTGATGACGAGCTCACGCTCCGGTGCGAAGGAGACTTTGCGCGCCACCTGGAGGGTGATATGCGCAGGACCATCTACCAGTGGAATCACATGAGAGGGGACATGGTGGTCAACGACTACCTGGCATGCCCCAAGGCAATCCACAGCACCGACTTCGGAATCGTCGAGGACGTCGACGCGCTGAGACAGGATGATTCCAGCGCCATAAAGTCGCGCCACTTCAATGTCCAGATCTCTGAACCTGAAGACATCGAGAAGATCAAGATGCCCGTTGTTACTCACAATGAGGCGGCAACGGCGAATCGGTTTGCCTCAATGTCGGAGGTATTTGAAGGAATAGTGCCGGTCAGGGTTGTCGGACAGAGCCACATATGGTTCACACCATGGGATTACCTGGTTCGCTGGTGGGGAGTGCAGGAGGCAATGATGGACCTGGTGATGCGGCCGGAGATGGTCCATGCCGCGGTAGACCGCATGGTTGACGCATGGATGGCCGAGCTGGACCAGTTCGCGGAAATGAACCTGCTGGAGCTCGACAACAACAATACGCGTGTCGGGTCCGGCGGCTACGGTTACGTGGATGATCTGCCGGGGGACGACTTTGATCCACAGTACGTTCGCCCGAAGAATATGTGGGGTTGTTCCAACGCGCAGATATTCTCCGAGGTGTCTCCGGAAATGCACTGGGAATTTGGCATTGAACACGATATGCGCTGGCTGGACCGGTGGGGCTTGACATATTACGGATGCTGTGAACCGCTGCACCGCAAAATGGAACTCATGCGCAGGATTCCCAATCTGCGCAAGATATCCGTCAGCCCCTGGTGCGATTTCGAAGAGATCTTCAGCGAGATCGGAAACGACTACGCCATAAGCGCCAAGCCCAGCCCCGCAGTCTTTACCGATGACGGATGGAGTGCGGAGAATGCGCGCTCTGGCATCCGCGAGGTACTTGACGCCGCAGGTGGCAAGGGGCACGTGGAGCTGATAATGAAGGATGTTTCCACCGTGAACTACAATCCCCAGCGGGTTTGGGAATGGGCGGATATCGCGATGCGGGAAGTTGCCGGGTGAGTTGAATGCCCGGTATGGGGGAGGGGACCTCTCGGAGATAGGTCCCTACTTCTGTAGTACATGCCTATCTCCGAGAGGCATGATCCCATATGGATTTCTGTTGGACATAGGTATGTGGCAAGAGCCATCTGCGTTGTGAAACAGATCAACGAGGGCAGGGTTGAACGGGGGTACGAGATTCTGTTTACCCCACAGCGCAAGGGGTTAGGCGCTAGGCGCTAGTGGCTCTGAACAGCGTAGATCGACCTCACGATTGTGAACGGGTTACGAGGCAGGGAAAGCTGCGCGGACGGCGGACAATTCCCGCTAACGCCTAATCCCTAAACCCTAGCCCCTGCGATCTCCGCGCAGTGCAGAAAGCTCGGCAACTCTTCTATTGGCCTGCCCGGTCATTTCGGTTAGCATATAGGCATAGTGAAAGGAATTGTTCATGAAGCATCTGCTAATCACCGAGCTTTGCGCAATTTTTCTGTCTTTCCACGCAATCGTCGCAGCGGGTCTTGAAAGCGGCGGCAGCTGGATCTGGCATGCCGACACTCAACAGGGCGTCAATATGCCGGCGGGGCAACGTTTCTTTCGAAAGCACGTTATTCTTCCCGCCGATCGGGTAATGAAGAAAGCCGTCATGGAGCTTTCGGCTGATAACGAGTTCGTCCTGTATATCAACGGAAAGAAAGTAGGTTCAGGCAAGAACTGGATGGAGCTGTCGTCCTTTGATGTGAGGAAGCATCTTTCGGCAGGTGACAATGTCGTTGCTGTCGAGGCCGGCAACTGGAATGTCGGCGAGGCCAACCCCGCCGGCTTGATCGGATCTCTGCGAATTGATTTTGACAAGGGGAAGCCCGTTGTCCTGGTGACAGACGTATCGTGGAAGACATCCTCCAAGGAATCCGCTCAATGGGAAGCACCTGGATTCGATGACAAGACCTGGGCAGCAGCCCGTCGCCTCGGCCCTTACGGATGCATGCCTTGGAAGGCTTTTGCAGGCGGTGGAAGTGCCGCACCGGCGCGCGCCGGCAGTCCCTCGCCGTCTATCTACGACGAGCCGGAAACGCGAACCCTGTCCTCGGAAGAGGGAGAGCAGCTTCTCAGGGACGAATGGATATTCCAGGCGGAAGGCAAGCCACTGGATGAGCGTGCTCTCCAGGAGATTTCGTGGGCACGTGAAATTGCCGTCCGCTTGAAGAAATCCACGAGGCCTCCGGACCTGTCGCCCGAACTGACAATGCTCGAGGCCCTCGAGAAATCACTTAAGGGACTGGGCGGAAACGCGGACAACAGTCAAAAGGAAGATCTGTACCTGCAGGTTCGACGGATCAAGCGGCGGATACTGTTCAAGGATCCCCTGGTCGATTTCTCGAAACTCGTCTTTATTGATGCCCCTCAACGCTATCCCCACGAATCCATGCACCGGGTATATCCGCAGGCGCAATTGAACTGCGTCAGGCTTCTTGTCCTGGACGGGCTCGAACCTTCAGGAAGGATTCGCAAGCTCACGGAAGACCTGGGGCAGGGGTGGTACTGGCGGCCGGATCTCTCTTATGACGCCAGTAAGGTTGTCTTTTGTTTCCGGCCTGAGGAGGACAAGACTTTTCACCTGTACGAATGCAACCTGGACGGATCCGGGCTTCGCCAGTTGACGGACGGGAAGTATGACGATCAGGATCCGGTGTACATGCCGGACGGTAGAATCGTTTTCGTATCCAACCGCGGCCACAGCTACGCGCGTTGCGTTGTGGGCCATCCCAGCACTGTCGTGGCGCGATGTGACCCGGACGGGAAGAACATCTACCTCATCAGTGCAGGCAATGAGCCGGAATATACACCGTCGGTCATGCCAAATGGCCAGGTTCTGTATACGCGCTGGGAGTACACCGACAAGGAGTTGATGCGGATTCAGAGTCTGTGGACCGTAAATCCGGACGGAACCGAAACCAGCGCTTTCTGGGGAAACCAGAGCTACTGGCCCGACCTGTTGATGGAAGCTCGCCCAATACCGGGTAGCCGCCGGGTGATGTTTGCCGGGCACGGCCACCACCAGGTCTACATGGGAAGCATCGGGATTATCGACCCCCGCAAGGGTTTCGATTATCCAAACGGATTGACCAAGGTTACGCAGGATGTCCGGTGGGCGGAGGTCGGCGATGGCCCGGCGGACAAGAGCGGTGCAACGCGTGAGACAGAAAACTATCACACCTCGGGCGCCTACAGGGGATACAAGGCACCGTACCCCCTGAGCGAAGAACTGTTCATTGTTTCGGCGCGTCACCACCCGGTGAAAGACAAGTTCAAGATCTTCCTGATGGATGTCTACGGCAACCGGGAACTGATCTACGAGGGCGCATTCCATTCACTCTATGCCATGCCGGTTAAGCCGCGAGCCAAGGCCCCCGTGATTCCGGACAGGGTGGAATGGGCAGGTGCGCAGAAGGACGGCAAGGCGATTAAGCAGGGAGTATTCTACTGCCAGGATGTCTACCAGGGTACCCCGGAGATACTGCGCGACAAGGCGAAGTACCTGCGGGTTATTCAGCAGGATTTCAACACCATGACTCTCGGCAAGAAGATACAGGACACGGAACACACGAGAGGCGAAATCCACATGCATGTGGGACCGGTGGTGTCCATTGTCAACAACGACAGTATCAAGTATGTCCTGGGATACGTGCCGATAGAGAAGGACGGGTCGGTCAGTTTCGAAGCCCCGCCCTGCGTGCCCCTGCATTTTCAACTGCTGGATGAGAATCATCGGGCATTGCACACGATGCGCTCTTTTACCAACCTGATGCCAGGCGAGTTTCGAGGATGTGTCGGGTGTCACGAGGGTCAGAATGCGCCGCCATCTCAGAAGCGCACCATCGCCCTGGCCAAGAAACCGGTAGAGATCGAACCTTACAGGATTGGCCCCAGGTACAGCATTGGCTACGAGCGTGATATACAGCCGATACTGGACAGGTACTGCGGTAAGTGTCATCAGGGTGATGGAAAGGGTAAGAAGAAACTGGATCTCACGCTTCGCCCAAGTCGTGACGGCGGCGTTTTCCCCGAGCCGTATATTGAGCTCACGCTTGGAAAGAAGAGACGCCTGGGGTCTTTTCCTGCCAATTGCGAAGGTGGGATTGCCGGGACTATTCTTGCGCAGGCCTTGCCATGGACCCCAGAGACGTACAAGACGTTTCCGCCCATGACCGCGCTTTCCTACAAGAGCAAACTTGTTGAGATAGCATCATCAGGCAAACACCCGACTGCTGCGCCCGGGGAGGATACGGTCGGGAAGACCAAGGTGAAGGTGGACGCGCTCAGTCTCGAGAAACTCATCCTCTGGGTAGACACACTCTGCACGTACAGGGGAGAACAGGAACTGAGAGCCATGGCAGATCCCGATCCCGAGAATCCAATCTTCAAGCGTTCGGGATATCCTCCGTCAGATCCGACGGTCAAGGACGTCTACGCGGAGTCGCCGTACCGCCCCCGTATGCGGACGGCGCCGCTTGTCAACCGAGCCTACCGCCAGGATGAATTTCCCAGCGTCGAGAGCCGCCTGCCGAGGGGCGAGAACGGCAAGGTACTGCCTGCGGTAAGCTTTACATCTGCCGGCGAACGCATCGAACTGTCCTGGGATGGCTTGAAGACCGTTGCTGTGGCAAGGTAGAGCTTCCCCGTAGGGGGCGGGGGCCGAGGGGGGCCGGGGCGGGGGGGGGCGGGGGGAGGGCAGCGCCAGAGCCATGAACAATTGTTTTTTAGGAATGTATTATGGTATGGGCTGGGCGGGGGGCGGAG
>JASLPY010000045.1:0-26395 GCA_030744755.1 Kiritimatiellia bacterium | reverse complement strand
GTCCCGGTGGGCGCCTCGCTCGGTGGGGCGCGGGGGCCGGGGGGCGCGGGGTAAGCGACGCGACCGGGCCTTGCACTTTTGTTCCTCTCGATTGTTTCCTGCTGGCGGTTTGGCGCCTCTGGTTTATCGGCCCCTACTCTTTTTGTCCAGAACCGTCCTTATCTGAGTGCCTTACGTTGGAGAATTCCAAAGATTCTTCTTGCACTGTATGTAGTTTAGGGTTAAACCATTATTGGTTTAGTGGTGAACTATATTGTATTTGGTTACGGAGATTGCGAATGATTGAGTCGAATGGAAGAACCATTGAAGCGGGAGAGCATGCGATACTTGAGATTATCAAGACGGCCGAGCTCTTCACGCGTGTTGGCAACGCCTGTGTCTTTGACAGAGAGCTCTCCCAGGCCAGGTTCAATATTCTCATTATTCTTAAGTACGAGGGCGACGGAGGGATGTCGCAGAAGGAAATCCTGGAGCGCATGATTTCAACGAAAGGGAACCTGTCGATACACATCAGGAACCTTGAGGAAGGTGGATACATCAAGAGGCAGGCGTCAAAGGAAGACATGCGTCATGACGTTATAACGCTCACTGGAAAAGGCGAACGTGCATTGAAGGGCATAGAGCCCGAATACGAGCGTCACATCCGGGCGGTGGCCGGCGATCTGTCTGATGACAAGGCAGGTCACCTTACAGAGATGCTGAAGGATTTGCAGGAGAAATGCAGAGAGTTGTTGAGTGCTGATCTAAAGAAGCCTGGGGGTGAGTCATGAATGATGAAGATAAGAAGAAAGCGTTTGGGTTTCACCTGATGCTTGATTGCTACGAATGTGCGCCGGACAAGCTGGACAGTATCGACGCATGCTACGGGTTCCTGGAAATGCTGGTTGACGAGATTGGGGCGGAAAAACAGACTCAGCCCTATGTCTTCCGCACTCCGGAGCATTTCAAAGGAAAAGAAGGACTTTCCGGATGGATTCCCATAGTCGAATCGGGGATTTCGATCCATACGCTGACGGAATCGCGTTTCATATCCCTGGACGTCTACAGCTGTCGCGAATTCGACAACGACAAAATCGTGGCGTTCACAAATGACTTCTTCAAACCGCGCGAGATCGAACTGAACTTCGTGCTTCGTGGAAAGAAGTACTCGTAAGCGGCAGCGATTCAAGAGGAATGACGAGATAAGAACTGTCATCCTGAGCGAAGCGAAGCGGAGTCGAAGGATCTCAAGCTTTGAGCGAAAGACTAGATCCCTCGGCAAGCTCGGGATGACACTAACCGGACGTTTGGTACGGGAATGGACACGTCAGAGAAGAGTTGATGCCGTGGTTGCTGTCCAAATCCGGCAATACGGAGATCGGTATCTGAATCGTGACGTCTGAGGAAGCACCAATGAAGTTACTGGAATCAAACAAAGACTTCATGAAGATGCGAAAGCGTCTCCTGGATGGAATATACAGGGACGATCCCTGTTACCGGGACTCTACAACTCCGCTGCTCAAGATGCTCCTGGCATCTTCCAGTTGCTTTGCTTCTCATAACGAACAGTTTCCGGTCATTGTGACCGGCAATGCAGGTGGCCCTTTGGTTGCCGCGGTGTTCACTATTGCGGGCGAGATGCCCGACATCCTGCAGGTAGGCTTTTTCGAAGCATTGCCGGGCCATCAGGAAGCCGTCGAGATGCTCCTGGGTCGTGCCGGCGAGATTGCCCGGGAAAGGCGGCTTAAGAGAGTAGTCATTGGCCTCGACGGGCATGTGAATCACGGACTTGGTTTCCTGGTCGATGGCAACGGATCACCGGCCTGTTTCGGATCCAGCTATAATCCGTCTTATTACATCGATTACCTTCAACGTCACGCATCGTCAGAAGAAACGCTTGTTTCCTATTTCTATGATTTGACTGTCTCCAGCATGGATGCAGAGCGGAGTGTCATTGACCGGGTATCGCGCCGCTTCAAGGTTAGGAAGGGCAACTTCAGGGAGATGCGGGGGGAAATCGAGATCTATACTCGATTGAACAACGCGTGCTTCAAGGATCATCCTCTCTACTCCAAAAGATCGATGGAGGAGGACTACGAGCTGTTCAGGTCTTTCGGCCCTTTCCTCAAGGAGGAGAACTTTCTCGTTTCGGAGCTTGCCGGCCGCCCAGTGGGATTCCTCCTGTGGTATCCGGACTTTCACGAGCTTGTCCGGCCCGGGGGGAAGCTGGGGCTGATAACGGCTCTGAAGTACAGGCTGCCGTGGAATCCTGTTTCCCGGTTCAAGATGGCTGAGTTCGGGGTGTTGCCGGAGTTCCACGGATCGGGAGCGATCGCCGGACTGCTGAGCACGATGTTGGAGATCGGTAAAGAAAACGGTCATTCATGTTGTGAATCGGGATGGATACTTGAGAGCAACGCCAAGTCGAAAGGCGTTGCCGGCCGATGGGCTGATCGCCCCTACAAGACGTACAAGGTTTTCACGATCGATATGATCAGGAGTGCCGAATGACAGATGGCCGCATAGAAGTGATAGGCAGCGCAGTGGATTTGCGCGATGAATGGGATGCCGCGGCGGGCGGAAACCTGTTCCTCAAGAAGAGGGCGCTTCTCGTTCTCGAAGATGTAAATCCCTGCGGCCAGCTCTATCACATTGCGAGCGGCGCGGGGCCGAGTTCCATAGCGGTGACTTACAGGCATAGGCTCAACTTGCTGACTTATGGCGTGGGTTCGTTCAGCATCCCGGTAACAATTGTCGGGATACCATGTTCGGTTTCCAGCAGCGGATTCAGTATGTCGGCCGGCACGAAGGACTGCCTTATCGATCATCTTCGGGGGCTCCGTGGAACAAAGGTGGTGTTGAACGCGGAGAATGGATCGCTGGCGGGGTTTGTGCAGGGCAGCACGCTTCCGACCTGCAGGCTCGATGTGAAATGGGCCAGTTTCGAGGAGTACCTGTCCTCCATGCGAAGTCATTATCGCTACAAGCTCGGAAAGGCTCGATCGGCCTGGTCCCAGGTGTCGGTATCGACTGTTGACAACGATTCGTTCGGGGAAGATTTGCACGAGCTCTACCTGAGCGTTTTCAAACGATCCCGCTACAAACTCGAAAAACTGGGTATCGGTTTCTTCAGGAAATTCCCCTCCGTGATTGAGCAGTTCAAGGTTGGGGACCGGCCAATAGGTTTTCTGCAGACGGTTTGCAGCGGTGGGGAGTTGATATTCATGTTTGCGGGCATGGACTACGAAGTCAGTCAGGAATACGAGACCTACATCAACATACTGCTTCACGTGATTCGTAAGGGGATCGAAGCAGGCTGCAGTTCAATCGACCTGGGGCAGACCAGTGAAGAAACGAAATGCAGGCTGGGGTGCAGGCTCGTCACGAAGGGGCTTTGCGCGGCGCATTCGAGCCGGACGGGGCACCTGGCCCTTAGCGCCATGGCACGGGCATTGAGTTACAGGCATAAGGAGCATGAATACCGTGTGTTCAAGTAATCCCAGGGTTCTTCTCGTGCGGCCGAAATACAGGACGCAGCTCACGGAGAGCGTGCGCATGGTAACCGAGCCGCTGGGACTGGAGTACCTTGCTGCCGTTGCCATCTCAGAGGGTTGCGAATACTTGATCCATGACCCCGCTATAACCGGCAGGTCCTTTGAAGATGTCCTCGCCGAATTCAAACCGGATATCGTGGGGATTACCGGTTACTACCCGGCGAAAGATGCAATGCTCGAGTGTGCGCGCCGCGCAAAGGCGGAGAACGCGAGTATACTGACTGTCATTGGTGGGGTGCATGCTGAGGTCAATTACGTCGACTTTTACCAGGATGGAGTTGACCTCGTGGTGCATTCGGGCGGGACCGGAACTTTCCGCAAGGTGCTGCGGGTCGTGAAGTCAGGCGCGGAACGAGCCGGAATGGCGGGAACCTGTCACAGGTCGGAGAGCGGGGAATGGAACTGCAACGACAGGGTCCCTCTTGACCTGTCGCAGCTTCCCCTTCCGGACAGGTCGCATTTCTATGAGAACTACGGCAGTTTCGGCTACCTGCATTACGGCCCGGTGGCGCTGGTCAAGACTGCGTACGGATGTCCGTACGGCTGCAGGTTCTGCTACTGCAAGATGCTTAATGAAGGGCGTTACAGCGAACGGGATATTGAAGATGTCGTGGCCGAGATAAAGGGAATCAACTGCGAGAGGATATGGATTGTTGATGACACGTTCCTTCTCGACATGAAGCGCATACGCAGCTTCGTCGACATTCTGAAGAAGGAAGAGGTGAGCCGGGAATTCATCATATACAGCCGGTCGGGGTTCATAGCGGAACACCCGGAAGTAGTTCCGCTCCTCAAGCAGGCGGGTGTGATTGATGTAATCGTCGGAATGGAAGCCATTGAGGCCGAGAAACTCAGTGATTACAACAAGAGGCTGGGCGAGGATCAGCACAGGCAATGCGTGAAGCTTCTCAAGGAAGCAGGTATTGAATGTACCGCACTTTTCATCATGGACATAGATTCCACGTTCGCCGATTTCCGGGCTCTTGACAGGTGGATCAGGGATGTGGAACTGACGACGTATACTCTTTCGGTTTTCAGTCCTTACCCCGGCACGGAGGATTACGACAAGTACAGTGACCGACTCACGACTTCAGACTGCCGCAAGTGGGATCTTTCGCACCTTGTGCTGAAGCCAACCGGCATGAGCCGACCCTCTTTTTACCTCCTGATGATATGGATGCACCTTAAGGTGCTGTTCAGAAACGGACGTCTCAGGCGACACGTCCTGTGCTTCAACCGCCGAAATGCGAGCGCTGCATCATGAACCGTAGAATATGGGACTTCTGGGCAGAACGCTATGACTCGCTCTGGGTACAGCGTTTCTCGCTGGAGCCGAGCAGGCGGGAGATTGTCAGGAACATCCATGTGCGCCCCGGCATGGATCTGCTCGATGTCGGGTGTGGCACGGGACAACTGTTTGGTGACCTTGCGGATCATTTCGCGGATGAGCCATTCTCCTACAGGGGGATAGACCAGTCCGCGCAGATGATTGAGATGGCCCGGAGCAAGTATCCCGCTGCGGATTTCGTAGTTGTGCCATCGGAAGAATACAATGCGCCGAACGAGACTTGTGACGTGATCATCTTCTCAAACTCGTTTCCCTATATCCCCGACAAGAAGGCCGTGCTCGTTAAGTTTAGGAACATGCTGAAAGAGGGGGGGCTCCTGATCATAGTCCAGGCGTCCATAAACAACCCCTACGATGCAATCATGTTGTCGCTCGTGAAGTTCACAACTTCCAGTGCCCGGTACTTGAGCAGGCGGCGAATCCGGGCGATGGCGGAGCCTGTCTTTCACTCACAGCCGGAGGAGACCAGGATCAGCCAGAGCATACTAATGCCGTCGATATACCTTTTCAAATGGGCCAGGCGTGCCGTCGAGATTCGGCACAAAACGAGGGATTAACCGCGGATGGGCGCGGATGGGCACGGATATTCAGGAACTTGCTATGCAGCAACAATCTATATCCGCGTAATCCGCGGTTAAGAAGGATACGGCAATGAGAATCATGTTGATAAGACCCAGGCCATCCCGGGAGACCATCGGGCTGCAGCATGTCATGATTTGCGAGCCGCTCGAGTTGGAGTATCTTTGCTCGGGAATAGGGGACTTGGGTCATGAAACAATGATCGTGGATATGATTCTTGAGAAGGCCGGCATAGAGAAGTTCCTTCTCGAGTTTCAACCGGACGTCCTGGGGATTACTGGTTATATAACTCATGTGGGCATTATCAAGGAGTACTGCCGAAAGGCAAAGGAGCTCCTTCCGGATTGTCACACGATCGTGGGCGGTGTTCATGCGGAAGTTGTTCCATGGGATTTCGAGGATGAGTGCGTCGACTTTGTCGTGAGTTCGAATGGTATAGCTTCTTTCCGGCAGATAGTGACGGCCCTTTCCGATGGGGAAGATGCGGGTCAAGTTCCCGGGCTCTGGTCGCAGGGCCACCCGCCTTGCGAGAAAGCGACAGCCTTTGATCATCCGTTTCCCGACCGGAACAAGGTTCAGCGGTACCGGTCGAAGTACTACTACCTGTTTCATAATCCATGCGCGCTCGTAAAGACGTCCTTCGGTTGTCCGTACAGTTGCGAGTTCTGTTTCTGCCGCGAGATTACGGGTGGCCGGTATTCTGAGAGATCAGTTGATAGCGTGATCGATGAATTGAAGACGATTCCGGAGAAGGACATCTATATAGTGGACGACAACTTCCTGGTATCACGTGACCGGGTGCTGGAGTTCTGTCGGCGGTTGGAGGCAGAGAACCTGGACAAGAAGTTCCTGATCTACGGGCGAGCAGATTTTATTGCGGCAAACGAGGACGTCATAGCCGAGTTCAAAAGGCGAGGGTTACGTGCCGTGATTGTCGGCCTGGAATCATGCAAGGGGAATGAACTAGAGGCGTACAATAAGAAGAATGACGTAGCTGCAAATGAGAAGGCCGTGCGCGTGCTCTCTGAAAACGGCATTGACTGTTACGCGACACTGATACTGGGCATGGACTGGAGCAGAACGGACTTCAGGCGCCTGGGCCGTTGGCTAAGAAGCCTGAAGCTGACCTTTATCAACCTCCAGCCGTTCACGCCGCTACCGGGAACCGCCATGCTGGCGAAGTATAAAGATGGCCTGATCGTTCCGAGGGAGGAATACGAGAAGTGGGATCTTGCGCATCTGGTTCTTGCCCCGGCAAAGATGTCTGCGGCCCGGTACTACTGGCACATCATCCGGCTCTATTATGGCGTGACGATGAGACCGGTCAATCTGATCAAGTTACTGATAAAGCACGGGCCGGCGGAGAATCTGAGAATGCTGCTCGGGTCGTCGCGGGTGACGTTTCAGTACCTAAGGCGAATGTTCAGGAGTTGGATGAGTAGTTGGAAAGAGAATCCACCGCCACATATTCGTGAAGTGGGAGGGGTAGCGCCTGCCCGGCACCGTGCTTGCTCTGGTGCTGGGGCCTCGCTGCCCGCGGACGCCGAGGCCGGCGTCCCTCCTGTGGGAGCGCAGCGGCACGCCCAAGGTGGCGTGATCCCACGCAAGATGACGGGAAGCTTGGAGAACGAATGAAGCGAAAACTACTTCTCATACAGCCGTCGCCATACGGTGCGGATGGGATGCCGATAAAGAAACGGAAGCTGTACTTTGTCGGCCTGGCCCTTCCCATGCTTGCGGCCCTTACCCCGGAAGACTGGGAAGTGGAGATCTGTCTCGAGACCATCGAGGACGTGCCGTTTGATTCCGACGCCGACCTGGTGGGTATCAGCAGCATGGGTCACGGGATCATTCGGTCCTTCGACATAGCGCGCCGTTTCAGGGATGCCGGGAAGACCGTGATAATGGGCGGCTACATGGCAAGCCTGATGCCTGAAGAAACTCTGAAGCATTGTGATTCAGTGCTTATCGGTGACGCGGAGGGAGTCTGGGGTGAGGTCCTGAGCGATGCCGCTGTTGGTTCGTTGAAATCGTTCTACAGATGTGAGATAGATGTCCTGAATACTCCTCTGCCCCGGTACGACCTGGTTCTGAACAAGAACATTGGGGATTTTCTTCCGGTGCAGGCCGGGCGAGGTTGTCCAAATTCGTGTTCGTTCTGTTCCATCCATTGCCTTTACCGCGGCCGCTATTACAGGCGGGGTATCCCTGATGTAATGCGCGATATTCGGCATGTGAGGTCGTTGGGGTTCAGGAAATTCCTCCTGCTGGACGACAATATCTATGCGGATCCCGAGTACATGATGAATCTCTGCATTGAAATTGGCAAGCTGGGGATGCAGTGGATGTCGCAGTGCTCAATATCGATAGGCGAAAACAAAGATCTTCTCAGGGTTCTTGCCGAAAGCGGTTGTACGGCGTTGAGTTTTGGGCTCGAGAGCATTTCGCCGGAGAGTCTTAAGGCGATGGGGAAGGGCTGGGCGGATCCCGGTGAGTATTCTGAACTGATAGCTGCCATACGTGATGCGGGCATCGACGTTTCAACAGAGATGGTTGTTGGTGCCGACGGCGACACACTCGAGTCAATAGATGCGACGGCGGGTTTTATCAGCGAGACCGGGATCGTGCTTCCCCGGTTCTACATATTGACACCAATTCCCGGAACGGACTTCTTCGAAGAAATGAAGCGCGAGAACAGGATATGCAATGAAGAAATCTACTCCTATAACGGGACCGAGGCCGTTCATGTTCCCAGTAACATGACTCCGGATCAGCTCACCGATGCCTACTGGGCCCTGTACGAGAAGGTGTTTTCGTTCTGGAGCATTCTGAAGAGAACAATCTTCAACCGGGCCGCGCTTCGTCGGCCGGCCCGTCAGTTCTTTTACCTGCTGGCTAACCTTTATTACCGTAGCCAGGTAAGACAGAGAATAGCCCCGAATATCTATTAATGGGGAGACTAGAATGGCACTGCTGGTTCAAGACTTCTCCGCAGAACCAGGAAGAACAGCCCTTACGGGCTTAACTACAAACGGTGAAGGCAGTCACGCAACACTGTTTGTCGTCAATGCCGTAAGGCATGTTCCCGCAAGTCAGCGCCATTGAGGGGAGATCATGAGAATACTGCTGGTAAGGCCGCCTCGAATCAGGAAGGCGATAACGATAGGAGAATTCATGTTCTGTGAACCTATCGGTCTTGAAGCCCTGTATGCAGTTCTCAAGAAGGATCATCGTGTGAAGATCCTGGACATGATGATCGAGAAAACGGACATAATTGATGAATGCATCGAGTGGAGACCGGATGTGGTAGGCCTCACGTCCCTCTGTGTGGATGTGAAGAACGTTCTCGCCATCGCGCGGCAGATCAAGGCGCAGGACAGCCGAATTGTCACGATGGTGGGTGGAACGCAGACTTTTGTGGAGCCGTCGGCATTCCATGACGACTCGATTGATCATGTCGTGAAGTACACCACCACCGGGAACCTGCAAGAGCTTATCGGCCACCTCTCGAAAGGTGAGGCGGTACCGCCGATCGACGGTGTTGAGAGCAGGGAGAACGGGTTCGAATCGACAGGTGTTGAAGGCCGGAACGAGTACATGGTTCCCGATATCACTTCCACTGCTCACTACAGGAAGCATTACAGCTATTTCGGCTACCGTCCCTGCGCCATCATGCAGACATCCCAGGGTTGCAGCAAGCAGTGCGGGTTCTGTCTGCGCTGGCGCATTGAGGGTGGCAAAGAGCAACCCCAGGGCATGGCTGTTGTTTTTGACCAGGTGCGGAGGATAGAAGAGTCGAACATCATGATATTCGATAATGACTTCCTTTGCGATGGTGCCCGCCTCAACGAGTTGTGCGAACTGCTCGAAGCAAACGGGGTTAAGAAGACCTTTCTCTGTTACGGGAGTGTTAACGGCATACTGAAGAACCGTGAGGCGGTTGCCCGTTTCGCAAAGAACGGACTGTCGGCGGTGCTCGTGGGATATGAATCGTTCAGTGCCGCGGAGCTTGAGCATTACCGCAAGAAATCCACGGCGGACGATAATCTCGAAGCTGCCGCGTTCCTGAAGGAAATCAAGGTGGATGCCTGGGCATCCTTCATCATGCATCCTGATTGGAGCAGGGATGATTTCAGAAAGTTCAGGAGATACATCAGGAAACTGAGGCCAGAGATATCGTCGATGACGCCCCTGACGCCTTTTCCTGTTCTCCCTCTCTACAAAGAGTTCGCCGACCGGCTTATCGTGAAGAGGGATGAGTACGAGAAATGGAACTTCGGTACGGTGAGCATCATGCCGGCATGTATGAGTCTGAGGCTATATTACCTGGAGATCCTTCTGAGCAATCTCTACGTCAATCTCTTCATGAACAACACCATCTACCTGGTGCGGAAATTCGGAGTCACGACTCTTGTGCGGCTCCTTGGCGGGAGTGTGCGCTTGATGAACCGGTATGTTCTGCTGATGTTGCGGGGGTAGGGAGGGGGGTAATGTTCAACGTTCAACGCCCAACGTCCAACGCCCAACATCCAAGTGGAGAACCCACCCCGTCTCGCCTACGGCGATCCACCCCTCCAAGGAGGGGATCTTGGATTTGCGCGTTCTTGGCGCCTATATGTAACATCCCTGACTTGGGCGTTGGATGTTGGGCGTTGGGCGTTGGACGTTGATCCCAAATCCCCTCCATTGGAGGGGTGCCCGTAGGGCGGGGTGGGTTGTCTGCTACTTATAAACCGTCAGCGCGCGCTGCGTCGGGACGTAGAGCTGTCCATCTACTGGAACTACTGTTGTGGGCGTTGAGTCCAGGCGGATCTTGCTGAGAAGTTCCTTTTTCTTTGCCGCCTTGAAAATCCACATGTGGTTGCGACTGGTGCCGATATACACCTTGCCGTCAGCAACCACGGGTGAGGCGCACCAGACATCACTTTCCAATTCGTGAATCCAGTAGCTTTTCCCAGTCTCGGCATCGATACAATGCATTTGCTCCGAGAAATCCGAGACATATAAAAGCCCGTCAGCAATCGCAACCGTTGCAGTTGTTCTCTTGACAACATCCGTTCGCCAGATGACTTTCCCGGTCTCGGCATCGAGGCAATTGAGCATCCCGTTACCGCGCCCGTGGTAGGGCGACTGTCCGATGGCCACGTAGACCCTGCCGTTGAAGACAACTGCAGTACCGATAATTGGGTTGGGGCCTCCAATTGTCTTCTTGCGCCATGATGAGTTTGGTATCTTTGTTCCGTCCTTGTTGAAACGGTACTCATGAGGGTTGCAGTCCGTGACCCACGTCCGTTTCAGGGTCTGGACCTTGTCAGATACGGTTTTCAATGCTTCGAACGCGTAGCATTTGCCATTTCCTCCGCCGAAGAAGATAAGGTCTTTGCCCTTGATTCTCCCGAAAGCCGGCGATGACCACTGCCCGTGCGATGTACCTTCGCTGATATTCTCATCGGCCAGGGCAAGCAATTTCCCCGTTTCCTCGTCGAGGACGATCAGGCTTGGTGCCTTTGGGTTCGGCATGGAGGCATGTTGCTGATCCGTCCCATTGGACGTGCACACGTACAGTTTGCCATCATTCAAAAGTATCGTGCTGCCGCATACATCATGAGGGACGACGTCAAGTTCGTCTATGAAGCGGTAGATCCACACAAGTGAGCCATCGGCCTTGTTCAGACAGCGCACCGTGGCATCGCCTCCCACCACGTACAACCGCTTCCCGGTTATGACCGGCGATGAACATATGCCGCACTGGAAATTGTTGAAGAAGTACTTGTCAAGTCCCCTGGGATGAATGAATCGCGGCACAACGTGTTTCCATAGTTCTTTGCCTGTACTCCTGTCGAGGCACAGAACCATTCCACCACCCGTGGAATGATGATTCTCTTCATTTCTAAGCGCTGAATCATTAACCCCGAGATATATCCTGTTGCCCTCAATTACCGGAATGCTGTACTGATGCGTGCCGACCTTCTTTTGCCACACCACGTTATCATCACCCAGTTCAGCCGGCAGATTCGTGGCCGGAGATGCCCCGTTGCGTGACGGACGCATGGACCAATTGATATCCTGTGCTGCAGTCACTGAGATCGTGACCGACAGCATAATTGCAGGGGCTAGAGCTCTCGGAAGGGAAAAGCGCTTGCGTGGTGTCGGGCGGAGATGAATCGATATTTTCATGACTGGAGATTATCAGAAAGCAGCCCGAGCGACAAGGGGCAGCAGCGACAGAGCATTTTCCGCTGCGGGGAGTTTTAGACCGCGGATGGGCGCGGATGAGCACGGATAGGGAGAGGTTTTCTGACAGGATTAACAGGATGGACAGGATTTTTGGGAGCAGATGGGGTTTGTGCCAATGGAAGAGGCATGATTTTGGCTTTCGGCACTGCCTGTGAACACAGCTGCGCCCTAAAGCTCTCATTTTGTGACGTCAGCAAGCTCAGGCGGCGTCGTCAAGGCTGCCTGACCAACCCTTAGCACACATAACCATACTCCGCGGCGGAGCTGTATCAATAATCTGCGACAAAGGCTCTATTTCCAGTATCTAGCTCCTCTCATACCACTTTACGAGTCTCTCATCCGCCCAATTCTCATTGTCCGTCATTAGACAATCCCGACATCCGTGCCCATCCGCGCCCATCCGCGGTCAAAATGCCTAGCAGCGGAAAAGGCTCTACGTTCCGATGCCCTTGACTGTGCCATACCTGTGAGCTAACTTGACTCAACGGAGTGTCTTACGATCATTCTCAGGTTTGTAGCCTGTTACCGACATAATTGATGGAGGAGAGATGCGAGATAAGAGATACAGAATCGGTGGGATCAGGCCGATCGGTCTGATATGTCTGATGCTATTTGGTGCCGTCACGGCTTTCGCTGCGGCACCGACCCTTGATGGATCAAACTGGATCTGGCATCGGGGTGCCGGAGAGGCTGCCGGTACCTGGTATTTCCAGAAGGAGTTTGCTTTTCCAGCCGGACAGAAGCCGAAAAAGGCTCAAATTGTCATCACCTGTGACAACCTCTGGACGCTGCATGTCAATGGCAAGCAGGTTGGCCAGAACGATACCGGCCCCGACTCATGGCGGCGTCCACAAAGCGTGGAAGTGGCAAAGCATCTCGTGATTGAGAAGAACGCGATCGCGGTTGAAGGGGCAAACACTGTTCTCGGGCCATCGGGGCTGCTGGTGAAGTTGCAGGTAGAGTTCGAAGACGGCAAGAAGTACGAGCTTGTTAGCGATAAATCCTGGATCAGCACAGATAAGCCCGACAAGAGCTGGAAAGACAATGGCTTTGTTGCCGGGCCGGGCTGGACGCCGGTTGTTGTTCTAGGGGGACACGGTTCGGGTCCCTGGGGAAAGCTTGGAGTGGGTGTCGCACCAAGAGGCGGAAGAAGAGCGCCGCCCCCGCCGCCGGCTCCCATCGTAGTGGACGAAGAAGAACTGAGGAAACCGGTCTACAAGGATGGTGTTGTTTTTGTCGGTAGTGCTGTCGGGCTTAATGTGAATCGTCAGCCGATCTATCACCAGAACATACGGGGTACAAGGGCGTATTTCGAAATGGATCCACCGACGCCGGCAGCGCTCGGGCGCCAATTGTGGAGCCTCATACCGCTACGGCCCGACGGCGAGAAGACTTTGTTGTGCGATGCCGGCGGAGGGACGGTTGGCTCTCCGAGTGTCTCCTATGACGCAAAGACCGTCTATTTCACGATGGTTAAAGAGGGTGAAGCCTATTTTCATATTTACAAGATAGACATGACCGGTAAGGGCGCTGCGGCCCCGGGTGAAGAGGGAAGCATTGTGCAGCTTACGGACGGTCCTTTCCATGACTACGATCCTATGGAGCTGCCGGACGGGAGGATAGCGTTCAGCTCCACCAGGCTGGGCAGCCGTGAGGAATACCACGGAAAATACGCGTCCAGCCTGTTTACATGCAGTCGGGATGGATCAGGTATACGGCCGTTGACCTACCATATTGTTGCAGACCGTGAACCGCGAGTGTCTGCTGACGGAGCGTTGGTTTTCATACGTTCCGACAATTTCCTCGAACGCGCCAAGGTGGAGGCGCACCTGCACCAGACAAGGATGGACGGTACCGCCGGACAGGTCATTATCGGCCCCGGCAGGAGGGGCGTGCGTCTCGACCGTGATGTTGCCGCGGAGCCGGCCATGAACTGGCTTCGCAGGTACGGCATCGGCAGCCCGGCTCCGATGGTTAACGGCCTGGTTGCCGCGATTAACCAGGCCGGCCTTGTTACATCGGCCACCGCAACCGGCAAGTCACTTGGGGGCTTTCTACCTTTCGACCTTTCACCGTTGCCTGACGGGAGGCTGCTTTGTACCTCGAAGGGAAAGAACCAGGTCATCGTTTTTGACCCTAAAGACCAAAGCCAGAAGGCAGTGTTTTCAATGAATGGTATTCATTCGGTGGTGCACCTGGGCAAGCGCACGAAGCCGTCGATCATGCCGTCAACGGTAAACCCCGAGATGGAACGAAGGGTCGACAAGACGGGATATCTTTACTGCCAGAATGTTCTTAATACGCAGCATACTGCCGCGGACACCAGACGGATCAAAGCTGTGCGAATCTATGAAGGACGGCCGTTCACGCTGGATCCAACGAAGACCATTTATGCTCATATTGGGACGATTGGTGTCGAGCTCGGGACCGTCCCTCTGGCGGAAGACGGATCTTTCTACGTGGAGGTGCCGGCGGACAGGCCGCTGGCCATGCAGGCAGTTGATGGTGAGGGCCGCGCGGTGATTAACGAGTTATCGTGGATCTACACGCGGCCGGGCGAACAGAGGGCGTGCGTGGGCTGTCACGCGCCGGTGGATGCAGCGCCAGGCATGACGGCGGCCAAGGCTATCAAGAGCAAGCCGATCAAGCTTACGGGACAGGGCGCCCCGCACAGGTTCAGAGCAAACAACGGCGCCAATGGCGGCATCGTCAACCTGCAACTGGACAAGTTTCGCGAGGTCGTTGGAATCAATCTGCACGATATAAAGGACGACTCCGACCTGTCCACGATTCGCCGGCTTGGAATACTACGTAACAGGTCTGCCGTGCCTGTGCTGGTCAACGCGCTCAAGGATGATAGTCCGGAGATGCGTTGCGCGGCTGCGCTTTCGCTTTCTGCCTGTGGTAACCGCGACGCGGTGAAGCCGCTTACGGAATTGTTGAAGGACAAGAATCCTACCGTGGCAAGGGCTGCGGCCGGCGCATTGGAGCATCTAACAGGGAACCCCAAAGGTGGAACCGATTGGAAAGCCATCGAGGCTGCCCTGATCCGCACGATTCTGACAGATGACCAGCTTGCCGAACTGGCACTTCCGGCATCAGCCGCCAAAGAAGCTCCTAAGGCCGCAGTTCCGGATATCGTCGTTGAGTCGGCCCTATATGGTGTGAAAGGCAATCCAGCGCGGCAGGTTGACCTGACTGAGAAAATCCGGAAGCGGGTAGCCGCCGGCAACTTCACGTTCAGCGCGAGCTACAAGTTCGCAGGCAAAGATCCTGCCCCGGGAGTCAACAAGACGACGGAACTCGCCTACGCAGTCAACGGAAAGCTCAAGAAGGAGTCCCTCACAGAGGGTATCGAGTTTGACCTGACGACGGGCGTAGCAGGGTTTTCCTCCAGCGGTGCTGTCGGCGACGGTAAGACCGGGCAGGAAGTCCATATGGCACTGGAGGCCCTTGGTCACATTGGTGGTGATGCAGGCAAGAAGGCCGTTCGTGCCTGGTTGAAAAGTAACGCGGCGGGTGAGCTCAGGATCGTGATGGCAGCCATACGTTCTCTCGGCTACCTGCAGGACCGTGAAGCCATTCCGGGTCTCCTAACGGTCATGAATGCGAATTTGAACAAGCGCGGCAAGGGCGGCTGGAACGAAGGGGGCTTCAACCAGAAGCCAACGTACCTCGCGGCAACAGCGGCCGAAGCGCTTGGAAGGATCGGGGGTTCCGAGGTGGAGAAGGCTCTCATTGAGACATTCATGAAACTAGGGAACTTTGAGAGTTTCGTTATACATAGTGGCGAACACGGTTGGCTAAGGAGTGCCCAGGCCTCGCCAGTTCATTTTCGAATGCTTGAGGCCCTCGACCGTATGCAAAGCAAGGGTGCTGCGCCGCTGGTTGGCAAGATAGCGGAATCGATACCCACGGATAAGGATCGTGGCCTTTTGTACGAGTTGGACAGTGCGGAGAAGCTGAGCGCACGCGTTATCGAGAGCAGCGGCCGAATGGATGACGTTGTTGAAGCCTGCCTTGCCGTGCTGGGAGAAAAGATCGAGGCCGATCCTGCCTTGAAGGCGTCGGTATCCAAGGCCCCTCACAACGAGGGTCATATCAGGAGGCATTCCGCCCAGGCCCGGGCGTCGCAGGTTCTCTCGATCGTGTGCATGGACGTGAAGTATGCTGACAGAATTCGTGCGATGCTCGAGAAATACAGGGCGGACGCTCCCTCGGAAACCCGGTCGTGGTGCTGCTTCATGTTGACACGGTCCCTGGGACGTCTCGGCGATGCGAACTCGATCGATCTTTTCATCGATATGCTGGAGAATGGTCCTACGGAGACCTCCCTGGGTTTGAACCCCCCGCCGGCCCATATCATCTACAAAGGATGGCGCCCGTTCCATCGGCCTGCTGCCGCGTGGTCGCTGGGCGAGCTCAGGGCAAAGAAGGCCGTGCCGGTGCTGATGAAGGCTGTGCAGGACCTGGACAACGCATCGAGCACGCGTGAGCAGGCGGCGGTTGCTCTTGGGAAGATAGCGGACAAGAGCAGTCTGGCGGAATTGAAGAAGATAGGTGAAGACTATCCCGAGATAATGACAAGACGCGCGCTGCTGGAGGCGGTGGCGAAGATGTCGCTGTAGGGCAGGGATAGGCGCATTGCCCTCGTTGTACCTCACATTTGTTAGGGGGCCGACGCTCTCAATGCAAGCCGGAGGCTTGCAAGACATTAGCCGGTGGTTAATCCGCCTTGGGCGGAGATACCACCGGTTACGTGATGGGTATGATCTGCATCCCCGAGGGATGCCAGCATCGAAAGAGCATCGTCGAAACGGAGTCGCTGCCATCCCTCCGGGATGGTCATGTTGTTTCCCGCGATTCCGGTGGTATCTCCCGCTTTGCGGGATCAACCACCGGCTAATCGCTTGCAAGCCTCCGGCTTGTCGTGACTGCGTCACGTTTTGTGGAGATATGAGGTATAACTACAGACGTTTGTAGTGAGCCCCGTAAGGGGCGTGGAGAATCCCATGAGCAGAGTGTTATCAAGACGTCATTTCATTGCTGCGACTGCCGGTGCGGCGGTGGCATCAAGTATACCTTCAGCAATGTCGGCGCAGTCCGGTGGCGGCAAGCGGCCCAACATCATCTATATCTTCACAGACCAGCAGAGTGCCACGATGATGAGCTGTGCGGGCAACAAGTGGCTCAAGACGCCTGCCATGGATTACATTGCGGCCAATGGTATTCGCTTTGAACGGGCGTATACGACGAATCCTGTTTGCGTGCCGGCACGCGTCAGTCTTATGACTGGGCACTTTCCCGACTATTTCAGCGAACAGAAGAAGCCTGTGCGGGAGAATAGTGGCGGAATGAGAATCAAATCGATTTCCGATGAGGTCAGACAGACAACGATAGCAGCATTTCTGAAGAAAGCGGGCTACGATCTGGCCTACGGCGGCAAGACACATCTGCCTGGCCCCCTGAACCCGAAAACCCTAGGCTTTAATGTTCTCACCCGCGACGAACGTAACGGCCTTTCCGATGCATGCGCCAAGTACATAAAGCAGAAACATGATAAGCCCTATTTTCTCGTGGCGTCGTTCATTAACCCGCATGACATCTGCTACATGGCCCTGCGTGGCCTGACCTTCGACAAGCCTGCGTATGCGCACGGCAGGCGACCCGGTGCGGCAGAAAAGAGACTTCTTGAGGCCATGAAGCTGCCGGAAGGAGTGGGTGAAAAGGAATTCTTCGAGAAGCATTGCCCACCGTTGCCAGGGAATCACGAGCTTCAGGAGGATGAGCCGAAGGCAATTGTTTCGCTTCTTACCCGTCGCGCGTTCCGGATGAATGCCCGCAAGAATTACGGAGACAGGGACTGGCGTCTGCATCGATGGGCGTACTGTCGTCTTACCGAGATGGTGGACAAGCAGATACAGGTGGTTCTTGATGCCTTGAAGGCCAGTGGTCAAGAAGAGAACACCATCGTGATCTTCTCAAGTGACCACGGTGACAATGATTCCGCCCACAAGACAGAGCACAAGACGTTGCTCTATGATGAGTCGGCGCGCATACCGTTCATGGTGATGCACAAGGGGCAAATTGCTGCCGGGGTAGTGGATGACGAGCATCTTGTTTCGAACGGCCTGGATATGCTGCCGACGGTTTGTGATTTTGCCGGCATCAAGGGGCAGAGTGATCCTCGCGGACTGAGCGTGAGGCCGCTCGTGGAAGGGAAGAAGCCTGCCGCGTGGCGGCGGAGCCTGGGAGTGGAGAGCGAGATTGGGCGGATGGTCGTGGGAGATAAGTGCAAGTACATCAAGTACGACGCAGTGGGGAAAGAAGAGCAATTGCTGGATTTGAAGAAAGATCCCCTGGAAACGAAACACTTCACAAGCGAAGAAAGTCACGCAGACATGCTGGCAATGATGCGTTCAGAATTCAGCAAATGGTTTCCAGATGCATAAGGGAGAAAGAGAGATTGTCAAATGCTTCCAGGCGCCGCCTCGGAAGGCGCGCCTGAAGCACGGCGGTCTGCCCAGTCCTCATTTTGGCAGGTAGATAGAGAAGACACTTCCCTTGCCCGGCTCACTCTCAACGTGGACTTTGCCCCGGTGCAACTGAACAATATGCTTAACGATGGCGAGTCCAAGACCTGTACCACCGATGGAACGACTTCTTGCCTTGTCGGCCCTGTAGAAACGCTCGAAAAGCCGGGGTAAATGTTCCGGGGCAATGCCCGTGCCGTTGTCGCGAACGTGGATAACCGGCTTTCCCTTGTCTTTTCTGGACTCGACGAAAACGATGCTGCCCTCCGGGCTATGGTTAACCGCATTGTTCACCAGGTTGACGATGGCCTGCTCTATTAGCGGCGCATTGAGTTTTCCCGCCAGGTGTTCACCGCAGCGTAACTCCAGCTTGACGTTCCGTTTCAATGCATTTGTTTCGCACACCTGCAATGCATCTTGCAGCACTCCGAGCATCTTGATCTGTGTCATGGGTATCCCGGATGTCTCTGCATCATTCTCCAGGCGTGAGAGCGTGAGCAGGTCTTCGGTAATCGCGCTCAAACGATCCGACTGTCGTGCAATGATCTGAAGGAAACGCTCGGCGTCTTCAGGGTTATCTTTGGCGCCATCCAGCAGCGTCTCGATAAACCCCTTGATAGAGGTAATCGGTGTGCGTAATTCGTGAGAAACATTGGCTACAAACTCACGACGCAAATCCTCGATCGGCGATGCCGTCAGCCTCGCACAGGAAATCCCGAACAGCACTCCGGCAATAACTGCAGAAATACAATAGAACGTACATGCAGGTGCCCTTGGTCCGGAAAGCGACATGAAGAGGAGGCCGGACATGAGGATCATGACCAGTCCTGATGCAACGGCGACAATTACGAGAATGTGCCTTTTGGGGAATCTCATTAACGAGCGTCCTTGAACTTGTAACCGACATTTCTGACAGTTTCGATCAGCCTGCCCGATTCTCCCAGCTTCCGGCGAAGCCCGACGACCTGCACGTCGACAGACCGGTCAGTCACTGCATAGTCCGCACCATGGACAGCATCAATGATCTGATCGCGGGTATAGACGCGGCCGGGAGCGGACAGCAGGATCTGCAGGATTCGAAACTCCGTGGAACTCAACTGCACTTGTTCATTCTCCACCTTTACTTCGTGGCGGACCGGGTCAATGAGGATGCCGCCAAGCGCGATGGGGGAGTCATTCTCTGTGGGTGCCGAAGCCCTCCTCCGCAATACAGCCCGGACGCGGGCCAGAAGTATGCGCGGACTGAATGGCTTTGTGACATAGTCATCGGCGCCGAGTTCGAGACCCGCGACAATGTCGGATTCCTCGCTTCGAGCGGTGAGCATAATGATGGGTATCTTCTTCGTGCTTTGTTCGGCGCGAAGGGCCCGGCACACGTCCAGCCCGTTAAGACCTGGCAGCATCAGGTCGAGTAGGATGAGATCCGGTGGTGTTGCAGCGGCCTTTTCGAGTCCATCTTCCCCCGAAGCAACAGTTGTAACGGCGTAACCGTCACGCTCGAGATTGTAGCGGACGAGTTCCTGTATGTCCTCTTCGTCCTCAACAACCAATACGTGTTTAGTAGTCACTTCTAACACAATTCTAACATACCACTCACATGCACCTAACAACAGATTCATAGATTACTCACAATTCAATAGATATATCAATAGGCAAGCACAGGAGTAATGAACGATGGGCGAAGTATTTCTTAAGATGGGATGGAGTCTTGTTGGTGGACTCGGAATCTTCCTTCTGGGCATGAAGAACATGTCGGAAGGTATGCAGGCCATTGCCGGCGACCGTCTGCGCAAGCTGATAAGCTCGGTCACAAACAACAGGATTTCCGCCTGTGGTGTCGGTACGGCCGTCACATGTCTCGTGCAGTCCAGTTCCGTAACCACGGTTATGGTCGTAGGTTTCGTCAGTGCCGGTTTCATGACACTTGCCCAGGCTATCGGAGTGATAATGGGCGCGAATATTGGAACCACCATTACTGGCTGGATCCTCGTTCTGAAGATTGGTAAATGGGGTCTGCCGATCCTGGGCGTGTCCGCTTTCTTCTTTCTGTTTTCCAAGAACGAGCGTCTTCGTTATATGGGCATGGCCATTATGGGTGTGGGGATGGTCTTCTACGGACTGCAATTGATGTCCGACGGTTTCAAGCCCATGCGAACCATGGAGGAATTCCAGGTCTGGTTCGCGAGATTCGATGCTACGACTTACTTCGGCATGTTGAAGTGTGTCATTACCGGCTGCATACTCACCTGTATCGTACAGTCTTCATCGGCAACCCTTGGTATAACCATGGGTCTGGCGTCAACCGGCATGATAAACTTCAGCACGGCTGCCGCCCTTGTGTTAGGGGAGAACATAGGCACAACTATCACTGCGTTCCTGGCCTCCCTTGGGCAGCCGACCGAAGCCCGGCGTGCCGCTTACTCTCACATTATCTTCAACGTCGTGGGGGTGATATGGATCACCACTATTTTCTACTGGTATACGGGCCTGGTTTCTCATTTTGTCGAGGTGACGGCCGGCATGCTTCCTGATGCCATGGTGCTCAACGAGGCCGGAGAGGAGACGTTCCCGGCAATTCGAAACGGTATAGCTATTGTTCACTCGGGATTCAATATCGTTAACACCCTTATGTTCTTGCCCATGGTTCCCCTGCTGGCCAAGCTCGTGACCAAGCTTGTTCCCGAAAGGACAAAAGAGGAAATGCCGCATCTGACGTACCTGGATATCCGCATGATCAGTTCCCCTGCCATCGGAATACAGCAGTCGCATGATGAGATGATCAAGATGGGAGCCAACGTGAATACCATGTTCGGCTGCCTGCGCACCGCTCTTACTGAGGAAAAGCCCTCGGACGAATTGGTGAGGCAGCTCTTTCAATGTGAAGAGGTTATGGACCTGACCCAGAAAGAGATAACCGAGTTCCTTAGTCATATCCTTTCCGGCAACGTGTCAAATGACGTTCTCGAAAAGGCGCGAATGCAGTTGCGCATCGCCGATGAGTACGAATCCATCGGCGATTATGTAACTAACATACTGAAGCTGGATCTGAAAAAAACTAAGGGTGAGATCTGGTTCTCCGACGAGGCATGGAGAGAGATCCTGGTCCTGCACGACAAGACGTACGAGTATCTTAAGCTGGTATACAGTGGTGTTGTGGAGGGTTTGCCCGACCTGATCAACAAGGCAAGGCCGCAGGGCGATGCCATTACGCATGACATGAAGGAATTCCGCCGTCATCACCTGGAGCGAACGGGTAAAGAAGGGGAGGTTCCGCTGGGAGGGTTGATATACACCGATATGCTCAACTCGTACCGGCGCGTGAAGGATCACGCCCTGAATATCGCGGAAGTCATTGCCGGGGAGAAATGACCCTTATGTCGTCGTAACGGGATGAGCAGTGGCACGGAGGAGCGTGTGGGGGTTCCCGTTTTGTCTGAGAGGACCTCCACGGCATCTTTGCACAATGTGAATTCGAAGCTAATCGCACGATTGCCATTTCAACGGTTAGTGTCTATACTTCCCGGCATGAGGTCCACGCTAACAGTTCTGCTGCTCTTTTCACTGGTACTGTCGCCCTCTTCCGCTCGCGGGGATTCCGAGAAGTACAGGCTTATCTGGAACGACGACCCAGCTACGACTATGGTTGTAGGCTGGAACCAGCTCTCAGGTACCAACGAGTCGGTTCACTACGGCCTTGAAGATCATGGCACCAATTACACGTTGTACACGGACGTTCAGCCGACGACGCGGGAAGTTGTCTATCGCGGCATGGACAACCGTTTTGCGAAGCTTGCGGGGCTGACACCGGGTACGAACTACTACTTCGTGGTTCGCGACACCGAGGGTTGGAGCGATCGCATGTGGTTCAAGACGGCGCCGAATGAGTCTGTCCCTGTTGCATTCGTTGCCGGTGGTGACTCAAGAAGCAATCCCGAGGGCAGAACATGGGGGAACAGGCTTATTGCCAAGATCCGCCCTCTCTTCATTGTGCACGGTGGTGATTACGTTTCCTCCGGAACCGACTCCGAGTGGGATCAGTGGCTGGATGAGTGGCAGCTAACCAAGAGCCCTGACGGACGCATGTACCCGCTTATCCCTGCTCACGGCAACCATGAGAACAACGATAGGCATATGGTTTACAATGTCTTCAACACGCCCAATTCTAATGGCTATTTCGCCCTTACCGTTTGCAGCAATCTTTGCCGGGTCTACACATTGAACACGGAGCTTGAGCCTGGGCTTGCACCGACGGTCATGAGTGGTGGCGATGACACGCTTTGGGACGAACAGGCCGACTGGCTGAAAGAGGATATGAAATCGGAGGCAGGCGGTGTAACGTGGAAGATCGCCAACTATCATCGCCCGATTGTGCCGCACAGGGGATCAAAATCTGAGGGTGGAAGGCGTTACGAGGCTTGGGCCGATACCTTCTTCCGTTATGGAATGGACATCGCTGTCGAATGTGATTCGCACCTTGTGAAACACACCTTCCCCCTGCGACCGGCCTCGGGTCCGGGAAGCTGGCAGGGATACGTTCGCAGTGATGCTGATGGCACGCTTTTCACTGGAGAAGGAAGTTGGGGTGCACCAACCCGAGATAACGATGATGACAAGCCGTGGACCATGGCAAGCGCCAGGTTCTGGCAGTTCAAGCTCATTCATATGGATGCTTCGAATGTCAAGATACGAACGGTCAGGTTTGACTATGCGCCGGATCAGACGCCATACGATCCGGATACGGTAACGGGGTTGACCCAGGCCGACCAGAATGCGAATCCGTTCGCCATTCCCGACGGTCTTGATCTCTGGAATCCACCTTTGGGCAAGGTAGTTACCCTGCCTTTTACGGCCGGGGGTCTCGCGGCACCTTCGAACCTTGTGGCGACGAATGTTACTGCCACCCAGATCGATCTCGGCTGGAACGACAGTTCCTCGGATGAGGACGGATTCGTGCTGTTTCGTAAGGTCCGCCGCGACGGGATATGGCGATATTTTGGTACAAACATTGGAGTTAATGCGGTTGCTTTCTCCGACAAGTCCCTGTCGCCCGGTACAGTCTACAGTTACCGCCTTGCGGCCGTGAGCACCAATGGTTTCTCTGCTTACTCGAACGAACTGACGGTAAAGACGCCGGTACAGATCCAAGGAACAGCGGCAGCGTTACAGGCCGTATCGTTTTCGGTGAATCCGGCAATCCAATTTACAGATGATGGCGGGTATGTGGACTTTTCCCCTCAGGTCGTCGGCGGTACAAACCCGATCACCTTTTTGTGGGACTTCGGGGACGGCGAGTCAACGAACACGGTGAATCCTGGTCATATGTTTTCCGGCACAGGTATGTATGACGTTGTCATGACCGTAACCGATGGCACACCGGGAACGATGAAAGCTACAAACACGGTCCGGATTCTTCCCGAAGCGGATGCCCGGGTGAATCAGCGGGTGCTTGCCCAATCCGGCGCGACCCTGGCGGGACACGCGTGCCTGCTGTGGGAAGCCGAGGATTTCGATTCGCTTGCACCACGTGAGAAGACTACAACTCGCTGGGGAGTAATTTCAGACAGTCATGCTTCTTTTGGTCTGGCCCTTCGCTCATCACAAGGAAATGACGGCATACCCGGCGTGCTGGCAAACGCTGTTGCATACAAGCTCAGGTTCACGACGCCGGGAGACTACTACTTCTATTTTCGAGGCCGTGGAAGCGATTCAGCAGACGGGTTCAGTGTCTCCATGGGGAGCAAGAACAGCTTCTATACGCCGGACGGGGGCTTGGGAGACACGATTCCCGGAAACTCGGCATATGGAGCCGCGAACGATTTCATCGATAATGACGGTACCAATGAAGCCGAGGAATTGAAGGAGACGTACGACTGGTATTACTTCATGGACGATAACAGCCAGGGGCTCGTGCCCCTGACTGTTGCGGCGGATCAAACAAACACCGATCTGACCCTATGTTTTGGCGCGCGCGACAACGGCATGGTATTTGACAGGATGTGCCTGGTCCAGGATGCCCCGGATTTCGGTGGCGGGATCACCACCGAGACCCTTGACGCATTCACAAGTGCTACGGCTGAAACCAGTATCGTGCATTCGACACTCGTCGGTTTCCAGGCAGAGCATGGAACGCTGGGTTCTAACTGGACAAACGTTCCGGATGCAGACGCGCTCGGGGGCATGTATACTCTCGTTAAAGACGACATGTCGGCAGATAACCCCAGCGGTGAATACCGGGTGGCAACGTACAGTGTGAAACTACCGAAATACGGTGTTTACGACCTTTACGCGCGCATGCAATGCACGGACACAGGCAATAGCCTCTTTTACGCTGACGGGTTTGGAACTCAGAATCCTGCCAGCGACGATGACTGGATAAAGGTCAACGTTTTGGATGGCAGTTGGTTCTACTGGTACAACGTCTCACAGTACACCGGCAGTGGCGACAGTCCCGTGCCGTACACGGTGACCAATGGTCCGCTGACCAGGGTAGTTCAGATGGGGGGCAGGGAGCCTACCCGTATCGACGCCTATTGCTTCGGATTGCGCGGAGAAGTATACACAGATGAGGAACTCGATGCAGCCGCAAGAGGTCCCCACACGACGCTGATCGTCAAGTAACTCCGCAGGTCGAATGTTGAATCACCTGCTTCGGTAGGATAACTATTATGGAGATTAGAATGAAGCTCTCTCGAATGATGCAGGTGATAATTATCATAGTTTCTGTCGCAGCCTTGAACGGGATCGGCCCGAACGATAATGCAACGGCCGCCGAAGAAGCTACAGAGTCAGAGAAATCGCCGGTGGTGAAACACGAGACAATTCTGAAAGCGATCGCGAAAGGGGATGCGGAAGATGTCCGGCTACACATCAAAAAGGGCGTCAAGTTGAACGAGCAGAACAAGTCAGGTTGGGCGCCGATACATTATGCCGTGGCACGGAACAAGGTCGATATCGCCGGGATACTCATCGCCGAAGGGGCAGACATCAACCTGCAGACGAAAAGCGGACGGGCACCTCTTCACGATGCCGCCAATCGTAATTCCGTTGAACTGGCAGAACTCCTCATCGCCAAAGGCGCCGATCTCAAGGTGAAAGATAAGGACGGCTGGACACCACTTCACTATGCCGCGGCAAAAGACCGCCTGGAGATCGCAGAAAGCCTTATCAAGAAGGGCGCTCCCGTCAACGCCGTCAGCCTGAGAGGCGGCACTCCTCTGCACGAAGGCGCGGCAAGCGGAAGTCCGGCGTTAATGAAACTGCTTCTCAAGAATGGGGGCGATCCGAACATCAAGGCTGAGAACGGCAAGACAGCCCTGGACTATGCCATTGAGCTTGAGAACAAAGAGGTAGCGGCGGTACTGAAGCCGCTCACCAAATAGCGGAAGACTGCTCTCTCTCGGCCTACAAGCTGATCTCACTTCTGCGGAGGTGGCTTACACAGTTTGCCAACCGGAGAATGGATCGTTTGGAAGGCCACGTCTCGAGGACGGTTACCGACGTGTTCTCCAGTTCAATCATCACTGATGCCTGGGGATTATATCCCGCCAGCACAGGCAGCAGCACCCTGATAAGGTTACCGTGCGCGACAACGAGGATTCTGCTGCCGAATTCATGGCTCCTGCAAAGGTGAGCGGCAAATTCGTCTATGCGGTCGCGCTCCTTTCGAATTGCCGGTTCACTGCCGCTCTTGTTCTGAGAATCGGGGATGAAATGGTCATGCGCTATTTCACGAAGGGTCCTTGTCACCGTTACGGGCACATCGGGGTGGAACTTCAGTATCCGCTCTCCCGTTCGGTACGCTCGGGACAGGTCGCTGAGGTAGATGTGATCAAAGTGCTCGTTGGATAGACGCCTGGCCACTCGTGCCGCCTGTTTTCGACCTAGCCTGGTCAAATCGGGATCGTAGGCTACGTCAGTCTGGGGGTCTTCGGCCTGTCCGTGACGGACAAAGAATATGGTAAGCGGTCTCCTTGCGCCGGGTGGGTGCTGCTGCGAAGGCTTTTGTTTTCTCCTAAACATGCGTTGATGATATAGAGCATTGACTCGCCGCGCAAGCCGATCATCTGGATTTGCCCGATGCCAATCAAGGAGCCATCTGCGTTGTGAAACAGATCAACGGGGGCAGGGTGAAACGGGGGTACGAGATTTTGTTTACCCCACAGCAC
>JASLPY010000459.1 GCA_030744755.1 Kiritimatiellia bacterium | reverse complement strand
CGGGAGCTCCAGCGCGGGAGCGCGGGTGGTTACGTTGTCTAGTTCTAATCCTCAATTCGCATGCTGCTAGTTCAATTGCCGGCCACCGAACTTGCGCGGGTCGGGCAGGGAGCCCGACCTACGAGGGGTGACAGGAAAGTGAGCCCTTGACTCAATTCAGACTGGCTTAGAACAGCAGGCACTTTACTGTTTGCTGCCCTCGGTCTTGTTCTCACTGGAAGCTGTCTTGTTTCCTGTCACTACCTCCTCAGTCTGCATTGAGTTCAGATTTGCTCGAATCGAGTTCAGAGTTACTTGCTGCGAGTTCAGGGCCAGTTGCTGTGAGTCCAGAAATGCTTGTTGAGATATCACCTTTGCCTGCTGGACATCAATGGTCCGCTGTTGTGAGAGTATATTGCTCTGGGCATTTATCAGTGATGACTGCAGGACAGCAATCTGTACTTTATTGCTGTCCAAAGTGACCTGCTGAGTAGCAATCTGAACCCGATTACTATCCAAGGTGCTCTGCTGGCCGGCTAGCGCGCATTATTCATGAAATGCCTCAGGAGTCGAGAGACACGCGTTATGGGTTGCCGCAG
>JASLPY010000458.1 GCA_030744755.1 Kiritimatiellia bacterium | reverse complement strand
GAGCCATCTGCGCTGCGATATGGATCAATGAGAACGGGCCTATACTGAGATGGAAGATTTCGTTTACCCCAAGAAAGTATTCAGAAGTCAGGAGTCAGGAGTCAGACTAGGAGAGATATTGCGAGATTGACCCCACGAAAAATGGCGGTTTACGAAAGCCTCTGGTATGCTTTGAAGTGTAAAGCAAACAAAGCAAGGAGGCTCGCAAACCGCCATGGCAACCATACCACAACCGCTACTGTTTTCATGGGAAGAAATTGAAGAACTTGGAGATTTATCTCGCCTGAAGCTGCTTCTGGAAAACCTTCCTGACGAAGATCTGATGCTGGAACTGGAATCTGCACGTGGTAACGGTCGGGATGACTATCCTGTACGAGCGATGTGGAACTCTCTACTGGCCGGGATCGTGTTCCAGCACGCTTCAATTGAATCACTCCGGCGAGAGCTTTCCCGGAATGGCCAGTTACGACTGGTGTGCGGGTTTGATCCCACACGTGGGAACAAACAGGTTCCTGAGTCATGGGTATATACCCGTTTTCAGGCATCACTGACACAACACCATGAGTTAGTTGAGGCTAT
>JASLPY010000457.1 GCA_030744755.1 Kiritimatiellia bacterium | reverse complement strand
CACTCGTCTTGCCGCCGTGTTTGCGCAGGAGGTCGGTGACAGGGATATCATCAGTCTTGCCTTGCAGTTCTCGAATACGTTTAGTGAGGGATGCCGCTTCGGATAACCCCCCGGTTATATCAAGTGGCGTCATACCTTGATGTCGTCCAGACACAATTTTCGCATTCACATCCGCACCATTTTCAATAAGTAGTTCTATGACTTTGTTGTCTCCACTATCTAAAGCTGCAACTACCGCAGAATGCAAAGGAGTCTGTCCGTCCTCTTTCTTCGCGTTGACATCCGCACCATCAGCAATGGCTTTTTTGGCGAGTTCGATTCCTCCGAACATGGCGGCTTCCCATAATGAGGCGTCTGGGGTTTTGCCTGTCGGCGGTTCTGGTTGCGCAGATTCGGCAACTGGTTTAATCGCTTTATCAACGGCTTTCAATTCTTCACCCGTCTTGCCGCCGTGTTTGCGGAGGAGGTCGGCGATTTCAGCGTGTTTCTGTTTGATGGCCCAATCGAGTGGTGTCTTGTTAGTATTCACACCTCTTACATTACTCTTCACATTCACGTCAGCACCTTTGGCGATAAGCAATTC
>JASLPY010000456.1 GCA_030744755.1 Kiritimatiellia bacterium | reverse complement strand
TGCACCCCCTCCCTTCAAATCGGTACCGTGACACCGGGCGCAACGCATTTCCTTGTACAGTTTCTTTCCGGCCTTGATCGCTTCCGGCGTGATGGGGGGAACGGGGCCAGGCTCAATGGGAGATTTCGGCACTTCGTTCTCGAACCGTTTGGAAAACCCTTTGATGTACTGGACAACAGCCCGGGTTTCTTCCTCGGTAAGCGATTTTTCCCAGGCGGGCATAGCAGTGCCGGGAACACCACGGCTGATAGTACGAAAAATATCTGAATCGAGTGGTAGAGACCCTGAGGGCGTGGTGCGGTGCTTGTACAGTCCCCTGCGAAAATCACGCGGCCAGGGATACAGATAAGCCATCGCCTTGCCGCCACCATTCCCATCCTTCCCGTGACAAAAGATGCACATGTGTTTGTACACTGTAGCACCCAGCGTCGCCCGGTCTGCTCCGGACACGTGTCCGGGATCATGGGGAACTTTGCCGTGTTCTCCGCCTTCCGACTTCTGTGGCATGTCCGCCGTATGCGCAAACACCGCCACGGACCCAAAAACCACTCCAATGATCAGAAAACCGGATAATACAAGGCCC
>JASLPY010000455.1 GCA_030744755.1 Kiritimatiellia bacterium | reverse complement strand
GATGGGATACAGTTTCTCACGCGTACGTTTCGAATTGCTATTGCTGACCCGTCCCACTGCGGAAACGGCTCTCTGAGGGATTCTAGGGGGCGGGAAGGGAAAAATTCAGGGAAGTTGCGCTTTCTGGGTTGAAGGTTTGGGGGCAATGGTTGATTGTGGGGGAATCGGGGGGGTGAAGGCCCAAGGGGATGATCAGCTCTGGAGAGCCGATCTACTTGGGAAGGGAGTGTTTTTTTGTGGTTAGATGGCTTTTTGTTGTTATTGCGCTGCTGAGCGGGGTCGCCCGGGCGGGGTGGATTGAGGACCGTGATGGGGCGACGGTTATCCATGTTAAGGTGTTTGACCTGCCGGATCCTAGCCGGCAGGAGGCCAGTGAACGGGCCGATGTTGCCGCTATCAGTGAATTCAAAAGGCGTTTCCCCCTGGTTTTTGCTGAGAAGTACGCCGATGTCTACAAGGCGAACCCCGAGACATACGGTCGCTTCAATTGGGATAACGTCGAAGTAGAACTCCATCAGTTCTCCGGGATAAGATTGAAGGTCTTGGCGAACGCGTTGGTATGGGCAACCTACTGGCGATTGCCGG
>JASLPY010000454.1:340-588 GCA_030744755.1 Kiritimatiellia bacterium | reverse complement strand
AAAAGAAAGCCGAGGGTAGTGGAATTGAGCGAGCCTCCACCCCTTGCGGAGTCCATTTTCAAAAAAATCTTCTCAATTGAGCGAGTTCACGCAAATCTCCCGTTTCCAGAAGTGCCCTATAAGATATTTTACCACCTGCTCGTGCCCATTCATAGCAGCTAAATGCAATGGAGTGCATCCTTTGAGCCATGAATCCTTTGGATAACCGTATAGTGTGTCTTTGACCTCTTCTATGAATTCACGTCGAT
>JASLPY010000454.1:0-330 GCA_030744755.1 Kiritimatiellia bacterium | reverse complement strand
GCGTATAGATCAGTACTGCCGCCGCCGCCATTGTCGTTGAGAAAGACGACGATCGTGTTGTCTGCGATGCCGTGCTTGTCCAGCCGGTCGAGCACCCGCCCAATGCTTCGGTCCATCGCCAGCAGCATGCCGTCGTAGGTGCGGCGATTCTCATCCTCGCAGCCTCGTGAATTGAGATGCCGGGTGCTGTGTTGCCACACCCCACCAGTAGCACGGCTGCGATTGTTGTGAGTAGGGTTTTCATTTGTTGTGTTAAGTATGAGTTAAAGCTCACATAGGAAAAATAGTGGTTTCCATTACAGATATCCAACCCAAAAATGTGGAAATAAC
>JASLPY010000453.1 GCA_030744755.1 Kiritimatiellia bacterium | reverse complement strand
GATGCCAGCCACTCTGGCGCGGGTAGTGCTGTCCAGTTTGACGCCCGCAGGATTACGAAGCGGAATACCGAGTTCATTGAAGTACTGTTCCATGTGCGACTGAGCCGCTCGAGCCATCTCGAAGCTGGTCCGCCCCGGGCCCGGCAGCACGACCATCTGGCACTCATCCAGATGAACATGCGCCACCTGTGCCGGAGTCGGCTTGGGCGGAATCACAGGATCTGGCTGAAGTACAGATTGGCCCTTGCCATCGGCATCATTCGGACCGGGCTTCGGTACAGGCTTCGGCACAGGCTTCGGCACAGAACGAACGCTGGCGCACGTGCAGTTCGATGCCCCGCACGCACAGCGTCCATCGGCCTGCCACTGAACTCCATTGGTGCGGCACTTGCAGGTGTTGCACCCTGAGAGGCCAGCAACTCCGACAACCGCCATCGCAAGTACAGCAAGTTTCCACGTTCTCATCCAGCACCTCCACGGGTTGAACCATCTGACCCCGCCGAACCGTTCGAAGCGGACAACCGAGATCCCTCGTCCCACGCGGCCCGACAAATGGGCTCGCCTGTATCTGATGCGTACCCGCCGATA
>JASLPY010000452.1:258-588 GCA_030744755.1 Kiritimatiellia bacterium | reverse complement strand
TTCATAGGCCCCGAGGTGCCGTTCGGCGCCGGCGAGCTGCAGGCTGTATCCGCGGTAAGCTCCGGAGGTGTGATATTTGTCGGTCTCACGAGTTGCGCCGCTCTTGGGTAGATCGGTCATGCCTATGATCTGACCCACAAGCTGCGCAAGGGCGCGGATGCAATGGTCAGCAAGCGGCACAAGCAGCTTCCCGGAGCACGTGAACTGGAAGGCGAGCGGAAAAAGGCACAGACGCTCTGCCACCAGGTGCGGCAAGCCGCCCAGAACACGGATGCGTATCAGAAGCTGGAAAAGGAACGGCGTGAACTGGATGTGCGGATGCGTTACAAG
>JASLPY010000452.1:0-248 GCA_030744755.1 Kiritimatiellia bacterium | reverse complement strand
GGAATAAGGTCGATAAGGAGATCGGGAAGAGCTCCGGTCGGATCAGAAACGTCAAGGAAGCCGCCGCCGCCGAGACCAACGCGTTGGAAGCGTATCTATTGCGTAAGAGCGGCTGGTCGAGAGACCTTGCGCACCAAACAAAGAAGATGCTGAGTGGGCATACGCCCCATGTTCCGGAAGATGTCAAGCAACTCAATTACGCGAAGAAGCTGCAGGCGATGCCCTGGCCGACCACCGTTGATTGGGGC
>JASLPY010000451.1 GCA_030744755.1 Kiritimatiellia bacterium | reverse complement strand
AAAGTCCAGGGTCGTTAAGAAGAGATTTCTGAATTGCCCTGGCACAACATCAATTCCTCTATAAATAGCTAAGCCGGGGTGCCTGCCCCGGTTCCCCCCCTTATTTTTCGCATACAGAAAACCTCTGCCTTCTTCTTTGAGTAGAACCATCTGAAAGCAATTTCGTAACCATCCTTTTCCTTCACCTCCTTCCAGGCCATCTGAAAAGAAAGAATAGAAGACAATAAATACTAGGTTGCTGATGAAGTCCTCTACACTGACCTGATCGAGATGCAGGCCTCCATGACGCAGTTTGCGCGCCCCGCTAAATAAATAGGACTATGGCTGGATAATGTTCAAAGGAAATCATTAAGTTTCCATACACCCCTGAATTATCAACCAAGTCATCAATCACTAACTTAAAGTTGAACCAAAAAATGGGGCTGAACACAGTCATTAACGGACCTGTATAGATTCTAACTTCCGAATTTTTATTAAAAAAAACTAGTAAATTTACGAATTGGATCCACTGGTACAGAGGCTACTCTAGGATCAAATCAGGAATTGGCGTAAGGCTGCCGTCAGAATTCCTCTTTATTAAATAAGGGGGG
>JASLPY010000450.1 GCA_030744755.1 Kiritimatiellia bacterium | reverse complement strand
CGAGACAACCGGTCGTGGTGAACACAAGCGCCGCGGGACCGTCAGTGGGCCTGACCCGCAGCAGGACGACGTGCTCGGTAGCCGAGTCGTGCATGTCCCAGGTCTGGGCGAGGAACCCGGATCCGTCGGCGAGGCTGTCTGGAACAATCGCGGCGGTGCAGTCATCCTCGATCACCTGGTCCGGGTGGGTACCGCCGACCTCTGACCTCACCGTGTCGACGAAGTCGGTGAACCCGCCGACCACCACGGCCTCCTCACGAGTTATGCCTGCCCCGTCAGCGAGGGCGCACATCTCCTCGTAGAGATCAGGCGAGTGCGCCTCGTGGGCCGGCAGGCACTCGCGGGCGATCTCCAGCACGGCGCCACGGTCCAGTTCGCCACCCGCCCAGAAACTGGTGCCGGCCAGCCTTACCCGCTCCTCGGCGTAGCTCCGGATCTCATCGGCGTGGGCCTCGCCATGGATATGCCCCATTGACCCAGGGCTGCCGGAGAGGTCCAGGATCCGCATCGGGGGTCGCTTCATCTGGCTGATTCTCGCGAACCATGTTCAGGTATGCAAGTGATCCAGTCGTTGTCTTGACTATTTACAA
>JASLPY010000044.1 GCA_030744755.1 Kiritimatiellia bacterium | reverse complement strand
CTGACAAGCGTTCGTTAGTTTTCGTCGACAAAAAAACGTTATAAGAAGGAGCTCACCAACACATAGCTGAATAGTTACGGCTAAGGAATTGGCCTTTATTTCCCAGCGCGTTCCAGCCGAAATCGACTGGATTGGTGCCGCGCCCTGAAGGTCGATGCTCGCGGTCGGCACGATTCTCCTCTCGTCACAACGATGCACTAACGGTGATCAATTCACTTGCCTGGTAAATCGATCAGGCGTAGAGGTTGGTGCCCTGCTCATTGTGTCATCGCTTCCAGTATCCCGGCAATATCCCGCTCAAAGATGGGCAGGTAGGCCTCGGCAACGTAGTTCCTGTCATCCGCGATGTCGAAGGCGATTCCGCTGGCGTACAAGTCGTCTCGCGCCTTGCGCATGGCAACTCGCATCTTCGACGACACGATGTACTCATCAGCGCGGGCATCATCCAAATTCCATGCTTCCCGCCAGACCGACGTTAGCCCACGGACAAACGGTCGCCAATTCACCCAGCGAGGAGAGATCGCTTGGTCAGGGAACATCACGGGGCCCCATCGTTCTCGGTCTATCCAGTAGTTCTTGGCCTTTCCTTCGGTTCGTACGGTAACGAAACCTGCATTCGCCAGTGCTGACAGAACGCTTTGCACACGCATATGGTTGAACCCCAGCAGTTCTGCGATGCGTCGGGCATGTCCACCTTCTGTCGTCAGCAGGTAGACGAGAACATCGGCACGTATGTTGATGCCGAACAAGGCGCGAGAACGGAAGATGACGTTGGCCGGATCACTCATATTCACCAACTGTGTCATGTCACGCGTCTGTACAGTCTCGCGCATCAGTCCGTATCGCGCGAAATGCGCATCGGGTTCCTCAACAACCGACATGGTCCCATCTGGAGCATTTCGGAACAGGAACTCCGATGGACTCTGTGATTCGGCATGATATCGCTTGGCTATGCCTCGCCACTTCATTGACTTGTCGCGATCACACATCCATGCTGCCATTGCGCCCATAACCTGAGGGCAGCCAGTCTTGTCTTGTTTCATGATGGCGGACACACGCTGTGTGTTGATCCATGAACCGTTTGTCGCCAGCCAGTCGAGCACTTCATCAAACAGGCGTGCATCGTAGCGGCCGATTTCACTCGTGAATGCCAGCAACACCTCGGGGTCAATCACCCGGTCGTTGCCCCTTCTTGAAGCACCGGATACGCCCAGCCTACACCATTGCTGCCAAACGAAGTCAATCAGGCGCTCTTTCAGTTCATTCCGGAATGTCATCGCCGATGTTGTCATATCCCAACGCTCCCACAACTAGCCTCATGCGGTCTCGAAACTGAGACGAACTCTTACGGTCCAGCAACCACTCAACAGCGGCGCATACCTCTTCTTCCGATGGCTTGATGCTATCGGCCAAGTCCTCTAGGTGTCTTGCTCGCGCTTGTGGGTCCATCGCTGCCAACAGCTTGAAATGCACTTGGTCCAACCGACTAATGAAGAATACCTTCAGCGAGGGCCCGTATTCACGCTCCTCCCATCGATCTGTCATTCCTTTCGGGGCACCATAGACCGTCAAGATGTCCTTTGGCCCCATGTTCAGCCAATCCTCAGCCAACTGTAGGTCGGCAGCAACCCAGGCAACTACTTCACAGAAGTCGTCGGGCAGAGCTTTGTCGGGCCGAAGCACAATCCCTGATTCGGTTTCCTCGACAATCGCCAACACATCCACGTCCCGCGTTGTCCGGTGGGCCACATTCAGCACGTTCAGTGCGCTGCCGCCGCAGATCACCAGAGCGATAGGGCTCGTGTATTCATACAGCAAGCGCGATCCCAGCCTTTGCAGAGCCCCATCAATCTGTTCTGGACTTTCGAAATTCATGACTGCAATGTAGCATACGGTACGCATACTACATTGCAAGAGAGAACTGACCGTGACACGCCTGGAAGTGGTGGAAGTGGGGACAGGTAAAAAGTTGCAGGTTTCTTTGGAAAGGTCGATGGCCAGCTTCTTTATCCATACTAGAGGGCAGTTGTGTCTGCCCACAGGATATGGAGGAAGCTATGAGACATCCCAGGATCAAACCTGAAACCAATACCTTCTACCACGCCTATAACAGGGCCGCAGGCACGAAATACGACCGTCCATTCGGCGATGCCGAAAAGGAGCAGTTCCTGCGCATCATGAAGCGACTGGACAGTTTCTATGTCGTTGACGTGCTCGCGTTCACATGCATGTCGAATCACTTCCACCTGCTACTGCATGCTCCGGAGGAGGCTCCATCTCACGATGAGACGTGCAGACGCTATAAAGTCTATTACGCCGCCGAGGATCGGGAGTTGAAGCCGGGCAGTCTTCATTGCGAAGAGATCTCGCAGCGAATGCGGGACGTGAGCTGGTTTATGCACGATCTTCAACGTCAATTCAGCGCTTGGTTCAACAGCACGCGCTCAATCCGTAGAAGAGGCACTTTGTGGGCTGGCAGGTTCAGAAGCACAGTATTGGAAGCTGGTGTGGCTGTCTGGGACTGCTGGCAGTACATCGAAATGAATGCCGTGAAAGTTGGACTGGCCGAAAATGCCTCGCAGTACAGATTCTGCAGCCTTGGCCAGTGGGGCGGGAGAGGAAGGCATCCGTTCGAGGACAACGCAAAGAGGATTCTGCTTCCTACTCTGGGTGAGTTCTTGCGTGAAAAGAGCCTCAAGAGCCTGCACAGCAGAATCAGACGGGAATTAGCGGCGCAGGAAGCGATGCGTAGAAAACTGCAACCGGAAATGCTGGCGGAAACTCTCAAAAACATCAACAGGCCCGTGAACTTCCACACACAAGCCATTCACCGGGCGCGGTACTGGGTTGACGGGGCGGTAATTGGCTCGGAACTGTTCGTCAAAGAGCTTATGACACGGGTCAGGGGCTCGGCACACATGAAGAAGCGGAGATTAACCAAGGCCGTTGAGGCAGAAGCCAACGGAGTTCATTTGGTCTGCTACAAACAACTGCGGCCACTCCTGGAGTAGGGGCTGCAGCAGCAACCCTCGCAAAAGCACGCGCTCTGACATACGTTACGGTCGAGCTGTGCTCAGCTTTCACCGAAAAGCCACGCCGGCGATCCATATCGATGCCGTAACGGCATAGTCCGACCATCTTCCCCCTGGTTTGCAGAATATGAACTGCAGCGATGACCGGATTTCTTCTTCATCCAGTACGAATAGCAACCGCCTGCCCAATAGCAGCACCAAAGAAGGCTAAATGCTTCCACATCTCGACAGTCTACCTGTCCCCACTCCCCCTAACCATCTGGTGAGCCTCCTCTCTGACACGCGTTCGTTCGTTTTCGTCGACAAACAAACGTTATCAGAAGGAGCTCACCATCTCATCGCTGAATCGTTCCGGCTTAGGCTTAAGGATGGAGGAGAAAAGGCTTGCCTGGTGGTGCTGCATATAGTACCGTTGCACCATGAAAAGGTACAGAGCTGTCATTGACACGAATGTCTTACATTCTGGTCTGTATTCAGCCACGGGCGCATCGTACCAGATACTGCGATTGATGGAACAGGGCCGCATAGTACCTCTACTCTCGACAACACTGTTGTTTGAGTATGAGGAGATACTGAAGCGAAACCAAGAGATGCTCAAGCTTTCAGACCGAGCGGTCGAGGATGTGTTGGACGGGATCTGTAGCCGCGGCGAGGGCAGGAAGATTCACTTCCTCTGGCGACCGCAGCTGTCAGACCCAAAGGATGATCATGTTCTGGAGCTAGCCGTGGCAGCCGGCGGAGCGGACATTGTGACGCACAACGTAAACGACTTTACAGAGGCATCTTCCTTCGGGATTAGAATCATCACACCAGCACAACTGTTAGGAGAATTGAGATGAGCGCACTTAACTTACGACTGCCTGATTCAGTTCATCGGCACATCAGAGAGATAGCGAAAGAAGATGGAGTCTCCATCAACTTGTTCATCACCTCTGCGGTGTCGGAGAAGATATCCGCACTCACAACCGAGAACTACATTGCCGAGCGAGCGAGGAAAGCTCGCAAAGGAGCCTTCGCAAGAGTTCTTGATCGTGTTCCCCAGCGTAAACCCATGCCTGGCGATGAGCGGTAAGGGATCGGCCAACCTGCGCGCAAAGGGTGCCACTTCCTATTTCCGTCCTACATTCGCAGACGCTTTCCAAGAAGGACTACGTCGCGCAATCCTTCCTCATCTCTTGCATCTATCCATCTCTTATAGAAATGGAGAGGCTGCGCAACCTGCGCGATCGCGGCCAGCGCCCGCAGATGAAAGTTTCGTTCATCCCTCGTCCCCGCAAGCACGAATACGGCATGGACATCGGGTGTGTCGCCGGGAAAGACTATTCCCGGTTTGCAGCGAGCAAGAAGAATGTCGAATTTCTTCTCGCCTTCCAGCACGATGTGGGGGATGGCTAGACCAGGCCCTATGACGGTACTGCTTTCCGCCTCCCTGTCCTGCAGCAGTTTCAGAATCGCAGACGGGGATTCCTTCAACCGGGGAGACATGACTTCAGCCACCTCGGAAAAGAACTGCTCCATATCCATGCGCCTGTCTAAGTCGATGACTATGCAGTTCTCTACGATCCTGTCAAATCGATCGCTCGAGATGTCATCCCGCTCCCTTATTACTTCCTTCAGTTCTGACTCCAACAGATGGCCTGTCAGATCTTTGGACGTGATACGCTCGACCAAGTGAAGTAGAGCATACTCGCGCGTTGTCCTGACACGGCCGTAGAACCAGTACACAAAAAGTCCTGCGCCAACGAGTACAGCGCTCGCGATCAGTGCCGGCCTGCCCATCTCAAGTATCAGAAGCAGGCATCCCGCTATGCCCAGAAGCTGCACCCATGGGTACAATGGGGAGCGGAACGCTGGTTGGTAATTCTGGAGATGGCTCTCCCTCATTATAATGACGGACAGGCAAGAGAAGAGAAACGTCAGTATCAGAACACTTGAAGCCATCTTGACAAGAACATCCAACTTCAGGAAAAGAACCAGTATCATGAAGATTCCTGTAATCAGAATGGAGGTATGGGGCGTTTTGAACCGATGGTTGACCCTCCCGAAGAAAGCCGGGAGGAGGTCGTCACGCGCAAGAGCCAAGGGATACCGAGAGGCAGACATGATCCCGGCATTTGCAGTCGAAACAAACGCCAAAATGGCAGCGATACTAAGCAGAAGGACTCCCGCAGGTCCCAGGAAGACGGACGCCCCGTCAGAAATCGGAGTTAGCGAGTTATCCAGTTCTGATGCACCCAGTACCCCGGATGTCACAAAGACAACCAAAGTGTAAAAGATGGACACGACAAACAGGGCCAGAATCATCCCCAGTGGCACTGTTCTGGCGGGCCTCTTTACTTCCTCGGCAATGGCCGCGATCTTGAGAAGACCGCCGAAAGAAACGAAGACAAACCCAGCGGTAGAGAGAACTGCGCCAACACCGTTAGGGGCGAATGGTTCAAAGTTCTGGACATTAACAGATGGAATCCCGCGCGCTATGTAGAAAAGGAGAATCCCCAGGAGTCCGATTACCAGAACTCGTTGAACCGCGGCGGCCCCCTTTACACCGATTATGTTGATAGCTACGAAGAGCAGGCACAGGGAAGCAGCAATCACGTGTATGTCGACATCTGCGATGATCCTTGTGAAAGCGGCCATGCCAATCAATGCGAATGCGCTCTTGAGTGACAGAGAGAACCACGTAATCAGCCCATCGACAGTCCCAACGGCTGACCCCATGCTCCGCGTGACATAGTAGTAGGTGCCTCCCGCCTTGGGCATGGCCGATACGAGTTCGGCCTGGCTGAGCATTCCTGTCAGCGCCAGAAGGCCTGCGACCAGATACGACACGACTACGGCCGGACCGGCCTGGGCGTGAGCAATGCCGGGAAGAATGAAAAGGCCCGAACTGATCATTGCGCCGGCCGCTGCGCAAAACACATCCATCAGTTTAAGTTCTCTCTTTAATTCCATGAGTTCTCTCCGCATCCCCTTCCATTCAGGATGCCTTCCTCTCTGTTGGCCCTCCTTACCTGGCCGCAGCTCGCCTTTCCGCGACTATCTCAGGTAGCTGGAGTGCTGGGCCCGAACTTCTCAGATCGCAGAACACAGGCATCTTGCTGAAACAGAATCAGATTTCCCGTGGGAATGTATTTTTCAGCAATGGCCTTCATGAGGGAGACCGAGAGTATCTGTGATGCCAGAATCTTGAACTGAACGTTCTCTGCCTCCTCGGTAGAATCGTCGGCAAGTTCGGAAGACCCTTTCCCCTGGACTTCGCAGAAAGTATATCCTGTTATGCCGACATCCTTGAAGAACTGGATCAAATCCTGCTTCAGAGCTCTATCTGCTATGACTGTTACTAGTTTGACGGTTGACAGCTTCATGATCGTACCCCCCTTCCTCTCAGTTTCTCGCCAAGCGGGAATGCGAAAGATCAGTCTTGTGGCAATTCCAGTTCATTCTGCCCCGCTTTCCCATGCTTGGTGCGTTAGGCTTTCGCGTCGCCGAAGCGCAACTAACCTCATCCCTTCCTTCTGTCCGAAGCGCAGTTTGCCTGCGTGGTCAAACCAACCTCGTTGATATTAACACAACACGCTTGTAGGAATCCAGCCAGTTTCAATCGGAGAATTTGTGTACCGTTGCGAAAAGTTTAGACCGCTGATGGGCGCGCCCCGCGTTCCGCGCGTTCGCGTCAACTTAAGGAATTGCCACATGGGTCTATGGCCTGAAAGCGCTATGGACGGCCCGGAAGTGGGGAGAGCTAAAAAGTTGCAAGTCTTTTTGAAAATGGCTTCTAATCTTGTTCGTGCGAGCCGCCAGCAGTATCCAGGCTTTCTAAAGCACCCGTGACGACGCTGACTAACTCATCCGGCTCAAACGGTTTCGTTATGAACGCGTAAGCACCGAGTTCCGCGGCCCTCTTCCTGGCGCTCTCCGAATCATACGCTGTTAACATGATGACCGGCATGTCCGGTTGTAGCCTGCGTGCTGTAGCGAGGACTTGCAGCCCGTCTATGGGATTCATACGGATATCCGTGATTGCCAGGTCAAAGCTCTTTCCAATTATTCTGGCCATTGCAGCATCGCCCCTGACAACAGCCATCGTCTGGTGTCCCTCCAGCGCCAGCATATCGGACAGAATCTTGAGCAGAGCGGGCTCGTCGTCGACCAAAAGAATATGTGCCATACAATGCCTCCGACCCTTATCTTAGGGTTCTCTTACAGAGCCTGGCACGAAGAAACAGTCCTGTATCGGGCTTCGCCACGGCATGATCTTCCTCAAGAGGGACTTCCTTCTGACACCCGACTTCTGAGACTAACACCTTGTAGCAGAGCAATTCCCATGCCGGTTTTCGTCAAAGGGGGGAAGGTTTTCCCAATTTGGGCATTTTCGGGCATTTTCGCCATACGGATTATTCGCCGGATGATTCGACACGCAATTGACGAGATATCGGGCTATCCCACCCCGCAGGAACCGGATTGAACCGTGGGCCTTCATGCCACAAGCGTAGCGGGCTGATGGGGTGTTCTGGTGCAGCAGTTTCGCCTAACGCCTCGCGGGAGGTTGCCTGGTCTGCTCTCATTTCCGTTCCGCCCGACGCTTCTGCTTTTTTTCCCTGGTTGGCCTTTCGCCGCCGAACTTAGCCATGTAGTTGCGCATGGCTTCGAGGATGTCGTTGCACGAACTGGCCGGCATGGCGTTTCCGCCGGGAATGAATTCGCCGTAGGGACGGTTGGGAAAACGCTGTAGTTCTTTCGTCAGCAGCTGCTTCATCTCGTCTAGCTTGCCGGCGAACTCAGGATTGCCGGCAAGATTTTTGGTTTCCTCGGGATTGGCGGCAATGTTGTAGAGCTGGTCATAGCTAATGCTTTCGGGTTTTTCCCTCCCGCGCGAAATCCCGCCGCTGAGTCCAGTCAAGGTTTTCTCCAAAACCCGCTCCCGCTCCCGCATCTCCTTGACTTGGTCCCTGGTGAAGCGGAGTGCCATGTAGCTCCAGTCCTTGGTGCGCACGGCGCGGGATGCGCCCATTTCTGCATAGACATATTTGCGGACGCTTGCCTTGGGGTTCCTGAACAGCGGCGCAATGCTCACGCCGTCCATCTTGTAGCCTTCGGGAACCTCTGCAGCGGCCACATCGAACCAGGTTGGCACGAAATCGGTGTTCTGAATGAGCGAGTAGCACTGCACGCCCTTGGGCATGCCGTTTGGCCAGCGCATAATGCAAGGTACTTCGCTGCCGCGCTGCCTGTAGAGCGAGCCCTTGAGATTCGAGCCATGATCAGCTATGAACAAAACGATGGTGTTCTCGGCGATGCCCAGTTCGTCGAGCTTGTCGAGGAGCAGGCCGAGGCTGTCGTCCATGAAGAGGTAGCCCGCCTCATTCTCCGTCAGCCCGGCGGCAGTGATCCGCTGCATCAAACCTTTGCGATCTATCAGGCCAATGGGTTTCTTCAGATAACCTTCGTTAGTAACCAGCGGCTTATCCAGCGACTTGTGCCACTCCCCGTTAGGTCCGTGCAGCAGCGTGGTGCCGTAGTGGAGATAGAACGGCCGGTCCTTGTGTTCCTCCATGAATTCCAGCGCGGCGGCGGCCGTCCATTCCGGGTTGTGCCCCTTGAACGGTGCTTTCGTGTTGCCCCAATAGATGTTCTTCGCCCAAGTGAATCCCTGCTCCTTGATCATCTTGCGGTGGATCTTCTCGTTTTCATACTGCTTGCGGTCGATCTCTTTGGTCCAAGGTACATTCTTCGGAACGTCGTGCAGCCCGTGACTCTCCGACTGTTCCGGTGAGTGGCTCTCCTCGCCGCCCACATGGTACTTCCCCACAAAGCCAGTGGCATACCCGTTTTCAGCCAGCACCCTCCCCACGTTCATGTGGTCGTCTTCCAGCGCCACGTTGAAAGCCGGCAGCCCTTGCGTCCCTTCCGGGAACTCGGAGAGATATGCAGACGAGTATGACGAGCCCGCATAGCGGCCCGTCAGGCAGGTGTAGCGAGATGGCGTGCAGACCGTGCTGGTCATATAGGCGTTGTGGAACACCATCCCCTCGCGCGCCAACCGGTCGAGGTTCGGCGTCAGAACGTTGCCGCCATAGACGCTTGTCTCCGGCTTGTCATAATCATCCACCAGGAAAAAGATGATATTCGGTTTCACTTCCGGATCGGCAGAAGCCGCCAGTACCCCGACCAGCGCCGCGGCAATCCCGCCGCTCACCAGCGCTCGCAATGACTCCCTTCTCGACATCGTTTACCCTCCCAAGTTGACCGTCATGCTGTGACAGCGGCGGGATCGTTGGTTCAAACTTGCCGCGCCGCCGGCGTGGCCGAACCCGGCCGGAGGTGACCAACACCGGCTGTTCTCACAACGTTTTCAGTCCCCTCTACGCCGTTTCCCGCAGATACGCCTCTTTCGATTTTGTCCGGGGCTTTAGGATGTGCTTACAGAGCCTTATCGACTTCGCCCACTACCGTTTCTGCCAGCTTGCGCGACCCTTCCGGGGTAAAATGCACATTTGCAGTGCGCATCAATTCCTTCATGCGGGGCAGAACAAAAGCATGCATGTCTTGAACCGCAACCTGGTGTTTCTTCATGACCTTCAAAGCGACATCATTGTACCTCTTAGCGTCCCCAACCACGCGTCCCTTCGCACCAGGCGGCACCGGTGTAGTATTGCGCCAGATCAACCTGGCACCGGTCTTCTTCAAACGCACCACAAGTTGATCCAGGTTTCTCTCGTACTGACCGATCTCCACTTGCTGTTTACCGGATTTCACATCTGCCAGACCGCCTTTTGCGCTCATGTACTTCAGGTCATGCAACCCCCAGTTGAAGTGAATGACATCCCACTTCCCTTCGCCCAACCATTGGTCAATCTCGACGAGCCCTTTTGTAGTGGGGCCGCAGTTGGTCGGTGGCCGATGTACATTGGCCTTTCCTTCCATCAGTTTTCGCACGTCGGCGGTATATCCCATGGAAATCGAATCCCCGATCAATAAAACCCGGGGTAGATTGGGCTTGTCAATCACCTTGGCAAAGGCCGGCTGGGGTCGTTTCTGCTTCGCGCTTTTCCTGGTGTTTTCCGGAGCTGAGAACAGGCTCAGAGGAAGGGCGATAACACATGCGATGGCAAAACGAAATGCAGGTAAATCACTCATAATGCGGCTTCCTTTCTGGTTGAAGAGCTCACTCTGAACAGCTCATCGGCTCAAAGCAAGCATCTATTGCGAACCTGCAATGGCAGAATCTTACTGAGCTAGATCTGCAAGGACAGAGCAACCATTTGATGCACGCTATTTGTAGCGAGGTAGATTTGGAGTGCGTTGGCATCATCACCGGCCAAGTTTGAGGTTCTTCGAAAACAAATACAAACCTGGATTCACGTGCGCGAAGCACCGTTAATGCTCTCAGTTGCAATCACGTACCGTGGTCTGTCTCCCCCCCTGGCAGAAGCGGCTAAGAATGTTCTTCGCTTACCTCATTGCTTAAGCCAGACTAAGAGTGGCTGATCTATGATGGGTAAGAGAAAGAAACAGAATTTCTGGTCAACAAGCAGAGTATGCCTGCTGGCGCTCCTGCTGACCCTCCCGGCTATGCTCCATGCCGCGGACAAGGACGCCTATGAAGCGGCCTTTGTTGACGGCACACGCGTGACAGGCGCGCGGGTTTTTGGCTGGGGCACTTATCCACTCAAACCGCGGCTCGATTCAACCTCACTGCACGATGAAACACGTCCACTCATGTGGCTGCGAAACAACAGCGTGAAACCATGGCGTATGCCCGAAGACGGCCGCGCGTACATCGAGTTTATCGGCGGAGACAGGATTGTTGGGACTGTCACGGAGATAGTGCCGGCGAGTGATGCCGCCGGCCCGACCATCCCCGCGCACCTGCTGGTCAAACTGCCCACTAGCAAGCATCAGCATCAACAGATATTGCCGCTCTCAGTGCGAGTCCTTCCGAAACGTATTGAACGCGTCGTCTTTCATTCCGTTTCACCCCGCCCGCTGCAGCCGGGAACTCTTTTCCGTCTCGACGGGGGGCAATTGATATTCCGGCTGCTGCGCTGGAAAAAGGACTCTGTATCACTTCTGCTTGAAGACGGCACCATGAATGTGAACATGGCGGAAATCGCGGAGATCCACTTCCCGCGAACCGATTCCTGGGAGGCGTATTATGACGAACTGGCGCTTTTCAGTCCCGAAGGCAGGACGCCACTGACATGCGTTGAAACGACCTCCGGCCTGACAGCCACCTTCGGCAACACCCGGTTCACGGCTTTGAGCTATTTAACGCCCTCCATCAGAGAGCATTTCGCGAGGCAACGCGCGGGTTATGAGGAAAGGATCATAATGCATAACGGGCGCCTGGTGGCAGTGGTCAAGGAGCTCGAACTCGCCAGGAAACAACACAGCGATAAAGCGACCGAGCTCCAGAAGGCCACCGCCGCCGATCGGGAGGCCCGCGAAAAGGAACTCGCCAAGTCCAAGGAGGAGTTGGACAAGGTAACCGCCAAACTCTCGGCCCAGGAGAAACACCTTGCAGCGCTGAAGGCGCGGCACGCGGCCACCGAAGGCGGAGACAAGACGTGGATCCATGTTATCCAGCCGATCTGGAGCCTAGATTGTCTGCATGTGCCGTTCCCCGTCATTAACGTGCGATACTCGTTTTCACCGAACCTGGTCCCGCTCTGCCGCATTCGTCCCGCGTCAGCGGTCTCCCCTCCATTCCTGCCCTGGAGAATGAACCGCAACTCCAGGGACCAGCTTCTCAGTAGCTGCGGAAAAGACTACGGATGGGGCTTCGCGGTCCACGCCTACAGCGAACTGCGTTTTCTGCTGCCCAATTACGCTGAGACCTTTCGGAGTACTGCAGGGATCGACAGCATCGTCGGGTCGGGCGGCTGTGCCAGTGCGCGGGTTTATCTCGGATCAATCGAGACCAAACCCCTGTTCGAAAGTCCGCCGCTGATCGGTTCACAGAAGACCGTCGACACCGGGAGACTCAAACTTCATCAGCCGCTTGAAGGTCCGATACAGCTTGTCCTCCAGGCCGATCCTGCCATTCATGATGCACCACCCGGCGCCGATCCCTTGAACATTCGTGACAATCTCGACTGGCTCGACGCATCTATTGAACTGGACAGTGCAACTCTTCAGAAGCATGTTCAACAGCGGATCGGGCCGCTGATCGCATGCTCGCGGGGGTGGACATTCGGAGCAGACCCGCGCGACATCGACATCCGGACATGTTACCTGGCAAGGTATGGTCATACAGGAATAGAATCCAGCCAACTCCTGGCACTGGTCCAGCCTCTGAAGCAGCCTCTTCTCCTTTCCCGTAAGATGCTGATCGGGCCTTCGGAAAAGTATCTCGCCGTCTACTTGAGCACGGAACAGGGGTACTCACCCGGTTCTCATGCCGTCACCCTGAGTGTCGAAAAGAAGCAGATCAAAGCGCGAAAGTTCCCGATCAGGCAGGACTGGCAGAACTGGCCCTCCCCCCTGCTCTTCCAACTTGATGAGTATCAAGGCAGGACCGTAACGCTTGAGTTGACTCAGCGCGCTGATCGAAAGCCCCTGCACTGGCGGGCCATCATAACCTCTGAAGAGCTTCCCCTCCCCTATCATTTTGCTCGTCTTCTGGAAGAAGCCGGGCACGGCAACCTGCAGATTACCAGGCAACTGGGCGCTGAATTACGTTCGTCCCGAATGGATGACCGGGGAAAAAGGGCGCTCATCAGCGTTTATCACAACGGCGGCATCATAGGTTACAGCGGTCAGTTAATGAGAAGTTTACAAACGGGCGACACACACCACGTTTTTGTCGGCGAAGACTGGAATGGGGGCGACAAGAGTTTCGAAGCCTTTCAGAAGATTCCCATCCTGGAATCGCTTACTGTTGTCAGGAGTTCCGGTGTTTCCGACTCCGCTGTCAAGAATCTCCAGGAGGTCAAACCCGGCCTTGAGATTGCAGTATTAGAGAAACTTCCTGAGACGCGAGAGCAAAGATGCACATTCTGGATGCAGAACCACACCGGCAAAGAAGTTCGCCTTATGTGGGATTCCAGTGGAACACTTACGCACCGTGACACATTGCACAGCAGAATCGGCCGCAAGAAGCACCACAGCAATATCGGGGTCAAGTTCGAAGCACATGTCCAAGGCAAATGTGTCTCCAAGTTCACCGTCACACCAGGAAGAATCTGGAATATCCACCTGGAGAAATAGATGAATGGCAGGGCTGTTTAGCCTGGAAATGCAACCCGTTGTTTGCGCATCTCCTCTTGCCCTTTGCAAGGTTGGGCCAGGCCGGAGGCCTGCCAGCCATTAGCCGGTGGTTGCGAGAGGAACGAGCGCCACCACCGGACTCTGCGGACAGAAAACCAACCATCCCGGAGGGATGGCAGCGACTCCCGCGCTCTGCCGCGTATCCACCAATGCTGGCATCCCTCCGGGATGCAATTGACATCTCTATTGACCGGTGGTATCTCCCGCTCTGCGGGATCAACCACCGGCTAATCGCTGACAAGCCTCCGGCTTGCCCCGTAGGTATGACAACCGAAAGTTGTGTAGAACAACAAGGGCACCGCCCTGGGCTAGTATATCCAGGCCTTTCAGGCCATAGGCACATGCGGCAATCCCTTAGGTTGACGCGCATGCGCCGGGGCTGGAGAAGTTCCGCTACAGAGACTCGCATCTCACAATGACGCTGAATCCTCGCAACGCTGCGCCCTTGACCCCACGAATCACCCCTTCTAGGATTGTGCTGTGTAACGATGGTTTGAAACCAAGGAGTGCCACCATGTCCAAGAAATCAGGATCTATCTCCCGACGCCGCTTCCTTGCTGCATCGACTGCGTTCAGCGTGCCGTTAATTGTGCCGGCATCCGTGCTTGGGCGGGGCAACTCGGTCGCACCCAGCGAGAGGATCACGTTCGGATCGATTGGGGTCGGGAACCGCGCCAAGAGGGTGATCCCCCATTTCATACAGCAGGAAGATGTCCAATATGTCGCGGTCTCCGACTGCCGGGCAGACCGCCTCAAGGCCGCCAGACGCCTGGTGGGCGGCCAGCATGGGAGCGAAGCATGTCGCGCTTATCCAGATTTTCGGGAGTTGCTGGCCCAGGACGATATAGACGCAGTCTTCATCGCCACCGGTGATCGCTGGCACTCGCTGGCCACCTCCTACGCGGCTCGGGCAGGCAAGGACGTGTACTGCGAGAAACCGATCAGTCTCTCCCTACTGGAGGGCCGAAAGATGGTGGAGACGTGCCAGAGGTACGGCACTATCTACCAGGCCGGACATCAGAGACGGTCCGTCGACTCGTACCGGTTCGCGTCGGAGGTGGTTCAGAAAGGTATGATAGGCAACCTCCAGACTGTGGAAATGCAGGTCTGGAGAGCTAACCCCATCGCACATGCCAGGGAAGAGCCCGTTCCTGAAGGCTGGGATTACGACACCTGGCTGGGCCCCACCCCATGGAAGCCGTTCGTGCCGGCACATGTCAACGGCTGGAACTACTTCTGGGACACCGGAGCGGGAATGATCGCCGCCATGGGATGCCACTATACCGACCTCATGCAGATGACCCTGCAGACCGACGATACCGGGCCCGTGGAATTCGAAGGCCAGGCGAAATGGCCAGACCCGGTGAAGTTCTACAGCGACACCCCGATCAGCGGCGAGGTCCGCTGCAAGTATGCCAACGGGGTAACGGGTGTGATGGTTCAGCGCCGCCAGTTTAACGACCGGTACATCCGCTATATCGGTGACGAAGGGTGGATCCAGGTGGACGATGCTACCAACCGGGTGACTGCGGAACCCGAGTCGATCTTGAGCCTGCGGGGTGTCTCCTCGAAGAGTTGGTCGCAGACAGGCGGGCATATTCGCAACCTGCTCGACTCCATACGCAGCCGCAAGCCCACGGTGTGCGCCCCCGAAACTGCGCACCGCGCAATGAGTATCTGTCAACTCATGAACATCTGCCTGCGCCTCGGACGCAAAATCACGTGGAATCCGGCAACAGAGCAGGTCGTCGGTGATGACGAAGCCAACCGTATGCTCTGGCGCGCTCCACGCAGCCCGTGGATCGTTTAACCTTCAGGAGAACCACATGAAGTATTTCACGTTAAGTTTACTGTTTGCTTTCTCTTCGATCGCTTCTGCGTGGCAGGACCCCGACTACGCGGCCATTGTATCCTACAAACGCGGGGACAGCCGTGCTGCCATGCGAGTTGTTGAGGAGAACATCCGCGTCGGGAAAGCCGGAAGCCAGGAGATCAAGAACATGGAAGAGAACCTGGCGAATATCCTCTCAGGCGAGTCTACCTATGACGGCAAGCTGTTCGCATGCAAAATGCTCTGGATCATCGGGTCGGAATCCTCGCTGGAGAAGATCGGGAAACTCCTCTCGGATGAAAAGACGGCGGATATCGCCTGCTTTGCTCTTGCCACGCAGGCATCGAAAAAGGTAGTGCCCCTCTTGCTCGATGCTTTGCCGAAAGCAAAGGGGCGTGCAAAGATCGCCATTATCATTCTCCTGGGGGAAAAGCGGGATGCGAGCGCTGTAGGAGCCTTGGCCGGTATCTCCGGAGCCAATTGGTCTTTCGCCGTGAGCGCGTTGGGCAAGATAGGAACCAGGGACGCTGTCACGGCGCTTGCCTCCATGCGAAAGAAGGACGGAATCGACCTTTCGACCCTTGACGCAGCTCTCCTGCAAGCCGCGCAGGAGATGGGCAAACGAGGGAAGCAGGGCGAATGCGTAACTCTTTGCCGGGACCTGCTGGCGCAAGCCGCTGTGCAGCACATCAAAAGAGGAGCCTTGTCGGTCCTGGCAACGGCTGATCCCAAAGCGGCAGCCAAAGAAATCAATGCCATCCTGGCCAAACCTGGAACGCCTCTGCGGTCCACTGCTATCTCGCTTGCGGGCACATTGCCGGAACCCCTCGTTCGCTCCACCTTGCTGGCCAGAATGGCCTCTCTTCCAGCAACCGAACAGGTAGACCTGCTCATCGCTCTTGAGGCCCGGGAAGGAACCGCTTTCGTTGACGCCTTGCACAACGCCCTGAACCATAAGGATCAAAATGTCCGATTGGCGGCCATAGGCGGCCTGGCAAAAGAAGGCAATGCGGATTCTGTGAATCGGCTGGTTGCTCTGATGCTCAAGGCTGCTACCAAGGAATCGGCCGCTGCGCGCCAGAGCCTTGTCTCCTCCGTACATGAGGATGCGAACAAGGCGCTGCTGGATTGCCTGGATAAAACTTCAGGGACAGACCGTTCAAGGCTCATTGGGGTACTAACTGATCGGCGGGCTAAAGGGTCTGTCTCCAAGCTCGTCAAACTGTGTTCAGGGCAGGACCAGGAAACCATGACGGCCTCTTTCCGGGCGCTTGGGGTAATGGGAAACTGCCAGGCTGTTGGTTTGATGGTTCGCGCTCTGTCACAACTGGAGTCGAGCGAGGTCCGGAACGAAGCTGAACGAGCCATCGGAGCGGCGGCCAAACGGACAAAGCACACGCTTCCCATCACATCTGCGTGGAAGAGGGCAACGGTCCCGGAGAAAAGGGCATCACTGCTTAGGACCATGGGCTACGCTCCCGACGAGAACACTTTTGGAGAGGTAGCCGGTGCCCTGGCCGATACGGATCACGCCGTTCGAGATGCAGCAGTGCGTACACTCGCCGGTTGGCCGGGTCCTGAAGCCCTACCCCCCCTGCTGAGCGTTCTTGGATCAACCAACAACGACACGCACCGGGTGCTTGCACTACGCGGCGCCGTTCGCCTGGCCGAGTCTGCCAAGAGAGAGAAAACGAACCTGTTCAAAAAGATCGTTCCACATGTGAAGAGCGACGCGGATGCGCGGCTGGTACTCGGTGCAGTGGGCAAACTGGCAGATCCCGAAGCGCTGAAACTGGTGGAAGAGGTCCGCCGGGACGGCGTCAAGGCAGAAGCGGACCGAGCGGTGGCAGAGATTAAGAAGATACTGAAGAAATAGAGCCGTTTCAGTTTCTGACCTGGCACCGGTCTGCTGATGTCTACAGGATGGAGAACGTAAGAATATGAGATATTGCGTGAGATCGGGATTGGCGATGATAGTTGTCTCGATGCTTGTAGCTGACGGCGGTCGGGCTGAAGAAGAATGGGTCGAAAAGGCACGCGGGGCAGTAAAGGCCGCGATCCCGCTTGCGCAGAAAGACACGAGTCGTCCCGTCTATCATTTCCGGCCGCCCTCCCAATGGATGAATGATATTTGCGGCGCGATCTACTACAAGGGCACCTATCACATTTTTTACCAGTACAACCCGTTCAGCGGTGATCGCTGGGGATACAATTATTCACTCTGGGCACACGCGCGAAGCAGGGACCTTGTTCACTGGGAGGAGCTTGACTGGGCCCTACTACCCATGATTGAACGCGGGGAGACAAGATGTAATTCAGGCTGTGTTACTCTCGATGGAAACGGCCGGCCGATGCTGTTCTATACCTTTGTTCACGCCAAACGGTACGCTCCTCACAGGACGCCAAAGCGTGAACAATGGGCCGCCATTGCCTGTGATGAAGATTTGACAGAATGGAAACGAATAAAAGAAAACCCGATCATGGCCGCCGGGATGAACGGAGTGCCCGCGGACGTACATGGCGGATGGAGCGATCCCTTTGTGTTCAGGTCAGAAGGTCGCACCTTTGTGACGTATAAATCATCCGGCGGACTGGTCGGGGAAGCTCAGAACAAAGAACTGACAAAATGGAAGTATGCCGGCAAGATGGAGGGTGTCTCCGGCGAATGCCCGAACTTCTTTCCTCTTCAGGACAGGTGGGTACTGATCCGCTCAACACACCCGCTTTCCTATATAGTGGGGGATTTTGACGCAAAGACCATTAACTTCAAGAAGAACGGCGGTGACGGCATCGTTGATTACGGTTTCGGAAAGAACCCTCCGAAGGACCGGTCATGGACGCGTGGCCTTTATGGCACTAATGCTTTTTCCGACAAGGATGGACGTCGAATCCTGGTCGGCTGGATTTGCGGATTCAGACCCGGGCGCGGCTGGAACGGGTGCATGTCTCTTCCTCGCGTGCTTACGCTCGATAAAGAACAGCGGCTTGTCCAGGCCCCGGCGCCTGAGCTGAAGAAGCTGCGCGGGAAACACCGTGAAATCAAGGGCCTGAAAGTGGAGAGTAAATCTGAAGTGCTCAAAGATATAAGAGGTGATGCGTTGGAAATCATTGCGCAGTTCGCGAAAGCGGACGCGGGAGCCTTTGGCCTCAAGGTTCGTCAGAGCGAAGACGGCAAGACCGCGGTTACCATCAGATACGCGGACGGACAATTGAACGTGGCGGGGACTGAGCTTCCTTTAAAGCCGGGTGAAGGAAAGACTCTTAAACTGCATGTGTTCATTGATAAGTCTGTTCTTGAAGTATTCATTAATGACGGCGAAACAAGTGTTACAAGGGTCGAGTATCCCGGCGAGAAGGACCTGGGTGTGTCGGTATTTGCCGAGAACGGCAGTGTTACATTGGAATCTCTCGATGCGTGGGAAATGAAATCGATATGGTGATTGCGATGACCGGATTTGCCGAGCGCTGTCACATTAACGTAGAATAACTGTGGATTCAGATCATGCTTGAGATTTACAAGAAACTACCCGGAACGAACTGCGGCGAGTGTGGTGAGGCGGCTTGCATGGCTTTTGCCATGAAGGTCAAGACGCATCAGCGCAGCATTTCCGATTGCCCGTATGTGAGTGAAGCGGATAGCGAGTCAACTCCCGTGGAGGCCCTCGAGAAGCTTGATGACATGTATGAGCGTGTCAGTAATCAGATGGAAGCCGAGGTAACGAGTATAGATTTCGAGTTGGCCGCGGCTGCCATCGGCGGCGACTTCGAGGTGGTGGATGGGGAAGAAACGATACAGCTCAAGATGACGAGCAAGCCCTACCAGTTCCGCCGGCAAGGGCTATTCGAGGGTGGCGAGCCATGCCACGACTCCTGGGTTAAGATGATCATCTACGACTACATCGGCCGCCAGGGCAGTAAGCCGGTAAACGCAGACTGGGTTCCATTCGACTTTTTTCCGAACACGCCCTCCCACATCAAGGCTTTCCAAACGAGCGCTGAGAACCAACTGGCGGCGGCCTTCGCCCAGGATCCGGAAGGCATAAAGACGCACTTCACGAAGCAGGAGGGCAGAGAAGAGCAGGGCCCAATAAGCTCTGACTATGCCTGTTGCCTCAACTTACTCCCGCGAATACCGCTTCTGCTCAGGTTCTGGGCCGCAGACAGCGAGTTCCCGGCAAGCTGTAAGTTGTTTGTGGACAGCAGCGCAGACGCATACCTGGACATAGAATTCCTGGGCCATCTCGTTGAGAAATTCGTCGAAGATACCGCAAACGAGACTGGCGCGGATTAACCGCGGATGGGGCTGTTCAAAGAGGCATGCAAGGGTCAGAACGACGTCTAAATACGGAGGTAGAACATGCAAGAACTGCTCGGCACGGGAATAAAGCAGATCATTGATGAATATCCGGAGGTCGGCACGATTTTGCAAGACTACAAAATCGGTTGTGTACCCTGCAACGTCGGCACCTGCCTGCTGAAGGATATCGTTGACATCCACAACCTGCCTCCTGAATTGGAGCAGGAAATGATGACCAGAATCGCGAAGGCGGTCTATCCGGAGAGAGAAGTCAGCATACCGCTCCGAGAGAGTACGCAAGCGCCCGCAGCTGGTGAGCTCAAGTACTCCCCGCCCATGAAGAGGCTTGTTGATGAGCATGTCCTGATCAAACGGCTCGTTGCCCTGATCCCCTCGCTTATTGAAACCATGGACTTGGAAACAGAATCGGGACGGCAGGTACTTCTCGATGCGGTTGATTTTATTCGTTCCTACGCGGACAAGTATCATCATGCCAAGGAAGAAGATATACTTTTCAAGTACTTTGATGAGAATCTGGACATTCTGAAGGTTATTCGCGAAGATCATGAAACAGCGCGCGCTCATGTCAGGGCGCTGGTTGAAGCCGTGGAGAAGAGAGAACCGGAAAGCGCCGCTGAGCACCTCAGCGGGTATAGAGAGCTATTGACAGAGCACATCAAAAAAGAGGATGAGATCCTGTATCCCTGGATGGATAGGGAGCTGACCGACGGTCAAATCGGACAGATTTTCTCGCAGTTCCACGCGCTCGAGCTGACATTCGGCGACGCTCCAGCGGAATACGGGCAGCTCATCACAAAACTGGAGGAAGCGCATCGTTGAAACATCGAGGGCCGCAGTTCAGACAGGTGATCAAGTGCGAAGTTCGAATTTGTAAGTAAGTCATGGAGGTGTAAGATGACAGCAATGGATGGATGCCCAGGGTCAAAAATGATTGACCGAAGTGATGAAGATAGCGGCGATGATCAGAACGTGACAATCAAATCGCAGCTCAAGCAATGGCCGATTCAGATGCATCTGATTTCGCCGCAAGCGCCATATTACGAAGGCGCAGACGTACTTCTTGTAGCGGATTGCGTTGCTTACGCCATGGGAGGATTCCACGGGGATTACCTCAAGGGCAAGTCGATAGCAATCGCCTGTCCCAAGCTGGACGAAGGCCAGGACGTGTATGCGGCTAAAATCAAGTCGTGGTTCGAGGACGCAAAGATCAACACACTGACTGTAATGATCATGGAGGTGCCCTGCTGCATGGGTTTGCAGGTTCTAGCACAAAAGGCTCTTCAGGATTCAAGCAGAAAAGCGCCTCTGAGGAGCATTGTGGTCGGCCTCGACGGCGAGATTCGAAGTGAAGAATGGGTAAGTTCCTGACCCGAAGAAAAGAACTTGTTCGGAATTCAATCGGTCCGGAAGCAGAATCTTCACAGGGGGCTGAATGATCGACGAGTTTTCAGGGAGAACCCTCGAGTCTGTTTTCCCCTTCTCCCTTCCTCTCCTATTCTTCTACAACAACGCGGAAGCCGACGTTCATGATTTTCTGGTACGACTTGTATGCAATCCTAAAATCGGAAGTCGCTCGTTTCGGCATGTCGCGCCACGAACCGCCCTTGACAACTTTTGTTCCTTCGTCCCGCTCGTAATTCGTTGACGTCCATTCAGCGACATTGCCGTGCATGTTTTTCAGGCCCCATGGATTGGCTTCGTACTGCGTAACCGCGGCAGCAACCTGGTGTCCATCCTGAATGGTATCAGCTGCGGTAGGATACGGGTTCATAGTCCTGTGTTTGTCAGCCAGGTTGGCTTTCCCGGAGAAATCGCCGTCACAGCTGCCGAACCATAACGGTGTGTCTGTTCCCACGCGGCATGCCCATTCCCATTGGGCTTCGGTCGGAAGCCTGATTCTCTTTCCTGTCTTCTGACTCAGCCATTCACAGAATCTCACAGCATCGTCATGCGACACCCTCACAACCGGTTGTTCAGGCTTGTTGGCTGGATATCCCCTGTTCCTCTGGTCCTTGGCCGGCGCGTCGATGTATTTGCTGTCATGTTCCGGATCGAAGAGTTCATAGAGTCCGTTACTGATCTCACAAACCGACATCATGAAGGGATCCTTAAGCTGAACCTCTTTACCATTTATGGGCAGGCGGCCTGCCGGAATTCTGACCAGCTCCAACTTGTTGTCCTTATCCATTTCGATTACTGCTAAGGCCCCACCGTCTGCCGCCTGCTTCTTTCGGGCCTCGTCAGCTGAGAAGGGCCAGCCCTTTACCTCGACGGTTTTCTTAGTATCTTTTTGCGGAGGGGGTATTATCGGTTCTATTTCCCGCGCAAGAACTGTCTTCTTCCAATCCTGGTATTCCTGCTCAGGATTCACATCAAGTCCACCGTACCTTTTCGCCAGTTCAAGCCGGCGTTTCAGAAGGATCTCAGTGCCATCCTTTGTCGTAACGCCAAGACACTCGGACTGGCTCTTCATCTTCACGAAAGGCTTCTTGTTAGCCTCCCAGTTACCCCTCGGGCCTCCCTGCTCGATGATCGATCCATGATACGGCGCATTGAAGTCGATCCATGTGTAAAGAGCTTCCCACTCTGAAGGATCAAGTTTTACCCCGTGGTGGCCTTCCTTCAGTTTCTGGATCAGGATGCTCGTGCTGGCATGAAATTCCATTGGCGTCAGCAGATGCAGGTCACTTTCCGGCCCCGGCCGGTGAACATACTGCTGCAGCGCCATATACGCAGGACTTTTCCTTCCCCTTCCTGTTTCCTTCACGGTGAAATCGGGCAGTTTCTTCTTCTCGGGATTATGACACCCGATGCATCGTCTCGAGAGAACGGGCTGAACTTCGGTCTCGAAACCGAACTGTCTGGCAGGTCCGTACCAGGGTACGATAAGTGATGGTTTGCGGCTGCCTGCTATGGTTCGTCTTACCTGCGGCAGATCCCTGGAAGTCTCGTGACAGCCTATGCAGGAAACATTCTCGCCCGGCATGGCTGTGAACCAGCTGCGGAATAGCTGCAGGGCAGCGCCATCTTTATCCAGCGGCTGAATAGCAAGCGGGGTATTGGCGGGCACGACAAATGATGCCGACCCATCCTTCTCCACCGGAACGGTACCCAGTATACGCTTAATGTCCCAGCTGCTTTCATGACCAATGTTCGCATGGCTGCCCGTATGCGTGATTGAGAAGTTATACGCCATAACCCTCAGTCTCTTTACAGCACCGCGCGGTATTCCCTTCAGGCCCGGTCCCGCATGGACATCACGCAGAAAGACTGTGGCAGTCTTGCTATCCAGGTTCACACGCGACGGAATGACGGGAGGTCTTTTGCGCGGCTTCAGGGGAATGGGATCTATGAAGAAGTGTTTGTCTTCCTGGTAAATCAACGTCACGTTGTCAAAGACATCGACAAGGTAAAGCCCCCAGAGCGAATTCTTCAAGTCCGGCTTCATCATTGTAAGGATGTACTTCTCATCCAACGGCCACGGCGTTAATGCCTTAAACGGAGTATTCCCGTAGAGAACATCGGCGATATGATTGAGGATCTTCTCTTCCCGTCGCGGTACCACCTGGATCGCGCCATCTGTCTCATGGGTTCCTTTCGCGGGGTCTAGAATGATCAATTTACCCATGCGGCTTGGCCCATGATGCCCGGTTGCCGTGCCAATTATCTTCGTGGGATGTCCCGGCATCTGGCGCAATCCGAAAAATGAAGTCGGCCAGTACGAGTTGCTTCCGTAGTAGGCACGCTGCATGGTGCCGTCGGGGTTGCAGGTAAACGCCAAACGTGAATAATAATGTGGGAGGTCCGTGTATTCGTACCTCAGGTAAAGCACCCTGCCGTCATCCATTACACTGAAGTTCCAGCTCGTCTCCTGGTCAAAACCCAGCTGCCTGATATTGCCTGTCTTGCGGTTCAGGAGAAACGGCATAGCCGTCGGCGCGGTTCCGCATTCACAGGGCAGGCCGCTGAACTGGGCCGTGCTGCCGTAGATAATGTTCCCGTCGGGAAGATAGCAGGAGTCGAAGTTGTCCACCGCCAGGGTATCCTTCGGCGTGAGCTGCACCGGGTTTCTCTTTTCAAGGTCTATCTCGAACACGTGCCAGCGGTCGCCCGTTCCAGTGGAGGAGAACATGATTCTTTTCGCGTCAAAGTCCAATTCCAGATCCGTCACGATCTTGCCGCCGGCCGGCTGATACAATGTCTTCAGCTTCGGCTTCGTTCTGAAATCGGTCATGACGGCTATCTGGTTGCGCCAGCCGGACAGGGGATTGGCAATCGTGCAGTTGTCGTGTGAGTTACGCCAGGGCAGGCCCAGGTTGATTCCGTTCCCGAACCTGGAAACCTTCGGATCTTTGAACTCACGGCAGGTGTCCCCCACAAATCTCCTGATGATCAGGATCTCATCGAAATCCAATGCCGGATTGTTCAGCATCGCTTCCTTCTGGAACGCGATCACCTCTTTAGCCCGGACATAATTACCACTCTTAGCTTCATCAATGATTGCCCTCAGATCTTCTTCGTATCCGCCCACCCTATCGAGATAAGCCTTACCCTTACTGTACTTCGTTGGGTAGGTGCTCATGATGTCATTGATCGCAAGCCTCATTGCCCTGGGACTGAACAATGAGACCTGCTCGACAATGGGATCCGGCACAGCATCAGCCGCACCGACAGCTCCAGCCGCATACAGACAGAGAATAGAGATCAAAAATGACTTTTTCATAAGGACGATCAATACTAGCTAATAACCGGAAGATCATCAACCCGGAGCGATGCAGAGCGTTCTGCGATGTGAGCGCAGAACGCAGTGGTTAGTGGTTAGGCGCTAGGCGTTAGCGGGAAAGGTCCGCCGACCGCGTAGCGATGCCTGCCTCGTATCCCACTCAAAACCGTGGGGGCGATTTGCGCTGTCCCAGAATCCTAGCTACTAACGCCTAGCGCCTAACCCCTTGTGCTGTGGGGTAAAGAAAACCTCGTACCCCCGTTTCACCCTGCCCCCGTTGACCTGTTTCACAACGCAGATGGCTCATGCAGAGCGTTCTGCGCTTACAGCGCACAAGAACGCTCTCATTCTAAATGGGGTTGGCTTATTCATTGCCGGCAAGTAATCTAAGAGGGTGGACGATATGGACTGCGTGGCTGAGTTGCTACAGAACAGTTGAGAATGACGCGAACAGCGCGGGAGAAAGAGTGTGAGAAGGATTAAAACGATTGGATGGATTCTATCATCCTTGTTGCTTGCGTTCACAACTCGGGCCTTAGAGCCCCTGCTGCTTGAGGCCGAAGCTTTTGATGATATTGGTGGCTGGGTGAATGATCCGCAGTTCATGGACCAGATGGGGTCACCGTTTCTGCTGGCTCATGGCCTGGGAAACCCGGTTGAAGATGCAGTGACAAAGATCGAGTTTCCTGAGGCCGGAACCTATCACCTGTGGGTTCGTACGCGGGACTGGGTCGGCCCATGGAAGACTCCCGACACCCCCGCAACCAAGCGCGCCCACGGCAATCCCGGTAGATTCCAGGTTCTGATCGACGGAAAGGCTTTGCCGGCGACTTTCGGCAACGAAGGCGCCGACTGGCACTGGCAGAAGGGTGGACAGATCGATATCCGAAGAAAACAGACCCTGGTGGCGTTGCATGACCTGACCGGGTTTGAAGGTCGCTGTGACGCGATCCTCTTTTCTTCTGACGCAAAGTATATCCCGCCGAACAATGCACCCGCTCCATGGCGCCGTAAGCTGAAGAACATTCCTGAGGAACCGGAGCCGGCAGGGAATTACGAGCTCGTTGTTGTGGGCGGTGGCATGGCCGGCACCTGTGCAGCAGTCTCCGGAGCACGGCACGGTCTGAAAGTTGCCCTTATCCAGGACAGGCCTGTGCTCGGCGGCAACAACAGCTCCGAGGTCCGGGTCTGGCTGCAGGGCGCCAAACGAGGTCCTTACGCAAAGAATATCGGAAACGTGCTTCGGGAGTTTGAGCAGCGCAAAACTGCCCACTATGGAGAAGGAAACCAGGCTGAGCTCTATGAAGATGAGAAGAAACTCTCCGTTGTCCGCGCAGAGAAGAACATAGCATTCTATCCCAGTCATCGCGTGAATGCTGCCGACACGAAAGACGGCCGGATCGTTGCCGTCATCGCCGAGAATATAGAGACCGGCAGGCGACTGCGTTTCACCGGCGCGAACTTTGCCGATTGCACCGGCGACGGCTGCGTAGGCCACCTGGCCGGAGCTGACTATGAGATGACCATCGAGGAAGGCCATATGGGCCGCTGCAATCTCTGGCATACGAAAGACATGGGCAAGCCGGTTGAGTTTCCTCGTTGTCCCTGGGCCCTCGATCTGACAGAGAAGCCGTTCCCTGGGCGCGCTAAGTCCAGGGGTGGGTCCGAGAACCACCATTCGACACTCAAATCCCTGGGAGGATGGTATTGGGAGAGCGGGTTCTATCACGACCCGTTTGATAAGAGCGAGTATATCCGCGACTGGAACTTCCGCGCCATGTATGGGGCCTGGGATTGCCTGAAGAATGTCGACAAGGTGTACCCTACGAGAAATCTCGCATGGGCGGCCTACATCTCCGGCAAACGCGAATCACGGCGTCTGCTGGGCGATCTCATTCTCAATAAGGAGGACGTAACCAAGCCAATAGAATATGATGATGGTTTTGCCCCCACCGGATGGAAGATCGACCTTCACCTCCCCCACCCTTCCTACGTCAAAGGCTTCGAAGGAGACGCCTTCATCTCCAAGGCGCATTTTACGGGATCCAGGAACCCTTACTACATCCCGTACCGCTGCCTCTACTCCCGAAACGTAAGCAACCTATTCATGGCGGGGCGGTGCGCCAGCGTGACCCATGAAGCGCTGGGAACGGTCCGGGTTATGCGCACTGGGGCGCTTATGGGGGAAGTCGTAGGTATGGCTGCATCTCTCTGCACACAGCACCAGGTGGACCCGCGCGGCGTTTACGAAAAGCACCTGCCCGAGCTGAAGCAGTTATGCGGTGTGGGTGGCCAATCGCAGGCAGAAGATGCGGCGGGCGCTATACAGATTCTCCCCGCGGGGAAAGGCTACCGGGTTGCCGGCAGCAGTGATCAGTACAAGGTCATTGAGTTGCCCCCTGTGTTGAAAGCCCTACCGAGTGTTGTGATACCGCGGGGCGACTGGAAGAGGGTGGCACCAGGATACAGATTTGCGATCAGCGCTCCCGCGGTAGTTTACATTGCCGTTCATAACCGGGGCCACTATGCTCCGCCGAAAGGCTGGAAGAAGACTGACATGATGCTCAAGTGGTACAACTGCACGGATTCCGTTTACGTCAAGTCGTTCGAGGCAGGCATTGCCGAAATACCGGGACATAACGGGAGGGATGGTGCCAATTACGGCGTGCCACATACGGCTTTCATAGAAGGAGTCAACGTAGACGTCACCGGGGTGGAAAAGTAGCTTACAACGTTGTCTCTTCTGTTCTGTTTCTCCGTTTCAATATACCCGCCCGAAATCACGTTTCTGAGGAATGGCCCGGGCACCGGGCATATCGATACGGGGGTATTCCCGCACCGTATCGCGAGCCTGCTCAAGCACTGACAACAAAGCCACGTACTCTGGATCATCCTTTCTCTTAAAACGGGCAGTTTCATTCGGTGCCGCTCCCCCGGCCGATTTAGCCAGCAATCCCACTAACCCAGGGGTCAATTCCGGATGGGTAAAGTTAACGGTGTTGGCGTCTATCTTCACTTTCTTCTGCGCGCATACTGTTTTCAGTTTGTCGACCCACGGCGCCCTTTTCGGCCTGCCCGTCTCTACCGGAATGGTCAAGAGATCGCGTCCCCCCTGAGAATGGGGTCGAGACATCTCCCAGGTTCCGTAATAAGGGACGTTGGCGTCAATCCAAGCGTAGATGGCGCGGCGCCCGGCATCCTCCACATCGACTTTGCCGTGCTTCGATTCAATCAGTTTCGTCAGTTTACTAACCCAAGATCCCGTGGAGAGCGCCGGGAAATTCCCCGTGGGTCCCTGGTTAATGTAGAAGTAGTCAACGTAGCCACGGAAAACCAGGCTCTCGTATGACATGCTGTAGAAGCGGGTCTTATCGCCCGTCAGGTTGATCCCCTTCTTCGGCTCCGGCCCGCTATGACACTTGATGCAGTACTTGTTCAGCACGGGTTGCACGTGCTTGACGTAGTCTACCTCCCCCCCACCCCATGGCGGCGGGGTGATATCATCAGGCGGCCGGCTCATGCGACTCATATTGGCGCGTCGTACGGGCGGCGCATTCAAGCGATCTTCGTGACAACCAACACAGGAAACATGTTCACCGGTGGTAATCTGGGTCACCGACCCCATACGTATGATCTCTTTGCCGTTTTCGTCGAGGGCCTGGAAGTAAAGCTCCACGTTGGAAGGTGCCTTGAAATAGGCAGCACCATTCTTTTCCACCGGCACCGTACCGTGGTTGATCTTCACGTAGTAAGTGCCTTGACCCACAATAGGATAATGATCGTGATAGCGTGGCCCTTCGGTGTTGTATTTCTTGGGAGACTGCGCCATGATCCGCAGCCGCTTGACCTGTCCACGTTTCACACCCTGGCGTGTCAGCCCCATATAGACATCCTGCACAAAGAAAGTACCGTACCCCGCCTCCTGCGGACATTCCCCTGGGATCTTGTGGGGAAGCGGGCGCACAGCCAACGGCACCGGGTTGAAGCATTCCTCCTGGCTGTATACAGGAACAACTTTCCCGTCATGAGAAAGGAGAGCTATGCCAAAGCGGCCCGTACGACCGTCGGAAACCAGGGAATAATCCTTATCAATTGGAAAGGGGTCAACGAACGATTTGACGTAGAATCTGTCGCCCGGCCCCCAATTGTTATGGCGCCAGTCTTTGCCTTTGGTTACGCGATATCCCGTAGCAAAAGTTATCTGTTTCATTGACTCCACCGATTCAAGTCCGAGCGAGCGATTCACAATGGCTATATCGCCGATCGGAACATGATGGTGAGCTGCCATGGTCAGAATCGCTTTCTTGGTTCCCGGAATCTCCTCGGCACCGTAAACGGCGTTAGGAATGGTCAGGGTGTTGCCGTGGTAGAGCCGCAACTGCCTGCCATCAGGTTGTATGGTCCAGAGCCCTTCCCATGAGAAGATATTCTTGTCCTGGTACTCCCAGCGCGTGAAAAGAATATTGCCGTCGCTGGTCACGGAAGGGGAACAGGAACAGAGGGTGGTGAAATCGATACGTCGCAGGTTGGTACCGTCGCCGTCACAGATATGCAATGCAGAAGCAAGGAAGTCCTGGCACAAGGAGAATGACTCAACCCTGGAAGAGGTGAAGATGATCCGTCCATCGGGATAATAGACCGGGCTCACGTCATGGTAGGGCCCGCCGGTGAGCTGACGCAATCCGGTGCCATCGGTCGCAATTTCCCAGATATGGAAGGGCTGATCCGTCTTCTCCTTGTATGAAAAGACCAGCTTCTTGCCGTCATACGAAGGGTTCATGTCGAAAATGAAACCTTCCTTAGTCTCGAAGATAACCAGGGGCTCATCTCCAGGCTTGCCGGTATCCAGGATGCAGATGGCCGCGCCCTGACCGGTGCGCCTGGAAAACATTGTGGCATTGGTCCCGCGCATCCCGTAACCACGGCGCCTGATGAATGCCACACGGCCGCAAATACTGGACACTTTCTCAAGAAGTTTCACCCTCGCTGCCTTCTCCGCGGCAGTAGGGGTCGCCATTTCTGTCTCGTCAGGCGTATGATCAACCTTTTTAGTCTTGTAAAGTACCGTCCCATCCGCCGCGGTGACCTTGACATTGCGATACTGGACCCTGGTGGACCAGCTTCCCAAGCCCACGCCGCCACTCTTGTAGGCGCCGTTGTTGACCTTATGTATCTGTTTGCCGTCGAGGTAGCATTCTATGGTCGGCCCATTTACCACGACCTTGATATCATACCACTTACCGGTTTCAATTCGGCCGTTGACCCTGGGAAAACCAACACGGGCTCCCCCTCTTGTTTCCAGGCCGTGCTGCCTGTTGTTCCACCCACCTATGTTCCACCAGTAGAAGCTGCTTGCGTCCTTTGCCCGAAACAAGATGAGAAACCCTTCAGTCCCGGCGACCTTACGCGCCTGGACCTCATAGACGTAATCGCTCCAGCGGTTCAGGCCGCAAAAAGAGCGGCAGTCGCTCTCAGCCAGGTTCTGACAATAGACGTGGTTTCGGATCTTCCATTGCCCTTTGCTCGCCGTCCACGTGTCAAAGGACGCATCGGCATCGGCCCCCAGGGCAGCCCCGGAGATCAAGACCATTGTCACGCATGTGAGAAATACTCGCACAGCAATATCCTCCCTGCCCCAGAAGTTCCGCATTCCGACAAACAATATGGACATTGTGGCCCCTTCAACAAGGCTCGCGCTGTCACGCGCGTTCTGCGCTGTGAGCGCAGAACTCAGTGGTTAGTGGCTAGGCGCTAGGCGTTAGCGGGAAAGGTCCGCCGTCCGCGTAGCGATGCCTGCCTCGTATCCCATTCAGAACGGTGGGGTCGATTTGCGCTGTCCCAGAATCCTGCCATCTCTGCAAGGAGGGCTGAACCGACGCCCTGATCGTGGTGCTTCATTGCTTCTCCGTTCCTTTCAAGAACAGAATGTCGCCGCTGGTAGTCGACACATACAGACCTCCTGAAGCCGCAATCATGCCGTCGAACACTGGCACACCAGAGAGATCAAGCTTTGATTCTTGTTCCCCGGTTTTCGCAGAAAGCGCCAGCAAAACGCCACCCTTTCTGCCTTGCCAGTGATCAACCTGCTGCAAAGCCATTTCAGGGGTGACTTTCACGCTCTTTCCATCGGAAATATCGCGAGGTCCGGCCACGTAAATGGTATCTCCTGCCTTGCACATCGCTCGTGCAAACACGGGATAGTTCTTAGACCACAGGTAGCTGCTTGCCTTTTCGGCTGTTTCTTTTCCACGCCTCTTCCGGGAGAGGTCCATAGCGCCCACTTTCGCATGTGAGGCGGCGAAGAAGTGAAACTGCATGGGCACAGTCCATCGCCAGTACTGCTCCCTGCGTCCGAAGCCGTACACTTTATCATCGTCAAAGACCATGATCTTCCCTGCGGGAGTGGCCTTGCCTGCGGTAAAGTAGCCACACCAACCGCTATAGAAATCGCTGCCAAAGAGCCAATACGTACGGTGCCACCCCTCACCGTCAGTGAACCCTGTCGGGGAGAAGAGGTGCTTGTAAGCTGGATCCTGCCTGGGAGGCGGCGCCCCGGCATCCGCGTTGCCGGAAGTGGGTTTCGCCTTCAGCGGCATGAGGGTTGCATCCGGTGTGAAAGCCTGCGAACGCATGTAAACGTGGTCTCCCATGCAACTCAGAATGTCGGGCTTAGCCACGGGCATGTTCAACCAGCTCACGTAGTCCTGCAAGTCTTTGCCGTCGACCCTGGCATATCCGTCCATGATCGTCTCGTTGAGCAGCTTCCCCGTTGCAGGGTCAAGACGTACCAAGCGCAATCCTCCGTCCAGGAAACTTGAGCGTCCCGCGACGGCATATGCAACACCCTCGCGAACGAGAATGCTGCCATGCACGGGCCAAACGGATTCGAGGTGCTCGAAGGATATCAGGCGCTGGTCGATCGGTGCTGCCCGGAATCTCCACACCAGTTCGCCGTCAGAGGCACGCAGGCAATAGACGTAACCGTCGCGGCAACCGAACAATACCAGTTGCCCGTAGATTGTGGGCGGGGAATCCACGGCCCCACCGGCAATGTAGCGCCACTTCTCCGTGCCCGTTGCGGCGTCATAGGCGTTAACGGCATGTCTATCCATGGCGGCCACAATCAGCAGGTCATTTGCAACCACGGGAGCTGTTATTCTGCCGCCGATAGCAACCGTAAAGGTTTTTGTCAGCCCTCCGGCGACAGCCTTGTCGCTAGAACCGCTGCGCTTGACATCGTGGCGGTATGTTGGCCATGCCGTGGATTCCGGCGCCCTGTTGCCCGTTTTGGATCCGTAAGCTTTCCCCTTCTCCAGGCGCGGGGGAAGCACCGCGGGTAGCCTCGGTCCATTTGCCGGAGCTAGCGCGTTGAAGCCGTCCAGTTTCGCCTCGAGATAACAGGCACAAGGATGCTGCGGAGCGTATATAAGGCCGTGGGCAGGTACGATTCCGTACAAGCAGGCCCCCCGAACCCAGTGATTCATTTCCCAGTGTTGCTTACGAAAATCAATGAACTCAATCCCCGCACGACTGGTAAGCACATAGTTCTCCGTCGCCTTGCCACGATAACAGCGGTGGTGGAAGAAATATATGTCTCGATCCGGCGCGAATTTTACTTTCACTTCGCCGGTCATCAGGTCCAACCCATAAGTATTACCCTTCTTTGCTCCATCGCGCGAATCACCGAACCACACTTTGCCATCGATCACGAACACGTCCTCTGGCGAGGAATAGCCGCTGTCCGGATGATGCGCATCCCACAGCTTATCGCCCGTCTTGCTGTTGAGCGCGGTGATCGTGTCCTTGGCGCCCCTTGATGACCACCCCCCGGTACTGGCACCTTCGCCCCCGGCAATCAATACCACGTCTTCAGTGGCAACGAGTGTCGGCATGTACCGGCTTATGTAGTTCTTCGGACGCGGGACAGGCTCTGATTGCCAAACCGTTTCGCCCGTAGCGGATTTCTTGCAGGTGACTCTGTCCTTTTCATAGAAATAGAGTCTCTCACCCAGTACTGCCAGCGTTCCCGGCACAACCCAGTGCCGCTTCTGCCAACGCATGGCACCTGTACGTATGTCGACTGCAGCTATCGTTCTATCTCCCTCTGTAAACCATCGCCCACCCGGCAACGCCCCGCAGACGGTATAACATACACCGTCCGCCACCAGTATTTCCGTCGTTCCCATGGTGCCTTCGTATCGCTGGAGAGTCCTGCCGGTGGCAGCGCTGATTTGCTCAACTGGTGCATCCAGACCAAGCGTTGCGTAGACCTTGTCGCCCACGGCCACAAGTCGGCGAGGTAACGATGCGGGTCCGCTCTTGAGCCCTTGCAGATGGCTGCTCCATGTCTCGATTGGACGCTTCCACAACAGCTTACCGTTATAGGCGTCGCGAGCCGTCAACATCCACTTCGGCGGCATCAGAATGGACCATGCAGGTCCCTCATCAACTATCGTGAACACCTTTCCGCCTGCGCTTACCACGGCGTTGATTGAAGACATCTTGTCGTGGTGGCGACTGTAGCGTGGCCCGGCAACCCACTGTATCCGTCTCGGCGGGGCGACAACCTTGTCGCGCGACACAGCATTGTTACCGGGATTGTACAGGTAGTGGGTCCATTCGTCCGTATCCACCGGTATTGGCTTGATCGTCTTCTTACCGTCTGCAATGCATGTACCTCCGGGAAGAAGAACTCTGTCGATCTCATTGCGCAAACCGGCGGCGTTCTTCACCAGAACCGTGTTGATCGCATTGTCGATGTAGGGCAGCAGTTTGCCGTCGAACTGTGCCACGCTGATCTTGCCGTACTTGCCCGCAGCAGAAAGGGCCCGGCGCGCCGCGGCAACTTTGGCTGGATCTGTGTCCAGTGCATGGACAATCACGTCCTGCACCGGCATGTTGAGCAGCGAATCGATGTCGTCCAGACCAACAAGAACAGTAATACCGCCGAGAGTACAGTCGGCATCTTCTAGAGGTCTGCCGGCGTTTCCTGCTTCCTTGGCTTTTAAACGGACTACCGAAGCGTAGGACACTCCAATAGCGATCAACATGAGCAGCAACAGCCTTGGCGGTGTTCTCTTCATTTCCATTTCCTTCCCATGGTTGCGATATACGAAGATCCGAATCCAACTCGGACCTACTTGGGAGCAACCTTCATTCGGAATATGCTCCCAGCACAACCTGCCCACAGCGCTACCTGCAGCGATGTACGCTGGTCCGGACCTGGCATCCCCCTCACTACACCCTCGGAAGCTCCCAACCCTTGCGGCAAGCGGGGTTAATGTAGCGGTTGACGATGTCGTTGCTGGATTCTATCCAAGCTCTTCTGCGCGCCATCCCTTGCGCGCCTCTGGCTTAATAAGGGCGGCCGCTTCCGGATTACCCTTGATCTTCAGGTTCTCGGAATCCCACTGGACCGGTTTGCCTGTCCGGATCGCCAGGGTGCCGAGCAGGATTACTTCCGTCAGCGGAGCAGAGTAGCTGAAGTCTGAGCAGGCCTTCTTATCGGTCCTGATGCAGTTGACCCAGTCGCCATGGATTCCCTTGACGCGCTCCAGTGTCTTCGGCACACGCTTGTCGGGATTGCCCTTGTACTCATCCCACTTCGCCTTGGGATAGAGGAACGGACTGTTTGGCCTCATGCCGCCATGCATGATTCCGCCTTTTGATCCGACCATGATCAAGCCGCCACCACCATGAATCTTCCCATCATACCCTTCCGGCGCTTTCGGGCGGCTTGGCCCTTCATACCACTTCAGGTTGACAGGAGGCTGCTTGCCGCGCGCCGGGAAATTGTAGCTTACAACTGAGCCATTGGGTGTGTATATGGAGTTGGCATCATGTTGCATCTCGACTTCGACGGATTCAGGCGTGCCGAGTCCCATGGCCCAGTAAGGTGTGTCGATGGTATGGCAGCCAATGTCGCCCAGTCCACCGCATCCGAAGTCCCACCAAGGCCGCCAGGAGCCCTGTCTACCCATGTATGTATTGTTGTGCTTGATGTCCTTGGTTGTAGGTCCAAGCCACAGGTCCCAGTCCAGGTGAGCCGGAGTATCCTGTGCCGCGGCGTATTCCTTGAATCCACCCGCCGGATGTCCAGGGAAACCCCAACCGCCAGCGGGTCGATCGGTCCACGTGATGACCTCCTTCACTTCGCCGATGAGCCCTGCTTCGTACCATTCCTTCACGAGGCGGGCGCCTTCAAACGCATGGCCCTGGTTACCCATCTGCGTTACAACGCCTTTTTCGGCAGCCAGTTTGCGCAGGGTACGGCATTCCCACAGTGAGTGAACCAGTGGTTTCTCTACAAAGACATGCTTGCCCATGCTGAGGGCCCTGTAGGTGATCGAGAAGTGGTTATGATCCGGAGTCCCGACACCAACGGCATCGATTTTGTCGCCCATCTCATCCAGCATCTTGCGGAAGTCACGATACTTCTTGGCTTCTTTGAACTGGCCCGCCCCTTTCGCCATTACCTGGTCGTTAACATCACAGAGAGCAACGACATTGTTGCCGTGGGCACAACTCCTGAGGTCGCCCCACCCCTGGTTGTTGAAACCGACCCAGGCGAGATTGATCTTGTCGTTTGCGCCAAAGACCGATTTGGGCAGTATCATCGGCACACTGAGCGAAGCCGCGGCCGCTTTCATGAAATTACGACGTGATGGGTAGTACTTGGTTGTTTTCGACATAGTATCCTCCTTTAACTGGACGTTAGCTGAAAAACATGAATGCAAGCCACATTCAACATTCACCATCTGAGAATCACATATAGTACGGACAGCGCACCGCAAAGAACAACCAGAAATGGGCATTTTTGGCTTTGTGCCGGCTAAGCTTACTGCTCTACGACAATGTGGAAGCCTGTGCCGTCGTCCTTATACAGATGCGGATTCGGTTACATAAGAGGAACCGCGAAACCGCTTGCGCTGCACCCTATTGCTACTGGATTTCCCGGACAAACACGTTGCGGAAATAGAGCGTGTTGCCGTGATTCTGAAGCTCAATTTGGCCCGTAGGATAGATTGGTTTCTTTCTGTTCCAGTAGTTTTCCAAGACGGTATTGTCGACCACCAGGACACCGTTCAGGTGAATAGTCACACGTTCACCGATCATCTTAATACGGAATGTATTCCACTCGCCTACGGGATTGTCGGCACATTTCAACGGCTTGCTGGGGTTCTTCTTGTTGTTGTACAGTCCGCCGGACCCTACCGGCCACTTCGCAGTGTCCCAGATCTGGACCTGGGGTGATCCTCTCAAGTAGATTCCGCTGTCGCCGTTCTTCTTGATCTTCCAATCCACCAGCATTTCGAAATCACCGTAATCTTTCGCGGTGCAAAGCGACTGCCCTTTACCGTCAAAGACAAGAACACCGTCCACGATATTCCAGTGAGCCCGCATACTTTCATCAGCCTTGGCCTGGGCAGCTTTCAATGCCTCGGGAGCCATCTGTGCCCTCTTCTCAGGATTGGCCACCAGCCCCTTCCATCCTGTCAAATCCTTCCCGTTAAAGAGCGCCGTGAATCCTTCGGGAGGCCCTGTCACACCGCTATCTGGCGCCGTTACGTCAGTATTCAACGTCTTGATTCTCATACCGCGAAACTCTACAACAGAGCCGTGTCCCAGGAAACCAATGTGACCGCCCTTGTTGAGCAGTCCCGGGTGCTTCTTGAGATTGTGCATATTGCCCGTTTGCTCAAGCTTGCTGAGGTCGGCATCCACGATAACCGTTTCGTTCAGGATCACCTTGATCTTCGGACCGTCGGCTATGACCTCCTGCCTGTTCCACTCTCCGACCGGCTTCAGATGGCCCCGCTTCGCGGGAACAACTCCGTAGATAGATCCATGGTACTGAAAAGGCTGCAACTTAGCGTACTTCTGCGCCGTGTTGTCGAGGATCTGAAGTTCCATACCCGCGTAGGCCGCGTTGCCCTTGCTTGGGGTCCTGATACCCAAACCGTTGTTGGCGCCCGGGGTCAGCTTGAATTCAAAACGGAAAATGAAGTTGTCATATTGCTGTTCCGTATAGATATTGCCGCCCGGCTTGCATAGCATCTTGCCGTCTTCAACGACATAGCCCTTCCTGTCGCCAATCCATCCCGTCAGATCCTTGCCATTGAAGAGCGGGGTGAAGCCTTCGGAATCCGGCCCGGCAAGCGGAGTCGTTGCAGGTGCGGGAACCGGGACAGACGCAAGCTTTGGCCCTGTCCCATCCGCATAAACTTCAACTTCCGCAATATGTACCGATGGATTGGCGCTGTTTTTCGAAACATTGATGCGCACATAGCGCGCTGCCACTGCATCGAATTCGTGCAGCGCGCCCTGGTCCGTGCAGGGCGTGGTGGTCTTGCTCATATCCGCCACCTTGCTCCAGCTCTTGCCGTCACCCGAGACTTCCACGACGTACTGGTAATACCGGTTCTCACCACGATAAAAGAAGAGCCTGGTCGCGCTGATCTTGACAGTCTGCTCAAGGTCTACCTGCAGCCAGGCGGGACTTCCTGCACCAAACCAGGCTGACTCGCTCTCAGTGTTGCCGTCAACCGCCTTTTCTGGAACTTTACTGCCTTCGTGATTAGTGGAAGTCTTGACCGGCTTTCTCAGTGCAAGGTTGAGACCCGGTTTGAGGGGTGTCCCCCCGCGTGCCAGCGTACGCAGATGTCTTTTGGCAGTCTCCTTTACTGCAGCATTCTTCGAGACTGCGATTACCTTATCAAGAACTGCTTTAACCTGGTCTCCCAGTAATCCGCCGCCTCCCTTGCGGGGGCAGGCAATGCTAACCGCCGCCGCGGCCGCTTCCTGGCTGATTTCTTTGTCGTCGAGGTATCGTGCCACTGCAGCAAGTGCATCTTCGTGAACAATCTCGGACAATCCGCCCAGCACCAGCTTCTTCTCTTCCGGTCGCTTGGCAGCCGCCATGGCATCGTTGTACATCGCCGCCTTACTGGCCGCCGGTAGGTCCGCACCACCTACCACGCGCACGTATCCGCGTATCGCAAGTACCTGGTGCTTAAGTTCCCCGGACTTACGTGCCACATCCAGCATCGCAGCGCCCGCGGACGCGTCCGGCCATTCCGACAAAGCACGAATAGCCGCATCCTTTACTGCAGCATCAGAGCCCTTGGATTCCGCTATCACTGTTTCCAGGCCCGCTTTACTTCCGATGGCAGGAAGGACACCCAGGAGGCCGCATTTTACTTCAGGGCCAGCCCCCTTCAATGCCGACTGAACGGCCTTGAAACCCGACGCGCTATCCTTCGTCCGTCTTGCAACGGAGGAAACCACAGCCTGGATGGCCGACTTCTCTTTTTCGCTCCCGGCCTTTACCAGCAAGGAAACCAATTGCTGCATATCCTCGCCGCCGGCCAGGTTGCCCAACGCCTTGATGGCCGCTTCGCGCACCTCTGGATTCTTTTCCTTCAGCTGAGCCAGAACCACCTTTTTGTGGGCCACGGCACGCCGCTCGGCCAGAATGTCCATCAGGGCTACTTTTGTTCCGGAGTCTGCTTTTGGCAGGGCTCGGGCTACAGCAGACATGGCTTCGTCACCCGGTAACCGCAGGATGATCCCCTTGACCGCCATCGCCTCGTCTTTCTCTCCAGCTCCCAGCGCGGCTACCAGCGCAGGTGCAGCCAGAGCCCCACCTGCCTTGGATGCAGCCGAAGCCGCGGCCAGCCTGACCGCCTTGTCCTTCTCCTTCAGCGCATCAAGTAATCCGGGCAGTGCCGATTCTTCACCCCGCGCGCCAAGTATACCAATGATCTCAAGCTTCACGTCCGGAGACGCCTTTTTCATCTTCTCGACCAGCGTTCCAGTCATGGCTTTGCCCGGAACCTTCATTGCCAGCTTCAATGCTGCTGCATAGACAACCTTGTTCTCGCTCCGCAGGGCCTTCATCATGTCATCTGTAGCTTCGGAACCGAGGTTCTCCACCAATACGCTTAGCGCGGCAGTCTGAGCGCTGGATTCACCAGGAGCTGTACGAGCCTTTATCAGATCACGACAGATCCGTGCACAATCATTCCTTTTCCCCTGCTCCGCCAACCTGCCGGCATAGAGAAGGTACATTGCCGTAACTTTAGACCGCTCGTAGCCGGCTGATGCCCCGACCGCACTCGCCAGGATCTTCTCCGACGATGGGTCCCCGATATTGGCCAGCGCAAACAGTGCCGTACGCCGTAGCGTAGTATCCTTGCTGGCAGCATGACCGGCAAGGATCGACAGGGCGGATCCTTCCCTCAGTTCACCCAGAGCCTTGACGATCGTTACCAGGTTCTTGCCTTTCGCCGAGGGCAAGGCCTTGGCCAGGACAGCGGCCGCGGCCTTGGTTTCAATGGCCAGCAAGGCCTGGGTTGCGGGTTCACAGAGACGAGGGTCGGACAGAAGTCCTCCCAGCGCCGGAACAGCCTGCTCGCTCTCCAGCAAGTGCAATTGCCTGATCAGAAAAGCTTTCACTTCGTTGTCGGAGGCTGCTTTCAAAGAATCCAGCAACACCCCCGCATACATCCCGGCTTCGGCCTCTTTCCCTGGTTGATGCGCATACCAGGATAAAGCGTTGAGGGCAAAACGCACCTTCGTATCACCTCCGGTCGAGGGAGGCGTCAGCATGCCGCAGACATGCGCAATTCCCTCGGGCCCCAACTTCACCAGGTCTGCGGCCGCGCCGTACTGATCCTTGGAAGTCTGGGCCGGCATCTTGGCAACAACAGCCTCGGCTCCAGCCTTAACATCGGCGGACGACATTGAGGACACTAAACAGAGCGCGGCGCAAAGCCCCGCCAGAATCGCCTTCCTTAATCTATTCATAACAATCTCCGTTTCTTGAAAAAGCTGCACGACAAACCAACATTCATCCTCATCCATCTCCCTGGTAGGGGTGGGACAGGCCCTGACCCACCCGGGCATGGGCCAAGGGCCTGGCCCATGCCTACTCCCTACACGATCACGTGGCCTACTTTCACAATTCTGCCTACAGATGCCATGGGGCCCGCATCGGTTGGTGCACGAGGCGGTTAGCCTGTTCATCATCGATAAAGAGCTGCTTGACCGGATCGAAGCGCAGCTTCCGTCCCAGGCGCACCGCGATCTTGGCAAGGTTGACGACCGTGCATGAACGGTGGCCGTTCTCCTCGTTCAGGGCAAACTTCTTGCGATTCCTGACCGCATCACTGAAATCTGTCACCTGCGGTTCCGGTTCAGGAAAAGCTTTCAGCTTCTCCTGCAAGTTGGGAATGTCTGACTTGAACCCCCGGTACAACTTGCCCTCAGGTCCTTCGAGGAACGGTGCCGACTTGTCCTGCTGCGAGCCTTCCAGGATAATCTCGCAACCATCGGCATACTTCATCCAGACCCTGCGCCAGGAACCGGCGGCATCCGGATGTTGTTGCGGCGCGTCGGCCTCGATCTCCACCGGGCTGGTGTGATCCTTGTTGAGCAGGTACTGAATAGGATCCAGGTAATGCATGCCCATGTCCCCCAGCCCACCGCCATCGTAGTCCCAGTAGCCGCGGAAAGTTCCATGGGTGCGGTGCCTGTAATAAGGTTTGTACGGGGCAGGCCCGAGCCACATATCGTAATCAAAGCCGTCGGGTATCGGTTCCGGCTTAACTCCGGTCTGGCCGCTCCAGTTGAACTTCCAGTTGAAGCCGGTCACACCACTGACCGTGCATTTCAACGGCCAGCCCAGCATACCGCTGTTTACCAGTTTCTTGATAGGCTGGACCGTGGTGCCGAATCCGTAGTAGCCGCCCTGAAAACGGAACCAGGTATTGAGCCTGAAAATGCGGCCGTTACGTTGTACCGCTTCCACCACCTTCTTACCTTCCCCGATAGTGCGGGTCATCGGCTTTTCGCACCAGATATCCTTTCCCGCCTCCGCGGCGGCAATGGAAATCAGGCCGTGCCAGTGCGGTGGGGTCGGCACATGTATGATATCGATATCGTCGCGGTCCAGGACTTCCCTGAAATCCCTGTAGCCCTTGACATCCGGACCTCCTCTCTGAACGGCTTTCTTCAGACGCTGTTCGTCCACCTCGCACACGGCCAGCAGCTTGGAACCACCCATTTTGAGGTGGCCAGTGCCCATGCCGCCAACACCAATCACGGCTTTTGTCAATTGATCGCTGGGAGCGATCTTTCCCGGGCCGCCCAGCACATGACGTGGCACAATATTAAACGCCGTGACTGCCGCAAGGGACCGCCCCATGAATCTACGGCGTGAGACTCCATCCTTAAGCTTACCGTTCTTGCACCTCATACGCTAACCTCCTGAACTCGAATCACACAATGATGACTAGTGACGATAGCCCCGCGCCCGCCGCCCCGTCAAGGGGCATGTCTCATTGGAATATCCCCAGTTTTCTTCCGTAATTACGCTTGAGATTTCTCGACTGCACTTCGTTTCGCTCGAAATGACAAGTTTTCCAAGGATTTATGTCATGCCGAGCGTAGTCGAGGCATCTCGGGCGCTGTTTCTCACCGCCGGCCATTCACACTTGACCTCCAATGTAACCTCGGCAGAATCAATCACTTCTGTGATCTGGCGCCCGAACATCGGGCCACTCCTCGCATGTCTCAGGAGTTCCGCTGTGACTGTTTCTGGCTGCCTGATTCTCGGCAAGGTAGGCGCCGGCGGCCCGACGGCGCCAAGTGTGTTGCAGGTGCATGAATCGGCGCACTTACAAGAGTTCCCACGCGCGGTGCACGTAGAATGCACGACCATGTCGCTTGGTCCCGTCGGGCCGCCGGGACCTACCTTATAACCATCAGTCGGTAATGACGGTCGAGAATAAGCGTTTCGCTGCCGAAATAGCTCCTCGGGAGCATCTGTCGCTATGCGAAAAATGCCATCGTTGATGGTTGATGAGGAAATAGGCGCCGTTGCCATCCTGTACTGGAGTTAGAAGTCAGCCAAATGTTGTATATCAATGATGTCTTTTTCGCGCAGCGAGCCTGAACCGAAGAATTCGGATACGATGTGCTTCATTGATACGTGCATGCGGGGTTGAAGAGTTGGGATCTTGTGAGAATCGATCTGAAGCCAGAGCGTATCCAGGAATCTCTCCGGAAACTTCATCCCTTTGAATCTGCCGACTGTAGCCGGGGGGGCCAGCGTTGAATCAATCGGCACGACGCAGACTTCCTCCGTTCCCCGATTATAGTATGCCAGCCCCTCCGCAACGGACCCCTTTCCAAGCTTGTAGCCCAGCTCACTGAGGATCTCAACCATTCGACCGGCGTCCCTGACGTCCACCATGAAATCAACGTCTGAGTGATCCCTTATCCTCTTGCCGACGATCAACTCGATGGCATATCCACCTATCAGCCAATAAGAAAGATCAGAAGCGTTGAATTGGTCGGTCATATCGAAGACGTGAGAATATGCCATAGGATCGTTTGTGATATGCGACATATTGGTCAACTTATCTCCATGTCGCTCATCGTCTGCCGCACGACATCTGCACATCGATGCAAGGCCGCTACTTCGTCATCTCCAAAATCCGGTTCGAATACGTGGGTGATGCCATCCTTTCCAATGACAACCGGTAACGAAAGACATACGTCGCGTATACCCAGGAAACCGTCCAGGAGAACCGACAAAGGCATGGTGCGGTGGGTATCCCAGACCATCGCCTCAACAACCAGCGCGGCGGCCATACTGATTGCGTAGTTGGTGTGGCCCTTGCGATTCACAACGTCGAAACCTGATCGGCTGGCCCGACGAAAGATTTCACGCGTGGCCTCGTCTCCCACAATCCGGGTGCCGCCGGCCACCGCCAGGCTGAACTCAGGAAACTGGCTGTCACCATGTTCACCCAGTATATAGGCCCGCAGGTCGTCAGGGTGGATTCCCATTCTTGCCGACAGCATCGTTCGGAAACGCGCGCTGTCAATCAATGTGCCGGTCCCGAATACCTTGCTCGGATCGAATCCGGACAACTTGATCGTGTGGTACGTCATGATATCAACGGGATTGGTGATGACCAGGAACTTCGCATTGGGGCTCGCCTGAGCCAGCGGAGGCACTATTTCCCGGAAGAGGTCGAGATTGTCACGCCCCATATCCGCGCGGCTGGTGTAGTCAGGCTTCCATGGAACCGAGCAACTCAGAATGACGATGTCAGAACCGGCCGTATCGTCCAGTTCGCCGGCCCGCACTGCTGCCGGATGGCCCGTGAAAGCCTCGACATGCTTCAGGTCCAGCACCTCACCTTCAGCGGTCTCACGATCGCGATCCACCAGGACCAGTTCCTCGCCCAACCCGCGCAATAACAACGTGTAGGCCAGCGTCGAGCCCACGCGCCCCGTACCGATCAATGATATTCGCATGCCAGCGACTCCTTTGCCTGACATTATGGGCGCTTAAGGCCCTTTACGCAATGGTTTTGCGGTCATGAGCTTTCTTGTAGAACGGGTTTAGGTTGAATGCATCCAGCAGGCATTTGAGGATGAGAATGGGAGAACGTAACCACCCGCGCCCCCGCGCTGGAGCTCCCGAGGACACAGAGGTTAGAGCCTCCTTCGCACAAGGCTTCGGAGGCCAACTGGGGAGGAGTGGGACTTGGGCTCTGGGGAAGTTGCATGAATCTGGCGGAATGCTCCCCGCTCCCCTTCATTCCTTGATCCAGATTCATGC
>JASLPY010000449.1 GCA_030744755.1 Kiritimatiellia bacterium | reverse complement strand
AATTAATGAATAGACGTGAATTCAACAAGATCGCAATATCCGCGGGAGTCAGTATGAGCATGAAAGGCATTGCTTCGGCAGCAGACTCACCTCAGCCGAACAAGCGACCAAATATCCTGTTCATCATGACCGACCAGCAGCATCGGAACATGATGAGCTGTACCGGTAACAAGTGGCTCAAGACCCCAGCCCTGGATGGCCTGGCAAAGGGAGGCATCCGCTTCGACCGGTCATACTGTACAAACCCCGTTTGTGTGCCCAGCCGGATTAGTATGGCAACGGGTGTCATGTCTTGCCGACTCGGCGCGACGCGCAACGGGTCGGGCACGAAAGCCCAGCTCCCAGCTGAGGTCAACAACCATTCACTTGGCAAAATCATGAAGCGGGCCGGATACGATACCTTCTACGGCGGCAAGGTCCACATGTGCAAGTCCCTGGCTCCGAAGAACGCAGGTTACGATGAGTACTTCAAGGGTGAACGAGATAAGCTCCCTGCCGCTTGTCTCAAGTTCATAGAACGGAAGAGGGAGAAGCCCATCTTTGCCGTGGCATCGTTCATCAACCCTCATGACATCTGCTTTGCTCACTGGGCTCA
>JASLPY010000448.1 GCA_030744755.1 Kiritimatiellia bacterium | reverse complement strand
TTCTACTCCAGCGTCTGTCTGAACTCTAACGAGTGACTTTCCGGTTGCTAGTGGGGTTGCAGTGATATCAGTGATTTTCATATCGCATCCGGCGCTTTCTCTGATCAGGCTCGTGCTTGTTGATTCGATTTGTTGTGCCGATTTGTGGCGCGCTGGATACTTTACGACTTTTAAGGCCCGTATGGGGGGGGGTCATTAAAGTCTCTTAGATTAACACTTTATGGTATTGGATTCTGTAGAAGTGTTCTCAGATGTCTTAAAATTACGCAGTAAATTGTCACTACATTTGGCTCTCATGCTCCTACAATGGTTTGTTGGTTTGGGGCCTTAGCTCAGCTGGGAGAGCGCCTGCTTTGCAAGCAGGAGGTAGCGGGTTCGAGTCCCGCAGGCTCCACCAAACTGAAAACAAACTGAAGAAGCCCTTGCAGAAATGCAGGGGCTTTTCTTTGTTTTGCACCAATTTTGCACCAATAGCCCCAAATAAATAGATAATCACCAGTATGAAAAAACTCATCAAACGTTTCGTCGTTATATGGATTGTTCTGGCAATAGCTTGGACGATTGGAAAGATGGTTGCAGGTTAGGCTGTCCGCTTC
>JASLPY010000447.1 GCA_030744755.1 Kiritimatiellia bacterium | reverse complement strand
ACCGAACGCCTGCTCAAGCATAGCGAACACATTCGTCTGCTCCAGGTAGCTGCTGAAGATGCTCAACCCTCCACGGCTCGTGAGTGTATCCGACGTAGTTTCCACTTTGCTAATCGGCGAAGACAACCTATGTTTGGACAAGGGAATTCCTTTCACGTGATGGGTGAAAATCTCTTTCATCTCTCAGGCTTATGATAAGCCTTTATCCATCACGCGTACAGAGGAATTCCCTTCTTTTCTGCCCCTAGGAATCGCTCAACTTAGGTGTGAATACCTACAGAAACCGGGTCGCCGTCCCCCAAGCTCCGCGATCACAGAAGTGGGTCCAGAAGCATCGAACTGGGGTGCGTGCAGCGCTCAGGCTACTCTGAGGTCCAGCTGATACGGTTTGGCGTCGAGCAAGATCCTGCGCATTCGCTTCGCCAAGGTTCTGGCGACCGCCACAATCGCTCGCTTGCCTCCAGCACGCACTTTGATCCGGTCATACTTCTCCTGCATCACGGGGTCCTTCTGGATCAACCTCCACGAGGCCTGGATCAGCAACGCCCGAACCATGGGCTTCCCCTGACGCGTGATGCGCCCAACGCGGACCTTGTC
>JASLPY010000446.1 GCA_030744755.1 Kiritimatiellia bacterium | reverse complement strand
GGTTCGGGATTGTCCGTCGTCAGAATGAATGGGACTGCTGTGGCGGTTTTCTAACGTAGGCTCTGGCTCATCCTGGTTGATGTTAAGCCGCCTGCTGCTGATGGGCCAAGCGGCGTTTGCGGATGGTCAGGTCTTTGATCTTTCTCCTTCTCTGGATGATGGCGTGGTGCCGGCCGAAGTAGACGTTGGCCGGGGTTAGGTTGCCGAGGCTTTCGTGGTAGCGGTGCTGGTTGTAGTGCTCGACGAAGGTGCCGACGCCGGCCTCAAGATCGCCCGGCAGATAGTAGTTTTCCAGCAAGACACGGTTCTTCAGGGTTTGATGCCAGCGCTCGATCTTGCCCTGGGTCTGTGGATGGTTCGGTGCGCCGCGGACGTGAACCATGCCCTGGCCTTTGAGCCAGACTGCAAGATCGCCGGCGATGTAGGAGGAACCGTTGTCGCTCAGCAGACGAGGCTTGTGAACGACCTCGGCCTTGCTACAGCCGGATGCCTGCAGGGCCAGCTTGAGCGTGTCGGTGACGTCGTCGGCCCGCATGGTGGTGCACAGCTTCCACGCGATGATGTAGCGCGAGAAGTCGTCCAGGATGGTTGACAGATAG
>JASLPY010000445.1:316-599 GCA_030744755.1 Kiritimatiellia bacterium | reverse complement strand
ATTGTATTGTTACAAAAAGTCGTTTGACCTGCGACCAAACTTCATGCTTGTGTCTTTGCTTGGGTCAGACCCTTACGCAAAACCTTGCGGTTTTGCTTTGGGGGGTCAGACCCGGCGCAGACACGCGCGTCGAAGCCCGGTCGGCATGACAAGATCTTTGACCGTTAGTACCGCTTTGCTAAACATATTTCTATGCGTACACACGCGGCCTATCAACCCGGTAGTCTTCCGGGGGTCTCTCATTCTAAAGAACATGCATTACTCATCTTTAGGGGGGCTTCCC
>JASLPY010000445.1:0-306 GCA_030744755.1 Kiritimatiellia bacterium | reverse complement strand
CGGTTATCCCTGCCTCACTTAGCTACCCAGCGATGGACCGAGCGGTCCAACTGGCACACCAGGGGTGAGTCCTTTCCAATCCTCTCGTACTAGGAAAAGATCCTTTCAATAATGCAACGCCCACAGCAGATAGGGACCGACCTGGCTCACGCCGGTCTGAACCCAGCTCGCGTACCACTTTAATGGGCGAACAGCCCAACCCTTGGGACCGCCTACAGCCCCAGGATGTGATGAGCCGACATCGAGGTGCCAAACCGCTCCGCCGCTATGGACGCTCGGGAGCGATAAGCCTGTTATCCCCGGGGT
>JASLPY010000444.1 GCA_030744755.1 Kiritimatiellia bacterium | reverse complement strand
ATGAACGGCATCTGACGTTACATCATGCCCGGAATATGATTTGTAGGTTGATGCAAGTAGATTGCCGGGTGTTCTACCTTCGCCTCCCGGCCCTTCGCGTTTCTCTGCCGCAAGGCCTGTTCTCGCCAGTCCTGCTGTTGCTGCAACCGCACTGGTGCTCAAGAAGGTTCGACGCGAGACTCCGCTATTGTGATTCATCCCAATTTCCCTTTTTGTAGGCTTTCGAAGCCTAGCCGTTTCACATCCGAATTTGGCGCGCCAGCGACAAGATGCTGGATGTGGTTGTTGGCTTCATTCCCTATCTGGGAACCCATCGGGAAGTAGGAGAGGTGCGTGAAGATATGCCTTGTCCTTTTTTCTTGCCGATGGCTTCACTACTTCTATTCGGACATCAAACTCCGCCTTCAGGTCTGATTCTGCCGCAGAAGACGGGATGGCCTGCGCGTGAGGCCACACGTTTCCCTTCTTGAGTGAAGAGAAGTCTACTACGCGGGAGAAATACGCGACACCGTTGGTGTCGAGGCAAGTCACATTTATCTTGAGGGGCAGGTATGCGGGCCTGCCTGCCTGCTCTGAAGAATGGAGCCTGCCTTGAGTTCTTCC
>JASLPY010000443.1 GCA_030744755.1 Kiritimatiellia bacterium | reverse complement strand
GAGTACTGCTCGTGGCAATTGCAACGGCAAAGCCGTCGTCAATAAGAGCTTCTCGAATCAGTTCCAGCACACCGGGGAACGCCGGTAAGGGTTCTTTCGCAAGCATGTTGAGGAAGGTGTTCTGTCTTGCCGATGTGGCGGCAGGCACTTGCTCATCCGAAAGTTCGACCCCGTGGACTCGCGCCGCGGCCCTGACATAGGCGGCAGCACCGCGACCTACCCCATCAGCAAAGTCGTCACGTACTACGCCGTTTATACCAAAGAGATCCTCCAGAACCCTGATGGTGGCCGTGGCGTTTATCGCTTCGGTATCCGCTATTACACCATCCACGTCAAAAATCAGACCATGCTCTACAGTTGCCGTCATGTTGCACCTATACAGCCAGAAAGCATGAGGTGTTGTCAACCAGTTGCCCACCCAGCCCACGTCTAAAGCCGGGGGAGGACTATCGGCCGGTGTAGCTGGATTCGTTAGAATTCAGCTCCCCTGACGAGTATTCACTTTCCCGCTACATCTCTGAATCCTAACGGATTCAGCTACAAGAGAGCCCTTATCCCCAAGTTGGGCGTTGGACGTTGAATCCACTCCACTCCCTACTCCACCAACC
>JASLPY010000442.1 GCA_030744755.1 Kiritimatiellia bacterium | reverse complement strand
GTCGGCATTGCCAACACAGCCGTCTCGTCGCTTTCGAACACATCCGCGACATTCAATGCCGTACTTGAGGGAACGCAGGCGGTATTTAATGTCTCCGTCTACTGGGGTGACAACGACGGCGGGGCAACGTTCGGCTCATGGGACAACACCAACTCGATTGGTTCCCACACCAACGTAGCCTCGACCAACCTGGACTTCTCGACGACCAGCCTGTCGCAGGGCACGGAGTACTTCTACACGTTCCTGGCGCAGAACGACGCCACCAATATGTGGGCCACTCCGAGCATCACTTTCACGACCGACACGGTCATCGCCAACAGTGCAGTCACGTCACTGAGCAGTTCGTCGGCTGTGTTTAATGCCACGCTGTATGCTCCGAGTGACACGTACGATGTCTACGCGTACTGGGGAACCAGCGACCAGGGTGTTGCAGGTGCCTGGGAGAACACGAACTTCATCGGAACGTACAACAACGTGGCTTCACAGGATGTCAATTTCGCGACCAACAACCTGAGTGACAGCACGGCGTATTACTACGCCTTCGTCGCTGTCGATGGTGCATACAATGCCTGGGCGCAGCCCAGCATCCGACTGGATACCTTCGGGCGGCC
>JASLPY010000441.1 GCA_030744755.1 Kiritimatiellia bacterium | reverse complement strand
GAGCTTTACCTAAATTGCAAGCACTTCCGTTTTTTCGTTCGAGCAATTTAAGGCGTGCGCAGGAGTCGGCAGTCGAAACCCGCCGCGAGTCGCATCATATCGGCGATAGCCTGCTTCAAGAGCGTTGCTTTCAGTGTCACTTGGACTCACCGGGTGAGTCCGGTGATTTTCGCTCGCAGGGTTGCGCCGCCTGTCATTTTACTTACGCCACAGACGGGCTCTACAGGGGCGGCGATCACACCCTTCCCCGGGACGAGCCGGGATATCCGGCATTGCACAGGATGACTACGCTCACGCCAGATTCAACCTGTATGCAATGCCACAAAAGTTACCGGGTGACTAACGCTGCTTCTACAGAAACGAAGTCGGATGCAACCGTGCATCCGGGATCGCTTCCGGCTTCACTTTCCGGTTTCGGAAAAGTTCGGCAGGATGTTCATTTTGCGGCTGGATTCGAGTGCATTGACTGCCATACGCAGTTTGATATCATGGGTGACGGCAACATTTATTCGAAACAACACGAAGCCGTCGAAATTCGTTGTGAAACCTGCCACGGAGACGCCGATTCTCGTCCGTTTATCGCCGAAGTCACTGATCCGTACGATCGCGTTATC
>JASLPY010000440.1:367-617 GCA_030744755.1 Kiritimatiellia bacterium | reverse complement strand
GACAATTCTGGCCTCTGGTCAGGAATGCTCAATTGGAATCAAGGGGATTCTCGGAGGCTTGGATTGGGAAAAGTCAGCCGAACCTGATTTGACAGGGCGCGACCGCTATCTGATCGAGCTCCTTGGGCGTGAGCCATGGACCGCCGATCGTGTTTCGAAAAAAGGCGATCACGCCGCGCGCTCCTAATTCGCAGACGTATTTTTTCAGGGCATAGGAGTACTGGGCCAAGACATTGAGGGCATGGCCCAA
>JASLPY010000440.1:0-357 GCA_030744755.1 Kiritimatiellia bacterium | reverse complement strand
AGGTTGCAGCGCTCATGCACATTGCGCTTATGCAATGCGTGGCATGAGAGCCACACATGCCGGGATCTTTTGCGCACCACTTCGGTGGACCCGGCAGCAATTTCCTCCCAGCTCTCTTCGCAGATTACCGCATGCACCGTTTGTTTCTTCTCCCTCTTGCTTTTCGGGCAGAGATACCGGTAGTCAATGTCGTTGACCCACCAGAAATGCTGTGTGCGCTCTCCCCAGCTCTGGTTCAAGCGGTTCTCACTCTGCAGATCTTTGAGGCCTGCGATTTCTTCCCAGACCGAGGGGAGCGAGCCATCCTGTAAAACGATCATGAAATCCCAGTTCTTTTTCTCGCACAATTCCATCACC
>JASLPY010000043.1 GCA_030744755.1 Kiritimatiellia bacterium | reverse complement strand
CGTCTTAGGATACTTATGATCTCAGGTGCCGCACTTTTCAACCGGCGCCCGCCGCACTTTTCAACCGGCGTTTACAGCCTTCGAACGCCTCGATGTCCGTGAATGTCTCCGCAAGCAGCGGCTCGTAGCCAAAACCCTCATACCACAAGTTGGGCAATTCGCGTACTGCCGCGCCCAGAATGTGCGAGGCCAGATTGGGCTGTTGGCCGCGTTCGGCCAACAATGCGAAGCGCCGGTTTTGCACCACCAACTTCTGACGACTGGCTCGTTGTGTCGCCGTCCAGCCAATGAACTCATCGCGTGGTTTCAGTCGATAACAGGCCGACCCCCACATCAACAGGCCAACCCATTCACCATCCCGTTCGGCGACCATTCGCATCGTCTCACCGCCTGAGTGCCCCTCGCCAAGATAATGATATTCGCCCATCAGTGTTTCGAAGCGCTTGCGCTCCTTCGCCTTGATGGCGCGAATCTGTACCGGGTTCTTGCTCAGAGATTCCGACCCTGAACGCCTGCTCCGTTGTTTCGAGGTAGTATTCATCCACGGTAGACAAGCAAATCCCAGGCAAGTTGTTTACAAAAAAATGATCCCACTGAAAACAAAGGCTAAACGAGTCGCAAAGGAAAAGACCATGTCCGTTTCCTTGATTGAAGTCGAGTAAGTTCGATCGATTTGTGCTACGTTCTCGGCGTAATGCATAGTTCTCAAATAATACTGTACCTGTTTCCCACTTGCCTGGTTCTCTTTGGAGCTGCCGGGGAGTCTTTTGGGGATTCATCGACCGTTGTCTCCAACTCGGTCAGACTCAGCCATCCCGCCATAGAAGGGAAAAAGCCTATTGATTACACCCTCTATCGGAATAGAAATGCCGATGCTATGAAGGACGGTTACTTCATGGATGTTGACTCAGTCATCTGCGAAGATGGCCAATGTGCGTTCCTTACCGGCAGCATGCATTGGGATCTCATAGGCCGATATCGCCGCTACTCTCTTGAACCCGGGAAAGACCTCACGAAGGAAAAGCATCACCGTTTCGCTCCGGAAGATTACATCCAGCTTGACCGCTTGCTCCGCAATCGCGATTCACTCTTGCGTGATCATCCGTTTAAGGATCTGACAAAACCAGGCAAGAAGCAAGACATTCACGGGATAACCGGCGCAACTGCAGAAGCACTTAAGGCCGAAACCGTTCCCGGGGCAGTTCACACATGTTACACGCTCTGGCACTGGGCAAACGGAGATGTCATCAAAACGATCAGAGAACTGACAGCAGCTTCCCTTGATACAGCCCTTGCCTGTCGATTGCTCGAACAAGGTGATGAAAAGATGATCATTTTTACCGTGGAGGCTCTCGAATCACGAGGTATCTACGACCTGGAAGCTGTCAACGCGGTTAAGCAAGCCCTGGCCACCGCAAAAGGTGACACGTTGACGCTGTGCCTTCGCTACCTCAAGTCGGCGATTAAGGACACAGCACTGTTCTATAGTGATGCCGCCGCACTGTTCGGTAGACTGAATCAACGGGGACGCTACACAATCCTCGGTTTCCTCGAGTCGCAACCGGATCTTCCTGCTGCTTTTCTTGGAACGCTTATCAACCTGGTTCCATCAGCAACCGAGTACTACGAGGTACACCGAATCCTGGCCCTTGTGGAGCGCCACCAATACAGTTCAGATGGAACAAACGGCAAGGTCGCCGAGTTGCTAACCAGCGATAGCTTCTTCATAGCGCGCAGGGCCCTCTGGTTCCTTGAAAAGCGAGAACTGAAAGAAGAAGAAAAAGAAAAGATCAAGGCTTTCCGCCAGCGCTATGGAGACAGGCTCTAATCCGGGATCTTTCAGCAAAGAAGAGGACTCCAACCGCGGATGACGCGGATGGGCGCGGATAAAGAGAGGGTTTCTGTTGAGTGTTGCATCTGATTTTGGCGAACTTGTTCCAGACGTCATGCTTGATGCCGTCGAACAGGCCACCGGCCTGCGTATGACCGGACTGGCCACACCTCTTCCCAGCTACATCAACAGGGTTTACGAGATCCAGACGATGGAAGGCGAGCGGCTGATCGCCAAGTTCTATCGGCCCGGACGCTGGTCCCGCGAGGCTCTTCAGGACGAGCATGACTTCGTCGCAAACTGTGCCGAGAGTGAGATCCCAGTTATTGCGCCCATGATTATTGGAGAAGGCCGTACATTACACGAGTATGACGGCATTTACTTCACAGTGTTCCCAAAGAGATACGGCCGTCAACTCGAGATCAACAGCCCGAAAGACTGGTTGCGCGTAGGCCGCCTGCTTGGACGGGTACACGTGGCTGGCAGCGCCAAAGAGGCCAGTGCCAGGACGGATCTGCATCCATCGGAATCGACGGCCGATCATCTCGAACACCTCAATAGCGGTGGATTTGTAACAGCCCAGAGGAAGAGCGACTTCAAAGACGTCACTTCCAGGATCGTGGAGCTGATTACGGATCTGTTTGATGATGCCGAGTTCATACGAATCCACGGCGACTGTCATTGCGGAAACCTGCTCAACCGCCCCGGCGAAGGCATCATGATGATTGATTTCGACGACATGATGATGGGGCCACCAGTGCAGGATTTCTGGCTATTGCTTCCCGACCGTGCAAACAACTGTCGCCGCGAGCTGGATCTACTGCTTCGTGGTTACGAGATGTTCCGGGAGTTCGACGATCACACGTTGCGTCTCATAGAACCGTTACGCGCCATGCGCATCATATACTACCTGGCCTGGTGCAGCCGCCAGGTGGACGACTTCAAGTTCCGTGCAACATACCCGGAGTGGGGCAGCGACGCATTCTGGCAGCGAGAGGTAGCTGATCTTTCCCACCAGCTTGAAGTGATCCGTGAGCATGTAGTCTGATTGGCTGGCCCGCTAACTAGCTTCGCAACGGCAGCACGAGCATCTCTCTGCGGTGCACAACGACGAGCAACCGTGTGAGCGTGTCGCAGGTCAGCACTCGCTGGGTTCAGGCACAATGAAGTCCTCTTTTGCCGTCGTGATGCGTCGCACCTCGGAAACAGATGTCAGCCCCATGAGGGCTTTCTTGAGAGCATCATGGCGCATCGGACGATAACCCTCCTGAAAAGCGGCTTTCGCCATCTCGCTCATTGGAGCACGATCTAAGATGAGTCATCGTTGAAACCCGTCGCCAATATGGTTATTTGCGTCATCGTTCGTTCCCTCCTCTTGTACGGTCAGCCTAAGCAGCTATCGCCTTTTTGAATCGAACTGTTTCGGGACTCAGACAGGAGGCGAGCTCCCGTGCTAACACGAGATCACTGCCTCGACAGGCATTCTCGATTTGTGCCGCTAGATCACTTAGACCTATCGCACTTGTGTTTGCCGTAACGCCTTTAAGTGAGTGGGCCAATTCGCGCCCAACGGCCAAATCACCTCCGGCCAGTGCAAGCTCGATGGCTGGTCCTTGTTCCTCCAGTTCCTCGATGGTCATTTCAAGAATCTGGGCGGCGAGTGCTGTGTCCTGGCCAAGGCGTAGAAGTAAGTCCTCCCGGTCGAAAGCAGGAAGCGCTGCGTTCGTCTGCATAGGTCATCCTTTCTCCGCCTGCGTGCTCGGTCTTCTCGCATTGGTTCAGACCAAATGCAAGTCGCGTGCCAAGATCTAAGCGGTGCAATTGCACCTCAAATAGTCCTTTCAGCGCATGATTTCCCTCCCGTATGACACGAAAACGGCGGTTGATTCACGGTTATTGTCCGCATGGTGTTCGGAAGCGGACAGTCCGAACAGTCTGCACGCAGTGCCAGTTTGCCCTTTCCCTGCGTGGCGTACGAAGTGGAGGGAATAGGGGAGAATGATTCCGGCAACCTGCAGGCAGCCAGATCCAGCGCGCATCAGTCATGAATTACCGTTGCATTTCTGTGATCAAACAGGTGGAAGCCCATGCTGAAAAACACTATACTATCTAGTGACGTTGTCCCAACTACCCGGGGGAAGTGGCGAGATGCACATCAAAACATCTGATCAACCGATAATGACGCTGGGCGTAGGAGACTACCAATGCAACTGGGGACTGCACGTCGCGGGCCTGTATGAAACTGACGAGCAGCGGGACGAAATCATCTTCGGATTCTTCAACCGAGGTGCACGGGACGGTGATCTGCAACTCTACTGCCCAACCGAGCGCTCCGAAGAAGATTTTCGATTACAGTTCTCCAGGCAGTTTCCGGACCTCAGTGATTCGCTGGACAGCACCGGATCTTTTCAGTTCTTTTCGACAAATGACCTCTACTTCCCCAACGGTGTGTTCTCACCCAAGGCTATGGACATTGGGCTCAACGCCTTCTTCGATGAAAGCCAGTCAAACGGCTCCCGGAACATCCGGGCCAGTGCGGAAATGGTCTGGGCTCTTGAAGCAATCCCGGGAAGAGAGCACCTGTTCGCGTACGAATCACGATTGAATTACTTCATACCCGGAAAGCCGTGGGTCAGTATCTGTATGTACAACATAAAGAAGTTCTCGGGGGCCCTGATCATGCGGGTTCTGCAGACGCATCCTTACACGATCAGCTCAGCCGGAATAACAGAGAACCCCTACTACCAAGACCCGAACGACTGGCTGCGCGAGAACGCACCCGAGTTTCTGCCAGAGAACATGGAACAGTAGCTTCATGACTCCCCATGACATCCTTCTCTTAATGACCAGCCTTAGCCAGGTCAATGATGCCGAACGCGTAAAACAGCTCTTCGTTGAGGCGATGAACGATGAGCTCTCCCCCGCCAAGATAGATTTTCAGGAAACTCCACTCGCGCTATCGCCCGAGGTGATACCTCTCCAAACGCTGAAGAAAAGCCTGGGCACGCTCGTCATCGAAACAGAGACACCGCTAGCCGAGGAGGACCTTCATCTTCTGAGAACTGCCTCCAACCTCCTTGCCGTCTTGCTGGAGAATCTTGCCCAAAAGAAGAGGCTCCAAAGCCACCGTGATCTCCTCTGGGAACTCGCTGCTGACCCCATACTGGTAGCAGATAAGGAAACCGGAATACTTCTAAATGTAAACCGGGCGGCAGAGGAACTGACAGGGCGCACGGCTGAGGAACTCATAGGCGCGTCGATAGCCACTTTGCATCCCCGGCAGGACGCCGAGCGCTACAGGAACATCTTCTTCGGGCACGCAGGCGAGGGCGGCGGAATGGCTCGCGAATGTGAAGTAATACGATCCAACGGATCACGGGTGCCCGTCGAAATCAATGCGCGGGTCGCGGAAATCGACGAAAGGGAAGTCCTAATCGGTGTATTTCGCAGTGTAACCGAACGAAAACAGGCCGAGGAGCAAATAGAGCGGCTAGCCCGATTTCCTTCAGAAAACCCCAATCCGGTCATGCGCATATCTTCCCAGGGGGTCATCGAATATGCGAACGCTGCGGCTTCCGCACTCCTTCCAGCATTCACAAAAGGCAGCACCAACCAACTTGCTGAAAAGTGGCAGACTCGCATGAGCTCAGTTTTTTCGGATGGTACCCATGTCCGGGAAGAAATTGAATCGGAGGGACGGATCTTCCAGGTTTCCTTCGCTCCCGTCCCTGATCATGGCTATGCAAACGTGTATGCACTTGATGTAACAGATCACCATCGACTCGAGGCACATCTACGGCAGGCCCAGAAGCTTGAATCAATCGGTACACTTGCCGGCGGTGTGGCGCACGATTTCAACAACCTGCTTATGGGAATCATGAGTTACGTGGACATGTGCAGGGACGATATCGAACCATCGCACCCTATAAACGAATGGCTCGACGAAGTCACGAAAGCCACAAAGAGATCGGCCGATTTAACAAGGCAACTCCTGGCTTTCGCCCGCCAGCAGACCATCGAACCTGTAGTGCTGGATCTCAACGATACCGTATCGGGAATGCTTAAGATGCTTCGGCTTCTGATCGGGGAAGACATCGACCTTACGTGGAAACCCGGACCACTACTCTGGCCCGTCAAGCTGGACCCATCGCAAATAGACCAGATCCTTGCCAATCTTATCGTTAATGCCCGCGATGCGATCAGCGGGACAGGCAAGATAACAATCGCTACCGAGCACACCACCATTGATGAGCATTACGCCAGTGAGAATGCTGACGCCGAACCGGGCCAATACGTCATGCTGTCCGTTAGCGACGACGGCAAGGGTATGGAACAAGATTTGCTGGACCGGATCTTCGAGCCTTTCTTCACCACGAAGGAAGTAGGCAGGGGAACAGGCCTGGGTCTTGCTACCGTTTACGGGATCGTCCGGCAAAACAAGGGCTTCCTGGATGTCTCCAGCAGACCGGGACAGGGAACTACGTTCCGCATCTACCTCCCTCTTCTTATTGAAGAATTGCTTGCCAACCCGGACGATGACGATTTTCAAACAATCGTTGGTGGAGACGAGACAATCATGCTGGTGGAGGATGAGAAGGCCATCCTCGATACAACACGGATATTTCTGGAGGGAATCGGGTACAGCGTTCTGGCCGCCGACTCTCCCGCCGCGGCCCTTGACCTTGCCGAAGTGCATGAAGACGGGATCGATCTGCTGATTACCGACGTGATAATGCCGGGAATGAGCGGCCGCGACATGGCCGACAAGCTGGCAGCGGACAGACCAGACATGAAGGTGCTCTACATGTCGGGCTATACGGCGAGCGTAATAGCAAACCGCGGCGTGCTGATCGAAGGGATGAACTTCCTCTCAAAACCTTTCACACGCACCGTGCTGGCGCAGAAGACACGCGAGATTCTGAATTCCTGAACGACTCTCTCAGCCCAGCACTTTTTGAACGTTGGGTACGGTATCCTTGGGGCTTACCTTGTACCAGGCCCCACGGACCTTGCCTTTTTCATCGACCAGGAAGGCTGAGCGAATGATTCCCATGTATTTCTTGCCGTACATGGACTTTTCACCCCAGGCTCCGTAGGCTTCCGCAACCCTGTGCTCCATATCGCAGAGCAGTGGGAATCCAAGCGAGTACTTGTCGTCGAATTTCTTCTGTGCCGCCGGCTTGTCTGGACTTATGCCTATCGCTGCCACTCCGGATTCCAGAAGATCGGGCAGTGCATCACTCACGGCACAAGACTGCGTAGTGCACCCAGGCGTGTTTGCCTTTGGATAAAAGTAAATGAGAAGTTTCTTACCCTTGTAAGCGGACAATGAAACAGTCTCGCCATCCTGGTTCGCCAGCTTGAAAACGGGTGCCTTGTCTCCAACACTCAATGTACTCATAGCTTTATCTCCCATTCTCTGCAGGTCCCAGTTACATTGGAACCATAGTTCAATCGCAGATCGGATGCACGACCCTTCGCGCAACATCCCTTGTCACGGCAGGAATGCTGATACGAAGTTCATTACATCGCCATCACACCGGGTTTGGTACGTAGTCTCCCCTGCAAGCTTTGAGATACTGCAGGGCGCGAACCTGACCTGTCATTTCCAGGTCCCCGTTCATCACGGGATCGTGCCAGCCCTCGATATCGATGCTCCCCCGAAATCCCGCCTGGCGCAACGTGGAGATTATGTCCGTCCAGTTGCTGTCACCAAATCCCGGCGTACGATGATATGCGAACGGAGGTACGGCCTCGATGCGGCCCGGCAGAGCAACGTCACCGTGCATCGAGGAATGCACCCCGTACTTACGGACAACGTCCCAGTGGATGCTTGCATCCTTACCATGCACGTGAAACACCTTGTGTGCCCACTCACGAAGCTGGGGCATTGGATCGATCAGGCTGACCATCTGGTGACAAGGCTCCCATTCAAGCCCCAGGTTGTCGGAGGGAACTGCATCAAACATCATTTCCCAAGCCGTAGGATTGTGCGCAATGTTCCAGTCGCCCGTCTGCCAGGTTCCTCCCATATCGCAGTTCTCGAACGCGATGCGTACACCCCTGTCAGCGGCACGCTGTGCCAGAGGCGCCCAGATCCGCTTAAAGGCTTTCATGCTCTCGTCAATACGCTTCCCGCGGATGCGTCCCGTGAACCCTCCCACGATGTCACATCCGAAATGATGGGCGTTGTCGATGCACCGGCGCAGCCCCTTCAAGGTCTGCTTGTCCAGCTCTTCGGATTCAAGCGGATTGCCGAAGATGCATAGGGAAGAAACTACTGCACCGCTGTCGCCAAGGACATCTTCGACCTCGCGGGCTAGCTTCTTGAAGTCGACGCCTTCGCAGCTCTGCCAGAACGTCAGGCTAAAAGACTCAAAACCTTGCGGCAGAATCTGACGCATGTAGTCGGGGGACGCGTCTCTGACAAGCGTTCCAATACGAATATCCGGTGTCCATTCCGTTTCTTTCCTGCTCATGTGATCTCTCCTGGTATTCTTGCTGTTTCCTAATCTTCAAGCGCCAGACTACCTCGGTCACGCTCGCATACCAAAGAGCGGCAGTATGTGACGTTCATAGATGTTGCCTGTCACGTTGGCGGCCACTCTATCCGAGTATTCGTCCAGCGCATCAAGATAGCGCTCACCCATCTCCGCCGCCACCTTGTATCCGACATGAAGAAGCTGCCGAATGTTTGGATTGTACGCCGGATTGGACTGATCGTGCCTGATTGCAGATGCTACATCCGCTCCCGACAGCAGAAAGAACTCGCCCTGCGGTGGCAGCTTGGCCGTATCAATATCAATTACAGTCGCGTATGGTGCACAAAGCTCTCCGTAGCGGTCAAGAGACCGTGCATAGATATTCTTAACCAGTCCGGCGGCATTGCCACCGGATTCGGCCAATCCGATCAATTCTTCCAGCCAGGTTGTGCCGGCCGTCTTGACATGCAGGCCGGCGTCATGTTTCCTGAGAACCCGGTTTATGCCACCGTATATTGAGAATTTGTCGCTGCCTGAATGAACGCTGAGTTTCAGATTCGCCGGGAGCCCGAATTCCCGAACAGCCCATGAGATGACACAAACATCGTCTTCAAACTCGCGCTCGAACTGTTCAGCGTCCCCCACGTAATCAACACCCTTGTTGAAGCGGCCGCTGAACTTGGGTGCGATGGTCTGGGAAGGAATTCCTTCGTCGGCGATCGCTGCCAGGATGAGCATCATGTCTTCAGGGGTCTGTGGCTCATCCGTCTCATCCATGGACACCTCTGTCACAAACGTTCCTGTCCCTTTTGCCCCTTCTATATGCCGGTAAATCTTTCCCGCCTCCTGAACCGCCAGAAGGAATTCTTCCGCCACATGCCTGATCTTCTCCCCGGTGACCGCTACAGGTTCTGCCATCCCTGGAACTTCGACGCTCCCGATGAGATCCGAGTGTCTGGCAACAAACGCGTCTATGCTTTCTTCCGTTGCCCGCTTTCCCGTGAAATCCGCGACGTCCAGGGTGAAGAAATCGCTCGAGGCAATGAAATTGTCCACCGTTGCGAGGCCGATATGGTCGGCATCCACGTAGTATCCGCCTTGCCAGTCCAGTGCGGAAACAGCTTCATCCGCTTCGCGCCTTACCGAGTCCTGCGTCGTTTGAATCGTCGTGTGTTCGCGGTGACTCTTATTCCAGACAATCTCGAGATCAATGCCCTCGGCTTTTGCCTGGATGACAGCGTTGAGCTGGGCCACACCCTGTTTCCCGAAACGATCCCCCGTTCCGATGGAGTATTTCGACATGATCATCGTTGCATTCCTATTCTTCAAGCCTGGTCCTGATGCGGTAAAGCACGTTCTGCCAGTCGTTGCTGAGTGTCTCGGACCAGTAGGTGGCCGGCGCGTTGGTCATGAACTCCCCCGCCTCCTCCCATCCGTTGGAGAGAACATTGAACGATCTCTCAACAATATACGTTGCGTGCTCTGAGATATTGGTAATGAGAAGCTGTGCCGTTAGTCACAACAACGTCAGTAATCTCAGGCTGTAGCATCTGTACATTGAGATTGAAGTAGTCACCGCTGCCGAAATTCGCCCCCTGGTTGAGCTGTCCGCCGGCAACTGCTCCCCACCAGTAGATACCAGCATTGGTAGCAATGCCGCTGGCAACAGTCGAGTCGTTCTCAGCGTGATCGGTGAGGTTGGATCCGCCCCAGCCATCCCCTTCGGCCGAAAACCCGATGTAGATGTCCTTGGGAACACTGACGCGCATCGGAAAACTGTACTCTTGGAAATCCAATGAGGAACTGGAAGGAACGTGGGTGAATGGGGCCGAGTAGATTGCGTCTCTGAGGAACCCATCGAAAATCCAGACCCGGCAACTGTTGGTCCCCCTGATTGCAAGGCTCATCACCACGTTCGTGATAATCCCGCCGCAGCGGAAGTGAACGTCGTCGGCAAGTATGTTTACGTCCCAGGCCCCACTCTTGTTGCCGCTTGGCGAAACCGTCTCGTAAACCGTTACCCCCATGGCGGTAACAGCCAACAGAAAAGTCACCAACAGCACGCTCAACATGCCCGCCCGATTCTTCATGCCCAGCATAATAGGTGGACCGAATCGTCTGCACAAGCGCGGACAGAGGTTTTCCGCTCCCAGCGGAAAATCCTCTCCTCTTCTCTTCTTGATCCAACGCCCATTGTTGTGGATGCTGCTGGGGATGAATACAGGTGAGACAACTTCTCTGGTCATTGTCGGTGGTGGCGCCGCGGGACTGATGGCTGCATGCTATGCAGGCGAAAGCGGTCTTCCGTGTGTGCTTATCGAACGGAAACACCGCGTGGGCAGCAAGTTACTCATGTGCGGCAACGGGCGGTGCAACCTGACTACGCACCTTCGCTCCGAAGCCTTCCTGTCTGCGTTCGGGGATGAACTGGCTGATTTCCTGCGCCCTTCCATTGAGGCTTTCACACCGCACGAACTCCAATCCTGGTTCAAGCAGCGCGGGCTTCCCCTGATGCAAACTCGTGACGGCAAAGTTTTTCCGAAGTCAGAGCGCGCACCTGACGTGGTCCACATGTTCTCAGACCGGCTGCGTGACCTTGGCGTGCCCCTTTGCCTCAATGCACCGATTAAGAGTATCGTTCCAAAAAAGGATGGTTTCACCGTGTCAGTCTCCGCATTCACGCTGAAGGCGGCCAACGTGCTTGTGGCAACCGGAGGGGTCAGTTACCCGAAGACGGGGAGTGTCGGAGACGGACAGAAGATGGCCGGGGAATTAGGACATCGCCTGCAGCCATACCGCCCCGGCCTCGTGGGCCTGGAATGGAAGACCCCATGGCTCATGGAGAATTCGGGGGCATCATTCAAGGAGGCAACGGCGGTCATATATGACGGGCAGACTCGGATCGGGACAACGTCCGGATTATTGGAATGCGAACGATGGGGGCTCGGCGGGGGCGTCATATCGAACGCGACCCGCCTGGTGGCGCGCGCGAACATCAAGTCGCCCAGGCTTGAAATTGTACCGCATCCCGGCGCAAAGCCGCTGCTGATAGACAAAGTCAAGACCCGCCCTCTTAAGGAAGCCATGGTAACCGTGGGTGGTGTGGACCTCGGGGATGTATCCGCAAAAAGTATGGAGTCGAGAGTCACACCCGGACTCTACTTCGCGGGAGAGGTACTTGATATCGACGGACCGACAGGGGGTTACAATCTCACGGCAGCCTTCGCCACGGCCAGAACAGCAGTGCGCGCTATCGCAGGTACGGAAGGCATGGAAGCGAAAGACAGACCCCCCACCCCTCCGCGTAGAAAAGCCCGAAAGAACATGCGCGCTGCCCAGTATAGACGCAGGCGGAGAAAGGGTTAATCGCCAAAGACGATGCTGTAGATCTCCACACGGGAGACACCGCTCTGAGTGGCAACAGTCTCTGCGCTTGACCTTGGAAGTCGAGCGCTGATTTTGCGGGTCGTTTTAGCCCGGATGGATCCCAGGTTAACATCCGACGTGGCAGGAGAATTCGATGGCAAAGTTCGGTAGTGCACCCTTGCGTGCACGTACGCAACGTTACGCTTCCCACGATTGGAGAGTGTGCCTCCTAGAAAGACCCTGCCTGATTCGCGGACATTAAGAGACAGGTTCGCAACTATCTGAGCTCGATATGCATCTGCTCCCGCCTGGGCCCGGTTCCACTTCGACTCGAATGGTTTACGCTCATCCTGGCGCTCGACGTACCACTTGATCCCGTAGATGATCCCGGCAATTGCAATAACAAGGGGTAGACACCCCAGAAGGACGCTAGGATTTTTCTTCTTAGTCATGTTTCTAAGGATAGCGACACACGATGTTGAGGCAAGGGAAAAGAACGCGCATTCGGCAACAAAGGCGGGACCAACTTGGGCGTCGGACGTTGGACGTTGGGCGTTGGGCTATGACCCTACTTTCTCTTCGCCCGATACCGCTTGAGAAGCTGGTTGGTCGAACTGTCGTGGATCATTGCGGGTTCCTGCTCCGCCGTGATCTCGGCGAGAATCTTTGAAGCAAGGACTTTGCCCAACTGCACGCCCCACTGGTCAAACGAGAATATGTTCCAGATTACGCCCTGAACGAAAACCTTGTGCTCGTATAGCGCGGTGAGAGCACCGAGCGTGAAAGGGTTGAGCCGGTCGGCCATGATCGTGTTGGTTGGACGGTTGCCTTCGAAAGTCTTATGAGCAATGAGGGTTCCAGTTACACCTTCGGCTTCAACATCTTTGGCCGGCTTGCCGAAAGCCAGGGCCTCGGTCTGCGCAATCATGTTGGCCATCAGTTTGTCGTGATGGTCCCCCAGCTGGTTCTGTGACTCACAGAAGCCGATAAAATCAGCCGGAATCATTTTCGTGCCCTGGTGGATCAGCTGGTAGAAAGCATGCTGCCCGTTGGTGCCCGGCTCACCCCAGATTATTGGTCCGGTATGGTACGAAACACGGTCGCCCTGCTTATCTATGTACTTCCCGTTGCTCTCCATGTCGAGCTGTTGCAGGTGCGCTGCAAAACGGTGCATGTACTGGTCGTATGGCAGAACAGCATGCGTTTGGGCGTCAAAGAAGTTGTTGTACCAGATCCCGAGCAGTCCCATGAGCACCGGCATATTTGCCTCGAACGGTGCTTCCGCGAAATGCCGGTCCATCGCGTGGAACCCTTCCAGCATCTTAATGAAGTTTTCGGGGCCTATGCCCGCCACAAGCGTAAGACCTATTGCCGAGCACATGGAATAGCGGCCGCCAACCCACTCCCAGAACTCAAACATGTTGGCTTCGTCAATACCAAAGGCCCGGACCTCGTTCGCACTGGTAGAAACCGCCACGAAGTGCCTGGCCACGGCGGATTCATCCCCCATGGCATCGACAATCCACTTTCGAGCAGTTGCCGCGTTCGTCATGGTTTCCTGGGTCGTGAAAGTCTTCGACGCAATGACAAACAGGGTCTCATCCGGATCCATCTCCCGGACGGTTTCGGCAACGTGGGTTGCGTCAACGTTTGAAATGAACCTTACGTTCAGATTGCGGTCACTGTATGGTTTGAGCGCTTCGTATGCCATAAGCGGACCCAGGTCCGATCCCCCGATGCCGATATTGACGACATTGCGTATCGGCTTGCCCCTGTGCCCCTTCCATTCCCCGCTTCGCACTTGCTCTGCAAAGCCGCACATCTTCTCGAGTACGGCACTAACATCCGGCATCACGTCTTCGCCGTTCACGAGGATCGGCGTATTGGAGCGGTTACGCAGGGCGACGTGGAGGACCGAACGCCCTTCCGTCTCGTTTACAGGCTTGCCGCTGAACATGTCTTCGATAGCCTGGCGCAGGCCAACGGCGTCGGCGAGCGCTACGAGCCGCAGGAGGGTCTCGTCGTCTACACGGTTCTTGGAATAATCAAGGAACAGACCGGCTGCCTCAAGGGACATCCGTGATGAACGCTCAGGATCCTGCTCGAACAGATCTCTTAAATGGCTTTCTTTCGTTTTTCCGTATTGCTCCACAAGTGCCTGCCATGCAGGCATATCGGTCAACTTCTCTTTTCTCGCTATCATTATGATCCCCCAAGGTCAACACTGCTGTCCGTTTCCAATCAGAAACGACATACTACCCGTTTGAGGACAGGAGTTTCAAGAAGACAGAAATGAGCAATCTGCGTTGTCACGCAAATTGCAGGGGCTAGGCGCTAGGGGTTAGGGATTAGTGGGACGCCTGCATCTGGTAGAGCCATGCCTGCGTGGTAAATCGTTCAGGACCGTGGGGTCGATATCCAGGACGAGGTGGTCTAGCTACTAATGCCTAGCGCCTAACGCCTTACGCTGTGGGGTAAAGAGAATCTTTCACCTCAGTTTCGGCCAGCTATCATTGATCGATATCGCATCGCAGATGGCTCGAAATGGTGTGTTCTGCGCTGTGAGCGCAGAACGCAGTGGTTAGGGGTTAGGCGCTAGGGTCGCGTCCTAACGCCTAGCGCCTAGCGCCTAACCCCTTCTGCTGTGGGGTGAACAGTATCTCGTACCCCCGTTTCACCCTGCCCCCGTTGATCTGTTTCACAACGCAGATGGCTCAAATGCTCATTGCCGCCACCGAATGACCTCTGGTAAAATCCACGTTGATGAACGCAATATGTCAAGAGAGTCTTCTGTCGCGAAGGGATTTCGTGAAGATCGCCGGTGTTGCCGCCGCGCATTCACTGGCAAGGCCTCACTCTGCGCAGGCAGCCGCGGTAGATGCGCCCCACGAGGCAAGTTTTTACAAGCAGTTGCAAAACAACGAAATCATGTGTGAGCTTTGCCCGTTCGGCTGCACGGTCAAGGATGGTAAACGAGGGCGCTGCAGAGTCAGGGAAAATCGGGGAGGGAAATACTATACACTCGTCTATGGCAGGCCTGTTGCCCTCAACAACGATCCTGTCGAGAAGAAGCCTTTCTTCCATGTGTATCCCGGCAGCAAGGTATTCTCGATCGCTACCGTGGGCTGCAACATACGCTGCAAGTTCTGCCAGAACTGGGAAATCTCCCAGGCCAACCCCGGTGATATTCGTGTCAGATATATCCCCCCCGCAGTCATTGCCGCAACCGCAAAACGCGTGGGTGCAAAGGCCGTAGCTTACACCTACAGCGAACCAACCATCTTCTACGAGTACATGACCGACTGCGCCAAGGCCGCAAGGGACATGGGGTTGGGCAATATCATGATAAGTAACGGCTTCATGCAACCGGAACCCCTGAAGCAGCTCGTCCCGCTTATGACGGCCATCAAGATTGACCTGAAGGCCTTCAATCAGAAGTTCTACGGAAAGGTCTGCGGAGGACTTCTTACGCCGGTACTGGACACGCTCAAGAGGCTCTCGGGCCACGGCGTCTGGTTCGAAATCGTAGTCCTGCTCATCCCCACCCTCAACGACAACATGGACGATATACGCCGGATGTCAGAATGGATCGTCAAGGAGATTGGCCCGAACGTCCCCCTGCATTTCACGCGTTTCCATCCCTGCTACAAGATCCGCAATCTGCCGAGAACCCCTCCGAAGATTCTTCACCGCGCCAGGAGCATAGCAATGGCAAGTGGATGCAACTTCGTCTACACCGGCAATATGCCGGGTGGCGAAGGCGAGAACACTTACTGCCCCAAGTGCAAGACGAACGTTCTGAAGCGCTACGGACACATGGTGATTTCAAACGAACTGGCCAAAGGCAAGTGCCACAAGTGCGGCGGAGCAGTACCAGGCGTGTGGTCGCCCAGCTAATGTGCAGGTTTGCAGATGGTGGCGGATGCCAGGCAGGCGAGGCTCACGCCCTTGATACCGGCCAGCAGCAGGCAGGATCCAGATATTCCCATTACAGGAATAAGCACCACCCCCATGGCAATGCACCCAACGGCCGCACCGATATGATCGGAAGCATCTGTTATTGCGGCTGCAGCAGACGCGCTGCTGCGGGCTTCGAGATATGCCCGGTTGGCCAACGGAAACTCCGCGCCCACCGCCCAGCCCGCAATTGCAACGGCAAGGTAGATCGAACATTCGGCGGCCAACCAGGCAAAGGCGCCTGCCGGGATTCCTCTGGAAAGCAGGGCGGCAACCAGAAGCGGGAAGACGAGCAGGAAGATGTCGACACAAACAAGGCTAAGCCATGCAGATCGCGCCGTACCCGATGCCATACGCCTGCCCGAAGGAGCGCCGATCACCAGCCCCAGCATGAAGGCTGCAACTATCAGGCCCATCCGCATGTAGACATACCCGAAGAGCCCCTGAAAGACGAATATGAGCACGATCTCGATGGCCATTCCGCAGAAACCGGTGGTTGCGACAACAGATGCGATCATAATGCGTCTCCAGCATCCGCATGCGCCGGATTGCCGGGACGTCAGTCTCAAAGCACCCCCGGCAAGAAGCACGAGCATCGCGACTCCAAGCGCACCCCGGCACATGGTTCTTCGCGCACGTGGCCCCTGGACAGCCGCAAGGACCGACTCCAGGGCCGAACCGCTGAACCTGCTCCAGAGCACGAGATTGTAGAAGTACGTAACTGGTTTCAACATGCGGTTGGCAAGCCCTGGCTGTGACGTAAACCTTTCGAGCACAAGGTCGATCTTCTCGGGTGTAATATCGTCGCTCCCCAGGAACAGTTCGGGCCGGAAGAACTCAGTATCGATGGCTGAGGCCCGGCTTTTTTCGAAAAGAACACGGCGGTCGAAGGTAAGACCGGAGTCAGCGTCACCAGCAAGGAAACGGTTGCGACTTTCGGCGGTCACAAGGACAACGTCAAAGACCTCCTCCAGGGCCTGGTACACGGACGCACCGAGCTGGACTGCTTCGGACCGAAGTCTCTCTGAGGAGCTGACCCCACAGGCAACAAAGCCGCCCGGATTGAGAAGCCGTTCAAGACCCGAATAGAATTCCACCGTGTAGAACCGATTAAGAGCCGCTGTCGAAGGCTGCGGCGCGTTTACCAGGACAACATCAAAAGATTCCACGCACCTTTTGATGAAACTGACGGCATCTCCCTCGACACATTCAAGCCTGGGGTCGGATAAAGTCTCCCCGTATTCGGCCGGCATGATTCTATTGACCATCCTGCCCACGGTGGAATCGAGTTCAACATAGACAAGCCTGTCGAGAGGATACTTCAGGAGTTCCGGAATCTCCCCCAGCGGGTTTCCACCCAGCAGGAGCACGCGACCTGCATCTGGCTTCTGTGCCATGAGAAAATGGATTTCGTGCTCGTACGCATGCGGATCGGGGAAGGTGAATATGACTTCTCCGTTTCCGTACAACGTGTACTGACCCTCGGACTCGGTTACGGCCAGGTTCTGGTATATGGAGTCCTCCGAGTCCACAAGCTTCAACTCGGGCCAGCCTTCTTCGCTTTGCCGCGAAACTACACCAAACGATGCCCAACGTCTTTCGATAAAACGCTCCTCAAGACGCTCCATGCATCCAGGGCCAAACACCCCGGCAGTAAGAATCGCGGCGAGGACGACAAAGAAACACCTGGCCCGGCGCACAGGCATTGCAAGCGCCGCCCCCACCAGCGCGATAGCCGAAGTCAGCACAACCAGTCGAAGAGGAGTGAGAAACCTGAGGAGGACCACGGTTAAGATCACTCCGCCAACCATGCTGCCCAGTGCCTCAAGTGTGTAGACGAGACTGACTGCAGTAGGACGTCTCCCCTCCCCGGATGCGTGTTCCAGCTCGAGGGCACGGCACGCCAGCGGGAAGCAGAAGCCGATGCAGAAGCACAGGGGAAGGAAGATAAGAAAAGAGCCTGCCGCGATAGAACCCAGCGGAGCATACTCACCCATGGGCACATCCATGATGGTCCGCAGAGCCCTGATGGCATAGACCTCGAAGGGGGCAAGCACGGCGGGCACGAGGAAAAGCCAGGAAAACAGCAATCGCACAAGCTTGCGCGACGAGAGGCGATGAACGACAGGCCTGGCGGCAAACGCCCCGAGACTGATACATATCAGCCAGTTACCAAGAATAACGCCTATGCTTATCTCGTTCCCGAAAACCGCGACAAGCATCTCCCTCATAAAGGTCACCTGGAGCAGCGTCGCGACGAAACCAAGGCAAAACATGGAGGCAAGCACACTTGAGCTTTCGCTCGTCTCAACTATCGCTGGTTCTTGCGATTCTCGCGTGTTTCGTAGTTTCAAGACCGTCAGATCAAAATTCATTGCAACCTTTACACGGAGTTATCCGTTAGTATCGCTTGAAAAGACATCCAGAAAGAAGTGTAATGCGTTTCCAATCAAAATAAAGGAGCAACTATGAGCACAGCAGGAACATTCATGATCACAGCCGTACTGGGTCTTAGCATATTCGTGAGCCCTTTCGCGGCGAACGCGGAAACTCTCGTGAGCACCGAACCCCCGGCCGGGGCCCTGGGGCTTTCAGTTCGTAACGAGGTAAATGCCGCGATCGGGCGAGGCCAGAACTGGGTCGCCGCCATGCAGAAAGATGATGGTTCATGGTCGCAGGGCACTTTTCCCGCTTTGACAGCGTTGTCTGTCTGGGCGCTCTTGGACAGCAAGGACCCGGCTTGCAGTGCTGCAGTCGACAAGGGAATCAAGTACATCCTCACGTGTGTTCAGAAAGATGGCGGAATCTATCGCAACGTTCCAGGGCGTAAAGGCGGTGGGCTCAGCAACTACAACACCGCCATCTGCATGACCGTTCTCAACGAGTCAAAACGGCGTGCCCTCGTCCCTGTGATCCTGAAGGCAAGGGAGTTTGTTGCCAATTCGCAGCACATGGGCGACGACGTATACAAGGGAGGGTTCGGGTACGATGGTCAAACGGGCAGGGCTTATACAGATCTCCTCAACACGTACTATGCCGCACAGGCAATGCACTTGACCGCCGGGGTAGAAGATCTGCGACCCAAATCAAGCAAGAAGGTGGACATAGACTGGCAAGCAACGGTTAAGTTTATTGAGCGCATGCAGAACCCGGACGGCACGGGAGACAACTCCGGCGGATTCTTCTATAACCCGACGGATCCAAAGGCAGGAAGCACTACCAATGCGGCTGGAACAGTTACGTTTCGATCCTACGGCAGCATGACATACGCCGGAATGCTGGCTCTCATCTACGCCCAGGTTCCCCGTAGCGACCACCGGGTGCGTTCCGCTTTCGACTGGGCATCAGAGAACTGGTCTCTCAAGGAGAATCCAGGAATGGGAGGACAGGGGCTGTTCTTCTTCTACAACGTGCTTACGCGATCGCTTTCGGCCTACGGCCAGAATCTCGTGCCCGGCGAGAAGGACAAGGTCATAGATTGGCGCTCCGAAATGGCAAAGAAGCTCATCTCCATCCAGGAGATAGACCCGAAGACAGGCAACGGCTACTGGAAGAACGAAACCGGACGCTTCTGGGAAAACGATCCAACATTGGCCACCGCCTACTCAATAATAGCACTGAAGATGCTGTAGGAGGGAGTCAACGCCCAACGTCCAACAACCAACATCCAAGTTCCCACGTCCAAACGATGGGCAACCTTTTGGATGCATTGAACATTCGGCGTTGACTCCCTAATCCCCTCCAAAATCCCAAATCCCGCATCTCCCCTCATACACCACAGAAACCACCAAAGCAGCCCTGTTATACAATATCAAGTATATCAAAAGATTTTTGATTTTTTATCTTGATAACACCCGGAAATTCAGCATAATCCGTCTTGTAAGCCATACGGAGTGTCATGCGATGCCTTTACGTTTAAATGTGAACCACGAATTCTTTCGCCGCACCAGGCGCGAGAAAGGCATCACGCAGGCGGAGCTCGCAAGGCTGGCTGGCTGTACGCAATCCGCCGTCAGCATGTTCGAAGCGGGTCGGCGCGATGCAGTAAACGATGCCACGATTCAGACAATAGCCAGCGTACTTGATATTGATCTGAAGGGGCCGGACGCCACGGGTGCAGAGGCCGCCGCGGCTGCCTTCGTAGCCAAGTACTGCCCCATCGACGATTGTCCCAGCAATTTCCCTTACCTGGTACGCAACCGGGTGCTTCTCATGCCAGGCATCGTGAACAGCGCGGTGCAGGAGAAAACCCGTTGCAGGTTGTGTGGTGAGCTTCTGGAATCCACCTGCTCTAACGGGGATTGCATGGCTCCTGTAACCAGGGGTGCCTGCTGCCACTTATGCGGCACGCCTTACGTATCATTTATCGGTGAACTGAACGAGTCTCCGGAACTCTTTGTATCACGGCGTCAAACCGAGGTCAGAAATCTGCGGGAATCAATGCAAAATCAATCGAGACATGGCTTTATCGGTTCCGCTGGAAGCTGTGATTCAGACGGGGGAAGCAGAAATGGCTGCTAGAGTGCGAGGATATTTTGAGCAGGTTGACGAGTTGAGCTACGAGAACATTCTCGGGGGCATATCCTTCGGCCGCAACTGGGTTGTTACATCCATAGTCCATGCCGATCGCATGGGTCACGTAATGCCACTTCGCGTAAGAAGAGCGTTTTTTCCGGCGCCGCCTGCAGACGAGGACATATTCATGCCTGACGTAGAGCAGGCAATTCAGACCTGTTGGGAGAGGATGGGTGGTGGAGCCCAGTTTGACTACTCCAAGTTCATTGTTTGCCTTCCCTACGGCGCAACCGCAAGCAGGCAGTCATCCAGCACGATATCCACGCACCCCAACGGAAGACCTTTCAAGAGCAACAGAACGGTAGTCAGCAGAAAGCATGTAAAGCAGGTTCTCAATCGGGTTTCCCGTGATGGATTCTGGCCACGTTACGCGACCGTTGACATGGTTCCCATCTCGTACGTTCTTGACAACGATCGCAAGACTTCCGATCCGACAGGTAAAAAAGCGGAGAAACTGCAACTCAACGCGCACCTCGTCCTTGGCGAGCAGGACACAACCAGGAGCATTCTCGATTGCCTTAGAACCCTGGATATCGAAGTGGACGTCCTGATGTCGAGTCATGCCGCGGCAGCCGGCAACCTGGCACCGGCGGAAAGAGACGAAAGCATGGTGCTGGTGGATGTCGATCGTGAGACGATAGGCGTGAGTTTCTTCAGAAACGGGAAGATGGTTCACACGGCCCACATCACCAGCGGAAGCTATGACATTCTCATAGGCGCGGCCGAGCGATTGAACACCCAGCCCGAGGAACTTGCGCTGTGGTTGAACGAGCGTGAGGATATGTCAATAGAGCTTACACCGGATGATGACTCCCTGCTTCCTCTCTTCCCCAGGTGGCAACACGGTTCACCCAGCCTTGTGGACCTCGACCTGGCCGCAAGAAAGGCATCAGCCCAGATAATATCCGAACTGCACGACGTGATGAAATCCGCCGCGGACATGAAACTCGAGCCAAAGCGCGTTATATTGATGGGAGACGACAATCTCAGTATCAGGTCCCTCAGGGCGGAAATCCCGCATCTTGGCATGTCCTGCGAATGGCGTCAGCCGCACGAAGCCAAGAACGGCAATCACCTCTCTATACCAGGCATTGCAAGGCTTATAGGTATGATGAAACGCGTGAGCCAGGAAACAATACCTGCACAGCCCTTTCTCGAATCATATAACTCGACGTTTGTAAACATGGTGCCCCAGCACGTGCGACAGCTTGTGTCCGCGAAGGATGACTTTACCGCCGCCAGGAAGCCATCCCAATCGGTTCGCAAGAGAAAGCTGGCCGGCGTGCTGGGGCAACTTCTCTGGTAGAAGGGGAGTCCCCTGCCCGAGTTGTTGGTTGATGGAGACAGGCATGTGCTGGAGAAGTAGGGACCTATCTCCGAGAGGTCCCTCCCCAAGCGCAGTGCAAGTCCGTCAGTCCAAGTACATCTGAGGTCCGCGGGAACGCGTTACGGCGCGGCTATCATTCGGAACGAATCGCTCGAGAAGAACACTCCTGCTACGCTCGCCGTCATCAGGCACGCCAGGGTAGCAGCCAGGAGTGCGCGTCCCGCGACCCGCGACAGGTCGGTCGTTCTCGACGGAGCGATCGCCGATGCCCCGCCAACGAAAATGGCAACTGCGGCGACATGCGCGAATCCGCACAGGGCGTACGTGGCAATGACTGCCGAGCGCGGGTGTTGAAGAACACCCGTCTCGATCAGAACGGCCAATTCCCTGTAGGCGGGCACTTCGGTCAGTACCGCACGCTCGCCTATGAGGCGCGCAATCTCCGGCACGTCAGCCGGGGGAATCCCAACTATAAGACCGAATGGGTAGAACAGGACAGCCAGCATACCTTCCAGCGACCAGTCCACGTTCCAACCCGCCAAAGCGTTTACGCGCCAGCCGATTCCGTTGAGAACCAGGTTGAGCAACGCGACAAGGCCCATCACCGCCAGCAAGAGTGCCACGATGCCGAAAATGAGCTTGGCACCCGAGTTGGCGCCTGAAATAACGGCGGCAAACACATTACTGTCGCGCTCATAATGCGGTTCAACCGTCTCTCCCAGCGTTTCCGGTTCGTCCGTCTCCGGGTAAAGGATCTTCGACATGACCAGCGCCGCCGGTGCAGAGAGAATAGAAGCCGACACCAGGTGCCCGGCAATTCCCTCGAAGGTTCCCCTCAGGCAGAAGACATACAAAGCCAGCACGTTTGAGGCAACGGTGGACATTCCGGCAGTGAGCAACGTACACAACTCGGACCGCGTCATGCGTTCGAGATACGGTTTCACGGTGAGGGTTGACTCTACTCCCACGAAAATGTTGCTGGCGGCACAGAGCGCTTCCGCCCCGGATACCTTCATTAGCCTCGTAAACATCCACGCAAACCCCTTCACAATCATCGGCATGATCCGTGTGAAGTAGAGAATCGAGATGACTGCCGAGAAGAAAACGATTGAAGGGAACGCCTGGAAGGCCAGGATGAACCCAACAGAAGTCTCACCGTGCTCATTCGTGACTCCCGGCGGCAACGCCAGGGGGCCGAAGACAAACCGGGTACCTTCAGTCGAAGCATCCAGGATCTTCACGACGAGGTCGTTGACTAGAAGGAAGAACCGCTCCCCCGCCGGAGCCCTGAAAACGAGAAGCCCGAAGACAAGCTGGAGACATACACCCAAAACAATGACACGCCAATTCATAATCCGGCGGTTGTTTGAAAGAATCCAGGCCACTCCCAAAAGAACGAAAACGCCGAAGAAACTTATCAGGTTGTATTTGTCCACCGCTACAGGCCCCCTATTTCGACTTTCCAGCGCAGCTTCTAGCGATTCTCGTGGCGAGTTCCTTCCCTGGATCCAGAACGAACTTCCGAGTGATGCGGAAAGAGGCCCTACCGGTATTCCTTGCTATAAGATTGAACCCGTACTCGAAGTCGTGGAAATTGTGTTCGCAGTACTCGGCAACCGAGCAACCCTCCTTCGCGCAGGCTTTCACAACCTCGATAACTGCGTCCTTGGCAAATACCAGTTTTAGGCCGTGCTCCTGATGAAAACGGGTCACGAATTCCTTCAACTCCTGCCGCAGTTCATCATGTCCCACCTCGTCCTCGCTCGAAAGAAGCTCCGCGAGTTTTCCGGACGGATCCTCGACTGTCTCCCGATCTACTCGAAGCGAGCTGGTTTCCATTGAGGGCAATTCAAACTTGAATTCCCTGAGAACCTTCTCGAGCACGGTCATAAGGCCCCGGGCACCCGTACCTTCGCGATGAGCGCGCTCCGCTATTGCGGAAACCGCGTCCCCGGTCAGATCAAGTGACATATCGTAGCCTTTGAAATCGTCACGGTATTGAGCCAGGACACTTCCCTCGGAATGCAGCATTATCTTCTTGAGATCAGAAGCATCCAGGGCATCACAGACTACCCGCACGGGGAGCCTTCCCACGAACTCCGGTTCGAACCCATAATCGATGAGGTCCCGGGTCTCCACCAGGCGCAGGTATTCGCTATCCTGATGTCCGCTCTTCTGCTTCGAAGCGAAACCAATAGAACTGCTTTCTACACGCTGCTTGATCTGGTCCGACAGTTTGTCGAAAGCCCCGCTGACGATGAACAGTATGTGCCTGGTGTTAATTGTGCGAGCCTGGACTCCCTTTCCCCTCTGCATTTCCATTATGGCCTGCATTTGCCCTATCAGGTCGGTCTGGCTGAACAGGCTTGCATCCGTCTCTTCCATGAGTTTGAGGAGGTTTATCTGCACGCCTCTTCCCGAGACATCTTTTCCGCCGGCATTGCTGGAAGCAGCAATCTTGTCGATCTCATCGAGATATATGATGCCGTACTGCGCAAGCTCCACGTCATCATCCGCAGCCTTCACAAGATCCCTTACCAGATCCTCCACATCGTGCCCTACGTACCCCGTTTCCGAGAACTTGGTGGCATCTGCCTTGACGAAAGGTACACCTATAAGCTTCGCAACGCAGCGCATCAGGTAGGTCTTCCCCACTCCCGTAGGCCCCAGCAGGACAATGTTGTGCTTGGTGTAATCGCGCTCCTGCAGTGATGGGTCTTCGACGCAGCGTCTCACGTGGTTGTAGTGGTCGCAAATGGCAACCGAGAGCACCTTCTTGGCTTCGTCCTGCCTGATAACGAATCGATCAAGGTAGTCCTTGATGTCGCGCGGTTTCAAAGCGAATTCACGAATGGGCTTCAAGCGCTCTTCGCGACTTGGAGGCTCAGGCCCGGACTGCATATCCTGGACGTCCTGCTCGTCCGCGGTGCGTGGCATCACGAACGAGAGGTTTGCCTTCTTGAGCATGTCCTTGAACTGCTCTTCGAGGCCTCGCGGTTCTTTCTCTCCATGATCTTCAGTCATTGTTACCTTCCACCACGCAGTCTAGCCGCAGGTGCTGCCTGAGTGCCAACATGTTTTCCATGAAAAAGAGCCGCCCCGAACGTCCAGGGCGGCCCGTTTTATCCATGTTTCAGGACAAGCGTTATTTCTGCGGTACGACCGCGTCCTTCGCTGCTTTGGCAATGCGGAACTTCAGAACCGTCTTGGCCTTGATCTTGATGGTTTCGCCGGTAGCCGGGTTGCGACCCATGCGTGCTTTGCGGCGGACCTTTATCAGTTTTCCGATTCCGGGAATCGTGAATCCGTCTTTACTCTTAGCGCCCTTGTAAGCCATTTCCACGATAGATGTCAGCGCGGCTGCAGCCTGCTTCTTCGTGAGTCCTACATCCTCGGCGATCTTTGCGATGATCTGTGACTTTGTCTTCGGTGTGGCCATCTTCCTCAGCTCCCTTATGGTTAGTTGTATTGCCGACTTTCCGTAACAATCCGCAGATATAACCAACAAAGACCTTCCAAACGCAACACATAAAGCTCATTTTGTGCAATTCTCTCATGTTACCGTGAATTGTGGTCGTCTTTTGGTCATCATTCATTCATCGGAGAGCGCGTTGATCCATCGCCTCACACGTGCTATTGTTGTTCTGGTCTATCCGTGGGGAGTATGTGATTATCTGTGACTAGATATCCTTGAACAAACGAAAAGGCGAGACAGGACGAGGAGCGTATTCATGCCGATATATGAGTACCAGGCACGGAAGAAGTCAGAGAGCTGCAGCCATTGCAGGGAGCCTTTCGAGCATTTCCACAAGGCAATGGAAGAACCGCTTGAGGCATGCCTCCACTGTGGCGCCCCCCTGGAGAAGCTCATTTCGGCCCCCTCCATAGGTCTTTCCAAAACGGGGCTCGACAGCCGCGCAAAGAATGCTGGCTTTCACAAGCTCAAGAAGCTCGGTAAGGGAGAGTACGAGAAGAAGTACTAGGGGCTCGGGTGCAGAAGAAAACTGAGCTGATAGAGGCCTTCGCTGAGCGGCATTCTGCACAACTCGAAAATCAGCCTGTAGAAGATGTCACGCTTACGATCCTTGCCTTCGAACTTCCCCGATACAGAGTCAGAGTTCCATTCCGAAAAGGGCACCCCACCCCATTCCAACGGCCACACTACGAGGTACGGAAGTGTCTCTGCATCGACACATTCTTCGGGCAGAATGCACGAAAACTGCTCGTTGTCCCCGAAAGAAACTTCAACTGCTACACTTGAAGGCGCCCCCATCAGTTCCAATGCGGAAAGTGCATCGGCCATTGCCTTTTCCGAATCACCCAGCTCTGCAGCGTCGAAATCCGCATCGGTCACGATGTTTGGAAAGAGCATATTTCTGGTCAGACGCACTCCGCAGGGACACGACAGCTCAATTGATTGCAGGCGCGGAAAAGCACTTTGGGCTTCGCTGAGCAATGCCGACCAGAACTTGGCCGCGGCATTTGTGTACGGCAAACCCAGTACGTATAGAGGGTCGGCGGCTTCGCCTCCCTTGCACACAGATTCGCTACGAGACGGAAACAGGTTGGACATACGGTGTTTTACCTTCCAAAATGCCCCTTTATTGTATATTATATTCAACTGGCTCGAAGGATCTTCTGAATGTGGCGTATTGTCGCCGCAGGTCTACTCATGAGAAGTTGCATGCGATACAAGTCCCTACATCTGCCGTTGGTTGCAGTCCTGGTGGTATTATGTGTCCTGACGGCATCCGTGGCCCAAGACATCGAACACGAGTGTGATGTGGAAGACTGGAATGCAGCCGACGACTGTACAGCGTACGGCGGGTTCTTCGATTCCAGCGCCCCGGGAGCAGGATTCAGTGTGTACCCCGGCGCGGGGGAAATGACCTTGTCGTTTCGCCGACCCGAGGTCGACTGCTCGAACGGCAATACCATCGTCTACTCGCCACGCGGGGTAGCGTTACCGGCTGACGCGCTGGACAAGGAAGTGATCTTCTCAATGCGCGCCAACAATAGCACGCCGTGGTACATGCACGATCCGTTCTCCATGTTCGATATAGAAGGTTGGGAACCTCTGAAACCTGACCCCCGGACCTGGGTCCCCGAGATTCCTCCCAATGCACGTGTCGACTATCGTGACCTGTATCCCGGAATCGATTTCGCGTTCTATGAGCAACAGAACCGACGGGAATATGTCTATACCGTCCGGCCCGGAGCCGCGTGGTCGAACGTATCAATGGTTGTCGAAACAGGCGATCACCAGGAGCTTGATAGCAGCAAGGATCTAGTGCTCTATTTCGAGGGTGGCAAGATAGTAAAGCACAAGCCTATCGTCTACCAGATCAGCGAAGAGGGAGAAGTAAGCAAACAGCAGGGATCCTACTCCCTGGACGGCGGTGGATTCGGATTTGATTTCGAGCCCGCACTTTCAGACCTGGAAGAACGGCAGAAGAGCGATGAATACATAGAGGATCCAGAGCTGTGCCTCGTTACGCACAGCGGTGATACGAACGGTACACCGTATGATTTCAACATGTCGAAGTACGAGACTTCGAACAGCCGGTTCATCGATTTTCTGAATCACGCTCAAGAGCATACGAACGACGCGTTCGGGACAAACATGTGGTTCGATTCCCAGGGGAACGTATGGATCAATCCCGCAATGGAAGATCAGCGTGATGAACTGTTCAGCATCGCTGACTCTCGAGTACGTTACAGCCCGCAGCAAGAAATCGGCAAACGCTACTTCCTGACGTCGAAGACGCCCATGGTAGGAGGATCATATTCCAACCACCCGATCACTGGTGTCTCGTGGTACGGTGCGGTGAAGTACTGCAACTGGCTGACACTCAGGACAGGGAGAGATGTGACCCAGTTGGCTTACAGTGAGGGAACCAATACTTTTGACTGGCGTCCTGTAACCTGCACGGTCACAAATTGGATCGAAGGCAAGTTTCGCCAAAGTGAACGCATCTCCTGGCTGTCCATTGATGGGTACCGCCTTCCCATGGACAACGGCAGTTACACGAACAGCGGCGCTAATTTCTTCAATGAATTCAGCAAAGCGGCAACATGGGCGGGCGGAACCAACGTAGTTTACGGTTACGGAAAGAATGAGGCACGGCCAACCGATGCCAACTTCTTTCTCCGCAACCCGTTCTTCAGGCCAGACACGATGCCCATAGGTTTCTATGATGGAACGGATCACGACAAGATGTTTGCGACGGGAACAAACGAAAATACGTACGGAATTCATGACCTCAGCGGCAACGTCAACGAATGGGTAAACGATCACGGAGTTACGAACTCGTCATTGACGCGTGCGTACTACGGAGGATCGTGGCGCGAACGTCTTCCCGAAGTCGCCGAACGTTCCTATGCCAGGCCGCACTTTACGGACACGGGAATGGGGTTCCGGGTCGTAACAAGAAGCAATGCCAAGGAGATGCTGGTCATCCGCATACCATTCCACATTTGTCTCTGCGGGGGCTGTCCTGAGGTAGAAGAAGAAGAGGAAGAACCTATAGATGTAGCTGAACGGGAGCCTGAACCAGAGGCGGAAGATGAAGTTACCGTTCTGACGATTGATCCTGCCGACACGGGAATCCCGGACGGACTGACAGTTCTGGATGACGACGACGATGACGATGATGACGATGATGACGATGACGACGATGATGACGATGATGACGATGAGCCTCCCGATGATGAGTCACCTAACGATGATTGATCCGAAGTGTTGAACGTCCTGATTTCAGCCCTCTCCCGAACAACCCTGCTTTTCGCGCTATTTCTCACGCCTTACCTTCTGATCCGGCGTTTCCGCTCTTCTTCGCCGCTGGTTCACACGCTTGCACTGGCCGGGCTTTTGTCTATCGGTCTGAATACCGCAGTGCCGATTCTGCTGCACCTGGCAGCCATTCCCATCACGATCTCTTCACTCTCTGTAGCGCATGCCGTAATGGCCATGGCCGCTGTCACGGTCTGTGTTGGATCGCACATCACACTCGTACCACGTGAGACCGAAGGTCTACAGATCCTCGCGTTGGCATTCGCAATCTTCTCCATCATGGTAATCCCATTTACCAACCTGGCCGGCATCGACACCTACAAATGGCAGGGATTGGCCACCAACGTTGATCTCCAGAACTCTATTCCATGGTTAGTGCACCCGGTCTCTCTCATAGGGTTCACGCCCAGGTCTTATCCGAGCGCGCAACCACTGGTCCTGGCAACTGTTCAGATCCTGGGAAGGTTCGGAGTCGACCTTGGATTCTTCCTCACTTCTCTTCTGTCCGGCATAACCGGTATTGCCGGAGCATGGGTTCTCGGTCGTAATATTGGAGGAAACAAGCGGTACGCAAACATGTTCTGCCTCTTCTATGCATTCTCACCTGTTTTCATGAGGTATAACCATTGGGCAACTGGCCGCGGTTTCTACCTGGCAGTTCTTCCGCTCTTCTTGCTGGCGCTCGTCCAACTTCCCCGCGTCAAGGCCTGTGGGCTGTTTCTGGCGACGCTCACCCTTCTTGCGCTCTCTCACAAAGTAGGACTCGTTACGGTGGTACTGCTACCGCTTGCCCTGCTCCCGGCGATCCTACCGCTTGGTGAGAGGCACCGGCCGGTCGTCGCCGCTCTTCTGGCCATCACCGCCTTTGCCGCGCTTCTCCTTTCTCCAACCTTGATTATGACGGGTCCTGCAGGTTCTGTGCTGGGTCTAGTGAGAGTTTCTGTCACGCGCTTTGCTTGGATGACACCTGCGGCTGTGCTTGGCGTATTCGTCACCAGGGAGTGGACAGCGGAACGCGAAATCAGGAAACGGCTGCTACCTGCCGCGCTTGTCACAATTGCCCTGGCGCACACATCGGAGATGTACGGTGCTATGATGGCCCTGCCTTTCGTATGCATTGCCGCGACCGATTCAGTAGCCTGGATGGCACGCACGTTTCCGTCCGTCGCCCGACCTTTGCCGCGAGTGTTTGTTTCCATCTCCCTGATCGCCGCCCTTTTCATCGTAGGACACCGGTCTCTTAATGCAGCGCCCGACTCAGTCGTGGTGGCGGCCGAGTTTCTCAACGATCATGATCCGGGAGGCCCGTACGAGGTCGTCGCTCACGGCAGACTAAGATCCCAAGTATGCGCCTATGCCAGGGGGTGCCCACGCTTTGAAGTAAACTCAGACAACCTGTCGCCAGTAAAACTCCTCACCCCGCCTTCGTTTGAGGGATCGCTCCGCAAGCAGGTTCAGGATTGGACTGACTACCTGCGGACATTCATCGAGGTACCCGACATCGAGACGTTTCTGTACGGACGATCTCCTAAGACGTACTATCTGGTGATTGAAGGCAAGGGAAAAGAACCGGCGAATGCCCGGCTCTTGCTGGACGGTGAGTTGGTTAAGGTCTACGGGGATCCCGAGGTGGATGCTGAATGAAAACGCCGGGTTTACAAGAAGCCCGTTTCGCGAACCGGCTGCCGGGCATCGCTTTGTGCATGTCACTTTTTCTCTTCATTGCCCTGCCCACGGGAGTCTTTCCATGGACCTTGTGCATCACTTCCTGCATGATCGCCACCGCCCTCGTTGTCTCCCGCCTTGCTGACCCTCACCGTGGTGCCTTGCTGCTGGACCCCTGTATTCAATGCGTTCTGCTCTTCATCATCGTCTTCCTCGCAATCTACCTTCTGCCGTTGCCACTCAGAGTGACGGCCATAACGCCCCTCCGCTACGAGCAGAATCAACGCGCGTTCAAGACAATCGAACAAGCCCACAAACTGGGAATAATCGAACACCCGCCTTCCATCTGGTTTGCACTCACACGCAACAAGGCCGGCACGGTAAGACAGATTCTATCAGCTCTAACTGCGATCGGCGCATTCTGTGTGGTTGCAGGCTTCAGCCGGCGAGGCAAGGACAACTGGCTGCGGTTCCTCTGCGCAGTTGGATGCCTGGTCGCGGTTGGCGGTTGTCTCGGACAATGGTGGTTTCCCCAGGGAGACACGTTGTGGTGGGTGATTCCTGTGCGGCATGCGCTACCGGGCCCCATAGCCTTTTTCAGAAGCCGAAATCATTACGCGGCCTTTCTTGCAGTCATATCACCCGTGACCATAGGCTTGATGTTGGCCTCTATCCAGGAGCGCAAGCGGTTGCGCGCAGTAATCATGATCTCGCTGACCCTGTTTCTCGGTGCAGCGGTCATGTTGAGCCTGTCGCGCGGAGGACTTCTCTCCTTCGCGGCCGGTCTCGTTGCCTGGCTGGCTGTTGCATTGCTAAGAAGACGCAAGAGCGCGGTCTTGCCGTTGCTGCTCGTCTCGGTTCTACTCGCGTGGGGAGTGGCCGCGGCACCACATGAGGCCGTAAGGGAACGGATGGATACGTTCAGGTCTCTACCAGAGACCGACAGCTATGTCACAAGGCTTAATGCATGGCGTGATTCGTTCCTGATATGGAAAAGCTACCCGGTGCTCGGAACCGGCCCCAATGGCTTCCGAATGACCTATCCGCAGTACCGTCAAACATCGCGCAGCGCATTCATGACTCACCCGGAAAATGAGTATGTACAACTGGTGACCGATCACGGGATGCTGGGAGTGTTTCTGGCCGTTCTCGCTGCAGCGGTGTTCTCAAGGAGGGCCGTTCGACCCGCCTTTTCAGCCGTTGACACCTCGCCGTTTCAACAGGCCGGGGCGGTTGCGCTTGTGGTCGCTGCAGTCAATTCCTTTGTCGACTTCCCGCTGCACAGCCATATATACCTCACTGTATTTGCATCTCTTGCAGCCTTGCTTGTCGACCACAAACCAGTCGAAGTCCTGCCTGCATCCTGGCACAAACCCGCCATTGAGCTTCAACGCTGGACGCCCATCGCATTTCTGCTTCTAGCCGTAACCGTATCATCGCTATATGCGCATCTACAGAGGCTTGATTCCTCCTGGCATTTGTATCACTACGATATCGACAAGGTTGCAAAGTCCGTTCTCTGGGCCCCGACATCTTCCTATTCATGGTACCGGCTCGGCCGCGAGGCAGCCAAGATCGATGATCGCGCCTCAAGGCAGTTCGCGGAGTACTGCGTGATGCAATCCGTACGTTACGACCCCAACAACTACAAAAGGTGGAAAGGCCTGGGGATGCTCCAGCTCAAGAACGGCAGTCCGAGTGAGGCGCGTGAGTCGTTCGCAAAAGTGAAGGAACTGCGTTCCTGGGTGCCCGTACCAGACATCCCGGAGGAATCAAAATGAACCAGCTTCTCCTCGGTGCTCTGATAGGTTTTATGCCCATGGCCGCTCTATACGCCTGGCGACGATTCAGATCGAATTCCGCGATGCTCATCGCAGCCCCACTCGCCGTGATTACGTGTTCGGTCTGGGCTGTCATTCCGGACATACCACGGCTTCTTGATATGACCAACTTCTACCTGAAGCTTTCCCGTGACCCCCGAACAAACCTGTTTTTCTGGCACTATACTATAGACCAGATGGAGGTAGACTCGCCCTGGTACGCGGCCGGAATCGTTTTGCTTTACGCGTCCATGCTGTTTGCAGCCTGGAGGGAGCTGAAAATGGTGGAGGATCGATAGACATGGCTCATGTCACACTTCATTTCAGCCTCGGCATGGCAGTTGCCACCGCTTGTATGGCTCCAGCATTGCGAACTGCCTGGGAGAATCGCACACCACTTGCCGGGCTCTTCAAGAGATGGTTTATCTTCTGCTACTTACTGGGGATCTATGCCGTAGTGCCCAGTCTATTGAGAAGGATGGGGCTCCCCAACGAGATGTGTGACGGATGGTGGATGAACCTTTTCCTATTCTACCCGTTGGTCAAAAAGGTGTTCTCCTTCGGTGGCATGCCACTCGGGGGTGCCGTCATGTTCACCTTTTTCGCGTTGCAGTACGGGATCACGGTGATTGCTATAATCCGCCAGAAGCGTAAACCGCACTCTGCCTAGCCCGAGCATTTCATGAACGGAGAGTTTGACCGCGGATGGGCGCGGATGAACGCGGATGGGAGTGGATTGTTGTTTTTGGGGCCAGATAACTTGTCGGCGAATACATCTGCGCAACCGTTGAACACGTGTTTCGGGCGGACACTTGAGCTATCCCTTGGAAGTGCCGATCATTGACAGAAAACTCGAAACGGTGGCCGATATCGCTCCGCGCCTGCTCTCGGAAAGCTCCTGCGCCCTGCGGCCAAGCTCATCGCGCTCCTGGTCGTTCTGGAACAGGCCAGCCAGCGCATCGCACAACCCGCGGGCATCAGCGACTTGGACAACCGCGTTGTTTTCAAGAAAATCTGACATGACGGCCTCGAAATTCTCCATGTTCGGACCAACTACGATGGGTTTTGAGAGAGCGGCAGGCTCTATGATATTCTGTCCGCCGTGCTGAGTGAGACTCTTGCCGACAAAAACAACCGATGCCTGCTCGTAGAAGTCCTTGAGCTCTCCGGTGGTATCCACCAGCAGCACTTCGTAGGCGGAATCGGGCGGGGCCTGGCCGGCCGAAAGAGTGCTGCGCAGAACCCACCTTAGACCGGACCGCTTAAGCTCTGAGACAACCTGCCGGGTACGTTCGACATGCCTGGGAACGAGTACAAGAAACACGTTGCCGTATTCCTCTTTCAGGCGCCTGAAGCATCCTAAAAGGGCGGCTTCTTCTCCGTGCCAGGTCGAGCCGCCGAGCAATATGAGATCACTGTCTTTCAGACCTGCCGCCAGCAGGAGGTCCCGCACGTAGCTGCGATCGCCTGTTGCAGATCCGGTCATATCGTACTTGGCCGACCCCATGACGTGGACCCTGTCCTCGGAGGCCCCCAGGGAAACGAGTTTCTCCCTATCGGCTCGTCCCTGCACATACAGGGCGTTCATCATACCGGCAACTCGCGAAAAGAGCCCTCGGACAACCTGGTACCCCCGGTACGAGTGATCGGATATCCGTCCATTCATCATCACCACCGGAATGTTCCTGGAGTGGGATATCCTAATCAAGTTGGGCCACATTTCGGATTCCGTGAGGACAAGCGCCTTCGGGCGAAGTAGATCAAGAACACGTCGCACTATGGGCGGAAAATCCACGGGAAAGTATATGAGAACGTCATCGTCAGCGATCAGACCGCCGGCTATTGCGTGACCTGTGGACGTGGTCGTGGAGAGTATGAAGGCTGATTCCGGCCGTTGGAGGCGACATTCCTTAATAAAGCTTGCCGCAACATAGATCTCTCCGACGCTGACTGCATGCACCCATATCCTGGGTTTCTCCAGTATTCTCGACCTTACCTCTTCACGATACATACCAAAGCGCTGCATGAAGTCCTTCATGTATCCGCCCCTGCGGCACATTCGAAAGAGGAAGCGTGGAAGAAGCAATAGGTAGCCAAGGGTAAAGATAATGTTGTAAGCAAACCATATCATGGTGAAGATAGCTCCAGTAAAAACCTCATTGTGATCGCGAACAGCTTTTGCGCATCATCTGGCGCGAGGATGCGTTTCGCCATAGATCTTCTTCATTCTCTCTATAGAAATATGCGTGTAAATCTGCGTCGTCGATAGACTCGAATGTCCCAACAGTTCCTGGACGCTTCTCAGGTCCGCGCCTGCATCAAGAAGATGAGTGGCAAAACTGTGCCGAAGCGCGTGCGGAGAGAAACACGAGTCGAGGTCCGCAGACACCAGGTACTTCTTCATAATGCGTTCCACGGACCGGGACGTGATAGTGCCGCCTTTCAGATTCCGGAACACCGGCTTGGCAAACGATCCGCCACCCGCCCAGGTTTCGTCCGCTTTCCGCATTGCGGTCCGCAGGGCTTTGGTTGCAGGAGCTCCCAGTGGACAAAGCCTTTCCTTCTTTCCCTTCCCCTTGACTTTCACCACGCCCGACAAAAGATCCACGTCCCTTTCGCACAAAGAGGTCACTTCGCTTACCCTGGCTCCCGTACTGTACAGAACTTCCAGGATCGCAGTGTCCCTCAGCATGGCGTACTCCTTTTCATCGTTCCTGTCCTCCGGGAGAAGCTGCTGAAAAACCTTCAGAGGAGCCTCAATCAGCCGTGTTACTTCCTCGACGGACAGAATCTCGGGCAGCTTGGACGGTTTCTTTGGCGCCCGAAGACCCGAAAACGGATTCTGATTTATCAGATCCTCCCGCTGTAAGAATTTGAAATAAGATCTGAGACTGGCAAGTTTCCTTCCTGTCGTGCTGGGTTGACTTCCTGCCTTCTGAAATCCCACGAGAAACTTCCGGGCCGCAAAACGATCCACGCCATCCCAGGGATAAGGGCTATCAGCCTCACCTTCCCATGTAAAATGGATGAATTGTCGAATATCCAGAAGGTAGCTCGTGATCGTGTGATCTGAAGCGTTGCGTTCCACCCGCAGGTAGTCGACAAACCGCGCCACGCATGGATCCGCGGTTTCATCTCCACCATTCAGTCTCATTGCTCAGAGCTTTCCGGTTTGGGCTCAGCTCCCTTCTTCCGGGCCGCCCCCTTCTTCTTGAGCCCCAACTCTTCCACCAACTGCTCGTAGTTATCAAACTGGGCCTTGTAGCGCGACACCATGCGCTTCATGGCAGCTTTCTGGCGATCGGAAAGGTAGCCCTTGGATTTGAACTGGCCGGAGAGCGATCCGTAGAACTTTTTGTCATCAAAAACGCGCTTGCCTCGCTTGACCGGCTCCTGCCATTCCTGAACGGCAGACAGCACGTCCAACAACCGTTCCGCCTCCTTGTCCTCCTTTACCGGACCACTACTGAGATCGAGTTGATCTTTCACGGACTCAAATCCCTCTATCTTCTCGGCATGAGTGAAGACAACGCTGTTGAGCGCCTTGAGTTGAGCTTCGGTGAGCGCACGGCCGCCCTCGGCCCTGCTGCGAAGAGAGGAAACGAACTTCTCCGCGGACTCATCCATTTCGACGGCCGCCAGCAACTGCAGCTTCTTAATCGTCGTTTCCGCGGGTTCCTTCGTCGCGGGATCCGCAAGAAAAGCGGAAAGCCCCAACTCCGAAAGCAGACCCTCAAGTCCGTCAAGCTGCGTCCTGTACCTGCAAGCTATTCGCACAATGGCCTCAAGTTGGCGCTGTGATATCGCCTTCTCTCCGCCTTCCATTTGCTTACGAATAGAATCAACAAACTTCTCATCACTGAACTTGCGCTTACCCCTTGTCACCTCAGGGGCCCATTCCTTGACACCATCAAGCTGGAGAAGAACGCGTTTCAGAACATCAACATCCGCGGCCGGGCCTTTCGTGGCTTCCATCCATTTCTTGAAGTTCGTATAGAACCCATCAAGCATCCCAGTCCACTCGACCTCACCCTTCTCGATCGAGTCGAGCGAGGTCTCCATGGAAGCCGTGAAGTTCACGTCGAAAAGCTCGGAAAGATTCTCCAACAGCAGATCGTTGACCTGGAAACCCAGTTCCGTCGGCGAAAGAGTCCTCTTTTCGCGCGCCACGTACTTCCTCTGGTGAAGAGTGGCAATTGTGGCGGCGTAGGTGCTCGGGCGCCCCACCCCGTTGCGCTCGAGCTCACGCACGAGGCTGGCCTCGCTGAAACGCGAAGGGGGCTGAGTTTCTTTGCGTTCCGAAAGCCATTCGAGGCATACAAGCCTTTCGCCTTCCATCAGCGGCGGGAGTGCCTCCACCTGGCCTTCGCCCTTTGCGTCTTTCTTCGGAGCATTTGTGTCCTTGCCGGAGACTGCCATGTAACCAGGAAAATGTACCTCCGAAGCCGTGGCGGTGAACGTATACTGTGTCGTGCGATCATCGACAGGGACAGCGTCGATCAAGGCAGTGCGCTGGTTGATCTTTGCCGGAGACATCTGACTGGCCACGAAACGCCGCCATATCAGTTCGTATACCTTCAGTTGCCCGGAATCGAGCTTCCCCTTAAGGCTATCCGGCGTGCGGTGCACGTCGGTTGGTCTGATGGCTTCATGCGCTTCCTGTGCACTGGCACGACTCTTGTAATAGTTTGGCTTCTCGGGAAGGTAATCCTTCCCATGAGTCTTCTCGATATACGTCCGGCAGTACTGAAGCGCCTCCTGCGCGATATTGAAGGAATCGGTACGCATGTAGGTTATGAGACCCGTTGGGCCCGAACCAAAATCCATACCTTCGTACAGTTTCTGCGCGATACTCATCGTGCGGCTCGGAGAATAGCCACAGTATGTTGACGCAGCCTGCTGCAGGGTGCTGGTTATGTAGGGAGGTGATGCGCGCCTGGTCACCTGCCTGGTCTTGATTTTACTGACCTTCAGCTGGCGGCCTTCAAGATCGGCGAGAATCTTGCCCGACATTTCCTCGCTCTTAACCTCCGCCTTTTCTCCGTCTATCTTGGAGAGCTTCACCTGGAACGGCTCAAGCGGAACGACAACTTTGCGCACCATCGCGCCCATTATCCAGAAAGCCTCGGGGACGAAATCCTTTATCTGCTTCTCCCTTTCGCAAACAAGTCTCAGGGCGACAGATTGAACACGGCCGGCACTGAGCCCTCTCCTGATCCTCCGCCAAAGCACCGGACTGACCATGTAGCCGACTATGCGGTCCAGGATGCGTCGCGCCTGCTGGGCATCGACACGATTCATGTCCAGTTTGCCGGGATTGGCAAACGCCTCTCTGACGGCACGTGGAGTGATCTCGTTATACTGGACGCGAAGAAACTCCTTTGGCTGTTTGTCGTCCTCCAGTAGGCACTTCAGATGCCAGGCAATGGCTTCCCCCTCACGGTCCGGGTCTGGACACAGGTAAACGGAATCGCAATTCTTTGCGGCCTTCTTCAGCTCACCTGCAACCTTCTTGCGTGACTTGACAACCACGTACTTTGGTTCAAAAGAATTCTTCACGTCCACACCAAGACGACTCACAGGGAGGTCGCGTATGTGGCCCATCGATGATTTAACCACGTACTCTTTTCCCAGTATCTTCCCTATGGTCTTGGCCTTGGCCGGTGACTCAACAATGACAAGTTTCTTTCCCATTACTCCGTCTCCAACAATGTGCATCAATCCGCGAGTGCCTAAGTAATCGCGGTACGATTCGTAAGTTCAACCATTCGTCCCGGCATCATTCGGACCACGCGTTTCATTTCCAGCGCAATCAGTGTCGCGTTGACTTCAGCCGCGCCCATATCCGATAACCGGATGAGGCTGTCCACATCTTTCGCCCCCTCCGCAAGACATCCTGCCAGGATCTCTTCCTTTGGCTGGAGCACGATCTCTATAGCCGCTGACTCCGGCGCCGCCTTCAACCCGGGCTCCGGGAGAAGAAACTCGAACTCGGCAAGAACATCATCAATGCCGGTGACGAGCCTTGCTCCCTGTCGAATGAGCTCATTGGTCCCTTTCGACGCGTTCGAGTCAATCCTTCCTGGTACCGCAAACACCGTACGCCCCTGGTCCAGTGCCTGGTTCACGGTTATGATAGCCCCGCTTCTTGAGCCGGCTTCAACCACGAGAACTCCCATCGTCATCCCGCTTACTATCCTGTTGCGCATGGGAAACGTGGTCTTATCCGGCCGGCGTCCAAACGGGAACTCGGTCACAACCGCTCCCCGGTCACTGATTCTGCCTGCCAGGCTCTTGTTGGAAGCCGGGTAAATACAGTCCAACCCGCTACCCATAACCGCCAATGTTCTTCCATTGGCCTTGAGGGCCGCTTCATGAGCGACCGTGTCGATTCCTTCCGCCATGCCGCTTACCACGGCGAAACCACACTTCACCAGTTGAGCCGACAACCTGGCAGCGGTTTCTTTGCCATAGAGAGTCGGCCTCCGCGTTCCCACGACCGCAATGGAGTTCTTGTCCCTGCTCTCAAATGAACCCCGGACATACAGCGCCAATGGCGGATCATGTATTTCCTTGAGAGAAGCCGGGTACTCGCTGTCTATGCGGGTTACTATCCTTGCTCCCGATTTCTCTGCTTTGTCCAGCTCACCTTCCCAGTCCACATGGTCCCGTTGCGAGACAATTGCGTTCGCTACATCAGGGCCGATACCGTCCGCCTTCATCAAGTCGGTCTTATCCGCCTCGAAAATCAGTTCGGCCGAACCAAGGACTTCCGTAAGCGCGCGAACACCAACCGGCCCTACCTTCTCCATCATGTTCAGGGCCACGTAGGCATGTCGCTCATTCATAAGTCATCCCCAATGCAAACGGGAAACAGGTCATAAAGCTGCGGTAAATAGCAAACATTCCATAACTAAGCAAGCTTCCCCTTCTTCCTTTTCTTTTTCTTACCCCGTCTTTACACATCCCATCCCCATCTCAATGAGCACAATTCACGCTTTTCTCCTCCCAAACCCGAATCATGAACCCGAAATTATCAACTTATCATCATTTAGCATTCTCATCTTCCATGCCATTCGCTATTATGGCCGGAATCATGAAATTCCTGAAAAAAGCAATGGACAGTTTTACTCGTGAAGCACAATGGATACTGATCGGACTGGCTTCGGCGGCGGTCATTTGCGTGCTCGGTGTCATCCTTACAACATGTTCACGAGATCGTCATGTCGAGGAAGATGAAACAGCCCCGCCCCCCCCCGAAGAGGACCTCCTCGCACCCGTCCGCCCCGAACCTGACCAGTTTCGCGTGAACACCTACATGCCAAACCGGAGGGAAGGTGAAACGTCAGGCTCCATCGAGCTCGGAACCTTTTCTCCCGGACGCGACCTGGTCTACGTAGATGATGAACGCGTGTGGTGGGAAAGTGACAACGATAAAGGCGACACCGAAGACGATCACAGTATGCACCAGGCGATGGTGCTGCCTCTGCGCAGACTGATTGAAATGGTGGCCGGCAACAGTGCAACATTGAAGGTGCAGGACGCCTACAGGCCTTCCGGAGTACATAGCCGGCGATCTCTGCACCTTGAGGGACGGGCCCTTGACCTGACATGTGATGACCTTGGTCTCGAAAAACTCGCCAAGCTATGCTGGGCAGCCGGCTTTGACTGGGTCTACTATGAGTCAAAGGCCGGAGGCCCACACGTTCACGTATCCGTGCAACGCACCCAGAAGAACGGATCAAGCGTAGCCGCAAAGTAACCTGCGAGCCATCTGCGTTGTGAAACAGATCAACGGGGGCAGGGTGAAACGGGAGTACGAGATTCTGTTTACCCCACAGCACAAGGGGTTAGGCGCCAGGTGTTAGTAGCTAGGATTCTGGGACGGCGCAAATCGACCCCACCGTTTTGAGTGGGATACGAGGCAGGCATCGCTACGCGGACGGCGGACCTTTCCCGCTAGCGCCTAGCGCCTAACCACTGCGTTCTGCGCTCACAGCGCAAGAACGCTCGCGGAAATCCTCTCATTGCATTACTGGAGCGTGGCGGATATTCTGCTGGTATGAGGTTACGGCGGTTACTCTGGATAGCGACTCTGCCCATGGTTCTGGCCATCGGCTTAGGCTGGGCAGCAGAGGGCGATGTCGACCGGGCGCTGGCGGAACTCTTTCCGCGCCTGGGGGCCGAGAAGTGGAAGGACCGGCAGGCGGCCCGGCAGAATATCCTTGCGATGGGCGAATTGCATCCGGAAGAAGTATTCCGGGAAGGGGTGGATACGCTGGTGCGCAGCAAAGACCCTGAAGTGATTCATCTCACCAAGAGCCTTCTGAAGGAACTGGTGATCAAGCATCTGTTTCTTAAAAAGCAGGCTTTCCTCGGAATCAGGATGCGAAATGCCCAGTTACCAACCGTCTTCAAGGGTCAACAGTTCATACCGGTTGATGTCACCGAAGTCCTTCCCAACACTGCCGCCAGTGCCGGGGGGATGAAACTTGGCGACCGGATACTCAAAGTGGACAAACATATCTGCTCCCATGACTTCGCGAGTCACCAGATTATCGCGTATATCACAAGCCAGACCCCCGGCTACACCTTGGAACTCCTGTTGCTCTCGGGCGGCGAAGTCGTCAAAAAGAAGATCACACTGGGCACGAGGCCGGCCCTGCCGGGTGACATTCCTGTCGAGACACGGAAGAAGCGCTTCTTCGAGAATTGGCTGTCGGAACAATGGCCGAAGGCGCAGCAGCGAGTCAAGGAAGCCACTGAGTAAGGCGGCAATCATTTCGCCGACACGGGGACTCGCCGTTTGTCTCCAACCACCAGCGCTACTTCCCTGTAGCTGAAGCCGCCTGGCCGCCACAGGTAGTCTGCACAAGAAATCCACCGTGGCAGTAATCCGCGGTGGGTTCCTGAAAAGCCAAGTCCAATGCTGTTCTCAGAGAAGGTCGTTGTCTCCCTTTTCTGAATCTTTCTTGTCACAAGCGCCCTTGCCGGCTCCGCTTTTGTTGCATCCTTTACCGTCTTCGCCTTCGCCACCTCTACCGTGACCACCTCTGTGACGTTCGCGCATCTTCTTGTGTGCCGCGGACATTTCTTCCTTCGTAACACTTTTGCTTCCGTCGGCATCGATCCTCGCATAAATCTCTTCGGACGAAGGCATCTTGCCGGCGCGCTCAGCATCAAAGCGGTCACCCATTCTCTTCTTAATCATTTCCATGCGCTTCGCATGCAGGGCCTTAAACTCTGGAAGCGAAATATTGCCGTCGCTGTCAGTATCAGCCGCCGCAAACCGTTCTTCGGCATGCCGGGACCTGTCTTTTCTTTCCGGCTTCGCCCCTTCTTCAGCCATCACGGTGACTGTCGTGAGTACTCCCACGAACATAAAACACATCACCAGGTTCCTCATCCTCATCATCCGTTCCTCCTGTACAATTATAACGTTTTGGCCAGTCCGCCATGAAAGGCAGATAACACGATAACATAAGATTAACGATCAGGAAGATGTCTTTATTGTATCTGTTTCATCTTTATTTGTCATCTGTTTCGCCATTGATTTCCTTCTGGCAGACTGGCAGTCTTTTCTAAATCACCATAGAATGTCGGAGTCCGACTGAAAAGACGGGTACAGCGGGAAGGAAGATTCCGGTAAGGAGGAGAGAATCAATGAATCGTGCGATGTTCATAATGGTGCTGACGTTAAGCATGAATATTGCTCGTGCCGATAAAGAATGGCCCGAGTTCCGGGGGCCGGACGGCAGCGGACATTCGGGCGCAGAGGGTCTTCCGCTGCAATGGAGCGAGACTGAAAACGTGACGTGGAGTACGCCGGTCCATGATTCCGGCTGGTCCTCTCCTGTTGTGTGGGACAACCAGATCTGGATGACAACTGCAACGGAAAGCGGCAAACAGGTGTTTGCGGTCTGTGTCAATCGCAGGACGGGCAAAGTGCTGCACGACATAAAGCTCTTCGATATAGCCAAGCCTTTGAAGATCGCCAGCCTCAACAGTCACGCTTCTCCAACACCTGCAATCGAGTCCGGCAGGGTTTATGTGCATTTTGGAAGCTACGGTACCGCGTGCCTGGACACAAGTTCAGGAAAGACCATCTGGGCCAGGCGTGACCTGAAATGCCTGCACCACATGGGATTCGGGTCCTCACCTATCCTTTTCGGGAAGCTGTTGATCTTCAACGTGGATGCAATGGACGTGCAGTATGTTATCGCCCTGGACAGTGCGACGGGCAAGACCGCCTGGAAAACCAACCGCTCGGCCGATTACAGCGAAGTGAGCAAGTGGTGTCGAAAAGCCTTCTGCACGCCAAAAGTCGTCCGGTCCAATAATCGTTTCCAGCTAGTCAGTCCCGGATCCAAGGGCTTCTTTGCCTACGACCCCGATACAGGCAAGGAACTTTGGAAGGTCCGTCATGAGGGCTGGTCCATGGTAGCCAGACCGCTGTTTGACCGTGGGTTGATTTTTGCCGTAACGGATTTCGACAATCCCGAACTCTGGGCATTCCGTCCCGATGGATCGGGCGATGTGACGGACACGCACGTTGCGTGGAAAGTCACCGAAGACGTTGCGTCCACGCCGTCCCAGCTGCTGGTAGACGGGTTGATCTACATGATTAGCGACAAGGGTACCGCGTCCTGCATCGACGCGAGGACCGGCAAGGTCATATGGAAGAAGAAGATTGGCGGCACATACCTCGCCTCCCCAGTCTACGCCGAAGACCGGATCTATCTCTTCAATCGAAAAGCAGAAACCACAGTGATCCAGCCGGGACACGAGTTCAAGGTACTGGCAACCAATACACTAGCCCCAGGCATCCTCCAGGCCACACCCGCAATCGCAGGCAAGGCCTTCTTCATACGCACTGCCACACACCTCTATCGTGTTGAGAAATAGCAGCAGTTAAACAACACCGCCATGGCATATCGACGGTCGTACCTCTCTCCATGGCACCAATGCACACAAAACCCCGCAACATGTTGGGTTACAGGGTGTTGAGATTGGAGGCGCGAACCGGAATTGAACCGGTGTATGAGGTTTTGCAGACCCCTGCCTAACCACTCGGCCATCGCGCCCTTAAGATTTGGCTTCTTTAGCAGCCAGCTTCGCGCGCTTCTTACGGCGTCGCCGTCGAATCTGCTTAAGTCTTGGTCTGTGCTGTTGTCCCATAACGTATGCTTGAGCTAATCAGACGCCCTTCGCGGGGTCAACGCTATTACGAGAGCAGGTCGGCTACCGCGTCGCGCTCTGCGATCAGTTCGTCTGTTGTCACTTTCAGTTTTTCCATTGAGAACTCGCCATGCTCAATTCCGCCGACGACCTCTCTTTCCCGACCGTCGGATCGAACCGGGTACCCAAAA
>JASLPY010000439.1 GCA_030744755.1 Kiritimatiellia bacterium | reverse complement strand
TGCCAATGCCAATGGAGCCCCTGTTTCGATGGATTCGCCTTTGACGACTATCGGAACGGATACTGATGTCGGCTCCAGTCAAGTAGGTTTCGGATATGAGAACGAGGTCGCAGCGGATTCGCATACCTACTCTTGGACCCCAGGCGCAAATGAGCGTGGAATTGCCGCCGCCGCGTTCGCACCTGCGGCGCCGCCCACCGTCGGTACGCTGATCTACGGTAAGTAATCAGTGATCGGTAAACATCACGATTCACGCACTCAAGGCGGAATAGGGACAAGGCGGTATTGTGCGGCCTACCCCTCCTATCGCCTCATCCATCTCTCGGTTACCCAATAGAACATCCCCCGCTAATCCCGGAAGCGCCCAGAAGAGAGAGGGCAGCCTAAGGCGGCGAAGCCGCAGGCGCTAGTTGTTAGGCGCTAGTTCCTAGTCCCTGAAGCAGCGAAGCCGCAGGGACACTAGCGCCTAATTCTCAAATGCCAGTACATCGTTCACAGTTTTGGTGCCAACACATCGTGCACAGAAGGGCTCTAGCTGCAGATTCAATATCCAACAGCCAACAAGGAATTTCCAATGTCCAAGCGCGCGAGAAGTGGAGAATGGCGGGGTCTTCGGC
>JASLPY010000438.1 GCA_030744755.1 Kiritimatiellia bacterium | reverse complement strand
AGCATGATTAGGGTCAGTTTATGGGCTAGGCCCTCCTATTCGTGTCTCGGGGTTAAGTTCCGGCGGATTTGCCTACCAGAACCCCCTACTCACTTAAACCCGGACAATCAAAACCGGGCTGACCTTTCACTTCTGCGTCCCCCCATCACTCAGACAACAACAGGGTAGTACAGGAATATTCACCTGTTATCCATCGCCTACGCCTTTCGGCCTCGGCTTAGGATCGCCTAACCCTGGGACGAATGTCGTTGCCCAGGAAACCTTGAATTTTCGGCGGACAGGGTTTTCACCTGTCTTTTTGCTACTTATGCCAACATTCTCACTTCCAGCTGCTCCACCAACTCTCGCAAGTCAGCTTCAGCGCCACTGGAACGCTCCTCTACCACTCCACGCAAGCGTGGAATTCGTGTCTTCGGTGTTTAGTTTAGCCCCGTTGAATTTTCGGCACAAAAGGACTGGACTAGTGAGCTATTACGCTTTCTTTAAAGGATGGCTGCTTCTAAGCCAACCTCCTAGTTGTATGAGTCCTAATACCACCTTTGCCACTTAACTAAATCTTGGGGACCTTAGACGACGATCTGGGCTGTATCCCTTTTGACCAATGGAGCTTCGCCCCCA
>JASLPY010000437.1:259-619 GCA_030744755.1 Kiritimatiellia bacterium | reverse complement strand
CACCGCTGACGGTCACAAGGAGCTGCTGGCCATTCAGGACGGCGAGCGGGAGAGCGCCCTCAGCTGGCAGCACCTGCTGCAGGACCTGAAGGCCCGAGGCCTCACCGACAGCGCCTTCCTGGCGGTCGCGGACGGCGCCCTGGGTTTCTGGAGGGCCGTGGAGGAAGTCTTCCCCGCCGTGCGCGCCCAGCAGTGCTGGGTGCACAAGACGGCCAATGTCCTCGACAAGCTGTCCCAGCGGGTGCGCCCTGATGCCAAGAGTCTGTTGCACGAGATGTACCTGGCGCCCACCCGAGAGGATGCCCTGGCGGCCTACGACCGCTTCCTGGGCCGCTACCAGGACAAATATCCCAAGGCCTG
>JASLPY010000437.1:0-244 GCA_030744755.1 Kiritimatiellia bacterium | reverse complement strand
CTTCTACGACTTCCCGGCAGCCCATTGGCTGCACCTACGAACGACCAACCCGATCGAATCGACCTTCGCCACGGTCCGCCATCGCACGCGCCAGACCAAAGCCTGTGGCTCACGCCTCACGGCTCTGACCATGGTCTTCAAACTGGCAACCCAGGCCGAAAGGCACTGGCGTCGTCTCAACAGCTATCAACTCATCACCCATCTCGTCGATGGCGACACCTTCACCGACGGTGAACTGCAACTC
>JASLPY010000436.1 GCA_030744755.1 Kiritimatiellia bacterium | reverse complement strand
AATGATAATGCAACCAAGAAAGCCACAATAGGTGGATCGTCTTACTACGAGCGGAACATCCCCGGGCAACACGAGATGATGGTTCTGCAGAACAGTGAAGGCTTGGCCATGTTGATCAGGTCGACAGTCAACAGCTTCTATGCGCGGTTCATGATAACGCCAGAAGGCACCGCGCAACTGAAAAAGCTGCTGCAGGCACCATACGATGCTCCTCATGAGGTAGAGGTGCTGTTCAGTAACCCGGCACCCAACCCGGCGGTGCAGGCCATCATGAATCAGCGCCGCCGGTAGGTCACTTGGGCGTTGGATGTTGAACGTTGGGCGTTGGACGTTGAATCTCCCTCTCTTCCCGTCGACCGCGCGCCTGTTCTTCCAGGGCCACGAGATCCAATACATTGAGGGCCTCGGCGAGCTCTTCGTCATTTGCCAGTTTCTCTATCGCGGGATGCTCGGACAAACGGTAGACGGCTCTCATCGATCCCTCTCCCACTTGGATAATAAGGTCAAGGACCTCCTCGTCATCCATGATGGCGCGAACAGTAGCGTTGCTCTGCAGTGAGCTAAGCTCAGGTGTATTCTCAATGAGCCATGCGCTGTCTTCCGGGGGCAGGTTCAACAA
>JASLPY010000435.1 GCA_030744755.1 Kiritimatiellia bacterium | reverse complement strand
TTGCGAGTTCGGTTCATCCTGCGTCCTCCGGCGAGAGAGCTAGTAAACGGGCCTGCCCGCATCGAGCCGTGAAACCTCCTGACGAAAGAAAAATGCACCATCCGCCTCCTTATCGCTTGCTTGCACTGCCACTCCAAGAGCACTCCAAGAGCATACATGACTTCACCACCTCCTTAACGGATATTATAGCGGTTCTTTGGCCCCGATGCAATAATATTCCACAGAAAAATCTTACCCTATTGCGTAGGTCGGGTTCCTGAACCCGTAGGGTCAGAATACTCATCCCACCCCAATTTCCTGGGAAACTCGTCCATTTCCCGTACTCTCTCCCGGCACTGATCAGAGCCTAATAAGGAGGAAGAATGCCTTGGAAGAGGATGCTTGCGTATGTGACCGGAGAAGTCAACGAGACCCTGCTGCTGAGGATCGAATACCGGTGTCGATCGGGTCATCGAGCCGCTTTTCGATGATCCGTTTCCCGACTACGATACTGAACCTGTCATGGCCTACGCGAATGACCCGGCTCGCCACGGCGTAGCATAGCGAAGACGGGATTTCGCGGCGTGAGACCTCTGCGCAAAACTGGTGCCCAATAGCGGTGAATTGCCCTCAGCCGGGCGCC
>JASLPY010000434.1 GCA_030744755.1 Kiritimatiellia bacterium | reverse complement strand
TTGATTAGACATTATCCAATCATACGTTGCTTTCCATTTACTATCCCTAGCAAGACCACAGCAAAAATCGCTGTTATTTATCATACTAAATACAGCCGCCCACGACTTAATATCTCTTTCTTCAAGACGAGTCTTTTCTTTAGCCTTACGGTCAGCAGTATTCTCTACCACTTTTGATAATTTAGAACAAGAACTATTCCATAAATTTTGAAGTGGCGAGAGTTTGTTCGGAGAACACTTCTCTTCTTCTTCTTCTTCTTCTTCTTCTTTCCCTCCTGTTTTTAACGGTTCTTTAACGGTTATATTACCGTTACACTCAGGCAAGATCGATTCTTTCTCTGTATGATGTGGCTTCTGATGTTTAAGGAAGTTGTTTATCTGTATATACTTACGTCCATTTACTGTGTATCTTGTAATGAATTTTAAATCAAGCTCATTAAGTATTTTCTCTGGATCAACCCTATCAAATGGCATAATCTGTGCCTTGAGGACTTTTGGTTTGTCTTCAAGCCTTCCCGCCTTGTCGGCATAGCACCAAAGTCCACAAAAAAAGAGGCGGCATTCGTATTTTAACTCTGCTAAATCGTCATCAAAAAAGAAGTCAGGTTTTAAATACCGCATTC
>JASLPY010000433.1:258-627 GCA_030744755.1 Kiritimatiellia bacterium | reverse complement strand
AGCGGTGACAAAGAATCCGCAGCCTGAACACCGAAGCAGGTCGTCAGTACCAAAAAACCGATTATTATTGAAGAGGTGATGAATTGGTTTTTCATGGATGTGCGGACAGTCATACCGATAGGAGCTGTTTTCAAGCTGGAATAAAATTCACCCAGCGGCGAAAGCTGCTAGGTAACTTTCGGCGTTTTATTTTTGTTCAGCTTTCAATTCTTCACCCGTCTTGCCGCCGTGTTTGCGGAGGAGGTCGGCGGTTTCGGTTTTGTTATTAATCATGGCTAAATCTAACGGTGTTCTGCCTTTATCATCCTTCGCATTCACGTTCGCCCCCTTATCGATAAGTAATTGTAGGGCTGCTTTGAGAATGCTGTT
>JASLPY010000433.1:0-248 GCA_030744755.1 Kiritimatiellia bacterium | reverse complement strand
ATGCAAAGGAGTCTCTCCATGCTTACCCTTCGCATTCACATTTGCCCCCTCGGCGATAAGCAATACAGCGAAATCCTTTCGTAGGGCCGCCCCATGAAGTGGCGTATCTCCATCTTTATCCTTTGCGTTAACATCACCACCCTTAGCAATTAGCAGTTCGAGAATTTCCTTGTGACCGATCCGAGCCGCAAGGTGCATAGGTGTACTCTGTAAAAGTTCCCCTAAAAGACGTCTATGAGGATCCTTTG
>JASLPY010000432.1:497-629 GCA_030744755.1 Kiritimatiellia bacterium | reverse complement strand
TTTTGTGAAAACGGAATCGAAGTTGTCAGAGCAGTAGTTAGCCATCAGGTGCCACGCAACATGGCCATCACCTACCACCAAGTAGAGCGGAACGTGAACGTGCCATTTTCACCCCTTGCCAAGAAAAACAAA
>JASLPY010000432.1:0-487 GCA_030744755.1 Kiritimatiellia bacterium | reverse complement strand
TCCTTCAGAGACCATTGGCCGATGCTACATATGTCTCGCGGCGGGCCTACAGTTTGGCTCAATCCCGACGATGCAAACGAGATCGAAGTATTGGACAATGACTGGGTGGAGATGTTTTGTGAAAACGGAATTGAAGTTGTCAGAGCAGTAGTTAGCCATCAGGTGCCACGCAACATGGCCATCACCTACCACCAAGTAGAGCGGAACGTGAACGTGCCATTTTCACCCCTTGCCAAGAAAAACAAAAGCTCTGATATGCGCGGTGGCAACAACAACGCCACCACTAGAATTTTAATGAACCCACATACTATGATTGGTGGATATGCTCAGTTTTCTTATTACATCAACTACTGGGGAACTAGCCCGTCCGAGCGTGACCACGGAGTCATTATCCGTAAGATGCCTCTTGGCGCTGAGAATAGACCGATTTATCAAGAAATAGAACTGGATAAATTACCAACGGAATAGGAGCAAAGAAGATGAAAGT
>JASLPY010000431.1 GCA_030744755.1 Kiritimatiellia bacterium | reverse complement strand
CGAGGGCCGAGTGGGGCCGCTGGCGTGGTCAATGTAAACGAGACCCTTACCGAGTGGTTTTTGTCCAATAATTACTCCTTTGTTCCAAGCTGGGTTATTGCCGTTCGAAAAATTCAACAGGTTTACGAGATTCATTCTACGGCTCCTTTGGTGAAATTTTGGAACCGGAATATTGCGTTTAGCTAATATTTATTCACAAGATTCAAGGTTTATGGAGTGTCCGCTTTTGATGCAGTGGACGGCTCCCACCCGAAGGCATCTAGGTAGCCTGTTATCTCCACCGCGTAGTGCGGAGTAAGCAGGAAGATGGCTCAGCAACATCTGCCCCAATTATGCTGCAAATATGCTGCATGTAATTCCCGCGAATCCATGTGAATCCGTGTAAGCCCTTGATAACAAACGAAACTTGACGGTACACGGATGGTCATGAAAAAGCCCCGCTTTCGCGAGACTAAGATATTGAAATATATAGAGAATTTTGGTTGCGGGGGCTCGCAAGCACCTTTACCGAACAATTACGAAATGGCAGAAAAGTTTGGAACTATAGAAAATCTAGGGCTTGTGATGTTCGAGTCCCAACAGATCGGAAGCTGAGGTATGCATTTAAAAAATGAGTTCAAGGTGGAAAAT
>JASLPY010000430.1 GCA_030744755.1 Kiritimatiellia bacterium | reverse complement strand
CTGGTCTTCCCGTTGGTTGGAACGGCCTGTTTGATTGCCGCTGTACTCGGCTTATTTATACGACGGTAGATTGTTGTCAAAATGATGGCAAGCTCCGATAGCAAAACTCAAATAACCAATGGTGACATCACTCGTGTCCGATAGGTTCTAGAGGAGACTGCCTCTAAGCCGGTTCTCTAATTCGCTTCACACAACTTTGGCAACTGTGCGAGAGCAAGCTATAAAGACTACCGATGCCGAAAGCATGGTGAATCATCTTTTCCATCCCACGCAGGTTCCTAACAAAAAGGGGTGGAGTGGGTTGGTTTAGTTGCCAGCGGCTTTCAATTCTTCACCCGTCTTGCCGCCGTGTTTGCGAAGGAGGTCGGCGGTTTCGGTGCGATTGAAATCGATGGCCGAATCTAGCGGTGTCGTTCCATCCTTATGCTTCGCATTCACATCCGCACCTTTGGCGAGAAGTAATTCGGCGATTGCCTTGTGGTTCATGGCAGCCGCATAATGCAACGGAGTCCATCCAACTTCCTCCTTCGCATTCACATCAGCACCGTTGGCGAGAAGTAGTTCAACAATCTCCTTGTAACCTCTACCAACCGCACGATGCAAAGAGATTCTGCCTTTATCATCCTTCGCAT
>JASLPY010000042.1 GCA_030744755.1 Kiritimatiellia bacterium | reverse complement strand
GCTGTGGGGTAAACAAAACCTCGTACCCCCGTTTCACCCTGCCCCCGTTGATCTGTTTCACAACGCAGATGGCTCAGGAATTTGCGCGCGATGGCGCAAATTCCTATGGTTGATGGTTGATGTGCGGTGTGGAAGGGGCAGATGTCTATATCCGGTTAATGCTTATGTGGATGGCGCGGGATGATGGAGTGGGGACTTCCCATCCCCTGGCGACCCTGTAGCCGGGGACCCATACGATTGTTCCGCCGCATTCAAGAATAGGGATCCTGCACCGTTGAGAGGCCGGTACCTTGGCATCCACGAAGACATCCTGCAGTTTCTTTGAGCCGGGAACTCCCATTGGCCGGATCCTGTCGCCGCTCTGCCATGATCTCAGCCGGAGTCTCTTGCGGCCCACGGTCACCGCATTGATCGACGCCCATGCGGGTAATACCCCGGCTTTCGCGTTCTTCTGCTTCAGAACGCCGGTTTCACGCGTAACCACCACGCGCAAGCCCTGCCCGTTCAGCAATGTCTCACCCGGGACGGTTATCGTTTGCCTGAACTCACTCGGAGCAATCATCTTCTCTGTGTCTGTCCAGAGAAGGCGGTCGTATTCCCGCCTGACTATGCAGGTGCCATGGACGGGAAAGCTGCCGCTTCCCGATCGGGAACTCAACAGGGCATCGACGCGCTCCACCGTGTCAAAGCCCAGGCGCTCTGCCGGAACACCGCATTTCGTCAGCCACAAACGTATTACGCGTCGACGAGCCCCCTTTGGCCTTGCCTTCAGCATGGAGCTGCTCAGCACGGGGCCGCCACCGGGTTGCTCTGCCACGCCTGTGGTGCAGTCGTTGTAGATGTCCGAAATGATGCTGTCGATCCACTCGTTTTCGTCGGAGCTGATCTCTGCTGACCTGCACAGTGCGTCGCGCATGCCGGGATTCAGCTTTTCTTCGAGTATCGGCATGATCTCGTTGCGCACCCGGTTGCGCAGGAAGGCATCATCGGCATTGGACAAGTCTTCCCTCCATTCGATTTTACGCTTTGTGAGAAACGCAATCACCTCGGAACGTGTAACCTGGAGCATTGGGTGAACAACCCTGATCCCATGATGCGCAGATTCGGCTCTTATTCCTCCCAGGCCGGATGCCCCCGCACCGCGTGCCAGTCGCAGCAGCACGGTTTCAGCCTGGTCGTCAGCGGTATGGGCGGTAGCCACGCAAGTTGCACCGGTTTCCTTTGCAACTCGTGCAAAGAAGTTGTACCTGGCCTCACGTGCCGCCATTTCGATTGAGATTCCCATGCGTTTTGCAAGGGCAGGAACTCGAGCTTTCCCTGCAACGTGGGGGAGGCCGAGAGCGTCGGCCTGTTGAGAGACAAAATCAGCATCCTTCTGCGCTGCCTTGCCCCGAATGCAGTGGTCCAGGTGGGCCACTGTAAGCCTTATCTCCAGTGATGAGGAAAGTTCAGCCAGGCAATGGAGAAGCGCAACAGAGTCGGCTCCCCCGGATACGGCAACGAGCACCGTGTCACCGGGGCATAACAGCCCGTTATGTCGTGCGAACTTGTGTACCTTGGAGAGCATGCCTTGTGGCCTCCCCTGCTGCCCAGGGTCATTCAATTCTCTGTAAACCATTCGCCATCAGCGTGTTCAGTTCTTTGATGTGATCCGTAGTGGATTCAATTTCCAATATCCAACAAGGAACTCCCAATATCCAAGTGCGCGAGAATTGAGAATCCCCAGTCCAAAGGCCATCCATTCGCACCTTTCGCACACTTGATCATTGGATATTCCTTGTTGGACATTGGATATTGAGATTTCAGTTGTTCCGACTTTCTGTATAACTGACTGCTGCCAAACAGAATACACTTGTGGACTAAATGACCCTCCCCTGCTGCCTAGCCGGTCTCAGCCGCGGGTTCTATGCGGCTGATTCCGCGCATGTACGGTACAATCGCATCGGGAAGAACAATCGACCCGTCTTGCTGCTGGCCGTTCTCCAGTATTGCTACCATCAGCCGGGGGAGGGCCACGCCTGAGCCGTTCAGCGTGTGGAGAAAGCTAACCTTGTTGTCGTTCGTGCGGTAGCGAATTGCGGCTCTGCGGGCCTGGAAGTCTTCGAAGTTGCTGCAGGAAGATACTTCGAGCCAGGTATTCTGACCCGGAGCCCACAGTTCGAGATCATAGCATTTTGCGGCCGCAAAGCTTATGTCGCCGGTACACAGTTCGAGTACCCTGTAATGGAGTCCCAGGCGCTGCAGTATGTCCTCGGCATTGGCCAGGAGCGATTCCAGTTCATCGTAGGACGTGTCGGGGTCCACGAATTTGACCATTTCGACCTTGTCGAACTGGTGAACCCTGATCAGCCCTCTTGTCTCCTTGCCCGCCGCACCGGCTTCCCTGCGAAAACAGGCGCTGTATGCCGTGAGGTATATGGGTAGCGGTTGCTCGATTATCTCCTCACGGTAGATGTTCGTGACCGGCACTTCGGCCGTGGGAGCAAGGTACAAGTCGTCGGCAGGAGCGTAATACATGTCTTCGGCCATCTTGGGCAGCTGGCCTGTTCCCGTCATGGCGCCCCGGTTGCAGAGAACCGGTGGCCAGACTTCCTTGTAACCGTGCTCTTCAACGTGAACATCCAGCATGAACTGAATGAGGGCGCGCTGCAGTCTTGAGCCATTACCCAGGAGTAGCGGGAAACCCGGAGCACTCAGGCGCGTGGCCCGGGCCATGTCGATAATTCCAAGTTGCTCGCCCAGCGTGATGTGGTCTTTGGGCTGAAAGTCGAACTTCGCCGCCTCGCCCCAGGTTCTTACAACCTTGTTGTCCGATTCGTCACTTCCGACCGGAACGCTTGAGTGAGGGACGTTGGGGATGGAAAGCAGGAGTTCTCCAAGCTTCTCGTTGATGTTGCGCACTTCCTGGTCGAGCTTGCCGATCTTCTCTCCGACTTCCCGCATGGTTGCCTCAATAACCGAGGTGTCTTTCCCGTCTTTTTTGAGAAGCCCGATTTCCTTGGACGTCTTATTGCGGTGACTCTTAAGGGCTTCCACTTCGGTGAGATGGGTCCTGCGGTCCCTATCCAGCCGCAAGACTTCTTCCACCGCCGAGGGATCTGTTCCCTTGTTTATAACACCATCCCGGATTTCTCCGGCGTTCTCGCGAATCCGCTTGATATCAAGCATTTGTAATCTCCGTCATACAGTTCCGGGGCATCGTAATGCATGAAATCCCCAGAAAAAAGCGAAAACGGGGCAGAAAGGGTGATGTCCTGTTGCCGAAATCACCCGGGAATGGCTAATAGATTCTATACGCAGCACGTTGGAAGGGGTAGAGTAGCGTCCTTTACCAATGAAGGGAGACTATTTGGATGAGATGGAATTCTGGGACTTCGATTCTCTTGATTATGGGCCTGTGCACCGGTGCCTTAGCAGCGCAGAAAGCTGAGCAAGCGCAAAAAGTCCGTGCTACTTACGAACTTAACGTTAAGAAGTTCAAGAACAGAACCGATGTTCTGGTTCGCCCGGGTATGATAGCCGACAGGGCAGCCGGAAAGCTGTTTGTTGACGCTGAAGCAACGGGCATTAAATCAGGGGAAACTGCCGAGTTCATTCTTGTCGGTCCGAAGAGCGATCATGGATACGAGGCAATCGCCCTTTCCCATGCTGACGCGTTGAGTATCCATGAAGGCCTGGAGTTCCTTGGTATGAAGCCGGGATTGCCTGTCGACCTTGCTGCACTTCGCTTCTGGCCCAAGGGTGAACGCGTCAACGTTCTTCTCGAGGTGGCGAAGAATGGAGAGACGAGAACCATCCCGGCTGAGACCCTTGTCCTGGACAAGCGTACGGGTAAATCAATGAGGGCGGCAGGCTTCGTGTTCGTGGGCTCTGCAATGATGCAAGACACGGCCGGGTCCGGGGAATCCGTTTATGCGGCTGATCACAGGGGCCCACATTCCATTCTCTCCAATTACAACGAGCCGGATTCCGTTCTGGATGTCCCGCGCCAGGCGGTCCAGGGAGAAGTATATGACCACCAGGTGCTTGGTTCGGAGTTTCTGCTGGAAGCGGGCAGTCCGATTAGACTCATCATGTCCCCGGAGATTCGCGATGGAGATGCGGGGCCAAGGGTAATGAACATTGCGCTGTCGGTAGAACGGGGGAAGGAGGCCGTTGCAGGTCTTGCCGGCCTGGTGTTCGGTGTTACGGGCGACAAAGGCCTCGTTAAAGACGCTGCATCCCTGAACGAAGTCCTGGAAATGTTCACCGATCTCGTTGCCGGCAAACACGATCCCTTTGTGACGGTATCGCTGAACGGCGACCTCATGGCCAGGGATGCCGGCGATCTGTGCAAGATCCTGGCTTCCATAGAAACCGAAACGGGAATCCGTGTTGACGCGCCACCGAAGGATCAACTTTATTACCGCGCGTTTCTTCCCCGGGAAGATTTCCGGTCGCGAAAGAAACGTTATGCCCAGCCCTGGGAACTGCATTTGAAGAGGAATGAGAAAGGCACCCCGGTGGCAAACCTGGTGGAGATTACTCAGAGCTGGAGCAATGACAAAATCTCGCCCGATCTCTCCGTCAAATCCATCCCCGTGGCTACATCTGGGGATCTCAAGAAGGAACTGACGACAAGGAAAGGCATCCCGGTGATACTGGTCTTCGCCGGAGAAGGTATTACGCTCGGCCAGATAATGACATTCATTCAGCCGGTTCGGGATACTCATCCCACGGTGCATGTGTATGCTGGAGATGTCGAGGAGTAGAGTAGGGGAGGGGAGTCAACGCCCAACGCCCACCGCTCAACATCCAACGTCCAAGTGGGAATGTATGAGCTTTGGCACTCTCTTTCCTCCCAACTTGGGCGTTGGTTGTTGGGCGTTGAACGTTGGGCGTTCCCACCGCTCCCGGAGCGGTGGCCCACTATTCTCTTCCGAACTTTCTGTTAAGCTCGTTCATGGAGGTGAATACTATCGTTGGGCGGCCCTTTGGGCTGGTGTAGGGCATCTCTGTCTTTGAGAGGGCGACAATCAGTTCCTCTATTTCTTCGAGAGTCAGCTTGTCACGGGCTCGCACGGCTTCCTGGCAGGCGGCCTGGGCAATGGCTTCCTCGCGCCATTGTCCTTTCGCTCCTCGAGAACCGGCTTCCTCGAGCGTTTGAGGGAGTCCTATGAGCATCTCCTTTGCTGATGCTTCTTTCACGCAGGCAGGCAATGCGTCGACGACAAAAGTGTCGCCGCCGAACTCCGACACGCCAAACCCCATGGTTTTGAGAACCGCGAGATTCTTTCTCAGCCTGTCGGCATCCCTTGGTTTGAGTTCCACGGTTTCCGGTATCAGAAGATTCTGGACCTCAACGTCGCCTTGAGTCACTTCGGCCATGAGCTGTTCAAACAGTACGCGCTCGTGTGAAGACCTCGGGTCCATGAGCACAAGGCCATCTTCGGTTTCCATCACCACGTAAAAATCCTTTACCTGGCCCAGCACGCGGCACCAGGACCATGGGGCAGTCTCAAGTACTGTCCGGCTGGATCCCAGCCCGGGTTCTGACGCCGTGCTCTCCGCCTCCCGGCCCTGTCCCTTGTCCGATCCTGAAGCCGGAGCCGGAGACATTCCTGGTCCCATGCGCGGATAGCGGAATGTACGCGTTTGTATCAGGTCGGCAATCTTCATCTGTGTTTCCGCCACCGGCCTTCCGGGATCACCGGGAAGGATGGGGGAAGATTGGTCATCGAGCGCTGTGTCGCTACAGGGCGGCAGGGCCAGGGCTTTCCGGATTGCCGCAATCACGGCATCGCGCGTCTCGCTCGGGCGGCGGAAACGTATTTCCTTTTTGGCGGGATGCACGTTGACATCAACCATTGCAGGGTCAAGGGTGATGAAGAGAAACACGCACGGGTGCCTGTCTGAAGGCAGGAGAGAGCGGTATCCTTCCCGAATCGCATAGTTCAACAGGGGTGCGCTTGCCGCCCGGCCGTTGACAAAGCAGTACTGCTCGCCCCGGTCTCCCCTGTGAACGGTAGGGAGGCCGACAAACCCCCGCACAGTGACCTCCGGGCCGGCTCCTTCGAGCGATCTCAGGTCCCGGTGATAATCCGGTCCAAAGATCTCGCGAACCCGGTCGGATATGTCAGAGCCGGCTGCAAGCCTGTAGGTTTCGCGCCCATCGACCTTCAGCGACATCCCCACCCCGGGGTGCGCCAGGGCCTGGGTTATGAAGCCCGATCTGATATGGCCCAGTTCGGTCTGGTAGGTTCGCAAGAATTTGCGCCTGGCAGGCACGTTGAAGAACAGGTCCCTTACTTCGATCCGGGTCCCCGCCGGTGCCCCTATTTCCCGTACATCCTGCAGCTTGCCCCCGGTTATGGTGACCTCCGTACCCGCATCGTCTTCCCTGCGGCAGGTAACAAGCCTGAAGCGCGCCACCGAGGCTATTGCAGCAAGGGCTTCTCCACGGAAACCCAGTGTTGCAATATGCTCAATGTCGTCAACATCGCGAATCTTACTGGTTGCCTGGCGTTCCACCGACAACAGGGCATCATCGCGGCCCATGCCGACACCGTTGTCGCTCACAGTAACAAGTTTTCTTCCGCCTGCGGATACTTCAACGTCTACCTGGGTTGCTTCAGCATCGAAGGAATTCTCGATAAGTTCCTTGGCCACGGAAGCGGGGCGGTCGACGACTTCGCCCGCGGCAATCTTGTTGGCTACATGCGTGGGAAGGACGCGTATATGTGTATCTTCGACCATGGGGTCAGGATAGAGAGATAGGTTTAGGATGTCGAACAAAGATGGTGCTGAATGTAGGGCGATATGGGGCTTTTGAACGCCCAACGTCCAACGCCCAACAACCAACGTCCAAGTTGGGAGGAAAGAGAGTGCGGAAGCTCTTACATTCCCACTTGGACGTTGGTTGTTGGCGCGAGGAGAGAGAATGGAACGACCGGAGGGAATCGTGATCCGTTCTCGTCGCCGCTATCGTTGACCGGACAGAAGTAGAGTCGGTTGACGAGAACGGCGACGAGAACGGTTGACGAGTGGGGAAGCGCAGACGGGAACCAAGAAGCCGACGGGGTCGCCAACAAGATGCGTGGACGGTACGCGTCAATAGCCGCGCCCGTCACGCACGACGTTGGGCGTTGACTCTCAGATATCAATATCGATATCTACGTTATCGTCATCTTCCTCGATAGCTGCCTGTTCCTCTGCTTTTGGAGTCTGGAAGGTTGGCAGGTAGCGGTAGTAGACCTCCAGCATGAGGGTACAGAGCATGGTGTCCATCACGCGACCGTTTCCGCCGGTATGCTCGCCCGCGGCGGGGGAGTCCCAGTAGCCAATTGCGTGCGCCTGGCCAAGATGGTCGGTGTATCCGCTTTGTTCCTTCGAAATCACATCCTGTTCCTTTACGAGTGTCCCCGAAAACTGCGCGTTCCAGTTGTTCCAGGTTGCACCACCGTGATGGAACTTGGCCTGCGTGGTGTAATACCAGTAGTACAGGGGCGACTTGGCCCAGCCGGCATCGATGTTGGCCCAGGAGAATCTCGATTGTTCCAGACCTGCCAGTCCACCGATACACTCTCTTGATTTAGAAGCACCGAGGAACTGAAGACACAGTACGCCGGCACCCGACAGGCCTTTGCCGCCACTGCCAGGACCAGTGTATCCGAAACCGCCGTACCCGCCTCCATCGCCGTAGTTCTTCTGGAATCCTGCGATGGCCCTGGTCATGCAGGCTTCCAGCCCTTCGTTGTCGAGATGGGCCATCTTTGCGGCCTTTAGCGCCTGAACACACCAGGCCATGTACGATGTGTCGTCACGGGTGGTTGGCTTGAGGTTGTAGTTGAAGCCACCACTTGGGTTCTGTCCCTTTATGATTTGGTTTATAGCCTTTTCTGCGGCGTACTTCAGGTGTGGAACCCGTGTTAGGCCGTAAGCCTCGGCGAGCGCATAGGCTGCTATCGGCTGAGTATAATCGTGACCGTCCGCGCCGTTGAAGTGTCCGTTACCTTTTTGGCTGTCGACAAGGAACTTGAGAGCTTTCTCAACAGTGTACCCGAATTCCTCCGAAGCCGGCGTGTCGCCGTGAGCCAGGTAGGTCAGGATGGCAAGGGCTGTCATGGCCGGCTTGTTCTTCTGCCATGAACCGTCACTCTCCTGCTCGGTTTTCAGCCATCTCAAAGCCCTTAGAACTGCACCCTCGGTACCCATACCTCCAAAACGCGCAAGCGCACTGCCGCGGTTTCCCGGACTCCGGCTGCCGTAGATGCCTCTCATTATCACCGGGCTCTTCACTATGGCCACAGAGTCAAATTCAGCGGGTTGAGGGCTGAAATCGGTCGGCGGGGTGGGGGTGGGGGTATCCGTGAGCACGGGTTCCTGCGTAAAATCCATCTCCACGGGCTCAGGCGGCTCGGGCGGCTCTTCGATGATCTCTTCAATCTTCTCGAGATCCGGAGTCTCCTCGGGGTCAACGATCTGCACTTCGTATTCCCTGTCGGTACCTGCGCCGAACTTCGCAAAGGTGACCAGGAGGAGCAGGATGATCATTGGTGCAACGACGCCGGCAACAGGAGACATCAATCTTTTGAGCTCAAACTTGGCCCATTTGTAATCGCCCGTTTCCTTGTCCTGCTTCAGTCCGAACTTGATCTTGTCGATTCGTTCAAAGAAGGTTAGCTTCTCGAACAAGTCCATCAGGGAGTGTTCGGGGTTGAGTTCGCGAACCTCTTCAAGCTCTTCAAGGTGTTCGAATTCCTCGTTCATCCGGAATTTCCTTTCGGTACGTATCTACAATACAGTTTCGGGCAGTATCATCCTGTCCAAGAGTTAAAACGTTCGATAAGTATGGTATATTAGGCCGTAACGCAAATTACCGGCATTTTACATGCTGAACACAGAAAGATTCCTGAGATCGCACTTGGCGCAGACGTCCAGGACCCTGACGAGGTGCTTGTGTGGGGAGTCCGCGGTGCACTTTATAATCACTGAAATGCTCTTGCTGAAGCCCGCCAGGCGCGTAAGCTGCCGGTCGAGTTCCTGCAAAGACACCCTGCGGCCCTTGAGTACGTATCCGTCTTTGTAGATGGTGATCGTCAGGAGATCTTCCGGCGTCTCCGGGGGCGGACGCGAATCAGGCGCAGGGCGCCATACGTCAAGGTGGGAAAGGATATCTTCCTGTTTCAGAGTGACGATAAAGAAGATCAGCAACTGGAACACCACGTCAATCATGGGTGTCATTTCCAGCTTTGCCGCTTCACCCTTTCTCAACTTGCTCTTCTTCATAAAGCTATCCTGCTGCTACCTGCATCCTGGCCGTTACGTTTTGCGCTCTTTTACTGCCGCGAAGTTGATTTTCCACAACCCCACACCCGAACAGATATCCATTACCTTGCGGATATCTTTGTGCCTTGCGTCCCTGTCACCTCGGATCAGGACAGGGAACTCACCGACTGAGTTGTATCTCCGCTGAACCAATGCCCGAAGCTGTGTTGTAGTAACCTGTGCGCCGTGCAGCGATATCCAGCCACGCTTGTCCACCTCGATTACAAGGGTCATGGGATGCGGGTTCTTGATTACGGGAGCGTTCTTGGCGTCCTCAAGGACAATCTCTTTCTTGTAGTTCTGCTCCATGTTGATCGTGACGATAAAGAAGATGATGAGCTGAAACACGACGTCGATCATAGGCGTCATGTCTATTTCGCATCCAGCACTGTACTCGCTAACCTTCTTTTTATATCTGATCATCACCGATCTCCTTTGAAGTACGCCAGGTTTCCCTATTCCTCGACTACTTCGACATTCCTGAGATCCTTGATCAACTCGAGGGTCATGGCTTCCATTCGCAGAATCAGAGTGTTGGCATTGTTACGGAAGGTGTAGTACACCGCCACACAGGGTACGGCGATTGTGAGGCCGGCTGCCGTTGTGAAGAGGGCCTGTGAAATATTCAAGGCGAGGGCGCCGATGTCCGGTGCGCCGCCTGCCAGGTTTGCGAATGCGCGAATCATACCTTGTACGGTACCAAGCAGTCCAAGCATCGGAGCAATGTTGCCCACAACGGAGAGCCATGTGAGTTTCTGCATGATGCGCTCGGTCTCAAGATCGGCGGCTGTCGTAATGGCTTCCTGGATCACGTCATAGCCCTCTTCAACGTGGCTGAAGCCCGCTGTGAGCACGTTGGCCAGCGGTCCCGGCTCGTTCTCGCAGTTCTCAAGAGCTTTCAGAACGTCGCCTTCCTGCATGGAGGCTGTAACGTTCTCGATAAGTTCTTCGGGCATGATTCTCTTGACGCGGACGGTGATTGCGCAGTCGACGGTAAAGTATACGGAAAAGCCTGCCGCTGCAAAGATCGACAGCCAGAGTAGGATTCCGAGAGCGCCTGATTTTGCAACAACTGTAAAGAAGCTGCCTGACTGCACGGGGGGTGCGGATTGGGCGCTTTCTGCGGCTACAAGACCACCGGCACCACTGTCAGCAGCGGGCTCCTGGGCGAATGTCGCCGTCGCCGGTATCATTACAAACGCCAGTGAGATGAGTGCCAAGAACAGAATCAGCTTCTTCATTGTTGTGTTGCTCCCTTCTTATGCTCGCAATATGAGATGACACTGCCACGCAGTGTGGGATCGCTTACTCGACCCCGGCTTTCTGTGCGTGACATGAAATTTAAACGCACTGCTAATCAATTAGAGCCCTACCGTGTATCACAATCTCAAGGTGTCTGAAAACCCAAAAAAGACACACAATGTCACTTTATTTCAGCCAGACCTTCAAAACAGCCGGAAATCAACCTCCTGCACGCAGCTGCGCTGCATATTTGCTCGTCGGGTATTGATCAAGCAGTCTCTTTCGCATTTTCTCCGCGTGAGACGCCTGTCCGAGCTGCTGCAAGCACTGGCCTGCTTTGAAAAGGGCTTCGGGCTGGATCGACTTGACGTCGCGGAAAAGTATTGCCGTTCTCAGGTAACCGTCGATCAGGGCGTCCTTGACGTCTCCTTTTGCCTTGGCCATATCGGCTCTCTTTACTTGCGCCACGGCTGCAACTTCGCGCCCGCCTTCTTTTATTGCGTCCTTGAGGACCATGTTGAGTTTCGCCTGCTTGCCCGCTTTCAGAAGAACGTCCCAGTAAACACCTGCAAGATCGCCGGAAGTCTTTGCGGCGGGGTTCTGTCTGAAGACCTTATTGCACATGTCTTCTGCCTCGGAGACCTTGCCGAGGTTTAGATAGGCTTCCGCAAGCCATCGCGATGCAGGTATGTCCCACTCCAGCATCTGGTATTTTTCGATGATACTCTTGAGGGCTGGCACTGCCTGGGCATGCCGGCCGGCCGCTACCATCTGGGCTGCTTTATCCAGGTCGGCTGGTTTCGGCACGATAATGCGGGAAACCTGTGACAGAGAAACCTGCTTTCCAATGTTCCCGTCGGATATCTCATAGGCCCTCGAAGCACCCAGCCATCTTATCTCACCCTTGAGCCTGGCTCTTGCGGTGGTCACAATTGTGCCCTGTACAGCCGCTGCCCATTGCGATGCGATCAGAAGGGCAGTCAGCGCGTATGCTGCCGTCTTCAATACGAGTGCGTGTCCGGTAGTTCTTTTTCTCATCATTGTTCTCCTGGAACGGTATCAACTGCTGGTGCCGGCTGCCGCAGCCGGCTCTTTTGCTGTGTTATCTTCTGTTTCGGGTTCAGCTTTCGGTTCTCCCTCTCCTGCACCAGCCGGCTTTGCCGTCTCAGGTGGCACGCTTTCTTCTGCCGGAGGTGCTGGTTTTTCGGCTTCTTCTACTTCGGGAGTGCCGCTCGTAGACATCTTGATGTTGGCCCGCGTAAGCATCTTGCGCACGTCGCTCAAGTGCTTGCCGCGCGGGTAAAGCTCTATGTACTTCTTGGCGTCCTGCTTGGCCTCTGCATATTTCTCAATGTCGATCATAAGGGGTATGCATTCGACGTAGGAGGTCCCAATATGCTCACGAACCGCTGGATTCCTCGGGTCTGCCAGTGAAATGATGATCTGGTAGGTGGCAACGGCAAAGCCCTTGGCCTCCCTGACGGCTTCCGGCGTTCCGAATTTTTCTTCCGCTTTCGCCTTTCTCGTGTAAATCCTGGCTACGCCAATGTTGAGCTTTTCACGCCCGGCGGGATCCTTTTCGAACTTCTTGGCCCGGTTCATGGCCTTCACGGCGTCGTTGAAGTACAGGTAGCGCTGGTCGTTGTCGGTCTCGATCATGCCGAGTTCTGCATAACCCTGGCTCAGTGCCAGGCAGGCCGGCACTGTGTAACCGCTGTTGGGATACTTTCCGAGCATGTCCGAAAGGACCTTTACCGCATCCGCTGCCTTGTTCATAGCAAGTAGCGCCTGCCCCCTCCCAAGCATTGCGGGTTCCAGGGCAATTCGGTTCTTTTCCATCTTCAAGACGCGCTGGAAGGCCTGCAGGGCCAGCTCGTATTCTTCCGCCTTGATAAGTTCCTTGCCCGTCGTGAGAAGCTGGGCCGAGGAGTATTGGCCTTTGCCTTCAAACATCTTTTTGAATACTTCGATGCCTTTTCTACGATAGCCAAGCTCAAGAAGGCTCTTTCCCAGCAGGAAGAGTGAATTCTTGGCCTCTTCGCTCTTCGCGTACTCCTTCTGAAGCCGCCCAAGGGCCTCTTCCGCTTCCTCCGGTTGCTCGAGCAGCATGTGAAGCGTACCTATCTGACTGAGGGCGGAGGGTGCGAACTGCGACTTGGGAAACTCCTTAACGAGGGCGTTGAGTGACTCGACGGCCTTGGTCCGGTAAGCGGGTACCTTATCCTCAGGCGTTTTCAGGGACGAGATGCACAACGCCCTGTAGAATAACGCACCCTCCAGGATCTTCAGGTTTGCCTCCTGCTCGTCCTTGGATCTGTAGTAGGTCTTTGTCTTGTCCTGCAGCATCTTTATCAGCTCGCTGTACCGGTTGTACGCGGACGGCAGGAATTTCTGGCCGAGCTGCTTGTAGGCATATGCAAGCCTGAACCTGGCGCTTATGAGCATGTGACCAGGGTTCTCCTCTTTCTCAAGCATGGTAATGAATGCCTTCAGCGACTTCACCTCGTTGGTGTAGTTCTCCATTTTGGAATAGGAGTAGGCCGTCTTGCTTGCCGCGTTCAGTACGGCAGGGGAGTCAGGATACTCTTCGGTTATCTGGCCGAAATACTTGAGGGCGCCCTCGTAGTCTTCCTGGTTGAAGCGCTCGTCTCCGAACATGAAGAGCATACCGGCGACACGTGGATGATCCTTGTAGTTTTCAAAGTAGAGGTCATGGAACTTGTCCCTCTTATCCATCATGTTGCGGTCGCCGCAGTACATGGCAAGCTTCAGTACCTGGTCACCGCCCTTGACCATCAGTTCCTTGTTTCCGGCGAAACGCTCGGCCAGGTAGGATGCCGTCATGTCTGCGAAGAGTTCTTCGCCCAGTTCAACATAGGACTGGCAAAGCTCACTGATCGCCGCCACGGATGTTTCTCCTTCGGGGAAGAGGGTGAGAACATCTACGTAGCTGTCGACGGCCTTCTGAAACTGCTGCTGGTTGAACTCGGACCTGGCGTGCTGGAACTGGTAACGCCTCACCTCGTCCATCTGCTCTTCGGTTACTTTCGTCTTGATCTTTGCCCCGAATTCCTTCTTGAGCGTTTCTTCAATTTCCCGGGCGCGGACACCTGCCTGGGGAGCCCACTGGGTGCTGGGGAAGCGGATAAAAACATTGAGGAAGTGGTGGAGGGCGCCGGCGCTGCGTTTTGGCCTTCCGCTCTTGGTCTTTCCTCCGGTCTCTTTTCCGGCCAGCAGTTCCACGATTCTATCCCTCGATCCGCCGCTCTTAAGAAGCTTCTTTGCCTCGTCGTGCAGCATTACGCCGAGAAGGTAGCGGCACTGGGCGATGGGGCTCAGGCGCGTGAGATCCTCGTCGGGCGTGGATTGCTCCACCAGTGTGTCGTGGATTCCCTTCAATTGGGGCTGGTAGTCTTCGATAAGCGCGTTGGCGGCTTTCAGGTCACCCTGCATCATGTTCATATGTGCAAGATAGACTATTGCCTTTCCGAACCAGAGATCCTGTACCCAGAGAATCTTGTCGGTGATTTTCTTGACCCTCGCAAAAAGCTGAGGGCGCCTTGCCGGCGATGATTCTGCAACCTTCAGCATGACCTCGGCCATCTCCGACAGCACCTGGCGTTCAATATGCCGGTCCAGCTTGGCTTTCAGGACAAGGTCATAAGCGTTTATGGCCTGGGACTCGTTTCCCATAAGCAGCAGCATCTGCGCGTATTTATAGGCGGCCTCAATGTAGAACTTGTTAAGGCTGGCAGGCGGTCCGCTTTTGTACTTGGCAAAGAATCCGTCGTATATCTCCTGTGCCTCGGCATACTTGCCCCAGGCATAGTATCCGTCGGCAAGGGCTGTTTTCATTGCCCAGACACCTTCGCCCCTTTGATTCGGCTCTCTCTTGATTATTGATTTGACCTTATCAAACTCGCCGATCGACAGAAGGCCCCGAAGCTCCATCACCTTGATCTCGTTGGCAATTTCAGGGTACTTCGTCTTAAGTCTGTTAATGACGATATCCGCGTAATCCATCAGGCCCCACTGCTGCAGCCCCCTTATATAGCGGATTTCTTCCTGCATAGCCCTGGCCCTGGGGTCGGAAGAGCCCTGGGCATGGGCATTGGTTGCGGAAAAAGCCATCAACGCTAGAATGGTTGCAATGGAAGCGCTGATCCGAAGTAGTTTGTTTCGAAGATTTATATGCATGTAAATCACTATAGTTAGCGTTCGAAAAGCGTCAACTTATTTCTGCGGCCCTCTATAAACTGAACGTCTGTCCGAGACGATTTAATAGGAGAAAACGAGTGAGCAGTCTGTGGGTGAGTGCGTGAGCATGTGTGAAGGCTGGCAACTGTGACATCTGCAAAGAACCCCGGTTTTCACATGAAACTGAAGCTATCAGCCATGCATCTTTTCCTGATTTTCTCATCAACTATCAACCGCCAACCATCAACGATAAGGATTCGCGCTGCAATGCGAATTCCCAATCTCGAACTTTCGTTTGACAATGGAATACTTTTGGGCCAAAGTGCCGATGTTGCTAACAACTACGGTTTGGCGTGGCCGCGCCATATTCATTGAGGACAACAACATGGGTAAAGCGTTAAGAGTCTTTGTTATATTCCTTCTTTTGCTCAGCATTGCATCACTTGTTCTGGGCATCCTGCTCTTTCAGAAAAGGGAGCTGATCAAGGGACGCACGCAGATGCTTGAGGAATACCTTATAAAAATAGGTAAGGTTATTGAATCAGAGCAGGTCGAATCCGCAGCTCCGGAAGCACCGGATGTTGAAAGAGATATCGCGGAAGTGACCGACGAGGTCCTCGACACTCCTGATCTGGCAGCTTTCTGGGAGAACTATGCCTACCAGTTGGAGGAACAGGAGCTTGATGGCAATCCCATCCCGACTCTTGATCTGAACAAGAGGCGTGACGTGCTCATGACCTACTATCTGTATGACGAGGTAGAAGGCAAGGTGGTCCGCGACCCGCGGACAGGCTATCCGATGACCACGGGTGACGGCACGATGCACGACCTGCTTGAGGACGTTCTGGCCAAGGCCGAGAACCAGTACAACCTGTTGAACGACACCCGTCAGCAGTTGCGCGAACTCCGCGAAGAACTCCTTGCCACGATCAACGATCTTAACAGCAACAAGAAGCTGGCGCGTGAGAAGATGGCGCGAATCACTAGCCTGCTGAGCCAGATCGCCCAGCTCGAGCAGAGAATCAGCGACCTGCAGGGCCAGATCGCAATGCTTGAAGAGCAGATTCGCGAGCTCAAGGACGAGATCCGGCAGAAAGAAAATGATATCCAGGTGCTCGAGGAAGAAAAGGCCACCATGGCGGTTGCCATAAAGAGACTCGAGAAGACTATTGAGGACTACAAGAAGAATATCGCCCGGCGCGGCTCGGAGATTCGAGATGTTGTTCAGGACTACGTGGCAGTTGACCCCGGCGAAAAGGGAAGAGTTGCCCAGGTCAATCCTGACTGGAACTTCGTTATCCTCCAGCTTAGCGAAGAGTTCGTAAAGGAGCTCACCGGTGATGACAGATCCGGTGCATTACCGCAGGTTGAGCTTATGGTCAAGCGCGGCGATGGCAGCGATACGTTTGTCACCAAGGTGAGGCTTGTCCAGATAAAGAGGGACAAGAACCTCGGTGTAGCGGATATTCTTACCCAGTGGCAGCAGGAGCCCATTAAGAAGGGTGATATCATATTCTACTAGGCTTTTCGGAAACTGCGTAACTCTCAGAAGTGAAAGGGCGGCTGATATAGGCCGCCTTTTCGCAACCTGGAGTCAGCGGGGAGCAGGAAATGTTCAGACCGGGCAACCATGAAGAATACGGCGCAAAGGCAGTAATGCTGACTGGCGCCCTGCTGATCTGCTTGACGCTGTTTGCCGCAGGCTGCGCCACCACCGATTCCGATATGCCCTGGAACGCTCCCCAGTCCTGGGAAGGCAGCCCGTATATACCGGGATTGTCCGGAGAAGGATTTTAGGGGAATCAACGCCCAACGTCCAACGCCCAACAACCAACGCCCAAGTGGTTGTGTCCGAGAAGTTCTGCAATTTCGATAATTCCAAAGTCATAGGAGCGACCGAGCGTCAGAGAGGGGAAGATTAGGGCCAAAGATTATGGCGAAAGATTAAGGACGAGACAGCCATGCAAACCCTAATCTTTCGCCTTAATCTTTTTCCTTAATCTCTCTTTCTGGGTTCCAGATGTAGATTTCTGCGTTATCTCCGAGCCCATGAGCGAATTTGCAGAAGATTCCGCATATAACCGCCCAAGTTGGGTGGAAAGAGAGTGCCAGAGCTCATACATTCCCACTTGGATGTTGGTTGTTGGGCGTTGGACGTTGGACGTTGATTCTATGCTCTAGCAGCCGCGCCTGATCATTTCTTCGGCGATCTGGACGGCGTTTAGTGCCGCGCCCTTGCGGATGTTGTCTCCGGCCACGAACAGCGCCAGACCGTTCTCGGTGCTGTCGTCGGGGCGAATCCTTCCGACGGACACGTCATCCGTGCCGCTGACATCGATTGGTAGCGGGTAGAGGTGATCGCCGGGATTGTCGACTACTTTTACTCCCGGTGCAGCCGACAGGATCTCGCGTGCCTCTTCCGGACTTACCGGACGGTCGAATTCCACGTTGATAGCCTCCGAGTGCCCATTGAACACGGGAACCCGTACACAAGTGGTGGAAACCTTAATGCTGTCGCTGCCCAGGACTTTCCTTGTTTCGAAGAGCATCTTGGCTTCCTCGCTGGTGTAACCCGGAAGCTGTGGTTTCTGGCTGCCGATTTCCGGTAACACGTTGAATGCGATCTGGTGCGCATAGGTGTCGACCGGCGGCTTCTCTCCCGCCACGTAACTCCTTACCTGGCTCTCGAGCTCGGCAATTGCCGAGCGTCCGGTTCCCGACACGGCCTGGTAGGTAGAGGCAACAAAACGCCTGATACCGGCAGCCCTGTGCAACGGACCTAGCGCCATAAGTGCGATGATCGTGCTGCAGTTAGGGTTGGCTATGAATCCCTGGTGACTGTCAAGGGCCTCGGGATTGATCTCGGGAATGACCAGTGGTACCCGGTCGTCCATGCGGAAGTCGTCGCCGTTGTCTACGACTTTGACACCGCGCTTTACGGCTTCCCAGCCCAATACCTGTGATGCGCCCTTGGAGCCTTCAGTTCCTGCGAAGAACGCGAAGTCAAGCCCGTCGAAAGCATCCGGTTCGGCCGGAACAACGTGGACGGTTTCTCCGGCCACTTCTTCGTCACGCTCCGAACGCGCCATTACCCTGAGTTCGCGGATGGGGAACTTGCGTTCCCGGAGAACCCTGACCATCTCGGTGCCAACCGCGCCTATACCAACTATACCAACGCTATATTCGCTCATTACAAATCTCTGCCGGGTTGTGGGAGTCGCCGCCTGAAGCGGCCACACCGCTTGAATGCTCTAAAAATGGTCTGCTACCAGGTCTCCGACCTCCGTTGTTCCATATCCCATTCTGCCGGCTGCCATGCCTTCGAGTTTTGTCCCCGTGACGTCGGCCACGGCAGTTTCTATGGCTGCCGCTGCCTCAGTTTCTCCAAGGGTGTCGAGCATCATCGCTCCCGCGCAGATTGCCGCCAGCGGGTTGATGACGTTCTGGCCGGTGTACTTGGGCGCTGATCCGCCGATCGGCTCAAACATGCTGACGCCGTCGGGATTGATGTTGCCGCCCGCGGCTATACCCATGCCGCCCTGTGTCATGGCTCCGAGGTCGGTGATAATGTCACCGAACATGTTGCCCGTCACGAGGACGTCGAACCACTCAGGATTCTTGACCATCCACATGCACGTGGCATCAACATGGTAGTAGTCACGACGGATGTCCGGGTACTCTTTTTCGCCCATTTGAATGAAGACGCGTTCCCAGAGGTCGTAAGCATAGGTGAGCACGTTGGTCTTACCGCAAAGGCCGAGCGTGTTCTCGCTGCCCACGCCGCGAGACTTCTTGCCGCGTTTGGCCGCATACTCGTACGCATATTTCAGGCAGCGGGCCACCTGGTGATACGTGTAGACCATACTCTGTACCGCGACCTCGTGCTCGGTTCCCTTCATGGAAAACCCGCCTGTACCTGTGTAGAGACCGCCGCTGTTCTCGCGAACCACCACGTAGTCGATTTCCGCTGGCCCCTTGTCCTTTATAGGCGTTTCAACACCGGGAAAGAGTTTCACGGGACGCAGGTTGATGTATTGGTCCAGCTCGAAACGCAGGCGAAGCAGAATGCCCTTTTCCAGGATGCCGGGCTTTACGTCGGGATGGCCTATTGCGCCAAGCAGTATCGAATCAAATGTGCGCATCTCGTCTGACGCGGAGTCGGGAAGCGCTTCACCTGTTTCCAGGTAGCGCTCGCCACCGAAGTCGAAATCTGTGAATTCCAGGGAGAAATCATGTTTTGCGGCAGCTGCCAGCAGTACTTTTACCGCTTCCTGTGCCACCTCTGGTCCCGTTCCGTCTCCACCTATGACAGCAATATTGTATGTTTTGCTCATTGTACCTGCTTCTTTCCTCTGTTCGTTTTGCACACAAATGCGGGATAAAGTACGAAAGTGCTCCGGGAACTTCAAGCAGTTAGTCAGCAACCTGAAAACCAAGCGCTGCAACCGTGTTGGCAAGACCCTCGGGCGCGTTCTTCAGTGTTACCGAGGTGTAACGGAACTCGCGCCTCATGTGATAGCCCTTGCGGAGACTGTCAAAATGCTCCGCTCGCCGGGCTTCCAAACAGGTTTTCTTTCGCATATCAGCGTCGTCTCTCCGGATGTCGTAAACCCGTCTTACTATATCCCAGAGAATCTCCTCGAAACTCTTTCCCCGGCAGTCGACGTCTATGACGGGGACTTCCGGCGGAGGCATGGACGCTTCAGGGTTCCAACTAGGCTCGACACCGAGAAAGCGGCAAGCCTCTTCGTATACCATCATGGTGCCCGCAACCTTTCCTTCGAATGAATACCCTGCGATGTGTGGCGTTCCGATGTCAATCGCATCCAGAAGATCCGTGCGGTATTCAGGTTCCCCTTCCCAAGTATCGATGATGGCATGCTCAACAGTTCCGTTATCCATAGCGGCCAGGAGTGCGGTACTGTTCAGGATTGGTCCGCGGGCCGCGTTGATGAAAACGGCACCCGGCTTCATCGAGGCCATGAACTCGTTCTCCGCCATCTGGCAGGTGGGATCATGCCCCCCACGCGTGAGGGGAACGTGCATGGTTACTATGTCGGATTCTTCAAGGAGGTGATCCATGGATACGAAGAGAGATTCGTTCTCCGGCTCGCACCGCTGCCTGGGAGGATCGTTCTGCAGCACTTGCATTCCAAGAGTCCTGCCCCTGCTCACAACACGGCTGCCGACGTTTCCCACCCCGACTACCCCCAGGGTTTTGCCCCTGAGTCTGAACTGTCCTTTCTGCGCGATCCAGAGCAGAGCGCTTGTGATATACTCTGCCACGCTGTTTGCGTTGCATCCGGGCGAGTAACACCAGTGGATGTTGTTATCTTCCATGTAAGGAATGTCCAGATGGTCGGTGCCTATCGTGGCGGTGCCGATGAAGCGCACCGGGCTTCCATCCAGGAGTTTGCTGTTGACCTTCGTGGTGGAGCGAATTGCCATGAGTTCCGCGTCTCGTACGTCATCGGCGGTTATTTCACGGCCCTCGAGAACGACGGTTTCGCCCAGGGTGCTGAAAGCCTCCTCCACGAAAGGCATGGTCGATGAGCAAACTATTTTCATTGTTCTTGTTTCTTCAGCGCAGCGGCAAAAGCTCCGTCCGTGCGCGATTCGGGCGGAAACAGTTGCTTCTTCTCGAGCAATCTAAAACTGCGGTTCTTTTTCAACCACGATTTGACGAGTTGCCCGTTTTCTTCCGGTTCAAGGCTACAGGTGCTGTATACGATGGTTCCTCCCGGTGCCAGCACGCGGGCAACAGCATCCAGGATCTTCGCCTGGGTGCGTGCGAGCCCTTTTAACCGCCCCTCCGAGAATCGCCACCTTGCATCCGGCCTGCGTTGCAACACGCCTGTGTTTGAGCATGGCATATCAAGTAGGATCCGGTCAAACAATTCGTTGCCTGCCGCGGACCTCAAATCCTCCTCTCTGGAGGCATCGCCGCACAGGATTTCAACTGAATTGAGACCCATTCTTTCCACGTTCTCTGCGAGGCGCGGTAGACGGTCCTTGTGCAGATCCATCGCCACTACGCGGCCCTCGTCCCTCATTTGCCAGGCAATAAGAGTCGTTTTGCCGCCCGGCGCAGCGCAGGCGTCGAGGATGTGTTCGCCGGGGAGCGCATTCAAAAGGCCGATAGCCATGTGGGTTGATGCATCCTGGACAGTGAAATGCCCTTCTTCGTATCCCGGTATCTTCGTGACACGAATGCCTCGCGGGATGATGATGCTGGCCTCGGGACAATAAGGGTGGGGTAGAGCTTCGATGCCGGCGTTCCGAAGTTCAAGGAGCAGCTTCTCGTGCGTCGTTTTTAGTGGGTTTGGGGATATTGTTACCCGGGCACGCTCGTTGTTCCAGTCGCAAAGCTCCCTGGTTGCAATTATGCCATGCGTTGGCGTCCAGCGCCTGATGAGGATGTCTGGATGTGATGTCGCAATTGCCGGCGACAGTTCCGACGCATCCCGTTTGATTGCCTCCCTCTTGCGCAGAACCGATCTCAACACCCCGTTAACAAAACCAGCCGGGCAACCGCGCCCCTTTGCTGCCTCCACCGTTTCATAGATGGCAGCGTGATCGGCAACCGTGTCCATGATCAGCAACTGGTAGATACCCACGAGCAGAAAGGACATGACGTTTTCGTCGGGGGTTCGCTGAACGAACTGGTCGACGACCCACTCCAGTAAGCGCCTCCATTTCGTTACGCCGTACACCACCTCCATGACGAATGGCCGGTCGGGGATGTCCGGGGGAATCAGGCGGTCAGGAAAATCTTTTGTCAGCAGCCATCGCTCGACGATGCCCGCTGCTGCATCCCGTGAATTAGCTGCCATCAGTAGTCCCTGCTTCCTTCCCGCCAAACCGCAGTTGGCCACAGGCCGCGTTGACGCTGCCTCCGCGTGATTGACGTGCGGTTGCGTTGATTCCTTCATCGGCCAGTTTCTCCATGAACATGTCGGCCGTGTTCTGTTCCGACGAACGTCCACTGAATTCATCGACCGGGCTCAGAGGAATCAGGTTCACCCGGCATTTAAGTGGGGCCAGAAGTCTCGCAAGTCCCCTGGCCTGGTCTTCCGAGTCATTGACGCTGCGGATAAGCGTGTACTCGAAGGTTACTATTCTTCCGGTTGTCCTGGTGTATTCGCGGCAGGCCGGAAGGAGCTCCTTTATAGGATAGCGTTTGTTGATGGGCATCAGCTTTGAACGCAACGCTTCGTCTGGCGCGTGGAGCGATACAGAAAGTTCGACCTGTATGCCTTCGCCGCTAAGCCTGGTTATCTCGGGGATCAGCCCGCAGGTGCTGATCGTAATGCGTCGCGCTCCAATGCCAAGTCCTTCCGGATGGTTTATGATGCGTACGGATTTGAGGACGGCATCGTAATTGTCGAACGGTTCACCTATTCCCATGTAGACCACGTTGGTGGGGTTGTCTCCGAAAGCCCTCGCGGCCAGCAGCACTTGCCCTGCCATCTCGCCCGCCGAAAGGTTGCGGTGGAAACCCGCCTGTCCACTGGCGCAGAACGTACAGGCAAACTTGCAGCCCACCTGGCTGGATATGCAAACGGTTCGCCGCGGGCCTGCCGGGATCAGGACTTCTTCCACGCTGTCCCCATCGGTCAGTTCGGCAAGGATCTTCCTCGTAGTGTCGGTGCCGGTCTCAACGCTGTCTGCGCTTACCGCGTTGAGTTGGAAAACTGATGCCAGCTGTTCCCTGATCTCGGCGGGGATGTTCGTCATGCTGTCCCATTCTGTCGCCTGCTGTACGTAGAGCCAGCGCCAGATTTGTTTGGCACGGAAAGCCTGCCAGTTTTCGGACTTGCAGTAGTCGGTAAGGTTGTCCAGACCGAGATCGTGAATAAGGCGAGTTTTGGTGGTTTGCATAAGAGGCCGCAGAGCTAAGCGGGTTGCCTCGTGAAAGATGACGATCCTTCTCAGCTTCCCGTTACAGAGGCGCGTCGGACGAACACTGGACCCTGTGGCAGGGCACCGTCATAGTACAACCACTCGAGAACCTGTAGTGCGATCAGACCTATGAAGATCAGAGTGGCGAGGATGGCAAAGATTGCCCCTATCTTGTGATAACTGCTGTCTACCTTGCCTCTTCCTGCTCCTGCCGCTGCCGCTGCCGCTGGTGCCGGGGCCGATGCGGCTCCGTCAACTTGCTCACCGGCATCGACCGGTCGCCGGGTAGCCCTTTTGGTCTTCAGGGTCAGTTTCTTCTTCTTTGTAACCTGAGTATTCATATTACCTCGCCGCCAACTCTATGGTATTGCTCATCGGTGAGCAAGAACGAAATTCCGACTAACCTCGGGACTCGGGAATCAGTATGTTGCCGGACGGGTTTCTCTCAGGTTTGATCCATATCCAACTTAGTAGCACCACTGCTCCAAAGATCGAATAGACAAGCGTGAATACCCACGCGGGGGCATCGTAATAGATCAACCTGCCAAGCCAATGCTGAACGAATGTTTCTGTATAGGTTGGCTCTCCAGCCGTCTTCCGGAGCGCGTTCTCCCAGGTCGTGAGGGGGCAGAGCTTGTCTGCCCAGGTCTGGGCTATCACAACCGCGATGGCCAGGATATGGCAGACGCGAAACAAGAAACTGCGTATCCAGTGCCAGTTCCTGAAGTAACCAACGACAATGCAACCCTGCCCCCCCAGCACGAAGGCAATAAACAGGAAGTGAGCCACCAGGATTCCATCTGCCGTCAATGAGTGCACTACCTGTTCCCTCCAATTGAGCACCGAATACAGTTCATTTCGGCTTGAAACTGTTTCCGTCTTTGGCTAATGATACTGCCCGCGTACTGCAAAAGCCAGCTTAGCTCAGTCGGCAGAGCAAGTGATTTGTAATCACTAGGTCGTCGGTTCGAATCCGACAGCTGGCTCCAGCCTACGCTCGAAGCGCAGCGGATCAACACCATAAAGTGGGGCACCCCCCATTTCACCTAGGCACACATTACTCTTACCCTCAGCCTGTAGTTCTCGAAGTTCCTACAGTCGAAGGCCCTTCTGGAGATCATCTCCAATCATCCCCCATCCTGTCAAAAAAACTCCCACAACACAAAAAGCTCCTCAATGCTCGATATTGACCGCAGCCCGCTGAGGGCGTAAGCTTGTTTCCTGGAGGGTGCATCTGAATCCGGATAAGGGAGGGGCGAAAATGAAGACCTCACGCATACTCTCATTCACCTTTCTTCTGACCGTACTTTTCGCGGCGGGTTGCCGTGCCAGGGAAGCAGGACCAGAGGACTGGTCAGAGCGCCGGCGGGCCATGGTAGACCAGCTCCGAAGGTATGGCATCGAGGATCGCAAAGTGCTCAATGCCATGGCAAAGGTGCGGCGCCACCTGTTCATTCCAGAGTCACACCGAGGAAAGTTCAGTGCCTACGGAGATCACCCTTCGCGTATCGGTTACGGACAGACGATCTCCCAGCCGTTCATCGTTGCCTACATGACTGAGAAGATGAAGATCGCCAAGGGTGATAAGGTCCTCGAGATCGGCACAGGGTCCGGATACCAGGCGGCAGTCCTTGCCGAGCTCGGGGCAAAGGTATACAGCATTGAGATTGTGCCTGCACTGGCTGATCACGCCCGTAAGGTGCTTAAGAACGAAGGCTATGACGTGAATGTCCTTACGGGTGATGGATACAAGGGTTGGCCGGAGAAAGCTCCCTTCGATGTTGTTATTGTCACTTGCGCGCCCGAAGACGTGCCGCCGGTTCTGGTAGAGCAACTGGCCGAGGGTGGCCGCATGATTCTACCGGCGGGGCGCAGCTATCAGCGCTTACTGATTCTGCGCAAGAAGCGCGGAAAAGTGATCATGGTGAAGGATCTTCCCGTACGATTCGTGCCCATGGTGCACGGAGACGAACGGAAGAGGTGATCTGCCGGGATTTGTCCTCGAAGTAGCGCGGCTCTTCACTTGTCGGGTTCTGAGCTTCCTTCGGTGATCGTCACAAGCTGGCCGGCGCGGATGTTCTCTATGACATCCGTTCCTCCTCCAATCCAGCGCACTTCAATGCGGTCAATGCGGTCGCGCTTGCCCAGGCCGAAGTGCAGACGCGTTCCGTAATGGCTCTGGTACCCTCGACCGCTGTGTACCTCGTCAACCTGGGTCAAGCCTCCGGCCGTCACCTTGACGCGCGCGCCCACGCCGTCGCGGTTGGTTTTCACTCCCCGTAAGCGGATTTGAAGCCAGTGGTTCTCGTTTGTTGAGTCATTGCGGAGGATGGTCGGTTCCCGCCGCGAGTTGAGTATGACTACGTCGATGTCTCCGTCGTTGTCCAAGTCGTCGAGGCCCGCCCCTCGGCTGCTGAGCTTCACCTTCAGTCCTTCACCACTGTCATCTGAGATGTTGGCGAATTTTCCGTCGCCCTTGTTAACAAGGAGGATGTTCTGCTGATGGTAGCTCGATGTGTCGTCGAATCGTTCGACATTGTCATCCAGGTGACCGCAAGCGACGAAGATGTCACGATTGCCGTCATTGTCAAAATCGGCGAAGTCGGCGCCCCATGTTACTTTGCCGAGCGTTGCTGCACCTGCCTGGCTTACGAGGGTCACGTCCTGGAAGAAGCCATCGCGAAGGTTCTTGTAGAGAACTGCCAATTCCTGCTGATAGGATGTGGCGTAGATATCCAACCATCCGTCGTTGTTGTAGTCTCCGCACACCGCCGCCATGCTGCCTTGTGCATTACCGCGAAAGTCGTAGGCCACTCCTGCCATAAGTCCGGCACTTTCGAACTTACCAGAACCGTCGTTCCTGTAGAGGAAGTTGGCTGCAACGTCGTTGGAAACGAAAATGTCCGTGTCGCCGTCATTATCGAAGTCGCCGCATACGCTGCCCATCCCCCAGCCTGCAGATGCGGAGATTCCTGACTCTTCGCTTACGTCTGTAAACGTGCCGCTGCCGTCGTTGCGGTACAAAGTGTCAGGATCGGGAGCATACTCCATCGGGCTCGGATAGGTAGGAAAGCCGCGCGTGGCACGGGGGGCGTGCGAGTCATAGGAGAACTTGACGTAGTTGGCAACGAAAAGATCCAGGTCACCGTCCTTATCGATATCCAGAAAACTCGCCCCCGCGCCCACCCGGTTCCCGTTTCCGACCCCTGCCTTGCGGGTCACGTCCGTGAATGTGCCGTTGCCGTTGTTCTGATAGAGGACGTTTCGGCCATAATTATTGAGGTAAAGATCGAGGTCGCCGTCGTTATCGTAATCGCCGGCAGCGACACCAAGTCCGAAACCCGTGTCTCTCACGCCCGCATCTTCGGTGACGTCGGTGAACTTCAACCCACCGTCGTTGCGAAAAAGCGCGTTCCCGGGTGGCGTCTCTGCCATGGTCCCGCGAAGAGGCGCTCCGTTGAGGAAGTAGACATCCTCGTCCCCGTCCCCGTCGTAGTCGAACAGCGCCAGTCCTGCGCACACGTATTCGACGATGTATCGCCTGCCGGAACTGCCGTCTGTGTGCTTAAAGGTGATGCCGCTCTCCGCGGTCACATCGGTCAGTTTGATGGCGGCCTGTGCGCAGGACGCGGAGAGAGTCCACATCCATGTCAGTCCGGCGGCACAGTGGAACAGAAACCAACGCCTAAGGCCCGTCGCTTTCGTCATCATGCTATTTCATACTCCTGATTTCCTGGTAGAGCTTTCGGTAAGTTACATCATCGGGTTCCAGGTCGATGGCACGTTGAACCGCCGCAAGGGCGTCGGCGATCCGATTCATCTGGGCGTTCAGCGCCCCCACTCTCATGTGGTAAACGGGGTTCCACGGGTCTATCGCGACGAGCTGCTCGTACATCCGTAGAGACTCCGGGTACCTTCGGTTCTGTGCATAGACGGATGCCATCATCACTCGGCAGCCGGTCTCCTTCGGATAGAGGTCCGCTGCTTTCTGCCAACAGTTCAGGGCTTCATTCACCTGCCCCTGGCGGTGGTAAACTGAACCGGCGTCCTTGTACGTCAACAAAACAAGTTGGCGCATCGAAGCCACGTCGTCACGGTTCCGCTTCAGCGCCGCTGCCGCGGCACGGTTTCTGGCCTTCAATACACGGAACTTCTCCATGTATTCTTCGGCCTTCTCCTTTTGTCCGAGCCTCGTGAGCGTTGTGGCAAGGCCGTAGTATGTCTGGGGGTTGTCGGGTGGGATCCTGATCGCAGTCTCGAAATGCTTGCGCGCCTTGGCGAATTCACCCAACTGCAGGTAGATCTCTCCCAAGAGGCCGTGAACGTGTTTCTGCCGGGGCGCGATCTTGATCTCGTTCTCCAACGGAGCAAGGGCTTCTCGCATGTTTCCAAGGCCCATCCATGCGAGTGCCATACGATGATGAATGCCCGGCATCCTGGGGTTTATCTTCAGCGCCTTCCGCAGCAGATCAAGTGCTTCCTCGTATTCCCCCTTGTTTAGGGAAATGCCGGCTATTTCGTAGTAGGCGGTGGCATGGCGTGGTTGCATCTCCAGGCATCTATTCCACCAGCGCACGGCTTCTTCAACATTGCCTAATTTGGCATGTATCGTGCCCATGAGTGCGACCGGTGCTGGACTGCGGGGAAAATCTGTCATCAGTCGCTCGATGACCGCAAAAGCGTCTTCTTCCAGGGCTTGTGCCAGCGCCCGAGTTGAAAATGCGGCGTCAGCATTTGCGGCTGTTTTTTTCGCACGAGGCGACGCTTTCGGCGGATTACGCGAAACGGCCGGTGGCTGGGGCGGGGGTGTACCTTGGGGTGAGAAACACCTCGCTGCCAGTAGAGCAACAAGCACCGCACAAACGGGCAAGAGAATCAGCAGGAGCCGCATGGCCCGTATCCTGGCGGGCTTGCGGGACGAGCCGACCTCGCTCTGTTTCAGACGTCTGCTGTCTTTTTCCTTCTTCACCTCAGCTCGCCCTGATGTTCAGCCCCGCATCCTGCAGGAGTCTCAATGCGTTCGGACCCGACGCGTGTTAAAGCGCCGCCGATACTCCCTGGTCTTCTCATTGTCTGGATAGGATTCGTTCCGGCGGTATGGATAGGCGCTCATGGAATGGAAGGGGAGCGGCTCGACGGTGTCGGCATAGGCCGTGCACAGGTCCATGTCTTTGCAGTAGCTATCTGTTTTGAAAATGAATGTGCGCGTTCTACCCGCGGGCACGGGGCCGAAGATCTTGGCGGGAAAGCGAAGCGTTACTTCCTCGCCGCGGCCCATGATCACGAAGCAGTCGTCGGCCCGTTCGAGAAGTTCCGCTACGTCGCCAAAACGGGTGTAATCGCCGTCCATCAACTTCCAGGCCACTGCGGTGTCGATATTTGCATAATCGTAAATGTTCGGGTGATGGCCATCAGGGGAGTATTCGCGGGGATAGCCCAGAAAATGAAGGTCGGCGCTGGCGGCCGCGACTTCCTGCAGCGAGAGCTGCGAATCGTCAAGATGCACGGCAAGGAAGATGCGGTCCCAGTAGAGTTCCATGTTACTCGATATGCGAAGCAACCTGTCGCCAGGCAGGATCTTTCCTGTCACATCAAGTGTCATCATGTGCTCCAAGCCCGCTGGGTAACCGGCTTCGTGGAAGAGCTCTACCCATTGGTCACCACGACGTACGTGGATGCTGGGCGCTTCCGCCCGAACCCTTGCCTGGTTGGCTGCAAACCCCGTCGACGAGTAGCCGTATTCAACCCAGCCCTGCAGGAAAAGAACCAGGCGGGATTTCGGATCCAATTTGTTCAAACGATCGCCGAAGTCAAGCTCCACATAATGGGCCCCGGCAATTCCCGTGAAGCGGGGATCAAGATCTGTCGCCCCCGCATACTGCCGGTCGATTCGCTTCAGTCGGCCGGTGACGTCCTCACCGCGATGGTTGACGGCGGACACCGGTTCAATCGAGTCCCTGAAGCAGAAGACTTCAAAAGGCGGCGGCGGTACGCTGATCGCCATCATCTCGTGAGGATAGACTTCTGTCCCTTCGGGATGGTCGACTGCTACCAGCTTGGTCTCGTCCAGGTAGGTCACTTCCTCGAGATTCTCCAGTACCTGCAGAACATACTCGCCGTTGAGTGGTTTCAAGTTCGGCAATCGCAAGTACTCCGTTGGGTCGGGCGGGGCATATGTGTCCGGGGCCACCCAGTATCCGAGTCCGCCGACTCCACCGAAATCGGCTACAAACTGGAAATGCGAGCCGTCCCATGCAAACAGAACCGGACATGAGGATGTCTTTCGCTGCAGTTCGGTAATCGTCATCACCTGGTTGGCGGGAAGTTCCAGCTCGGCCTGCAGCACCCCGTCAGGCCACATGATCCTCAACCACTCAACCTTGCTGTTGTTGCCAAGGCCGGCGTGCACCCTCAGCGGCGGCATGGCCAGGGCGCCGGAAGGCGCTCCCACCACGAACTGTTGGAAGACCGAGCCGCTCTTCACCTCCACCCGTGCGCCGATAGCTGACTTGTTGGAGCGTGACCTCTTGTCCGGGCTGAGTGCCCCCCGGATATCAAACTCGATCCAGTTTCCGCCCGGTGTCACGTTCTCCAGCAGCATCGGTCGCTCTTCCGATGGAGCCAGCAGCACGTCGCATCTCCCGTTGCCGGTGAAATCGGCCACAACGCAACTGGCGTCTCCCTTAGTGCGGATGGCGCCAAGCAGGTTACCCGGGTCGATTTCGACAGCGTTGAGAAAGCGGTTGCGGGGCCAGTCGTTGATCAGCAACGCGGGCCCACGACTGCCATCGCGGCGATGGGCGTCTGCAATAACGATATCGATATCGCCGTCGTTGTCGATATCGGCAAACTGTCCACCCGTACCGCCTAGCCGGCTACAACGGTCTGCGAAAACCTGGTCTTTCTTGAATCTGAACCCGCCGAGGTTGACGTGGAGCTGGACGCCTTCTCCGGTAAAGACGAGCAGATCCCGGTCCCCGTCCCTGTCCGGGTCACCGGAGGTGGCGCTCACCGTGCCGCGCGTGTCAATGCCGGTCTCTGCCACGTCAAGGATCCGATGCTTCCAGGCGCGATCGTTAATCCACGCAAGCGGTTCTCCTTTGCCTGCCGGAAAGATCACCATGTCAATGTCACGGTCATTGTCAAAATCATCGTACACGGAGGCAGCGACTGGCGTATTGGCGGGGACGATGCCGAGCCTCGCTGCTGCGTCCGCAAAAGAGCCGTCCCGGTTGTTAATGTAGACGGTGCTTGGCCCGGGAGTGAGGTCCCCGGCGGCCGGAAGCGAACCGCCCTTGAACCGAAATGCCAGGAGATCCAGATCCCCGTCGCTGTCAATGTCCAGGAGGCGCGCGCAGGACGTGAGCGGGTTTCCAGCGCCGATATCAGAGAACGCTACCTTGCTGAATCTCCCCTTTCCGTCATTATCGAGCAGGGTGTCAGAACCTGCGCTCCCAATCCAGAGGTCGAGATCGCCGTCATTATCCACGTCTCCGAAGCAAGGCGAAATGCCGTTACCGGCGACAGGCACTCCTGCCGAGAACTTACCGGACCCCTTGTTCAACCACACTGTAGTGTTCTCTTTGCCGGATCCGGCCGCGAGGCAGATATCGAGGTCGCCGTCGCCGTCGAGATCGCCGGCGGCGATTCCCGGCAAGTTCACCGATCCGCCGCCCCATTTCCAACCCGGTAGAGGAATGTCGAGCGTCTTGACATTGGGAGAAAAGACAACTCGCGGGATACTGTCAGGCTCCGGACGTTCAAGCGGCAGGCTGTCCGCGCCAAGCGCCATGTAGTACTTACCCGCCGTGCCGTAGACCTTTTGGACGGTAAAAGAACCGCCTGCCAGTTCGGCGTCGTGCAGATTCTTGAAGCGCTCGAAAAGGGGTTTTGCCTTGTCACGTTGCTTCATTCGGGAGTATTGGATCGCCAGCCGGTACACGGCGGAAATGAAGCCGGGATCCAACTCGATGACCCTTTCAAGCATCCGGGTGCCCTCGTCGTGACGCCCGAGGCCTATGAGGGTCTCGGCACACTTGTAGGCAACGTAGGGATCCCTGTTGTCCCGCTCGTACACTTTGCGGAAGTACTCCAGCGCCTGGGCGGTTCTTCCCAGGTGCTGATGGTAGAGCCCAAGACAGAAGGAGGCCGGCAGGTGGTCGGGATCGGAAGCGAGGACCGCCTGAAACGTCTCTCGCGCGGCCTCCAGACTATTCTGCCCTCCGCGCGTTCCGTGCATATTGAAACGCGCAAGCCCGAGGTTGAAGCGCGCGGCAATCCAGTCCGGCGCAAAACGTAGTGACGTCTCAAAGGCAGTGACGGCGCCTGAGTACTTGTATTGCTCCATCAACGCCGCTCCCCTGTTGAATTCGGCCAACGCCTGGGCAAGGGGAGGGGTGGCCGCTGCCTGGGATTTGTCTCCCTGGTGATGCGAAGGAGTCAGGTCCGCACAGGACGCCAATAATAGCAATGCCGAGAGAAGAAGAGGTCTCACTGTCGCCAATAGCCGTGGCAAATACAAATGCCGGACGGTAGTGTCTTTTCTCAGCGTCTTTGCCTCAATATGTATCATGGATATCTCCGTAGTGCTGGTTGGGGCACACACGCGACGCTGCCCGATTCTATGCGCCCGGGACGAACGGCCATTGTGTTGCCTACGAAATCTGTACCATTTTGCCATTGCTGATCCTTTATCCAAGCATACCCTATAGTTCTCACGCCACAACTCTTTGCGCTTCCCGCAATCTACTGCGATCCACCGGCCGGTTCTGAGCTTCCTTCCATGATTATCACAAGCTGGTCGGTGCGGATGTTTTCCAGGACATCTTTTCCGCCCCCGATCCAGGATATTTCGATGCGGTCAATGCGGTCGTGCTTGCCCAGGCCGAAATGCAAACGCGTTCCGTAATGGCTTTGGTACCCTCGACCACTGTGGACCTCGTCAATCTGAATCAAGTCTCCAGCCACTACTTTCACACGGGCTCCGATTCCATCCCGGTTGGTCTTGGTGCCGCTCAAACGAATCTGAATCCAATGGTTCTTGTTCGTTGAATCGTTGCGCAGTACCGTGGGCGTTTGCTGCCAGTTCAGAACCACGATGTCGATGTCGCCATCGTTGTCCAAGTCGTCGAAGGCCGTTCCGCGACTCGACGATGCCACGGCCAATCCGTCTCCGCACCTGCTGGAAACATTCACGAACTTCCCCGCGCCGGTATTCATCAGTAAGACATTACGCACCTGGTAGCTGGTCGAGTCGTCAAACTTCCGGATGTCCTTTTCAAAGTGGCCGCAGGCGACGAACAGGTCCTTATCACCGTCGTTGTCAAAGTCAACAAACTCTGTGCCCCAATTCACATGCTGGAAGGTGCCGGATCCTGCACCACTGACACGCGTGGTGTCTTCGAAGAATCCGTCGCCGAGATTCTTGTAGAGCAGCGCCAATTCCTGCTGGTACCCGGTCACATAGAAGTCGAGCCATCCGTCGTTGTCGTAGTCGCCACAAGCAACGCCCATGCTGGATTGCTCGCCGCCGCTAAGATCATGGGCCACGCCGGATTCGAGTCCGGCATCAACGAATGTTCCGCTGCCGTCGTTCCGGAACAGAAAGTTCGCTTCGTCGTCGTTAGCCACGTAGACATCGGTGTCCCCATCATTGTCGTAATCGGCACAAACGGTTCCCATGGCGGTTCCCGGGTACCCGCTGATTCGTGCGCCGGTGCTTACCTCACTGAATGTGCCGTCGTTGTTATTGCGGTACAGGTTGTTGCGTGCAGGCGGGTAATCCCTGGGACCGGGATAGATGTTGTGTCCCGCCTTTTTACGAACTTTGTGGGCGTCGAACGAAAACTGCAGGTAGTTGGCTACAAACAAATCGAGATCCCCGTCCCCATCCATGTCCAGGAAGTTGGTACCGGCCCCCACCCGGTTGCCGTTGGTCAAGCCTGCCCTGGCCGTGACGTCGGAGAATGTACCGTTGCCGTTGTTGCGATAGAGCCGGTTTGGACCGTAATTGTTGAGATAGATGTCTTGATCGCCATCGTTGTCGTAATCAGCGACGGCGACGCCCAGTCCGTATCCCTGATCCCCGACGCCTGCCTTGTCCGTGACATCGGTGAAGGTGCAGTTTCCTTCGTTGCGATACAGCGCGTTACCTTGCGGCTCACTCATCTTTGTTCCCGGAAGGGGCGCACCGTTGAGGAAGTAGAGGTCGATGTCGCCATCGTTGTCGTAATCGAACGAGGCCAGTCCGGCTGTCATCGGCTCGAAGACGTAGAGCCGGCCGCTGCCGCCGTGAGTGTGGTTGAACTTGATGCCGCATGAGCGGCTCACGTCACGCAGGTGAATCGTGCATGGCTCGCCGCTGTTCGAGCCGGTGCAGAGGCACGCCAGGATAAGCACCACTGCGCAGAGCGTAAGGTTCGTCCGCCATGCGTGCGATCCCGTGCAGTTGCTGGGTTCTTTCATAACGTCTTTCGTTTCGTTTAGCGGGACTGTTCGCGTTCAGATGCAGGACGTTCCTGCAGCCGCCTGTGCGCTCCCTGGATATCTTCGTTTCCGGGGTCCATTTCGCGGGCTTTTCCAATGGCCGTCCAGGCACCGGCATAATCCTTGTTTGTTTCGCAGGCCAGGCAAAGCGTGTAGTAGCTAATGGCCGTCGGCTCAATCTCAACCAGCTTCCGGGCTGCGGCCATGGATTCAGAAAGCTTGTCCGGGTTATGCATCAGAAGCAGGGCCATGGACTTGTATCCGATGGGTTGTCTGGGGTCCAGCCTTATCCCCTCGCGAAGCGCCTCCTCCGCGGAGTCGAGTTGCCCGAGATTGGCAAGAAGTGCACCGGCGTTCAAGTGGTAAACCGGGTTCCCTGGTGCCAGTGCTCTGAGTTCCTGGGAGACAGCCGCGGCATCTGCATTGCGTTGCGATCGCAGGTACAGGTTGACAAGCTTCTGTCGGCAGCGTTGGTCTTTGGGGTCCAGGGAAGCCGCTCTCTTCAAAAGTCTCTCGGCCTCAAATGGGCGCCGATGCCTGATGTAGACGGCCTGACTCGCGTCAATATGTATCTGTGCCACTGCCCGACTCATCCATTCCAGGCTGGCGTCCGCTGTCCTTGTTTGCCTTTTTGTCCGGCGCTGATCGCGCTCCGCCTCTCGCAGTCCACGGAATCTCTCCCGATACCGGTGGGCGAGGTCCGATTGGCCTAGACGTGCATAGGCGATGCTCAGTCCGTAAGACGACCGCGAATCGTGCGGGGCGAATTCCAGGGCCTTCAGATAACTGGCAACGGCCTTGTCGTACATCTTCATCTGGAGAAATGCCTCTCCCAGGATGGCGTGCGGCGTGTGGGTCCCGGGGTAATGGCGGATTTCCGCTTCCAATGCCGTCACGGCTTCCGCCGGTTTTCCCAGTTCCAGCAGCGCTTGACCCAACTGCTGATATGTCTCCTTGCGGGGCGGGCCGGCCTTCAACGCGTTGCGAAATAGTTCCACCGCCTTCTCGTGATTGCCATTCTCCACCTCTATCTCGGCCATGCGAGACCAGGCGATGACATGCCTGGGGTTCTTCTTCAGTGCTGCCCGCCAGCATTTGAGCGCTTCGTCACGGTTGCCAAACTGGTGGTAGAGCTTTCCCATCACTATGAGAGGGCCGGTGCTATTGGGGAAATCCTTGATAGCCTGCCGCCCGACGGTGAACGCCTCTTCGCGTAACGACTCGACCGTAGGGGATGAATTCTGCGGTTCAGTCGGGGCAGGCGCATCGCTGCGATCCGCTTCGACATCGTTCGGATGTAGAAGCGCCCTGACGCTCAGCAGCGCGGCAACCAAAACGCAGGCAGCGAGTGGCAGCAACAGGATCACCAATCTATTGCCGCGGTTCTTGCCACAGGGATATCTCATATTCATAGGGGTCACTGTGGTTCCGGTCGAGGTAAAGGCTCAACACGGCCTGATTCTATGCGCCCGAGGCGAACCGCCATCGTGTTACTGCCAAGTCCATCCCAATCGATCTTCCCTGTCACGCCCTGCCACGGAGCAAGGCTTTTGACCGCATCGCAGATGCGCGCCCGGTTCAGCCCGGCCTTCTGTATTGCGTCAATAAGCAGGCAAACCGAATCATAGCTATACGCCGCCATGTAGTCGGGAGAACACCCAAAGCGGTCGTGGAACGTGCCTGCGAAGCTGCTCGAGCCATTCTCTTCATGGTAGATAAGTGGAAAAACCATCCCTCGGCTGAAGCCTATTCGCTGGTGCCGTTCGATATTGTCGAACACGGGGGCGCTATGCCGTTCGGTTTCATGGATGAAAAACTGCTGGTCGCCGTTCTGAATCCATATGACAATGAGCTTCAACGCGAAGTAGCCCGGCTCTCAGGGAGAGAGTGCAGGTTCTACCTGGCTCTCCCGGTAGACTACGATGATACCGTAGGATTATTGCGAGCCGCCATGGATGATATTATCTGAGGGTCCCTGCCAGCACTACGTGATCCACTCTTAAAGTAGCGCGGCTCTCCAGAGCTGCGTGTTTTGCTGCGGTGTCAGTCGGGCTGTGTTTTCTGTATGATCACCTCTGGAGAGGCGATCTACTGTGATCACTTCTTAAAGTAGCGCGGCTCTCCAGAGCTGCGCATCTCACGATTCGTCGAGAATGTCCGGATAAGTTTCCTGGTCAATGCGAATCCAGCTCCACTCCCTTACATCATCCACAAAACCTGCCTTTACCGGGTTGGTCAGCACATACCGAACGCAACCCTCAACCTTATCTTCGCTGCGGCACCAGTGGTCAAAGTTCTCGTTCTGCCAGAATTGACCCTCACGTCCCAGTATCTGATTAGCCCTACGCGCCACGTACTTCTTGACGCTGCCTATATCAGACGCCAACTTTTCCGATCGACCCCCGAAGTTCCTCAGGCAACAATGGACATGATTCGGCATCACAACTGCCGCGTAGATGCGCCACTGTCTGTCTTTCGAAAGCCACTCGAATCCCCCCATAACCAGCTCGGCAATCCGATCATCTCGCAAATCCTGCACCTTGTGATGAGGGTCATCCAGAATGGCCTCAATTCGGCAGAAGTGGCGTCGCTGCTCCGATGCTAAAGTCTCTCTGTCAGCGCCCGCCTCAAGAAGCGCATTGAGGCGCTCTTCATATTCGCGAACAACACCAAGAGGGAGAGTTCCCTTCAATCGGAACGTGACGAAGTACGTGCCATCCGCAACAACCCAATGTGGCAGATTCCGCCGTCGGAACGATAGCGTTTCGGGTCTGTCCATCGTCTCAGTCCTACGATGATCACCTCTGGAGAGGCGATCTACTGTGATCACCTCTTAAAGTAGCGCGGCTCTCCAGAGCTGCGCATCTCACGATTCCTGCTATCCTCGCCACTCCAGTTCAACTGTCTGACCGTGCTGTCTATGCTCCGGGTTCAGGCTGTTCATCTGGACGGTGGCTCCATTGGCTTTCAACCGCACGTCTATCCATCCGCTCGGCTTTTCCTTGTTGAATACATAGGCCACCGGCGGCAGGTTGATGAGGTGAATGCCACTGTCGTGGGGTTTGGTGCTCCATTTGTGCGTGTGTCCGAAGAAATGGGCTTTGACGTTTGAGTGAGAAAGCAGCACTTCGTAGAGTGGCCCGGTATCGGACAGACCCGATTTCTCCTTTCCAAAGAGTGGATTGTGATGGGTAACGATCAATGCAGGCTTGTCGGACCGTTCTGCCAGGGCGACATCAAGCCATTTGAGCTGGGCCTCTCCCAACGCACCTGGTGACCGATTTACGACATCGAGTGAATCCAGCATTAACCAGTTGGCGTGCGGTGACTCGACAACAGTGATGTGGCGGTTCTCCACAACCTTGTCCTGTCCGGCGTCAGGTGCAATGGAAGCCCAGCAGCGTTCCCTGCAATCGTGGTTGCCAAGAACAAGGTGTACAGGCACCCCCGCTTCGCGGATCGGCACCAGGACCTCCGACAGTACCATGTAATCGTCAGGCTGACCGTCCAACAGCGTACAGTCTCCAGTCACCGCGGATGCAGCCGGTCGGGGGTTCAGTTCCGCGATTTGTGCGCATGCTCTCGTAAAGTGTTCCACGAGATTGACGCCGCGCATGATCTTCGCTTTGTCGCCGGCGATGTGTACATCGCTCATCAGGGCGAAGCGGCAGGGATCAACAGTCGCGTCTGCGGCAAGGGTGATACGGCCAACAAGAATCCCGGCCGTTCCGGCCAGGGAACGTTTCAGGAACTGTCGTCTGGACAGCGGCGGCAGCGTAATCGGCATATCGGTTTCTCCTCGGTAACGTAATTGATCCTATGATGGTGCAGGAACGGGGACACGGCAACTGCTGATTTTGCCGCGCTACAATTCTTCTGCAAATGCGAATAGACGACCCCACCGCTTAGGGTTTTCAACGGAATCCAGAAGCGGATCAAGACATGAGATCTTGCATGGTTACAACAGGAACATCCGTTGTACTTGCAGCCGACAATGGCTCACCGCCTTTCTGGTCGTGCTGATATCCGGACTTCTCAGTCAGCGGCCATACAATCGGGGCTAAACACAGCACGGCAGCCTTGAATCCCTGTACCGTTGCAGCATGATTACCGGTATGCGATGAATTGTCTGCTTCGTTCTCAATAACAAATGGTTTGTTGTAGTCCCGCTGCATCAAAGCATCCAGGAAAGCGCGCCAGTCCATGCTGTCGGATCCTCCGAAACCTGGCAGCATTGGTTCGTAGTTATGCCGGTCCCACTCGTGGGCTGGTATTGGAACTCCGGCCCGGGCAGCCAGCTCCGCGTTCACACTCTGCATGGGATAGAGCGCACCCCAGTGCGTACGGGCCTCGTTCATCAGGTTGCGGGTTCCCTTGACATGCACCCTGTGAATACGGCTCATATCACTGGCGTTAATTACATCCACAGGATCTATGTTCTGCCAGACATCATGCGAAGGGTCATAGGTCTCCCCCTGTGCAGTAGACGGGATCAATGCATACATGAGCTTTCGGGCGGCCAGGGTTCCCGGAAGATTGTTGTAGGTTGTTGGCGTCGTGGCCGGTTGCCAGCCCTCCATGGGACAATTCTCATAGGTCAGCGTAACACCCATATCTTCCGCGTATTTAACAATTGGCGTGAAAATGCGGCTGTACTCTTCGAGGTTTTTCTCAAAACCGTTGTCCTGTACGCCTAGCTCCTGGTTGTAACCGACAAACGTGCCCACGGTGATGTCGTTTGCATTGCCGCCCAGCAGGTGCGCCATACGGATTAACTGCAGAATATGATTCTGATTCCTGACACGCTCATCAGGGTCTCCGCCTATCATATTCTGGTAAGCTCCGACAGAAAATCTCAACCCTCTCTGGTTGCAGGTATCAATCAGGAGTTTTGCATCATCAATTCCAAAATCCTCATAGTTCAGGTGGGTGGCCACATGATCCTGCCGACTGCCGTCCCGGCGAAAGACACACAGCTCCATTCCCTGGGCATCGATCTCTTGAGTTACAGCGAGTATCTCTTCCAATGTGAGCGTCGGAAAAGCAGACGTCATGATCCATATCGGGTTGTTCATGTAGTTACTCTCTCTTCGTTCAGTCCTTCAATGATCACCTCTGGAGAGGCGATCTACTGTGATCCACACTTAAAGTAGCGCGGCTCTCCAGAGCTGCGCATCTTGTTGCCGTGTCAGCCGGGCTGTGTTTTCTGTATGATCACCTCTGGAGCGGCGATCTACTGTGATCCACTCTTAAAGTAACGTGGCTCTCCAGAGCTGCGCATCCTCTCCTGTACCGGTCCTTGTCATCGTCTCCAAAGCACACGAACACGACCCTATCGATCTCGGAGTGTGCTTTGAGGAATGTGGTTGTCGTCTCCAGGGCAATCCGGCATGCCTCATCCTTTGGGTAGCGGTATACTCCTGTGCTGATGCATGGGAAGGCAATGCTCTTCACTCCATTCTCAGCGGCCACTTCAAGGCTACGGCGGTAGCAGCTCGCAAGCAACTCCGGTTCGCCCTTGTTGCCGCCATGCCAGACGGGGCCGACAGTGTGAATCACGTGCGCAGCCGGCAGGTTGTACCCCTTGGTTATCTTGGCATTTCCCGTCTTGCACCCCATGAGGGTTGTGCACTCTGCCAGTAGCTTCGGCCCAGCTGCACGGTGAATCGCACCATCAACCCCACCGCCGCCAAGTAAAGTTGAGTTCGCCGCATTTACGATGGCGCCGACTTCAAGTTTCGTAATATCGCCTTGGACCACCTCAATCATTGGGTGGATTATACCACGGGGACAGATGGTGTGTCCCCAATAATCCCCCGAGTACTTCCCGTGGAACTGATTCTTTCGACTGTCCTGGCTGTGGTTCAGAGATGAAGCCGATAGCTCTGATTGATGATAATGAGGCAATAGAAAAGAATCCTCCGCCACCTGAATCTGTGGCCGGAAGGAGCTTTGCCGGCCCGCGTTCTGCCTGATCCGATTAGGCGAAGTGATGGAATCTCATGTTCAGGGACTCTCCCGTTGTGTGTTCACTTCAATTCGTCCCACTCTGCCTTAGTGCCCTGCGATTTCTGGTATTCCATCATGACCTTCCAGCCGCCCCGCTTGAGCAGCAGGGCTTCGAAATGGATATACTCCTGGATGGATTTTCCGTCGGCGGTTTCGGCGGTGTAGAGAAACATCCCGGTTTCATGCGCGGTGGTGTCGTCCCCTACGCGTTGCCGGAAGCGCAGTTCCAGGCCGGATTCTCGGGTGCCCGCCTTGGTGTCGTCGAACTCTTTCTTCCAGCGGGCCAGGGCCTTGGAAAGTGGGTAGCACTGTTTCTTGATCCCGGTTACCAGGACGCCCTCCGGATGGCAGGTCGATTTGTACAAAGCGAAATCCCCGGTGTTCACCGCCCGGGCGACCTTGGCCCAGTAGGCGTCCAGTTCCTTCACACGTGCCGTTTCGTCGGCCGCGAATGCCGCAGGATTGAAGACCAGGATCCCCAGGAGGGTTAATATGAGGGGTCGTATTGTTCGCATGTCATGCTCCTTTTGCTTCTTCCACATGTCTCAGCATCTCAAGGGCCATTTCGTCTTTGTGCCGCTCAGCGAACTCCTTTAGAAATCCCCTGTGCTGGTTGAGTGCCTCTTTGAAACCAGGATTGCCCGCCTGGTTAATCATCTCCCCGGGGTCCTTCTCCATATCGACGAGCGATTCCCTGCGCTCTCCCTCACTGTACAGGCAGTACTTGTACCGGTCACTTCGGATCATTCGCCCGTGCGGCCTGATTTTCTTATCGTCGACGGTTGCGCCCTGGGCCAGGCAGTTCTGTGTGACCACATATTCACGTTTCCAGGAAGGTGATTTGCCCAGTGCCGGTGCTTTCATACTGTTGCCCGGCAGTCCGTCAGGGGGCTTGATCCCGGCGAAATCGCAGATGGTAGGAATCATGTCCACGCCCACGTTAAGAAGAAGATCGCATGTTCCTTTTGGCGTTGTGCCTTTCTGGCTGATGACGAACGGAACGCGTGCCGATTCGTCGTAGAATACAGTCTTCTGGTTCCAGCCATGCGCGCCATGACAGTCACCGTGATCGCTGAGAAATACGACGACCGTGTTTTCTTCCTGGCCGCTTTCACGCAGGGCCTTCATCACCTTTCCAACGAATCCATCCATTCTCTCGATCAACCGGTAATAACCCCATATATGCCGCCGCCAGTCATCAACAGTATAGTTGCCAACAGGAAACATCCTGGTGGCATGATAGGACTTACGCATGTGAGTCATGATGTCAGTCTCATTCTTCGGTGGCGCGGCATTCTCTCGTAACGGCGGGCGTTGATCAAGTGGCGGGGGATCGCCGATACTTCCACCGGGCAGGTTCTGCTTGCGCGCCCACTCGCAGATTTCGTGAGGACTCAGGAACGACGCTATCATAAGAAAAGGGCGGTCATGTTTTTTCCGGACAAAGTCGGCGGCACGTTTCGCGTCAAGAACGCAGCCCCGTTGCAGGTACGGTTCAAACGCGTTGTCATTCCTGAAAGCCACATGCCATTTTCCGAAGTAAGCTGCCTCGTATCCTGCCTCGCGGAAGATCTTTCCAATGGTTTCAGAGCCGGCTTCCTTTCTGAACCTGCCACCGTTTGTCTGTACTCCCGTCTGGTGAGGATATTTCCCGAGCATCATTGACGTCCGCATAGGAGTACAGAGCGGATTAGGTGAGTACGCGCGCGTAAAGCGCATCCCATTCTCCGCCAACGAATCCATGTGGGGAGTATGCAGATACTTCCTTCCCAGCACACAGCTCATTCCATCTCCGAACTGCTGGTCGGACATGATAATAAGGATGTTTGGTTTTGCGGATTCACTCCTGGTTTCCGCCCGGCTCAGAGTTGCAGTGGCAAGGATCCCGTAACCGGCTGTCTTTAGAAAATCTCTTCTTTTCACAACGTGCTCTCCCTTAATCCGAAACGTCCGCGGTCACCATGGCAGAATAATATGGATACTATAATCCGACCTTTGAATATGGAAACATCCTTTTAGAGCATTCTGCGCTGTGAGCGCAGAACGCAGTGGTTAGTGGTTAGGCGCTAGGCGTTAGCGGGAAAGGTCCGCCGTCCTCATAGCGATGCCTGCCTCGTATCCCACCCAAAACCGTGGGGTCGATTTGCGCTGTCCCAGAATCCTAGCTACTAACACCTAGCGCCTAACCCCTTGTGCTGTGGGGTAAACAGAATCTCGTACCCCGGTTTCACCCTGCCCCCGTTGATCTGTTTCACAACGCAGATGGCTCTTTTAAGTGTTCTTGAGACCAATAGTCTCACCTGCGGAAGTTGAAAACGTGACCCGATCACCATCCAGGTTTTCAGCTGCGATACCATTGCGGAGCAAGGCGATGCTCTTTCCCGGCCAGGGGTTGACCAGCGTGCAGTCATGCCCCTTCTCGCTCCGTATGACGATATCCCGTACGACCCCGTCAGCCAATGCGGCAGATACCGTGAATGCGCCCCAGCATCGGATGTTCACAAAAGAGGCATCCTTGTCTTTCGGCCAAACCGGGAAAAGTCTTATGACTTCGTTGTGCCCCATGCAGAGCATCTCGTTAATGGTGTTGGGGACGGTACTCAGGTTCTCAATACCATGAGGGTTTCCCTGCTGAAAGCCGTTGGGGCCGGCATGCTCTGCATAGACCCGCAGCTCGTGCAGGATTCTAGCCGGGTCGTATCCTATCCGTACGGCGGCAGGAAAGAAACTGTTGGAACCGTTAAAGTCGTGCCAGCGTTGCATCAGATCGATCGTATTCTTTGCAACCCGGAGAAGCTCGGGATCGCTATCCAGATCTACTTGACCCGCCGGGTAGATCTGCTGGATACCAATGGTGTTGTTCTTCCACCAGCCCCTGCCCCTCTCGGTGTAGCGAAAGACAGTCTTACCTTCTCGCTCCTGCACGCTGCCGATACTGAGATGATTGAGAATATGCTCCCACGCCTCGCACCGTTCAGCATCCTCCTCAAGGGTACGGCTCAAGTCCAGTGCCAGAGTCAAGGCGAGTCGGCACAGTGCCAGAGAGACGCAGGAGTTCATCTCAGTGTTAGGAGAGCCCTCATGGCAGGAGTCATTCTCGATGAGGTAGCGTTTGCCGGCCTCATCCCAGGTCAGGTAGTTCTGCCAGAAGACAGCTATCTGAAGAACAAAGGGATAAATCTTTCTGCCATAGTCGAGGTCAAGTGTGGTGTACCAGCGAGGAGCCATGTTCACAAGACCATAGGAGCCGTTGGTCCGTTGCGAATAGAAAAGCCCACCATGCTCTACGCAATCGCTGACATCTTCAAAATAGTTCTCAGCGTTATAGGTGGTTTCAATTCCCTTGGGGCCGATACCGACGGGGTAAATGCCTCCCTCGTGCCCGTACATCTCCCGGCAGTGCCAGGCCGCGCGCTCCATGAAGTCGAGGAAAGGCGCATCATGAGGATCGGCCTGCTCAAGACGGTTGGCCCGGGCCAGTCCATAAAAGGGAGCTTGGTGGTTGTAGTTAAGGTGATAATCCCCGAGCCAGAGAGGGTTGTCCGTTGTTACCCAGCCAAAAATACTGGGAGGAAACGTCGGGTTCCGGGAGCAGCTCCCCATACCGTAGAGGGAGAGGTAGTACTGTTTCTCGATCACCGGATCGTCGATACTGACAAAGGACTTTTCCCAGTAGTCGGCCCACCATGCTTCGTGAGCCTGCCGGATCGTGGAGAGGTCTTTGAGCGAAGCTTTGGCCGCCGCAAGGTAATCGTCATGTTGAAAAACACTCTCCATGGCCAGCACCAGGGTTACCGGTTTGTCGGGGGTAACCACAAAGGCCCCATCGGCTCCCAGACGGTCCTCTTCACACAAGGTCCAAACCGCTGCTGTTCCGGTGGGAATACCCACATCCATGGAAAAGGCACGGATTCCCCAGAAGGTCGAATCCGTTCTACCTGTCTGTGTCTCTGCGCCACGCCCACCGGCTACGGTGAGTGAAGCCCTTGCATTGACGGCACGCCCTGTAACAGCTATTTCGACGGACAGTAGATTCCTTGTAGCCGCCACGTAGCAGGTCATGGTCATGGACGCCTTTGGCAATTCAAAGACACCGCTGGTAGTCGCGGTATACAGATCCTGCGTGACTCGGTAACTGGCGCGAGCAAAGCCATCGGGGAGGATGGACAGTTGCCCCAGCGGTACAGGACAAGACTTGTCGTATTCATGAGCCAACCGCCAGAGGTCGTTCTTGCAAAGAATGAAGTGATGCTCTTTGGCGGTGCCGGCCATTGCTACGCCCATATCACCGTTACCCAGCAACGGGCCGTCCACAGAACTATCCTGCGGCGTCATCTTCGGCGGCGCAGTAAACTCAGTCCTATATTTTGAAACGATCGTTTTGCTTTTCATTCCCTATTGCCACAACAACACCGACTTACCACAATGATCCCTGAATTAGCACGCAGAAATCCCCTGTAAATGGGTATATGGTGCATATATTGTATTTCCATGTACGCCAGCGCCCCCTAAGAGCATAGAATTCGCCACGTTGACGATGGCATCAACTTTCAGCTTCGCTATATCACCCTGCATGATTTCGATCGTGAGGTGGATTGTAGCATATTGATAGAGGCCATCCATGGAGCATTCTTGCGCTGTGAGCACAGAACGCAGTGGTTAGTGGTTAGGCGCTAGGCGTTAGCGGGAAAGGTCCGCCGTCCGCGTAGCGATGCCTGCCTC
>JASLPY010000429.1 GCA_030744755.1 Kiritimatiellia bacterium | reverse complement strand
TCAAATGAAGGTCTACTCAGGGTGCCGCACTTTTAAACCGACCGCCTTAATGCCGCACTTTTCGACCGGCGTTTACAATGTGGTGCTGGGACGTTCAGAGGCCTCTCTGGAAGGCTATCTGCAGGGCCTGAAAGGCAAAAAGAACGTCCGATTAATCTGTATTGATTTATCCACCAGCTATCGGGCAATGATCCGCAAACATTTTCCGAATGCGAAGATCGTAGCTGATAGGTTCCATGTCATCCGCATCGTTAATCACCACTTCCTTGCCACATGGCGGCAACTGGATCCCAAGGGAAGCAAAAACCGTGGCCTTATCTCCTTGATGCGTAGACATGAGGAGAACCTCAAGCCAGAGCAGAAGGAGCGCCTTGAGGCTTATCTTGCTGAGCATCCCGCCCTGGAAACGATCTATGGATTCAAGCAGCGGCTCTGCCGGCTTCTACGCAAGAAATGCGGCACCAAACGACGATGTCGCCGTTGGATACCCAGACTCTTAAGCTATATCCATCAGCTCAAAACCTGCGGCTTCGAGCAACTCGAGACTCTCGGCCGGACCCTAGCGCGCATTATTCATGAAATGCCTCAGGAGTCGAGAGAAACGCGTTATGGGTTGCCGCAGAAAGGGTTTTGGGT
>JASLPY010000428.1 GCA_030744755.1 Kiritimatiellia bacterium | reverse complement strand
GGCGCTGGGGATTCAAGAGTCCCTATGGTATTGAGCAGTTTACGTTCTGGCGGCATCTTAAGAGAGAATTGATAGCTGGGGATTTCGACATTCTCCATGTTCAGGATCCCATGCTCGCCTACTGGTGCAACCGGGCGAGGAAGAATGGACAAGTCAAGACGAAGGAGATCCTGGCACATGGAACCGAGGAATCAGTGGCGTTCCTTCAACGATTCGAGTATGTGCAGCACTTGGCGCCGTGGCATCTTGAGCAATCGTGTAAAGCTCTTGCGCAGGATGCATCATCTTTGAGCCCATCAACCATCAACCATCAACCATTAACCATTCCCGGATGGACCGCAATTCCCAACTTCGTGAATGTGGATAAGTTTCGCCCCGCCGCCGAAGATGATGAGCGGGATGCGGCACGCCGGAAGTTCGGCATCCCCGAAGACGCGTTTGTCGTAGGTACAGTCGCGGCAGTGAAGAAAGATCACAAGCGGATTGATTATCTTGTTCGCGAGTTTTCAAGTTCTCTCAAGGCTGAAAGCGGCAACGTGAGAACTGAAAGTGGAGAGTTGATTGGCAGTCCTGATGTTTCAGGTTTCAGGCCTCATCCTTCATCCTTTCTCCTGATTGCTGGTTCGAGACAGAATGA
>JASLPY010000427.1 GCA_030744755.1 Kiritimatiellia bacterium | reverse complement strand
CGCTCGACCTCGGTCACGACCTCGTCCACCGTTATTGCCCGTCCGACGACTATCGAGCCGCCAGGCCCGTCGAGTGTCTCTATGCCGGCCCCCTGGCTCTCGGGGTTGTGACACCATGAACAGCTCAAAGGACAACCCTTCAGAAACACGGTGGTCCTGATCCCCGGACCGTCGTGAACCGCAAATCGCTTGATATCGAAGATTACACCTTCCATAGCCTGACGCTTCCCGAACGCTTGCCTGTGACGCGCCTCATGGCATCGCCTCCAGGCCGCTGAATCCTTCTTTGTCCTGATCCTTGTCCCGATCGTTGTCACTCCCTTTATCGTCTCGATCCTCGTCCCGATCGTTGTCGACGAAGATCAAGATAAGGATCTCGACAACGATCAGTCCTATCCGGACTCCCTCATCTCATTGTCATCTGCTTCCCGAACGCTTGATATTGAACATCCTGCGCTGCATACTGTTAAAGAGTGTATCGCACGTGGGACTCTGCGTATTGACAAATAGGCAAGTACAGGCCACGTTTTGGGCACATTTAACGGTATTGACACATGACAGAGCACCAGAAGATCATGGATCGCATCAACGAGCTCCACTTTCTACCCGTGGCCGTGCCGTTGTTTGATTCGCTGCCG
>JASLPY010000426.1 GCA_030744755.1 Kiritimatiellia bacterium | reverse complement strand
GTCGAGGGCCACGGAACGACAGCGAAAAACATGAGGCCGAGAAGGACCGCAAACAACGCCAGATGCGCAACCAAGGATTTCATGGCCGATAGACCGGAAACAAAGTTTCGCACCTTCATGCCAAGGTCCTCCGCTAGCGACCGATCGGGTGGATTTCGCCGCAAACTTTACCACACCCTGATTTCCGGCCAAAAGTGCCGCATGCGGCCGCGGTCGTCGGCCAGCCCCGATTTCAAGAAGCTAGCCCCAATTATTCATGAGTTCCCTCGAATTTGCTCGGGCGCGCGCCATTGGCCGGGTTGACGGCGGTCTTTTAGGGTGGGTTTTCGGAGCGGTAGGTAGTGGATGGGATCGAAGATCAGGTCTTCCCGGTCATAGGAACGACGATGCCGGGCAATGATCTCGGCACCGCATCCGATGACCACCTCATGGACATAGCCACGGACCCAGACCTCCTGGTGAACGTACCTGTCTCTCCTGTCGAATTCACACCTGTGTCGTCGCTGTAACGTTGCGCCGCTGCGCTCGACGGACACACACACCGGGACCAACAGTACCCTATCGAGATTGCAGCTGACCACGTCCGGCGCAATGAGACAAATCAGCGCACGCTGGCCCCCGCGCCGTGGCCTGGCCGGC
>JASLPY010000425.1 GCA_030744755.1 Kiritimatiellia bacterium | reverse complement strand
CACGTCCATCGATACGCGCGCGCACGAAGCCGCTACGCGCCACCCTTGCAAGCTCAGCTTTAAATTCTCCTTTCCGGCTGTGCACGATCGGTCCGAGAATCTGCAAACGTGCCCCGTCAGGAAACGCCTTAACCTGATTAACGATCGCACTTGTCGTCTGTGCACGTACAGTGTTTCCACATTGGGGGCAATGGGGTGCGCCAACACGGGCATATAGCAAGCGCAGATAGTCGTAGAGTTCCGTAATTGTCCCTACCGTCGACCGTGGATTTCGGTTTGTCGTTTTCTGTTCAATGGCGATTGCTGGCGATAACCCCTCGACACTCTCTACGTCAGGCCGCTCCATCTGCTCTAAAAACTGCCGCGCGTACGCTGACAAGGACTCTACATATCGTCGTTGCCCTTCGGCGTAGAGAGTGTCGAACGCCAAGGAGGATTTACCGGAGCCCGACAGCCCAGTTAAAACCACCATGCAGTATCGCGGAATATCGAGATCCACTGCACAGAGGTTGTGGGTTCGTGCTCCTCTAATACGGATTGTGTCGTTCATGCCCAATACACCATCTTATTTAACGCTCAATACAGCAGCCGGAAGTGCGGTAATTTCTGTTATCATCCTATATTTACCGTTCCAAGGAGT
>JASLPY010000424.1 GCA_030744755.1 Kiritimatiellia bacterium | reverse complement strand
TAATGTGAGGATTGGCTATCATCCTTTGCATTCACATCCGCGCCTTTGGCTATGAGTAGTTCGACGATTTCCTTGTGACCGAACCAAGCCGCACGATGCAAAGGGGTGGCTCCATTCTGATTCTTCGCATTCACATTCGCGCCTTTGTCCAATTCAGCTTGAACACCAGCAAGGTCGCCATTCTCGGCAGCAGTGTGAATCGGATCAGCGAAGGCAGTCCCCACAACCAGCACGGCTGCGATTGTTGTGAGTAGGAGGTGTTTCATTTCCCTTCAGCTTTCAATTCTTCACCCGTCTTGCCGCCGTGTTTGCGGAGGAGAGATATTGTTTCATCGATTGAATGATGAACATCACCATTGGTAGTATTTTGTTCTATGGCTTCCTTGAAGCGGGTGAAATAATCTAATGAAATTAGCAACCCTATTGTTGTCTTCTGACCCGAAGAAGCAGCTAAATGCAAAGGAGTATAACCAGCTTCATTCTTCACATTTACATTTGCACCATTTGCGATTAGTAATTCTGAAATTTCTTTATGCCCCAAAGCAGCGGCCGGATGCAAAGGGGTGGCCCCTCTGTACATATCTTTGTCCTTCGCGTTTACATCTGCTCCGGTGGCAATAGCTTGCTTAACTGCTTCAATA
>JASLPY010000423.1:330-642 GCA_030744755.1 Kiritimatiellia bacterium | reverse complement strand
AGTTAAAGTTGTTTTTCCATGATCCACATGTCCAATTGTACCAATATTACAATGCGGTTTTGTTCTTTCAAATTTTGCTTTAGCCATTTTATATTACCCCAATAATTAAAATTCTTTTTTGGAGCGGGTGAAGGGAATCGAACCCTCGTAGCCAGCTTGGAAGGCTGGAGCTTTACCACTAAGCTACACCCGCACTCTTACTGACTCACTCACTCATTGCTTTTGTCCATTCCTCCAAATTATGGTGGAGGGGGTAGGATTTGAACCTACGTACGCTCACGCGGGCGGATTTACAGTCCGCTGCCTTTAACC
>JASLPY010000423.1:0-321 GCA_030744755.1 Kiritimatiellia bacterium | reverse complement strand
AAAAAATGAAGAAAATGGCACATACTAAGTAATCAGTATGATTGTCAATCTAAAACAGCCTCCGCAAACGCAATGTACAATATGTTCTTAAAAGCGCTGACCTTTTAGACAAATTTTGTTAATTTGTATAGATCTAGATTATAATAATTGATTAAGTAAATATGATAAAATAGTCTTCATGAAATTTTTTAAGAAAAAAAAGACAAAAAATAGCGGAATCACTGAAATCTATGGATTTCATTCTGTTATTGCTGCGCTTAATAATACTAACAGAAAACATCATAAACTAGCAATTTCTCAAACTCATAAAAGCATAATTAC
>JASLPY010000422.1 GCA_030744755.1 Kiritimatiellia bacterium | reverse complement strand
AAGGAAGTTGAAGGAAACGAAAAGCGACGACATCGACCGTGAACTCCAAGGACGGCCCCCTGACCTGCACGGATCTATTGCCTCAGAGGGGGTCAAACGGCCTGTGCGTATCCATGTTGAGGATGGCACTATTTTGGACGGGCACCACCGGATAGCGGCTGCTGCGGACATCGACCCCAAGATGGAAGTACCGGTGCGTAATATTGGTCGCCAATCGAATCCACAGGCGATGCGGCCAGTACGGATAAGTGACTTGGTATGAGTAGTTCAGACGCCCTCCACCCGCAGCAGTTGAGGATGTTCATTCCCGCTGGGGAACTCATGGACCCTAAGCAGTACCTTGTTCATTCCTTTGAGCACCTTGCGGGAGAATCTACTAAAGATGTGCAAGCACGCAAGTTGGAGGAATCCAAGCAACCGTATTATGTTCCTGAAACGGACGAAAAGCCACACGGAGGTGGCGTCTGGAACAGCCTAAGCAGCGGGGCTCAGATAGAGAAGCCCATCAGGCTGGTGGGTCAAGCGGATCTAAAGGAGCAGGAAGGCGAGGGCATTATACGTATGCGTAAAGGTGTTAATCCACAGGCGCTAGTACGGGATGGTATGCACCGTATTGCTGCGGCTGCCGATGTTGATCCTAAGAT
>JASLPY010000421.1 GCA_030744755.1 Kiritimatiellia bacterium | reverse complement strand
CCACCATGAAACAATCTCCAACTGATAGGTATTTCAATCCTAACAAGTGAGCAAGATCACCTATTCGAGGCGAACGTTCGTGTCATCGGCACCGTAGGTCCGCCATAGGCTGATTGCACACGTTTGTTATGCTATTCAATCGGATCGCCCGCTTGCGTCAGTATCCTATCGCCTTACTTTCAAGTCAACAGGCCTGCTGTCGAGCCGGTCGCCAACAATGCCGACGAGGCCGTATTCAGCATCCCCCATGACCCAATTCCTGCGAAAGATACAGAACCCTTCCGTCATGGGAGGGCCTTCGGTACTTATGAAGAATGTGATAGTCTTTCCGGCGTCAGCCACGGACACTGCTTTTGTGTATGGTTGCCAATCCTTCCCATTCCTTTTTTCAACATCGATTGCAACGACCCTCATGCCATTCGAATGTAGGCGATACCGATAGTCCCACAACATTCCTCCAATTCCAGTTGGTTCCAGAAGAACCGGTTTCCTGCTTCTACGGTTGCTGGTAAGCTCGTGTGTACGGGCGGCCCATCCGACCTGATGCCATGTCGGCTCGAGGGCAAAGAGTTTCTTATAGGCGGCGACGGCCTCTGGATATTGCCCAAGCTTCTTGTGGGCATTGCCCATCCAGTAGTAGGCCAA
>JASLPY010000420.1 GCA_030744755.1 Kiritimatiellia bacterium | reverse complement strand
GCCATCAAACAGCACTTGGCAGCAGGCACTAATGTGAATGCAAAGGATGCTCGTGATGGAGGCAAAACCCCCTTGATGCATGCAGTATTTTGGGGGCATAAAGAAATTACCGAACTGATAGTTGCCAATGGAGGTGATAGTAATATAACAGATGATATTGTTGGTGCTACTTCACTTCATTACGGTGTGTTGGGGCACGATTGGATAGTCTCAGAAGATCGTTATAGAATTGTGGAAATCTTAATTGAAAATGGTGCTGAAGTTAATGCTATTGCAAATAAGGGTCGTATTACAAAAGGAGGTGGTACAGCTCTAGATATGGCCATTACAAGCAAACAAGTTGAAACCGCCGACCTCCTCCGCAAACACGGCGGCAAGACGGGTGAAGAATTGAAAGCTGAAGGCGATACCGGTAAAACCGATGAGCAATCCACTGGTGAAAAACAGGAAGGAGAACTTGCCGCATTCCTACCCGGCAAACGCATTTACTTCAGAATTCCAATACCCGGTGATCCCGGAGATCCGACTGAACCTGAGCCGAAGCTGTTTCCAGATGAACCCGAGGTAGAACCGGGGAAAAAGTCTACTCCCCCGGAAATCGTTTGGCAGTTTGAAAAGGATGGCACAATCACCATGGGGGTGTTTT
>JASLPY010000041.1 GCA_030744755.1 Kiritimatiellia bacterium | reverse complement strand
TTGACGCAGATTTCAAAGTTGGTACGCTCGCGGAGCGCACCAGCAAGCAGCCGGGCCGTGCCCGGCACACAACAACCACATCCAGCATATTGTCGCTGGCGCGCCAACTGCTGATGTGAAGCGTTCGACAAGAAAACATGATGAAATGAGGCAATCCGGACCGGGGTAATCGTCGTCGCGATCGCTATCACGATCTTCGTCGATCTTCATCATTGTCCCGATCGTTGTCTTGATCTTCCTCGACAAGGATCAGGACGACGATCGAGACGACGATAGCGAACGACAAGGATCGAGACACGATCAGGACAAAGACAGATTCTCGCTGTTCTTGTAGTGAGCGGCTGCCGAAATCGTGAATCTGAAACGCCAGTCCAGGCGGTTTCGTCAGAACCTACACTTTCTCCCATGCTGAAGGACACCCCTCAAGCTAGTGCCAGGTGCATTAATAGAACGCCACCATCGTTCAAGCCATCCGCCGGACAGTTTGCACTTCTCAAGCGAAGTCATACAACGTATCTCACCTGCACCCATGGCTACGTTATCGGGCAGGAGATGCTGAATTCTAACGAATCCAGCTACGGCGGGGGGATTGGGATGAGAATCGAGAAGAGGGCGAGACAGTTCCGAGTCGAGTACCTATCCAAGCGCAATTCCAGCCTACAGGCCGAGCTCCATCTCCCGGCCGTCGGGCTTCAAGCCAAATCGCTTGTAGCACAGGTCCGTTACCACCCGGCCTTTCGCGGTTCGCGTCAGGTACCCCTCCTGGATCAGGTAGGGTTCGTAGACTTCTTCGATCGTTCCCGACTCCTCCCCCACGGACACCGAGAGGGAATTGATTCCTACGGGTCCGCCTGAGAACTTGTGGATCAGTGTCTCCAGAATGCGTTTATCCATCTCATCCAAGCCGTGCTTGTCGATATCGAGCATTTCCAGGGCCTTGTCCGCCACGGGACGGGTAATGTGGTTATCCGCCCTCACCTGTGCATAATCCCGAACCCTGCGAAGGAGGTTGTTGCATATGCGCGGCGTGCCTCGAGAACGTGAAGCCAGTTCGACCGCACCTTCATCATCGATGTCCACGTTGAGGATGCGCGCGGAGCGTTTCACGATGACAGTCAGGTCGTCGGCATCGTAATAATCCAGGCGGTTGGTGAGCCCGAAACGCGACCGCAATGGCGCGGAAATGAGACCGCTTCTCGTCGTAGCTCCCACCAGCGTGAAATGCGGCAGGTCCAGCCTTATGGAACGCGCGTTAGGCCCCTGGTCGATCATGATATCGAGGACAAAATCCTCCATTGCGGAATACAGGTATTCCTCCACGGTTTTCTGCATGCGATGGATTTCGTCTATGAACAGGATGTCGCCCCGCTCCAAACCGGTAAGCAGTCCCGCCAGGTCTCCGGGTTTGTCAATAACCGGGCCGGACGTGGTCTTGACATTGACATCCATAGCGGAGCCCAGGATATAGGCAAGCGTGGTTTTACCAAGTCCGGGAGGTCCAGACAGCATTACGTGGTCCAGCACATCCTTGCGATGCAGAGCCGCCTCGACGGCAAGCTCCAGGCGATCCTTCACCTTTCTCTGGCCAACAAAGTCCTCGAATCTTCCCGGCCGTAGAGTCAGCTCGAAGTCCTGGTCGCGCTCATTGAGTACTTCTGTTGCGTGCTGTTCGGTCATTTACTGGGGAACCCTCTCCATTCCTGCCTTATAGAGTCGAATGTATGCAGGGTAACGGTCAGAAGCCTAACGGGCGAGAGATTTCCTGATGATCTCCTCCACGTCATCAGATACCTCACCGCTGTCCAGGGCCCTTTTCACCATCTTACGGGCCTCGTCCTGCTTGTAGCCAAGGGATACCAGGGCCAACACCGCGTCCCTCATGGTCATGGCTTCCGGTGACTCATCGGCCGCTCCGGCAATTGCCTCCAAGGCGTCACCGGCGCTTATCTTGTCTTTCAGCTCCACGATCATCCGTTCGGCCATTCTTTTCCCGACACCCGAAATCGAACTGAGGCGTTTTACGTCCCCTTCTATCAACGCTACCTTGAGTTCACGCACGGACAAACCACTTAATGCGCTGAGCGCGAGCTTGGGGCCAATTCCGCTTATTCCCATCAGCATGACGAAAGCACTTCGTTCGTCTTCGCTCATGAAGCCAAACAGCTGGTGCGTATCTTCACGAATGTGATCGTGGATCAATACCCTGCAATCCGTGCCCACGGACGGCAATTGGTCGTAGCTGCTGAGAGGGATGAACACTTCGTAACCGACCCCGGCCACGTTAATGACAATGCGGGTCGGCTGTTTGTCCTCGAGAACTCCCTGCACAAAAGCGATCATCTAACACTCCGTACCTGCGTCTGCTCAGTGTTGTGTTCTACAGAGCCACAAACATGATTCCAGAGTCATCCCGAGCTTGTCGAGGGATCTCGCGAAGCGGCCTGCGGCCGAGATTCCTCGCTCCGCTCGGAATGACATTACTCAGACTTTTACATACCTTTTCTGGGATGCAACACTAAATGGGATCAAATAGGCTCCGGCATCAGTGCCTTGTGGCCAGACCTACTGTGCACATGACACACCGCGATGGCAAGTGCATCCGATGCATCCATCGGTGGTTTCTCTCGCAGACCGAGGATAGACAGTACCATGCTCCTCACCTGTTCCTTGCTCGCGGAGCCAAAACCCACGACGGCCTGCTTGACCCTGCGCGGTGCATATTCAAAGATCGGCAGATCCCTGCAGGCGCAGGCGGCTATCACCGTTCCGCGAGCTTCTCCGAGGATCATGGCCGTCCTTGCGTTCTTCTGGAAAAAGGCCCCTTCGATCGCCACTGCCTCAAGCTGCCAGCGATCCAGAATCTCCACAATGCCGATACTCAGCCTACGAAGACATTCCGACACGGGCCGTCCTGCGGGAGTCTTCAATACAGAGTATGCTTCCGAAGACAGGCGATTCCCTCGAACGCCAACAACGCCAACACCCGCGGAACGGAGCGAGGTGTCGACACCCAGAACATGCACTACTCTATCGGTCATTCCATCTCGGCAAGTATCTCGTCCGAAACGTCCATGTTGGCATAAACGTTCTGAACATCATCGTTGTCTTCGAGGTCGGCTATGAATCTAAAGATAGATGACGCCACGGACTTGTCAGTCACAGGCATTGGTGCTGTGGGAACCATCGATACCTCTGCTCCCATCGTGGCTATCTCAGCCGTTTCAAGGGCCGCGGTCACATCGTTGAAGCTGCTCGGATCGGTGATAATCTCAAACTGCTCACCGTCCTTCTGCATATCCTCGGCGCCTGCCTCGAGCACCACGTCCATAAGTGCGTCTTCTTCAACAGTTGAAGCATCTATGAATATCTGGCCCTTTCTCTCAAAGCCTCGCGAAACGGAACCCTGTGAGGCGAAACTGGAGCCATGTTTTGTGAATATGTGCCTGACTTCGGCAGCGGCACGATTCTTGTTGTCGGTCAGCACCAGCACTACAAGGCCAATCCCTCCGGATGCGTAGCCTTCATAGACTATCTCTTCAAAGATGGCCCCCTCAAGCTCGCCCGCCCCTTTCTTGACTGCCCGATCGATATTGTCGGCCGGCATATTCACGCTCTTGGCCTTTTGAATGGCCGTTCGAAGGGATGGATTGGTATCCGGGTCGCTGCCGCCCTGCCGTGCAATTACCATGAGTTCTTTGGCGAGCTTGCTGAAAATCTTGCCGCGTTTGGCGTCTGCCGCGCCCTTTTTGTGCTGAATTGTTTTCCACTTGCTATGACCGCTCATGTATTCATTCTCCTTGTCGCTCGGGTCCCGGCTCCATCCTGAATCCAACCATGTCCGGGACGGACTCATCAACTATATTCTGAATCCAGCCGGTAGAAAAGCCCAGCTGTTTAACTTCTTCACATACCAAATCGTATTCTCCGGCATTAACGCGCCGGTTCCACCCCGGCATATTATCCGCTCGAAAAGCCGGCGTGTACTGGGACATCACACTTACTGCTACTTCCGTTCCCGCAAATTCAGCCAGCCACCGCAGGTTATCTACGGCTTCCCCGGCTCTTCCCGGCAGAACAAGTATACGGCATATCGTGCCCCGCTTTGCCACCCCTTCATCATCATACTCGAGAGGGCCTGCCTGGCGCCACATGGCGCGAAACGCGTTCCTTGCACAGTCAACGTATCCGGGACTGTCGGAGCCTTCGGCCGCCGATTCGCTGTCGGCGTACCGGAGGTCCACCAGGTACAGGTCGACAAGGTTCGCGAAATACTCCAATGTCTCTACACGCTCAAAGCCGCTCGTATTATAGACAACGGGCGGCAGATGACCAGATTTCTTCAACGGGACAAGTGCATCACGTATTGCAGGGAGCCAGGGCGTGGGGCTCACAAGGTTGAGGTTGTGTGCTCCCTGGTCGGCCAGTTCGCCAAAAACGGCAGCCAATCCGTCCACGCTGTACGTATCACCTCCGCCCTCCTGGCTCCACGGATAGTTCTGACAGTAGATGCAACGAAGCGTACACCTGCTGAAGAAGACCGTCCCTGACCCACGTGTTCCGGAAACGGGCGGCTCTTCCCCGTGATGAAGGCCGTATCGGTATAACTCAACGCCGGCCCCAGCCTTACAGTATCCCCGCTGCCCCGCGAGTCGATCAACACCGCATCGCCTGGGGCACAGCTCACATTGTGACAGGATATCCTTCAAACTCCGGGCAAGAGTAACGGCACTACGCCCTTACTCCTCCTCTTCGACTTCAGCCGAGGCAATGATCTTCTGCGCCACGTTCGCCGGTACAACTTCGTAGCGGTTGAAATCCATCTCGAAAGATCCCTGGCCTGCAGTCATACTGCGCAGCTCTGCGGAATAACGGAAAAGCTCGGCCTGCGGCACTTCAGCCGTTATGACCTGCATGCCGTCCGCTGCTTCCATTCCCATGATACGACCACGCTTGTGATTGAGGTCGCCGTTAATATCACCCATGGCGTTTTCCGGCAGCGTGATCTTGACGGTCATGATGGGCTCCAGAAGTACAGGTTTCGCCTCCAGCATCGCTTCCTTCAAAGCCCGCGAACCGGCAATCTTGAACGCTACTTCCGACGAGTCCACGGTATGGAAAGATCCATCGTACAGCGTGACCTTAACATCCTGAACCGTGTACCCGGCAACTGCACCTTCGGTCATTCGTTCCAGCAAACCCTTCTGCACCGCGGGAATGAAGTTGCCCGGAATTGCACCGCCTACGATAGCGTTAACAAACCATTCTTCCTCCGCCGGGCTCTTCTTTTCAACGCGGAGATATACCTCGCCGAACTGGCCGCGACCACCGGACTGCTTCTTGTGCTTGTAATGGCCCTCGCCTTGCCCCGTTACGGTCTCTCGGTAAGGAACTTTCGGCGTGCTCAGATTCACCTTTACGTTACTGCGGCTTTTCATCATCTCCACTGCGACATCAATGTGCACATCCCCCAGCCCCTGCAGAACCATTTCCTTCGTTTCCCTGTTACGATCAACACTCAGGGTCGGATCCTCATCGCAGACACGGGTAAGAGCAGTGCCGATCTTGTCTTCGTCGGCCTGCGTCTGGGCCGTAACAGCCTGGAACATGACGGGTTTCGGGAAAGGAATCGCATTGCAGATCACCTTCTGCCCCACGGCGCACAGCGTATCCCCGACCTTCGTAAATTTCAGTTTGGGGATTGCGACGATGTCGCCTGCCGTCGCCTCGTCCACCTGGGATTGTTTCTTTCCGTTGACGACGAGAAGCGACGAAACTCTCTCGTTCTGACCCTTGCTGGCGTTTGTAATCTCGGAATCGCTCTTCAGCGTACCGCCGAGGACTCGCAGAAAACTCAGCTGGCCCACGAAAGGATCGTTAACCGTACGCCATACGATGGCGCTGAAGGGAGCAGAGGCATCCGTCTTGATTTCCTCGCCCTCGGCATCACTGATCGTATGAGCCTCAGGCGACGGGAGCAGGCGCGCGCAACCTTCGAGAAACTCGGCAACACCGACATCCTTCTGGGCCATGCAAGCGAAGACAGGAATCAGACCGCCGCTTGCAACCGCGTTTTCAAGACCCTTGGAGATTTCTTCCGGAGACAGCTCTTCTCCGCCCAGGAACTTCTCAATGAGGGTGTCATCAGTTTCGGCGGCCAGCTCTACGAGACTTCCCTTCGCCTCTTCGGCGATTCCCGCCACTTCCGCGGGAACATCTTTTGCCGCAATAACATCGACCACGCCGCTGCAGTCGGGAAGAGGAATCACGACCGGAGCGCAACTCGGGCCAAACGCGGCCCTTATTCCTTCGAGTGTCGAAGCATAGTCGGTGTTATCCTTATCCAGGCATGTGATAACAATCGCGCGTGCCGAAATGCCCTGCTGGTCGCAGCATTTCCATGCGCGCCTTGTACCAACCTGAACGCCGGAAGAAGCGTCAACGGCGATGATCGCAGCATCCACAGCGCGCGAGGCGGCGATTATCTGTCCGAAAAAATCCATGTAGCCGGGCGTATCCGTTGCAACCAGGCCGATGGTTTTGCCGGACTGCGTTTTGTAGGTGCCTTGGAAAGGCTTGGAGGAAATCGTTATTTTTCGCGATTTCTCTTCATCCGTGTAGTCAGCCATGCTCGAACCGGAGTCAACTGAACCCAACCTGTCATTAAGACCCAACTTGTACAGAATGGCATCAATCAAAGAAGTTTTGCCACTGCCTGTATGACCCATAACGGCGACATTGCGCACGTTGGAAACTGGAATACCCTTCATAATAACGCATCCCTTATTCTCTAGAGGTTTTCGTCAAATAAGGCGGCAGTATGACACAAAACCCCAGAGCGCGCAACGGGTTCTTTGAGGGAGGATTCCTGTACAATATCCACAGGCTGGCGGGAGGTTAAGAAGGGTCCTAAAGCGCTACCTTGCAGACTATTACGGTATAAACGCTCACGGTCCGATGCGGAGGGTGTCAGAAGGGCCTCAAAGCCCTGAAAGAGCCCGATGTAATAGCCCAGGGAAACGGCCGGCCCTGGGCTGGAATATCTGGCCCCGTTGGGGCTTCTTGGACGTGCTCTAGCCAAGGATTGCTCGAAAAGGGGTTAAATTAGAGGTCGTAAATCTTGGACTGGATCCCTGCGTCCGGCTCCAGGGTGTCCGGAACCCCAGTGACTTCCATCAGGTTGTCCGCCAGGGCCTTGAGCTTATCGGTGTTCTCCGAGGCCAGCTTCAACATATCGTCCTGCGTCTCTGTAATGTCACCGAGGCGGCCGGATGTGATCATGGAAAGCGAACAGTTGATAACGGAGAGAGGCTGACAGATCTCTTGACCAATCTCTGACAGATGCTCGTAGAGCTGTTTCCGGCTCATTCGCTTCTTTTCCTCAGGGGCACCGACCATGTCGACCTGCCCACCCTCACCCTCTTCATCAGCCTTGTATTCCTCGATGATATCCTGAATCTTCCGATTTGTGTCCGTAACAAGGGCGTCAACGTCTACCGCCACATCTTTCAAGGCATCGGTCAGCTCGCCGGCAGTTTCATCGTCAGTTCTGTCTCCCGGTTGCTGCAGGTTCTTTGCGATCAGCGACAACTTTGAAGATAGGGAAGCAACGGCAACGGCACTTGCCACTTCGCCGCCCCCAGCGCCCGTTCCCGCCACACCGCTGCGAACGAGGAGCTCGCGCCAGTTTGCACCCCCCAGCCCGCCATCGTGAAGCTTCTGTTCCAGGTCGCTCCCGACAACGTTGTCTCTTCCCTTGTTACGGATGTAACGAAGTATCCTTGCCTCGCTGGCCTCTATGGCCTTTCTTTTCTTGAGATATTCCGCCGCAAGCGCGTCCATCTTGAGCTCATCAGCCATCGATTCCACTGCATCGGAGAGAATGTCATCCTCTTCCTCAACTTCAACACCGGCCTCCATCAAACGGTTGCGGACTTCTTCCTCAATACCTTTAAGAGTCTTGCCGAGAGCCTTCTTGCCCTTCTGCGTTTTCAGTCCAGGAGACTTCATCCACCCATCGAAGGCTCGGCGGAGAGCCACCACGACCGAGTCAGCGGAGACCCGGTCGGACGCCCCGTCATCGGTTTCTCTGGCTACCTCGACAATCAGTTCCGCCATACCCGTCGAATCCGAAGCCGCGGAATTCAATACCTCGAGAGCGTGCTCCTCGTCGCCCTTTTCGCCTTTCAGGTAGGCCATGAGGTCATTTCGCGCGGCACCATCCGCATCCGCAATTGCTGCGACGCTGTCCATTGCGGCTTTCTGCACCACCACTTCTTCGTCCGTGACCTGGCGGTACGTTATGTGCCGAATGACTACATTCTCAAAATTCTGTTCAGCCAGGAAGCCCGCGAAGCCACCCAGTTGCTCAATCTCTAAGGGTTGGGCACTCAGGACCTCCAGCAGGTCGGCAAAAACCTTGCTGGAAAGACCCCGGCTCAGGGTGAAATTGTGCGCTTCCAGCGCCTCCATTTGGGAGACAAGAACTGCAGCGGTGGTACCGGCCGTCTCTACCTCGACATCGTTCACTTTGAGAATGTGTTCAAATGCGCCGAAAGTTATCTCTCCGCAGTCTCTGAAGACCTCGTCGAGCAGCGTACAGCATTCGTCAACGGCTTCCTGCGCGTCGAATGCCGACAGCCAACGATGTTGAAGATGGTTGCTGATCACCATACCCATGCTCACAACGATGGGCTTAGGATCAAAACCCAGTGCCTCTTCCGGAGTGCTGTCAGTAGGTGTGTTATCGGGCATAATGTCGTCCTTTGTCCCAAAACGCCCCACCACGGGGCATCCCCGTATTTCTAACAGATGGGAGGAGATGGTGCAAGAGCTAGAGTGAGGGGGCGGGATCCGCTGAGAAGTGGCCTTTACGCAGTGGGCTCTGCCACTGCTTCAGCTGTCTCGGCCGCTTCGACGGTGGTGCCTGCCGTTTCAGCCGCCACCGGGGCATCCTGCGGGACGACCGGTTCGGTTGGTCGTTCATCTGCTGCATGCGCCCTGGCTCTCTTGATGAACTCGCGCGAGAAGAACCTGTAGGCGCGAGCGCCGCTGGAATGCGAATCGTACAGAGTGATAGGCTGGCCGAAGCTTGGAGCCTCGCTGAGTCTCACGTTTCGCGGAATAAGCGTCTCGTAGACGGCATCGCCGAAATGCTCCCTTACTTCTTTCACGACTTGCTCCGCAAGGTTTGTCCGAGTGTCAAACATTGTCATCAAAACGCCTTCCAGGCGCAGCCGCGGGTTTGCCCCGCTCTGCTTAATGCGGTCAAGCAAGTTGGTTATGACACTCAACCCTTCCAGGGCGTAGTATTCACACTGCATTGGAACCAACAGGGAGTCGGAAGCCGTGAGGGCATTCATCGTGAGAATGCCCAGCGAGGGAGGACAGTCCAGGAGAATGAAATCGTACCTGGATGACTCCGCCAAAGGACGTAGCACCTTGGCCAGGCAGTGCAGGTACTCATCTGCGCGCGCAATTTCCACTTCGCAACCAGCAAGATCCAGCTCTGCCGGTACAAGATCAACTCCTTCAATCGCAGTCTTCTGGATAAGGGAATCGATAGGCATCGGATTGAGCAGAGCCCGGTACAGGCTTCTGCCTTCCTGTCGAGGAAGACCAAGACCGCTGGTCGCGTTGGATTGGGGATCAAGGTCCACCACCAGTATGTCGCGGCCCAACTCGGCCATGCAGGTTGCAAGGCTTATCACGGTAGTCGTCTTACCAACCCCGCCCTTCTGATTGGCTATACCTACTGTCTTAGTTCCCATCGATTACCATCCCTGCCCGTGCAAACATCTCACTACTAGCTGATCATGCCGGTCTTGCGAGCATATCCGAATATGCCGCCGGCATCTATAACCGGCGCCACCGGTCCCAGGGGCTTGAGCTCGAAACGCTCGCCGGTTGCCGTTCTTACAATGATCCCGGAGTCCAGATCGATCTCGGCTTCGTCGCCAGTCTGGAAGACGTCACACAGCCGTGCCGCTGATTCAAGTGGATAAAGCTCGCCGGTTGCAACCGAATTGCGAAAGAAAATACGCGCATAAGTCTCGGCTACGACGGCATTGATCCCGGCAGCACCAAGACAGATCGGCGCATGTTCGCGCGATGATCCGCATCCGAAATTCCTCCCGGCCACAACAATGGAGAACTCCGACTTGTCATTACCGTCAGTCACAAAAGGAGGCATCTCATCCGGGAGCCCTGCCAACGCCCTCGCCCCCAGCTTCCTGTACTCTTCGGGAATTGTGGGCACGAGGTTGAGGAACTCGGCGGGAATGATCTGGTCCGTATCAATGTTGTCCCCGAGGACATACACCTTACCTCGCATTATCTGATCACCTTCGCTCATTGCCTACCCCCGCTCATGTTTCTGCAATCGTTACTCACATCATCTCCCGCGGATCCGTTATGTGACCCGCAACTGCCGATGCCGCGGCTGTCAGCGGCGATGCAAGATAGATCTGGGCCTGTTTTGATCCCATTCGCCCAATGAAATTCCGGTTCGTAGTACTTATGACCACTTCTTCATGCTGAGCACGGCCGAATGTATCCGCGGGACCTCCGAGGCACGCGGCACAAGATGGCGGAGCAATGTCGAGGCATCCGGCTTCCGCAAATATCTCGACCAGTGACACGCCATCAATGGTCTCGGACATCAGGCCTTCTGCAACCGTAGTGGTCGCCGGCACCAGGAAGGTATCTATGGACACTTTGCGCCCCTTCAGGATCTTAGCAGCCATTATGAAGTCCGTTATCTTTCCGCCCGTACAGGAACCTATGTACGCTCTCGTCAACTTCACATCGTTTCTATCGCCGGCAGGCGCATAGTTCGATGGCAGGCTGGGCTCGGCAACACAGGGAACGAAGCTTGAAACATCGTAAGACTTTTCCATGGCAACCGGCGCGTCCAAGTCGCCATTTTGTGGCTCAAACGGTTTGTCGGTGCGTGCCTTGACGTAATCACACGTCTTTTCATCCGCGTGGATAATCCCGTTCTTGCCGCCGGCTTCGATGGCCATGTTGCAGATGGTCATCCGCTCTTCGATACTCATCGCTGTAATGGTTTCACCAACGAATTCCATGGCACAATAGTTTGCACCGTCCACGCCTATATCCCCGATGATGCGGAGTATGATATCCTTTCCCGTCACCCATTCCGGCTTCTCGCCGTTCAGGACAAAGCGAAGCGTCGGAGGTATCTTGACCAGCAACTTTCCGGTGCCCAATATGAATCCGGCATCTGTGTTGCCAATACCTGTAGAGAAAGCACCAAGCGCACCATGCGTGCAGGTGTGCGAATCGGTGCCGAAGATGACTTCGCCCGGACGAACATGCCCTTCCTGCGGCAACGCGACATGACAGACTCCACGGTAGTCGCGAGTTCCAACATCGTAGTAGTAAGGCAGTCCCTGTTCCTTTACAAAATCCCGAAGAATGTCGACATTGCGATGGGCCTTATCGTCCTTGGTAAATATGTAGTGATCCGGGATGATTACCACTTTCTCGGGATCCCAGACTTTCGCGTCCTGCCCGAACTCCCTTTTGAAGACACCGATCGTGCCCGGCCCGCACACGTCATGTGTCAACAGGATATCTGTGTCGACCCAGACGTTATCACCGGGTTCAACCTTCGCCTGGCCGGCCGCACGGGCCAGTATTTTCTCGGTTGTTGTTGCCATAGCCACACCTGGTATCAGCGCCCTTTCCGGCGCCCAGTTTACTGTGCGAACCCTACTGTCTCTTGCTGGCTTTAACCAGCGAGAAAAAGCGGTCCTGGTATTCTTCGAAAACTCCGCGCGCCTGCAGCCTGGCCGCAAGTCCGGCAATCAGGGAGCTGTCGCGACTTGCCCTGAGGAATTCGGCCTCAATTTCGTCACGTACAGCCCTTGGTAAACCCCGAACGTCATCGAACATGCGACGCTTCTCGAGTTCCTGAATGTTCGTCTGGGCAGAATGCTGAATAACTTCCCGGAAAAGTTTGATAAGACACACGTCCCATGGTGTATCGACCCCAACCACAACAGCACTCAGCGGATCGTTATTACTTTCCGCCTCGGACTTGACCCTGTCGACTACCGAACGAATGTCATCGGTCACTATGTGTTCGCTGAAAGATTCCTGCTTGAGCGCATAGCCGTATTGCAGGATGCGGATATCCTTTTCGTGCTCTCTCAACCAGTCTACGTACTCGCCGGCTTCTTCTCCGAAACCCTCGAGAATAACTTCCGAGTAGGCTTCCGGCGTGACAATCTGGGGTTGCCCGGCTTTCATGCGGCCCTCCCGCACACGGATCTGGTTAACCGTATCCATCAACTCGCTGACAAGATGATAGTGCAACACAGTCGTTCCAAAAGTCTCCAGGTGCCCCGTTGGAAGCAACACCACTTCGGTGTTGTTGACCGCGTACCAGAAATCAAATGTATTGGCCTCATTCATAAGGCGACCTTGCTTATCAGAATCACTACTACCATTAAAGCATATTCGCCGACCTATTCAAATACGGGGTTCAGGATTTTCCTCTGTTACGCCACTGACTCAGGAACAGGAGAATGTAACCACCCGCGCTGGAGCGCTGGTGGTTAGATTTCCCTCACTGGAATGCCTATATCAGGTCCTCAAGAATCCGTCGTCAATTCAATGGTGACGGGGCCGTCGTTTATGATCTCGACGGACATCATCGCGCCGAAACGTCCCGTGGCCACTCGATCGTTCCCCAATGCACGGCGAAGGGCAGCCACGTACTCCTCGTAAAGGGCCTCCGCTAGTTCTGGTTTAGCTGCACCAATGAAGCTGGGGCGGTTGCCCTTTTTCGTACTCGCGTACAACGTGAACTGAGATATGACAAGGATCCCTCCCCCGGTATTCTCCAGTGAAAGGTTCATTTTATCGTCGGCGTCGGCGAAGACCCGCAGATTAACGGTACGGTGAGCAAGATAGCGTGAGTCCTCCTCCGTATCCCCCGGCCGCACACCGAGAAGAACAACAAATCCGGCGTCCACACTGCCCGTAACCTCCCCGTCAATCGTCACACTTCCCCGGCTGACCCTTTGAATCAACGCTTTCACCCACACACCTCCAGAACATATAGTGACCCGAATTCTCGCATGAACAGAGGAGATTCAACAATACGAAAACGAGGCAACGGCCTGTTGCCCAAATCGAGATTCCCCGACTTCGCTCGGAATGACAGTTTTGGAATTGTCATGCTGAGCTTGCCGAAGCATCTCGCCGAAGGCGTATTTTCGATTTGGGCAAGACACCGTAGAATTTAGCCTTTACAGGAGCATATCGTTGCATAGCATGCATTCATGCCACGATGTTTAAGAAAACTTTTCCCGCTGTATAGATGATAAAGGAATAGGGAGACATTACATGATCACACATTTTTTATCAGCAACGCTCTGCCTGTGGCTCTTCGCCACCTCCAGTTTCGGCGCCGATACCTCCTGGCCCCAGTTTCGCGGTCCCAGCGGCACAGGAAAGGCCGAAAACGTTGATCCTCCCACGACGTGGAGCGAAACCACGAACGTCGCCTGGAAAACCGCTATCCCCGGTCGCGGTTATTCATCACCCGTTATTCGCGATGAACGTGTCTGGCTCACAACAGCAATGGAAACCAATACCCGAAAAACACAGATTGAAGGCCAACCCCGCTTTATTTCGGACCATATCACGCTCAAGCTCATCAGCCTGGATATGAAGACCGGGAAGATCGACAAGAACATTACGCTGTTCGATCTCGACAAACCTGACCCCACCCATGTACTGAACAGCTATGCCACGCCTACCCCGGTCGTTGAGACCGAGCGCATCTATTGCGATTTCGGCACCTACGGCACCGCCTGCGTCGACACAAAGAGCGGAAGAATCCTATGGAAAAGACGCTTGATCATCGATCACCAGGTAGGTCCAGGAAGCTCCCCCGCTGTCTACAAGAACCTGCTCATTGTCATTCGCGACGGTCGCGAGGTACAATATCTTGCGGCGCTTGACACCACCACCGGGAAAACTACCTGGAAGACCGATCGCCCTCCCCTCGCACCCGTCGCAAAAACGGATCTCAAGAAATCTTTCTCCACACCCACCTTCTATCACCATGCGGGACAGGACCGAGTAACGGCGCCTTCCGCGCAATGGTTGACGGCCTATGATCCGGCAACGGGTGAGGAGATCTGGCGCGCCAATCATGGTAAAGGTTTTTCCATCTCGGTGCAACCGGCCGTCGGCAACGGAATGGTTTATTACTGTACCGGTTTCGGCGGAAACTTCCTGCGTGCCGTGCGAATCGACGGCAAGGGTGACGTCACCAAAAGTCACGTCGCCTGGAACTCGAAACGCTGGGTCCCGACCATCCCCTCGCCGCTTCTGCTGGATAAGGAACTCTACTGGATCGCCGATGCCGGCATTGCCTGCTGTGCCGATGCCGTGAGCGGCGAGATCATCTGGCACAAAAGCCTTCACGGTCGCTTCCGTGCTTCACCCATCTATGCCGGTGGCAAGCTCTACTTCGCCAGTACCAAGGGAAAATGTTCCATCCTGGAACCCGGTCGCGAGTTCAAGCTGCTCGCCACCAATGACATCGCCGAGGCCGAGGTGACTGCCTCTCCGGCATTCATCGACCGTTCCATAGTCCTGCGAACCCACAGGCACCTCTACCACATAGTGAACGCCACCCCGTAACAGAACCATGTAGTACCGCGGAGATTCCCTATTTCTTCTTTCCCCTGCCCTTACGTTTGCCTTTTTCTTTCGGCTTGGCAGGGGGATTCATACCCAGGTTGACCCTCATGCGGGACTCGTAGCTGCCCAGGTTAGCCGTCTGGATTACTTCCCGGTGCGCATCAGACCCTTCGCCGATCCAATCAATCATGTTCAGGACTTTCAGGGATGCGTAACTGTTGTTCTTCAACAAGTCGTCGAAGGCATCCCTGGCGGCGGTGACATCGCCCTGCCGGTAGAGATTATAGGCGGCCATTGCCCTGACTTCGTGCGACTCATCTTCCAGGAGTTTCCTGATGACGCCCTGCTCCTGCTTTGCTTCACCAGCCACAAGGTAGAGACCTACGGAACCCCAGTAGCGTATGGCTGAGTCGCTGTCCTGCGTCATCTTCACAAGGACGGGTATGTTTTCAGGATCTTCTTTCAGCGCTATGTCGGCAGCGTCCAGGTAAGCGTCCAGGTTGTACAGTTCAGGATTTCGTACCATTTCGTAGATGGTAGTGTTGTTCTCCCTGGCGCGTTTCACGCGGTCGGCTTCCGGCATGAGGCCGGAGTCATGTACCCTCAACTGCCATTTGCGCAGCTCGCCACGGAGCTCCTTTATCACCGCCTGGTGCTCCGGCTTGTCTATCAGGTTGTTGACGTTGTCGGGATCTTCCTGGGTGTCGTACAGTTCTTCTGTCGGCTTGGTTCCAAACCAGCGTCCGGTAATGGCGTCAGTATTGCCCGCGTTATGATGAGCTTCCCAGGCGCGGGTCGCTTCCATCTTCCACAGGTACTGCAGGTGCTGTCCCCATGGGGCATACGGCATGTAGTTCCTAATGTACAGGAAGCGCTTGTTGCGGATTGCGCGGACATTATCGTTCCGTTCGTCCATGCGTTCGCGATAGCTAACGTGGTATGGGCGTTCGGGACCGGCGTCGGGACCCAGAAAGACACGGCCCTGCATCGTGTCCGGGACCTTGGATCCGGTGATCTGCAGCCAGGTTTTGGGCATGTCGATGAAGCTGACAATACGATCAACCTTTGTTCCGGGTTTGGCCGCAGGCCAGAGGTACTTGAACTTCGCCGGGATCCGGATGACAAGCGGACAATGTGTTCCGCTGTTGAAAAGAAAACGTTTGCTTCGTGGCAAGACACCGCCATGGTCTGAGTTGTAGACAACGATTGTATTCTCGGCCAGTCCACTGTCGGCCAGGCCCGCAAGCGCACGCCCTATTTCGTCATCCATTCGCTTAACGGCATCGTGGTAGTGCGCATAGTTCTGCCGCATTTTCGGGATGTCAGGGTGGTACTTGGCCAGGCGAACTTTGTCCGGACTGTGGGTTGTATTGCTGACGTCACCAAATGCCCGGCTCTCGTGCGAGGTGCCAATGTTGATGATCTTGAAGAACGGCTGATTCTCCTTGAGATTCTTCCAGTCGGATTTCCCGGAAGTCCAGCAACTGCCGTCGGACCTGCCGCCAATGTTGAAGTCGGTCTTGCCGCCGTTCGAGCAGTAGTAACCGTTGGCGCGCAGGGAATCCGGGTAGTACTTGATCGTGTCATGCGGAATGTCGTAGCGCGAACGCATGGGCGTGGTACCCATTGAAAGCGCGTGGACCCCGGTGATCCAGGTACTGCGTTGCGGCGCGCAGACGGGTACGTTGGCATAGCAATGCCTGTACTGGAATCCCTCCGTGGCAAGTTTGTCGATGTTCGGTGTCCGGGCATGTGGATTGCCGTAACACCCCACCCAGTTCACGTTGTTATCCTCGGAGGTCAACCAGAGGATATTGGGCTTATCCGCGGCAAACAGAACGGACAGCTGTGCGAGTAATGCTATGGCGGCAAGGACACCGGAGACTCTTGATTTCATATTGGCTCCCTTCAATGAAGTGCCGGACTTCGTCTGGTTCGGTTTTTCAAACGATAGCTCGTCCGCTTATCGATAGCTCACCGAGCGACGGAGGATCCCGGCTGATCCTTCCTGCTTACGCACTGTATGTTCGCTCCCGACTCCCGAAACAACACGCTAATTCCCGCCGTAACACACCAGTTCCCCGTTCTTCAGCGAGATGAAGAGCTGGCCACCAGCCATCGACATGCCGTCTATGACAGGCATGGCATCCATTGTCGTCTCCGAGATCTGCTTGCCGTCCTCCTTCGATAGTATGCACAGGTAAGATCCTCTCTTACCCATGTATCCGGCTACGGCTTCATCCTCGTTGGCAAATGCCATGAAACCCTCGGCCTTCTTGGCAAGGTTTGGCGGACCGGCAACAACAATCTTGTCATCCGCAACAACCATAGCCCTGGCGATGATCGATTCCTGGCTGAACCACACGGTTCCGGCACGAGGTTTTCCGCCTTTGCCTGAACTCTTTCTCCTCTTCCCCTTCTCGCCCGCAGGAGGCTTCGGAGATCCGCCAGCTCTCCTGACATTGAAAACGCCATACGTCTCCGCCTTATGCCCGGTGGCCGCACCGGCCGCCCATTGGCGACCGTAGCCGTACACGTTGCTATCATCGAAGCAGATAATCCTGCCGGACGGATTCTTGTTGTGGGTACTAGCCCAACCTCCCCATCCTGCCCCGTTAACGCTAGTGCTCAAAGTCCAGTATGACCTGACAAACCATTCTTCGCCTAGAAGCCCGGTAATCGCAAAGAGATGTGGCTTGATGCCTTCCGTTGTCCTCTTCACCGATTTATCGAAAGCGAAATGCTTAAGGTAGACCAGGTTTCCGTCGCCGGAAAGGACCTCCGAGGTGGTTCCTTCCATGTTGAACCCGCCCTCACGTGGAATCTGTTTGTCTGTCTCGGGATCGTGATGATAGAGAGTGCTCTTCGCCAGCTCCTTACCGGTCACGGGATCGATCGCGTACAACGTGAATCCGCCGTCCATATACGAGGAGCGCCCTGCCGTCGCGTACAGCACATCGTTCTGAATAAGGACAGCACCGTGAACGGGCCACAGCGACTCAAGCTGGCCATACGCGCTCACCAGGCTCTCGCCGGGAGCCGCCAAGAAACGCCATGCCAGTTTGCCTGTCGCTGCATCGAGGCTGTATACCCATCCATCCGTGCACCCGAAGAAAACCATGCCTTTGTAGATCGAAGGCGAGCTATCGACCCTGCAGCCAGCTGTATAAGACCACAGTTCCTTGCCGTTCGTAGCGTCAAGTGCATGTACCGTATGCGTGTCTACCGACGCGACATAAACCCGTCCATCAGCTATCACCGGCTGGGTCAATTTGCTTCCCGCCCCGCCGATCTTCGTCGACCAACTCTCTTTCACTGTGTCAGACACCTTCGATGGCGTTACGCCACTCCGGGCAGTATCACGGCGGTACATTGGCCAATCGCTGCCTGCTTCCGGACTCCTGGATCCTGCCGGCTTTCCATACGCCGGTCCCTTTTCGAGACGGTCTTCAGGTGTCGCACCTGGAGATTTCCGTTTCGGTGCCACCGCAATGAAGCCCGGAGCCTTCACTGTGAGAAAACATCCGCAGGCATCGGGTGGTGCATAGAGCATGCCGTAGGAAGGCATGATACCGTACTGACACGTTCCGCGTACCCAGCTGTTATTTCCAATCCAGCCCTTATCGAGGCTCAGCAATTCAATGCCGGATCTGCCAAGGAATATGAAGTTCTCAGAGGCCTTGTTACGGTAACAGCGGTGATGAGCCATGCCCACCCGATCACCCTTTATATTGATAGTCTCTTTGACCTCACCCGTCTTCAGGTCACGCCCCTGGTAGCCGGGACTGAACCAGACAAGGCCCCTTATCACAAAGAGATCAACCTGCGAGTTGTATTTCTCCGAACATGGCGCGGACCACAGTTGCTTACCGTCTTCAACAGCATATGCACACAGAGAACTTGCACCTTTCCGCGCAAAACCACCGGCATTCCAGCCATGAACACCCCATTCAAGCTCCTTACCCTGGGGCTCTTTTCCAGGGAGTCTATCCGCGCTCAGAACGACTTCGTCCGTCACCACGAGCGTTGGTGCCGCATACCCCATGCGCTTGGATGGGCTCTCTCGCCTGGTCTCCCACAGTTCCTTGCCCGACCCTGCGTCAAGACAGTGTAATCCGAAGAGAGTCTGACAGTAGACGCGCCCATTTTTTACGGCCGTGCCCAGCGGAAGCAGGACTCTCTCGCCTGAATAGTCTTTGCGCCAGAGCTCTTTGGCTGACTTCACGTCGACTGCGGTCACGTATCTGAAATCGGTCGGTTCGGGTTCGCCCCTGGCGGCCAGACCGCCGCCCTGCCGTTTCTTCTCCGATGTTCCAACAGACAGGTACATGACACCGCCTTCAACGAGTATTTCCTCGGTGTGCTCAGTACCCTTGTAGGTCTTCAGGACATCTCCGCTAGCCGCGTCGATTTCGATCACGGGGGCAGCAAGACCAAGGGTCGCGTACACTCTGTCCCCAATTGCCACCAGCCTGCGAGGCAGGTGGGCCGGGCCCGACCTGAAATGCCTCAGGTGATCGTTCCACTGCGATATGCCTCTTTTCCACAGAAGTACACCGTTGAACGCGTCGCGGGCCACCAGCTTCCAGTTGGGCATGAATCGAATCGATACGTTCGGCGCCTCGTCCACGATGTAGAAGTATCTGCCGTTTGCGGTTACCGCCGCACTCATGCTGGCGAACTCCTCGTGGCTCCTCCCCCAGCGGGGCTCACAGACCCACTGCATCGAACGGGGCATACCGACCTTGCTGTCCTGGGCCACGGCATTGTTGTCCGGGCTATGGAGGAAGTGATTCCACTCGTCGGTGTCGGGAGGTGTCGGTTTTGTGGACTTTATCGAGCCCTTCTCTACTAGCTTGCCGCCTGGGACTAGAACCCTTTCAATCTCACCACTTGTCACTTCCCCCTTGTCACTCGTCACAACCAGGTTCACAAAATTGTCCACGTACGGCAGGGCCTTCCCGTTGAACTTCGCCACGGTGACCTTACCATAGAGTCCGAGTTTCAGCAGGGCCGAGCGCGCGGCTTCCACTTTCTTAGCATCGGTATCAAGGCCATGGACAAGATAAGGTCCCGCCTCCGCAATCCCGGCAAGCGAAGCTGGATCATCCACCCCGATCTGAACAATCAATCCGCCCTTTACGCCGGATGCCTTGAGAAGAGCGGCCGAGTCGGCTGTCTGACCTATCAATGCAAGCATGCAGAACACCGCAACAAGCGATACAATTAACGATTTACTCCTATTCATCCTTCTTTCTCCTGTTCGTGTTTAACGCCCTGTAATGAATCCTGCCCCAGTCATGGAGCTAACCCCCCGTCTCAATATCCAGTATCCGCGACCTATAGGAGTCACGGGGAACCCACCCCCCTTCCGCATTCGCGGAAGTACCCCTCCAAGGAGGGGATTCCAGAACCAGTGGCCTCCCTCTTCGCTCCCAGATCCCCTCCCCCGGAGGGGTGGATCCGCCACTAGGCGGAGACGGGGTGGGTTCACTCGGCCATCTTTTGGCGATATCAAACTCACTGTTAATCCCGCCGCGTCAGCACCACATACCTTACATCCATGGCCCTGCTGCCGGGGATTTCTGTGGCTCGCAATGTGAGAGAACCGCGATCCGCTCTCAGGTTGATCGTCCCGAGGTCCATCGATGTGAAGTACTTCGCTTCCGATTCCGCGCGTTTGTACCTGTCGTTCCTGGCGCCAAGAAACGGTGGGTCGAATGCTTTGGTTATCTTCGCCCGAACATTGCTCTTGCCTAAGCTCAATTCAACCGCCACACCCAGGTCCTTCTCCGCACATGTGTAATACAGCTCTGCCTTGTACGCCCCTGCAGTGAGCACCTCGATATCCCAGGTAATACTCCCACCGGTGTCGGTCCAGCTTGTGAAGAACGAATCGTTTGGGAACTTGTTACTGCGTTTGACGCATCCACCCGATTTGCCGTCTCCCGCCGGCAGATAAGTTGTTTTCGCGCCGGGATGCCCAACAGGGAACGGCCGGTCCTCCTGCCAGTCGGTCAACACATCCTTCTTCCAGTCTTCAGCGGCTTTCGAGAGGCGAGCCAGGACATCGGGTTTCTGACTCGTGATATCTTTCTTCTGTTGCGGATCGTTCACCATGTCGAACAGTTTGCCCTTGTTGTCGAGCCGGTAACGTTGAGACCTCACGCTTGTGCGGCCGCGCCAGTGATTGAAGATCAAGCGCTCCGGCCATGCTGACGTATTTCCAAGAAGCAGCGGCTTCACGCTGACCCCGTCGAGCTTCCTATCTCCGCCAATCTTTATCCCGGCCATATCGGCAAAGGTCGGCAGAATGTCAATGGCACCCGCAATCTTGTTCACCTTCGTTCCCGGCTTGATTTTCGCCGGCCAGCGGATTCGACAGGGAGAACGTACGCCGCCTTCGTCCGTGGAGCCCTTCTTTCCTTTCATTCCCTCGTTCCAGCGCCATCCGTTAGGCCCGTTATCGCTGAAATACATGACCACTGTGTTGTCGGCCAGGCCCAGTTCATCCAGCTTCTTGAGAACCCGGCCAACGTTCCAGTCGATGTTCTCGCACATCGCCAACGCGGCACGCGTGTGAAGGGTATTCTCTCTTCCCACCTGGCTGCGCATCTTCAAGTCGGCGCCGTCGAATTTCTTGTAGAACCTGTCCGGCACCTGCATGGGTGAATGTGGCGTGTTGTACGGGACGTAGCACAAGAAGGGTTTGTCGCGGTTCTCGGCGATGAACTCAATGGCGCGATCGGTGAGATCATCGATGATATACCCCTTCCCTCTCACGAGCTTGCCGTTGCGCTCAAGCGTTGGTTCGAAGTAGTTGCCCCAGTGCCCTGAACAGAAACCGTAGTACTCGTCAAAACCGCGGGCGTTAGGATGATAAGGCCACTGCAAGCCATTGTGCCATTTCCCGAAGGCGCCCGTCGCATAGCCGGCTGCTTTGAAAGCGTCCCCTATCGTACGCTCATCCTTATCCAGTCGCTCACCTCCCGCGGAAGTGCTGAATACTCCGCCACGCGGATGGTAACGCCCGGTGAGCATCTCTGCCCTTGTCGGCGAGCAGACAGGGCAGACATAGAACCTGTCAAATGAAGCCCCGTCGCGGGCCAGTGAATCGATATTCGGAGTGTTCAGGTTGACATTACCGTGACCACTCAAATCACCCCAGCCCTGGTCGTCAGACAGAAACACAACGAAATTCGGGCGGGCAGGCGATTTCTCTTTCGAAAACGCCGTCATTAGACAACCACACATCGCAGTTGCCATGACAGCCAGCCTGAAAGCACAACTAGCAGATCTAATTCCATACATCGTTGGTCTTTCCCTTTCTCACTTCCCCGACATGCAAACGACCTTGCCGTCAATCGCCGAGATATACAACTTCCCCCTGGCCGCTATCATACCGTCGAATGCCGGTTCCGAAGCAAGGGGCTGCGACTTCAAGAGTTTGCCGTCTTTTGCGGAAAACACCTGCAGCAGGCCGCCCTTTCTTCCTTCAAAGGCCGCCAGCGGATCCTTTTCGTCCACCACATCAGGTACGCCGGCGGCAAACAGGAGGTCTCCGGCCAATACCATTGCACGAATCCGCAGAGGGATCATGGTCTGCCATTTTTCCGGCTTGTGCCGCACGTATCCTGTGCCCTTTTCCACCCCCCGTCCGCCACGGCGATAACCATCGGTCTTTGCTCCTTTAGGCAGCCAGTCCAGCATTCCGCCGGGGGTCTTCTTTCCATCCAGAAATCCAGGCTCATTGTCGTTGTCATCGGCGAAGAGCAGGTAACCCTGCGCATTAGGAATGAACAGGGGGCTCCACTGATGCCGGCGATAGAAATACTTAACCGCGTAAGTAGTGCTTTCGTCGAAGACCACAAGCTGCCCTGCCTTGGGAGAATGCTGTGCGAGATAGAAACCGGGCCATCGCTTGCCATGCATCCAGAAGATCCGATCATAGCCCGTGTCATCGAGAAAACCACCCGTTGCAACAAGATGGTTCACTCCCATGTCCAGCTCACCGAGGGAACTTCCCTTCCCGGCCTCCAACCGGTTCAGCTTTGCGTCGAATTTCACCTGCTGCAGGTAGAGATCCTTGCCGTCGCTGACAATCAGATCGTTAAGCGAACCCTCCATCGCAAACGGCGTTCCGACATCTTTCTTGATGTCGGGCCATGGCCCTTCCAGGACATGGCTGTAGAGCACCTTGCCCGTCTTGGCTTCCAGGCCGTAAACGATGATACCGCCGTCAAGAAACGACGAACGACCCGCCGCAAAGTAGACGACTCCATCCTGCACCAGCACGCTGCCATGGACGGGCCATATGGACTCGACCTGCTCATAGGACACGATCTTCCTTGCGTCCGGCGCGGCGCGAAAACGCCATACCAGCTCCCCGTCCGTCGCGCGCAGGCAATACACGTACCCGTCGCGACAGCCAAACAGCGCCATGCCCTCATGTATGGTAGGAGATGACGTGATCCGCCCACCTGCAGTAAAGCTCCAGACGTCCTTGCCCGTGTTCGCATCCAGGCAACGAATACGGTGCCATTCCTTCTCTGCTACCCACAGCCTGTCTCCCACTACGACAGGCTGGCTCCCCCTGCTGGAAAGTGAGACCTCCCACCCCTTGGTCAACTCCGCGGGAACAACGGTCTTAGTAGACCCGCTTAACTTGATATCATGCCGGTACCTAGCCCAATCTTCAACTGACTCCTGACTCCTGACTCCTGACTCCTGACCGAACGCGGGCCCGCGCTCGACGGCAGCATCCGTTGACGGCTCAAGCTGAGCCACTGGTTCAGCCGACAACGCAAAGTAGCCGTTGAACTTCGCTCCCGGATAACAGAAGCACTGATCCGTCGGAACATAGAACAGACCATTGGCCGGTGTGGCGCCCGTGAAACAGGGGGCCCGTAACCAGTCGTTACGCATATGGTTATCACCCTCAACATCGACAAATTCCGCACCGCGCTTTGGAAGGATCAGGTAACGTATCGTCGCCTTGCCTCGATGACAGCGGTAGTGATGTCCCGGTGAAATCAGTTTGTCGGTAGTCAGCTTCTTCTTTACCTCACCGGTTTTCAGATCCCGCCCTTCAAACGTCCCGCACCAGACGAGCCCGTCTATCACAAAAAGATCCGCCGGCTGCGTGCAGGCTCCCGCCCAGGCCATTCTGGCACCGCACTGCCACAGCTCCTTTCCGTCGTCGGCAGAAAACGCCGTCAGAAAAATACCGCCTCCCGATCTTCTTCTCTTCTTCTCGCCCGGGTTCTTCTCGCTACTCTCTGCAGGTTTCTGTACCTTCCGGTTGCCGTAGAACAGCACGACACCATCGCTGATGACCAGGTTGACGACTCCTGCACGGAGCGAACCTGTCTCATGGGGCGCCCGCCATTTCTCCTTACCACTTTTCAGATCAAGGAAGACGATCTCCTCCATGTTGTGATAGGCGGCACTCCCGTCTTTGGCCGAAAGCGAGTAAGACAGCACGCGGACGCCTTGTTTACGCCAGAGCTGCTTGCCCGTCTTCGCGTCAAATGCAGCAAGCGTGTTATCGAGCTTCTCTTTCTGAACGGCCTGGGTTGCCCCTGTCGACCGCTTCTTGGTCATATTTACAACCAGGACGTCATCGGACAGGATTATCTCATCTGCGCCTTCCGTTCCCTCCAGCGCCTCGACAAGGATCTCTCCGGTTGCCGCATCGATAACCGATACAGGGGAATCGAGGAACCCGATAGTCACATAGACATAATCTCCCTTGGCGACCAGGCGCCTTGGTATTGTGTGATGAATGTTCCAGCGATTGTCCATGCCCGTGCCGTGCTCGAGCTGCCACCCCCGCAAGGGTTGTTTCCACAGCAGTACCCCGCTGAAAGCATCCCTCGCAACAAGCATGTATTTCTGTGGCAGTTTTTTGAAGACGCCGGTTGGACCTTCATCCAGAATGGTGAAGATCCTGCCGCCCGATGAAACAACTCCGTTCACGCTGCTTGGGAGTTCATGACTCCGGCACCACTTGGGCTCCGCCAGCCAGCGCAGACGCTTGGGTGACCCAACCTGCCTGTCTTGCGAAACAGCATCGTTGCTTGCGTCATGGAGGAAGTGGGACCATTCGTCGATATCCGGCGGGACAGGCTTGGCGTAGGCAAGCCAGTCACCTTTCGATCGAGGGCTGAGGGCCGAAACCTGAGACCTGAGATCCTTGTGAAAAAGCCCAACGCCGCGAGGAGCCAGTACTCTTTGAAGTTCCTCGCCTGAAACCTGAACACTGGCATCTGAAACCACAATCAGGTTCACAAGGCCATCTGCGTAAGGCAGTTTCTTGCCATCCCACGTATCAAAGGACACTTTGCTGTTCAGGCGTTGTGCCGCGATTGCCTTTCTTGCCTGGTCTACGTTGCCGGCATTCGTGTCCAGGCCATGGACAAGATAACGCTCATTCCTGCACAGACCGGCCGTGATCTTGCCGTCACCGCAGCCCAAATGCACCACCAGCCCGCCCTGGACGCCTGATGCTTTGATGATGTCTGCAGCAGTATCGGCCGAGACGGCCAGGAGCGAAACAAACAGGATTAGAACGATATTGAGGACCATGTATCTTTTCGGATCAAACAACTGCACGATTTCAGCACCTCCAATTGAATTCAATGGAGGATAGCTCTACCGTGTATGGGAAAGCAAGCTACTCCCCCAGCTTCAACTTCAGGGGGGCAACCCAGATGTTCCGGTACCGTACCGGACTTCCATGATGCTGCAGGCTGAAGCGTCCCGTCGGCTCGTGCGGCTTGTACGTGGGCCGCCGCTTCCAGGCCGTAGCCCCATTGAATGCGACGTCATCCTGTATGAGAACGTTGTTCAGGTAGACTGTGATGCGAGCGGGGGTAACCAGTTTGCCGTCTTCAAAAACGGGCGCTTTGAAATGGAGGTCATAGCTCTGCCATTCGCCCGGCTTGCGACAGGCATTAGCCAGCGGAGGCTGCTGTCCGTAAAGTGCACCTGTCATACCGTCAGGATACGTCCGGTTCGCCCAGCAATTCAGAACCTGGATCTCGTAACGCTCCATCAGAAATACACCGCTATTTCCCTGCTTCTGACCGTAGCCTTTAAGCCCGACAGGGACCAGCCATTCGAAATGAAGGTGTATATCACCGAACTTCTCATTCGATTTCTGTCCGCCCTTTGCGGCGATCATTGAACCGTCTTCCAGCTTCCACCCTTTGTTCACGAACTGGTCCAGGTTTGAGCCGTCGAAGAGCATCTTGCTGCCGTTGGGGGGCGGAACGCGTTTGCCGTCATACTTCGGCTCTGCAACTGGTGGCTGCGTGCGATTCGGGTCATGAATATGCCATTTGCCGTCAGGCTGCATTGGCGTGTTGCTGAATCCATCTATACTCGTCTGTTCCGGCTGACGCTCGTTCTTCTCAGGAACATCCGCCGCGCCTGCCACAAATACTGTTGCCACGAGGGAGGCACACACAGTCACACTGATTTGCTTCTTCATACTATTAACTCCTTTTCGAGCACGCGCTTTGACAATTCAAGTGTCCGGTAGTCTAGCGGTCGAAAGCGTGGCTGGCAAGGATCGGGGAGAGAGGGGGAATCAACGCCCAAGTTGGACTACCTGGTGTCCGGAGGAGACATCCTCAAGCTATGCTATCCTAACGCGAAGTTGAGAGGTCGATGCGCTTCTTCAAACTGATCTTGACCCAAGAAAGAACTACTCTGAAAAAACTGAAAGCAAAAACTTTTGCGAACAGTGATTGCGGAGGATTAATGAGGGTGCCCACAAGCGCAGTTTTTCAATCTATATCGTTGAGCGGTCAACGATAGGTACTGCTCCATGGCTGATGCTGGCACTACATGCACGCAGCTGCTCTGCGTTTCGGTATTACGGCCGTTCTTGCCTCAGATGCTCAAGGATGTGTTTGATAGACAGGGATGGTAGACAGGGATGAGGATTCGCATTGACAGGCGTACCTATTATGGTACAGTGGGCGTGTAATGAGCATCGGCGACATAAGGCTGAACGTTGTCTTTTTCAGGACGGGCTCCGGAACAGAACCCGTCCGCCGCTGGTTGAAATCGCTCCCCGCATTGCACAAGAAGGCGCTCGGGGAAGACATCAAGACCGTTCAGTTTGGTTGGCCCCTGGGGATGCCGCTGGTGGAGAAACTGGGGCCCTATCTCTGGGAAGTCCGGACCAAAGTCCCGGACGGCATTGCTCGTGTTCTCTTCACCGTTGACGGGCATACGATGATTTTGCTGCATGGCTTCATCAAGAAGACGCGCAAGATCCCCCAGAAGGAGATCAACACGGCCAGGACCCGGCTCAGGCAGTATCAGGAGGCAGGATAATGAAGAGAAACAGCCATATTGGGAGCAACTTTGACGATTTTCTTCGCGACGAGAGTATCCTCGCTGAAGCCGAGGCAACCGCGGTCAAGCGCATCATCGCCTACCAGATCGAACAGGAAATGGCGGAACGCAATCTCACGAAGAGCGCCTTGGCACGCATGATGCACACAAGCCGGTCATCGTTGGATCGACTCCTCGATCCAGAGAATGCGTCAGTTACGCTGCTGACTCTGGAAAGTGTCGCGCAGGCACTCGGTAAGAGACTCAAGGTCCAACTGGCCTGATCAGCGTTGCCCCACCCCCTGAGACGTTGATCTGCGGGAAGTGAAGTCCGGGAGGCAGGGGCCAGGAATCGCACAATCGCTGGCAGTCGGGACGACCGATTGCCGGCGCTGTTGTTTGTGCGCACAGATAATGTCATCCGCCACACGCCACACGCCCAGAGAAGTCAAAGAGCAGTCACCTCAGTGGGGCACGCCCCGCGTTGCGTACGATCAGGCGTTCAGCCCCGTTTCAAAGGCCTTTTGCGAGCGTATCGTCCGACCCATTCGTGTGACGAGTGGTCTCACCAGAAAACAGGCCTACGAAATGTCCGGATTTCGAAGGGCACGTTCACACCCTGGAAGACTCGGCATTCACTCCGGTCCTCGTTTGGCCCTTGCTGCGACTTTCCTCCGGTAGAGCTTTCTCACATCAGCTTTGGACAGGGCCCGGTTCCAGAGCATGACTTCGTCAATCAGTCCATGATAGAACTCGGACATGGTGACACCGTTATTGCAATCCGCCCCGATGAGTAAAGGTCGATCAGGATCAGTCTTGATCGGCAACCTGGATGGCCTGACACGATTAGGAACACCGTCTACATAGTATGCAAAAGCCTGCCCGTCATAAGTCCCGACTAGATGCGTCCATTTGTCCGTTACTACACGGCGTCCCATGAACACCACGCCTGTATTTGGCACGCCGGCAAACCAGCTATAGCGGCCACTTTTGAAACCAAAATGCCAGGAGTCCTGCGACCCCTCTTGAAACTCCTTTGTAACGATCCCATGGTAATAACGGCCAACCGAACTTGGCTTGATCCAGGCGGACACGGAAATCCCAGCTCCGAAGTGATTCAGGGAAGGCCCTTTGCCACAGTTAATATAGTCGTCCTTGCCATCAAACGCATACACGCCGCCAACATCTTCGTCCTTTCGCCATTCGGCGCCAACCACCTTTCCATGGTTGCCTCCACTGCTTCTATCCGTGACTCTCCCTCCCTCGTCCTCTTCAAAGTCGTAGTGCAGAATCAACCCCTCGAACAGTTCGGGTATGATTGTTATGGCCGCGATTTGACTTGAGGTCAGTGTCACTTCCCCGAACATCGTCTTGATTTGAATACGATCCAGGCCGATTATTCCTTCCAGCTTATCATGGTTCCGAAATGTCACTTTCGATTTCCCACTGTCGTGGTTGAATTCAATCTTCCTGATCATGGAGGTGAGAATGTCTACCTTACTGACATCCGTCTTAACCGGGATACTGTCGATCTCGCTTTCGGCAATAAGGATGGATCCATCCGTCAGTTCAACTGCGAGATGGTCTCCTTCAGCCATGCCGGGGTCGGCCGCAAACATGAACCAGGTCATAGACAACAGAGCCCATGCCAGAGAAGGAACTCTCATTCTGATCATGTGACTTCTCGCCCCCTTAAACAAGCATCCGCCATCGTCGTCTCCCTGATCCTGGAACCGATTAAGCCTACGAGAAAGCTCGACACGGGGTCAAGGCCTACCCACTGCAGAGGATTACCGCAGTGCCCCTTGACGGAGCCCATGTCCAATGGCCTATGCGCCGTGCGGTGGGCAAGCGTAACAGGTTTGGAGTAATGGAGTTGTGGAGTATTGTCAGAAAGGGAACGTGGACTCTAATCTCTCAAGATCCAGCACTCCAGTTTCGCAGGGGTAAAGACTAATTAACCCGACCTGTAACAGCTTGGGACGCAGAGTGTTGTGAGCAGAGGAAATAGCTCCCTGCAGAGGATCTACCCTCCACAACGATTTCTTTGCCCTATGAAAACCTGCATGCGCAACCATCAGGGTATGAGCACACCGCACACCCATCACTCAACGACACAGAAAGAAAAGAACCGGCGCAGGATCGCGCGACTGCGTTACAAGGGCGGTACATGTTGGGGGGAATGATCCGGGTGGAGAGCGCTCTACTCTCTCTTGGCTTGATATTTGTGACACACGAAGCCATCCTGATTCCCAATCAAAGGAACACTTATAAGGAGATCATTGATGAAACAACGTGCTTTTGGGGCAACAGGGACCAACGTTTCCGAGGTGGGCCTTGGATGCTGGCAACTTGGGGGGCTGTGCTGGGGTGATGTGGACGATGCAAAAGCGTTTGAAATCATGCAGGCGGCGGTCGATAACGGCGTGAACTTCCTGGACACTTCCGATGTCTACGGTTCGGGCCGCAGCGAGACACTGATCGGAAAGTTTCTGAAGGATTGCTCCGAGGACGTCTTTGTGGCTACCAAGATTGGCCGTTTCCCTGAACCGGGGTGGCCGGACAATTTTGAACGGGCGGTGATGGTGGCGCACACTGACGGCAGCCTTAAGCGCCTTGGTGTCGATGCGCTGGACCTGACACAGATTCACTGCATTCCCACTGAAGTCATGGAACAGGGAGACGTGTTTGACACGCTTCGCAAACTGAAAACGGACGGCAAGATCAAGCAATTCGGTGCCAGTGTCGAGTCAATGGACGAAGCCCTGCTGTGCCTTGAACAGGATGAACTGACAGTACTCCAGGTAATCTTCAACATCTTCCGCCAGAAACCGATTGATACCCTCTTCGAGAAAGCAAAGGAGAAGGGTGTTGCCATCATTGCGCGCGTGCCCCTGGCAAGTGGACTACTGACCGGCAAACTCTCACTGGATACCGCCTTTGCGGAGAACGATCATCGTTCGTTCAATAAAGACGGAGAGTGCTTCAACGTTGGAGAGACCTTTGCGGGATTGCCCTACGAGAAGGGTGTCGAATTGTCCGACAGACTGAAGACCTTGGTACCCGAAGGCATGTCGATGGTCCAAATGGCCCTGCGTTGGATACTGGATCATGATGCGGTATCCGTGGTTATCCCCGGTGCCAGCCGTCCCGGACAGGCTCTGGGCAACGCCGCAATCTCCGATCTTCCGCCATTGTCCAGTGAACTGCACGAGCAACTGGCTGAGCTATACAGAACAGAGATTGCCCAGCACATCCGCGGCCCCTACTGAGAGGGTGCAAACGAAGAAAGTGAGTGGATACTCTCGTCGCTCAAGCACGGAATCTCCGCCCCTTGCGGGCGGGAAGTTTCAGGTTTCCTGCTACCGGACAGGTTCATGCCTTCGGATTGAGCCCGAGTTGAGCGAGCATAGTGCTTCACAGGTGAGAAGGGCTACCTTTTTGACCCCCATGAAGAATGTCACTGGTGGGATGCAACACACGCAGCAGCATTCAGCGCGAGAGTTTTTTTGACAGGATTTACAGAATCTACTGGATGGGATTGTGGCATGGATTTGACGGTGATTCCCATTGCACTTTGCATTGCCCCTCTTTCACCGTTACTTGCAGGAATCGCCATCAAACCCCTGCCACGGTTTGCTATGAATGGGGAAGGATATGCTCTACTCTAATTCTCACCTATCCATTGCAAGCTATGGCAGGAACTTGGTGCTGGTTTCGCGCGAAATTGGCTCAAGAACAGTGAATCTATAGCGAATATGAAACCAGCACCAAGTTCATGACATCTCCATCCGTCCCATTCTGTAGATTCTGTCAAAAACTCCCATACCCGCGCCCACCTGCGGTCAAAATGGCTCACTGTGGAGAAAGCTCAATGCATAGCGGATTGATTGAAGCCCTTTGATGCTGGTATACTGCAGGCTGACTTTGCGAAAGGGGTCAGTATGATTTCTGCCGATCAGCATATGCCGATGCGCATATCTCTGTGTCTCGGTGTTTTGTTGGGAATTCTGACCACAACCTTCGGTGCTGGCGTCCCTGTTGCCGGCCCGTTTGAGACGCAATCGCTGCGCCTGGCTGTTACTGACCTCACCAGCACTTTTGGCAAGGGCTACCCCAAGGGCAAAGAGTATCTTGATAAACTCGACAGGCTTGATGTATTGGTGGCGGGGTTGAGTAATGAGTCGAAGTCCGATCAGGAAGCGATTCGAAAGCAAATAGAAGATCTGCGCAGAGAGGCGTTGCTTGCCAACCCGCTGTTGGATTTCGGGAAGCTGCTGCTGGTCAAGCGCAGGCCATACAAGAACGGAAAGCCCGGCAACCCCGATGCGGTGCGAGGCTGGGACATCGGGTTTCCACGCAGTTCATACGGGAAAACGAGCCTGAAGAGAAACGCTCTTGAAAGTGAAATAGCAATCCTTTCACCCGTTAGGCCCGATGGCGCAATAACCACCATCTATCGACCGGATCGGCCTCGCTTCGTCGGCGACGTCGATTTGCATTTCAATGGCGATCGACTGCTCTTTACCATGAGAAATGATGAAGGGCATTTCAGAATATACGAGATGGGTGCCACTGGTAAGGACCTGCGCATGGTCAACAAGTCGGAGCAGCAGGATGTGGACACCGACGACCCCTGCTACCTGCCCAACGGTGACATCCTCTTCGGGAGCACCGCCTGCTTCCAGGGCGTGCCCTGTAATAAGAGTAAGGTGTCCGTGCTGTATCGAATGAATGCCGGCGGCGGCAACATTCGGCAGCTCTGCTTCGAACAGGACCACGATTACCATCCCACGATAACGGAGAATGGGCGAGTGATGTATCTGCGGTGGGAGTACTCTGACCTTCCTCACACCTACAGTCGCATCATGTTTCACATGAATCCCGACGGCACGGGACAGATGGAACTGTACGGAAGCAATTCGTACTGGCCCAACGGGATTTACAACGCAAAACCAATACCCGGGAAACCCACAATGTTCATCGGTGTGGTTGCAGGACATCATGACTGCTACCGCAGTGGGGAACTGGTGCTGTTTGATGTGGCCCGTGGCCGCCATGAAGCCCAGGGGGCGGTACAGAAGATTCCGGGATACGGCAAAGCCGTGAAGGCGAGAACACAGGACAAGCTGACGGCAGAAACATGGCCCAAGTTTGCCCATCCGTTTCCACTTTCAAGCAAGTACTTTCTGACTACCTGCAAGCTCTCTGCCAGTTCCCCGTGGGATGTATACCTGGTCGATGTTTTCGACAACATGGTCCGTCTTGCCCACGCCGGTGGCTGGGGACTGCTGGAACCCATTCCGCTGCGAGAAAGGCCTGAACCACCCGTGATTCCGGACAAGGTCGATCCAACCCGCAAAGATGCCCTGGTCTACCTTGTCGATATATACCGGGGCCCCGGGCTGAAGGGTGTCCCTCGCGGTGCGATCAGGAAACTGCGATTGATAACCTATCATTTCTGCTACCAGGGCCTGGGCGGGCAATATGAGCGGGTTGGTCTCGATGGGCCGTGGGATGTTAAGCAGGTGTTGGGTACTGTGCCCGTGGAAGCAGACGGCTCGGCGGCATTCCGCATCCCGGCAAATCTGCCCATATCGGTGCAGCCCCTGGATGCAGAGGGAAAGGCGGTGCAGCTGATGCGCAGCTGGCTGGTGGGGATGCCCGGTGAAGTCGTCAGCTGTGTCGGTTGTCATGAGAAGCAGAACACCTCGCCGCCGGCGGTAAGGACCATTGCTTCGCAGCGCGCTCCTTCCGAGATAACGTCGTTTTACGGGCCACGCCGGGGATTCAGTTTCAAACGCGAAGTACAACCGGTACTGGACCGGTACTGCATTGGATGTCATGACGGCAGCAAACGTTCCGATGAGAGGGTGATCCCTGATCTGCGGGCTGGATTGCCGGTGCGGACAACGGTAGGTTCAGGCAGGTTCTCGCCATCCTACATGGCATTGCGGCGACTGGTTCGGTCGCCTACGATCGAACCCGACATGCACATGCTGACGACAGGTGATTTCCATGCCGACAGCACGGAACTCATCCAGAACCTGACAAAAGGTCATCACGGCGTAAAGCTCGACGCGGAGTCATGGGACCGGCTGATCACATGGGTAGACCTGCATACCCCGGCACATGGCACATGGCGCGAGATAGCCGGCGACAAGAAAGTTCTAAGACAGCGTGATCGCCGCCGCGCCTGCCAGAAACTATACGCGGGCCGTGACGAAGACCCGGAAGATATCGCAGAGCCAGATCCAAAGAAGATCAAAACCGTGATGCCCGGACAGGAGAAAGGAGCGAGACCTCGCGAGTTGCAATGTCAAGGCTGGCCGTTTGACGGCACTGCTGCGAAGTTGAAACAGAAATCGGCAAAGAGATCGATCGATCTTGGGGATGGGATCAGACTCGAGCTTGTCATGATTCCTGGCGGCAAATTCATCATGGGCAGCACGGACGGGCATGCGGACGAGCGGCCGCGCACGGTAGCTTCCGTCGGTAAATCGTTCTGGATGGGGGCCTGTGAAATCAGCAACCGACAGTACGCGCTGTTTGATCCCAAACATGACAGCCGGCTGGAACATGGGGACAGCCTGCAGTTTGAAGAAACTGCGCGCGGATTCGCGATGAACGAGCCCCTGCAGCCGGTTGTACGTGTTTCGTGGACACGTGCAAAAGAATTCTGCGAGTGGCTGTCTGCTGAAACCGGAATCTCTTTTGACCTGCCGACCGAGGCCCAATGGGAATATGCCTGTCGTGCGGGTAGCTCTGCTCCCATGTGGTATGGCAACTGCGACACCGAGTTCGGCAGGTATGCCAACCTGGCGGACGCAAGGCTGAAGCAGATCGTCAGTTATGGAGGGTACGACAAGGCCGCCAACGTTGTTCCGTGCTGGCGACCCTGCGTCGATCAGGTCAACGATGGTTTTCGTGTTGCGGCAAAAGTAGGAACCTACCAGGCCAATGTCTGGGGATTGCATGACATGCACGGCAACGTGCGCGAATGGACAAGGTCGCTTTATCGCCCTTATCCCTACAGTGATGATGACGGGCGCAACGACCCTGCAGACCGTGGCAAGCGCGTGGCACGCGGCGGTTCGTGGTATGACCGTCCGCAGCGCGCGACTTCTGCTTTTCGCCTCGCTTACCAGCCGTGGCTCGGTGTCTATGACGTGGGTTTTCGCGTGGTTGCGGAATAGCCCAGAGATTCAGTGGCCTGTCCGTTCGCTTGGCTGCGAACTCCGGTTCCGCTTTCAACGGGTCAGAGCTTCTCGTGCCGCAGTCCCTTGCCCTGCTTGATCTTTGTCAGGGTCGTAGACAACGACTTTACGATCTCCGGGTGTTGATCGGCCACATCGGTCTGCTCGCCGATATCGGTGTCCAGGTTATATAGTTTGCCTCCCGCTTTCGTGGCGACCAGTTTCCACGGGCCCTTCCGCAGGGCCACCCCTCTGGCCTCTTCCACGGTGAAGACCGTACCCTGTGGATCCTCGCCGAGAAGTGCCTTCAGTACGTTCTGGCTGTCAATCGCGGCATCATCTGGAAGGTCGATATCCAGAAGCTCGGCGAAGGAGGCCATGAAATCCGTCTGACTGATGAGGGCCTTTGTGCTGCCTGGCTCAATACGGGCAGGCCAGCGCACGATCATCGGCACACGGGTCCCACCCTCGTATATCTGGTACTTGCCGCCACGATAAGGGCCGGATGCGTCGTGACCGCGATCGACCTCCCGCTTCGAGGTCGGGACGGTACAGCCATCTTTGTACCCGTCATCATAGACGGGACCGTTGTCGCTGGAGAAGATGACGATGGTGTTCTCCTTGAGCCCGTGTTTGTCCAGCGCCTTGATGACCTCTCCGGCGCTCCAGTCAAGCTGGACCATGGCGTCGCCCCGATAGCTCAGCTTGCTCTTACCCTTGAAGCGCGGATGAGGCACACGAGGTACATGGATGTCTTGCGACGAGAAGTAGAGGAAAAACTGTTCGTCCTTGTGTTTGGCAATGAACACCCGGGCCTCCTCAACAAACACGTCGGCCATAGTCTCGTCATTCCACAATGCCGATTTCCCACCGCACATGTACCCAATTCGTCCGATACCATTGATAACACTCTGATTGTGACCGTGGGAACTCTCATAGTAGGTCATCGCGGCACGGTTCTTCCTGCCGTCAGGATAGACAGTACTCCTTGAATCCGGTCCGGTGCGCGCACCGACGTGAATCGGATCCTTGGGGTCAAGGTTGACAACCCGGTGATTTTGAAGATAAACGCAGGGCACACGATCGTTTGTGTAAGGCAGCAGGAACGAGTAGTCGAATCCCACCTCAAGCGGCCCCGGTTTGACGACACCGTTCCAATCGGTCGGCTCCCCTTTCCTGCCCACGCCAAGGTGCCACTTGCCCACAACGCCGGTGACATAACCCGCCTTCTTGAACAACCCCGGAAGGGTAAGGATATTGGTTGGAATAATGAGCGGCGCGTTGGGGGGAAGAATTCGAGCACCGTTGCGGAACCCCAGGCGCCCGGTGAGCAACGAAAAACGCGACGGCGTACAGGTGGCTGCTGAGCAATGCGCATCCGTAAATACAAGCCCTTCCCTTGCCAGCGCGTCAAGGTTGGGCGTTGGAATCTTCTTTGCGCCATAGACACCAACGTCTGCATAGCCGACGTCGTCACCATAGATAATGACCACGTTGGGCTTCACCGCTCCCGCGACCGTAATTGCACCGCCCGCAACTGCGAGCGCCAGTAAACATCCGATCCAATTCCTACTACGCATCTTCATTCTCCTCTCTCAGCTTCATCTAACGTCTTCTGTTCTGTTTGTTCACAATCAGTGGAACTCGCCGAACTGACCGGGCTGGTTCTTGGGTGCGCAGACAGCACCTGTTTCATCTCCGCAAGTTTCTTAGCATACTCCGATTTGCCTGCCAGGTTGCGCTACTCGTTGGTATCCTTCCGCAAATCATAGAGCTGGTCTCTGTCCCAGTAGCCCGGATAACGATCCGGAACCTTCTTTTCGCATTTGAACTACCTCTTCCACCGCATCCATACCATCGCCATGGTCCGATCACAAATCGGACCTACGGTACACCGGCATTCGGACCATGGACCCAGTGTCCGCCTGAGGCGGAGGACCTACTTTCCGCTTCGGAGCAGAATGTAGCCGTCCGAATCAGTTCCGTCCTTTGCAGACATCGTTACCTTGAATTTGAACGAAGCCCCCGTCTCGTAGCCCCGCACACCGATGCGGTAATAGGACCCACGTTTATCATTTGGCACAACGATGGGTTTGAACTTCTGCGGAGCAAAGACCACGTCGACATCGTTGCGCACAAGTTCCACCCGGTGCACTGTAACGGAGTTCTTTCCCTCGGTTTGCAGAAAAGTCATGCTCATCGTGCCGTCAGCGGTCACGATGCCTGTAGCGTCAAAGGTGTGCACCTTGGGGTCTGCGGAGAGTTCGGACGATCTCCAGTGCCCAACCTTTGCTCCCTTGCGTCGAATCCATTCAGGAAGCTCCAGGTTCATTGTGACAAAACTCTGATGTTTGCCGGCGGCGGAGAAAGTGGCCGCGCGGAACGTAGCCATGTCCTTGACAAGAATCGTTCCTTCCAGAGCGGGTGAGTCGATCGTTGGGTTGCTGCCGTCCAGCACGAAGCGCACTTTGCCGCCGGTGATATGGCCCTTTGCAGTCACCATCGTTCGACCGTCGTCTTGCGCATCCAATGTCAACTCGGGTAGCGGCAGACGAAAGTTGTAGCCGGCATTGATGTAGCGGACATAAGTATCTTTCATCCGTTCCTGGAAGTCATCCCAGTCACGCTGCTCTCGAGGCGTCCAGTTTACCTCGCTCAATGCGGCCATGCGCGGCAGGGACAGGTACTCGATATAGGCTTCGGAGCGCCGCGTCCCCTCGCCGGGCCGGTCGGGAAGGATGTTGGGCTGGTGCAGGAACTGGTCGCTCCAGACACAACCGTTGCCGCCGCCGACATTCGTGACTGCATCACCCTTGATTGTACTGAGCACAGGATGCCAGGAGTACGCCTTCATCAGGGTCACCGGAGGAATCCACCCTGCGCCCGGCGGCTCGGATGGATGCTTGCTCTCGACCGTATCGAAGTAGCAGTTGCCTGTCAGTGCCATCACCACCAGATTACCGCGTTCCGCCGCCTTCACGGCAGCTCCCTTGTTCCGCCAGATCATAACGCCGGCCTGTTCCGAGATGCCGCATTTCAGTATCTCGTCCCACCCGATGATCTGCCGCCCCTTCCCCTGCAGGAACTTCTCGATTCGCAGGTTCATGTAACCATGCAGAGCATGCGTGTCTTCAATCCCTTCCTTCTTCATCAGGGCCTGGCAGTCCTTGCATTTCTCCCAGTTCCGGTAACTTGCTTCATCGCCTCCAATATGGATATATGTACCGGGAAACAGATCGTTGATCTCGGTCATCACGTCTTCAAGGAAGGTCCAGGTTGTCGCCTTCCCGGGACAGTAAAGATCCTTGGAGATGAAATGCCTGGTGGGCATTTTCAACTCGCGGCCATGACACGAGAGGTATGGATACGCCACAACCGCGGCCAGTGTATGTGCGGGAATCTCGATCTCGGGAACAATGGTGATACCGCGATTGGTAGCATGTCTCACGATTTCACGAACATCCTCCTGCGTGTAGAAACCGCCATAGCGACTCTCACCCGTGCCGCGAAAAGCGCCCACTTCCGTCAGCTTAGGGTATTTCTTGATTTCCACACGCCAGCCCGCATCATCCACAATGTGCCAATGCAGAACGTTCATCTTGTGCATGGCCATCATGTCGAGATAGCGAAGCATAAACTCCTTACTGTACCAATAACGTGAAACATCCAGCATCATGCCACGCCACTTGAACCCGGGATGATCCGTGATTGTGCATCCGGTAATTGCCCACGTCGTGCTTTGTTTTGAACTGGAGAATACTGCCGGCGGGAGCAACTGGCGCAGCGTCTGCACCGCGTGGGCCAGTCCGACTCCGTCTTTCGCTGCAAGCTCGACGCGTTCTTCTGAGACACGCAGCGCGTAACCTTCCTCATGCAGGTTTGTATCCGACGTCCTGCTCAGCACGATCGCGTTGCGTTCATTGGCCGAGTTGCCGGACTTCTCCACCAGCAATGGATAACCCGTAGCAGGACGCAACAGGAGCGCAAGCAACTCAGCCTGCGGCTGCCCCACCTCGCCGTAAACAATACGGGTATCCGCATTGAGAACGAACTGTCCGGGCGCCGCCTCATACTTCACCGGTTTCGGAACCAACTTCGGAGCCGCATGGACCGTGACCACACACAAAACCAGGAAAACTACAATTACAACTCTCTTCATCACTGCTACTCCGTTCTTGCATCTATGGTTGATCCTTCATGGCTGCATCCGTCCTGAGGCAGAAACACTACTGGAAGATCCCCACGGCTTCGAGGTCTACTCCCCCATAGATCCGAACCCGCCTACAACGCTTCGCGTATCGATGCGGGCAGGTTGTGTTCGGACCATTCTCCGTTTTTCGCTCGCCCATGGCGATGGTCCGATTACAGATCGGACCTACGTCTCACTTGACATTCACCAGCACATCGTTCTCCTGCTTCGCACCCGGCGTGCTACGACCATCCTGCACCAACGTTTCAAGCAACTCTGCCATCGTCTTCACGATCTCGGGATTGCCGCTGTAGAGATTGTGCTCTTCGAAGACATCCTCGTCCATATTGTAAAGCTGGCCGGGCACGTCCTTATCAATCGGGATTCGCTTCATGCCCCAGCTGTACCCCCACCCACCTCCGCCCTGAATCGCGATGTACTTCCACTTGCCGCTGCGAATGGCGAAGTTCCCGTATACGGAGTGATGAATCACTCCCTTACGTGTTTGCGGCGTCGGTTTGCCCTGCAGCGCCGGTAGCATGCTGATGGAATCCTCTCCCGCATTGTCGGGCAGTGCCTGTCCGACAATGTCTGAGCAGGTGGCCAATAGATCCGTGGTGCAGAAAAGCTCGTTGTTGACGCTGCCCGGTCTCACTTTCGCCGGCCAGCGAACAATGAACGGCACACGGTGACCGCCATCCCACAACGTGGTCTTCCCGCCGCGATACGGCCAGTTGGGTCTGTGCCCCTTGCGAATCGCGGATCCCGCGGCTGAAGGCGATGCGCCGTTGTCGGCGGTAAACATCACGATCGTATTGTCGGCGATGCCCGCCTCCTCGAGCGCCTTCACGACCTCACCGACCACCCAATCCACTTCAAAAACATAGTCGCCGTACTTGCCCATCGTGGTTTTCCCAATGAACTGTTTAGCCGGGACAACCGGAACATGCGGTGCCGGCAGAGGGTAATACACAAAGAAGGGCCGGTCGTCGGCCAGTATCTTATGGTTCTTGATCAGCGTGGTAATTCTGTCGTTGATATCGAGCATCATCTGCTCCGGCTTCAGATCCGGATCAGCCACGCCGGGACGCCCACCAAAAACACCCTTCGGCACCTGCCGGGTTGGCAACTTCAGGACACGATCATCCTCGCAGTAGCAGTAGGGCGGAATATCCAGTGACGCCGGGATCCCGAAGAAAGAATCGAAACCACTATCTATCGGCCCGCCAGTGAATGGCTTGGTAAAGTCCACCTTGCCTTTCTCATCCCTGCCCCAGTTCCAGCCCATATGCCATTTCCCGATGCACGTTGTGTAATAGCCGTTATCCTTGAGCAATGATGCAACGGTTATCCGTCCTTCGCTTATCATCGCTTTCTGATAGCCGGACAATGCTCCTTTCTGCAACCAGGTGCGGAAAGAGTAACGGCCGGTCATGATTCCGTAACGGGTCGGCGAGCACACGGCCGAGTTCGTATGCAAGTCGGTAAAACGCATCCCCCCCGCCGCCAGCTTGTCAATATTGGGCGTGGGGATCTTTGAATCCGGATTCTGACACTGAACATCACCGTAGCCAAGGTCGTCGGCCAGAATGTAAACCAGGTTGGGATGCGCCACCGCACCGGCGCACAAGCAGCAGAGGAACAGCTGCAGAATCAAAAGAGATAGCATTCTGTGCATATGCGCTTCCGTCTCCCGTTGGACCGAATTGTAGTCGGACCTACTTTCCCAACACTTCGAATTCCTGAATGCCCATCTCTTTGCTGCCGGCAGCTGACGACACACCGACGAGTTTGAAGTACCGCGCCTTCACCGGCTTGTCGAAGCGAACGGTCCGCTTGCTGGGGTCGTTTACGATATTCCCGAACTGTCCCTCTTTGACGGCCGTCCATGTTTTTCCATCGGCACTTACCTCTAACCGATACTTCTCCACCAGCCCCACCGGCTTCCTGCCGGGATTTGGCGGCAGATATGCAAAACCCGCGATGCTGTGTTCTTCCTGCATGTCGACCGCGAAGTGTTTCTCCCCGTCGCCAGCCTTCGACATCCAGCCATGGTGACTGGTGCCGTCGATGGCTCGTGCGGCAGGCGAGCGCCTGGGATCTCGATCACCCGAAAAGGATAGGATCTTCCACTTCTGCGTTGGGTAGCCCAACACCCGTGTTCTTACGGTTCCCTTTCGATCACCCACGATCGTGCGAGCCTTGATCGTACCGCCTTCCGGCATATCAAACGCTGCAGTATAGAGCATCGAGGCAACCATGGGTTCCGATCCATCGGTCGTATAGTAGATGAGCTGAGCATTGTTGGCGCGGAAACCGGCTTTACTGGAGAATGCAGCAATCCCGGCAACGAGCGTGACGCGATTGTTCCTGTTCACACGGACCTCCACCGGATTCGGTGGCTCATCATAGTAGTGCGCAGAGGCACGACAGATCGTTGGGTTTGCACGTGACCCTGTGATCCGGATCCGGAACCTATCCGTCTCAACGATTGGGAAGCGGAGAATCCGCTTGTAGCCAATTGACGTCGCCGCCGCGACCTCCTTCCATGCGCCATCCACCCAGGCGTCCAGGGCATGTGCTTCAACACGCTGGCCTCTGGTCGCAATGGCTTCCTGCAACATGAAGCGGTTGATCTTTGCCTTGCCCTTCAGAGTGACCTCAAAATCTCCTGTCTGGTCTTCCGGTTGCCAGAACGTCTCGTCCTTGCCGTCCAGCACCTCTGCCGGTCCTTTTGAGCCTTCGGAAACACTAGTGTGGTAGGTGGCACGGATGCGCCTGCCTGTCTCAAGCAGACTTTCCACGTCACGCGGTGAGTACTTGCCTTCGCGGTTTGGTGGAATGTTCAGCAGAAACGCGGCATTGCCGCCCACGGCGCGTTCGTAGATATCGAAGACGTTGTCGGCATCACGGACTGTCTGATGTTCGTCGTCGCGGTAAAACCACCCGTGCCGGATGGATGTGTTGACCTCCGCCGGGTAGTAGTGCAACCACTTGGCATCCTTGAGTTTGGCTCGCGATCCAAGGTCGCCGCCGCGCCGGTCATTCCACTGTTCATCTTCATACTTCTCAACGTAGAGAGGAATGACATTGAACTCCGTCGGTCTTGTTCCCCCGGATTCGTTGCCACACCAGCGGGTGTCAGGTCCCTTCACCGCGAGCATCGCATCAGGCGCCAACGTGTGAATAAGTTCCGTCCACTGCGTGCGTGTGTAGGTCTGACCACCTTTGCGTTTTGGGTGGGCACCATCAAACCATGTCTCGTAGATGGGGCCATACTCGGTGAGCAGTTCAGAGAGTTGGTTCATGAAATAGCGATTATAGTCATCCACGCTGTACCTGAACGTACGCTTGTCGGCGAAAGGTCGTCCCTCGACCGGGGTCGGGATGACCTCCTCGCGGTACTTACTCAGGTTGCCATAACGGTTGCCGTCCTTGATCTCATGAAGATCCGCAGGTGAGAGATAAACCCCCAGCTTCAGTCCGTACTTCTTGCATGACTCGGCCAGGTCGCGCAACACATCTCCCTCGCCGTCGCGCCACTTGGAAGAATTGACTCCGTGTTTAGTGTAGCGGGACTGCCAGAGGCACATGCCGTCGTGATGCTTAACAGTCAGTACGACGCGCTTGATCTCCGCTTTCTTCATGACGTCGCACCACTGGTCCGTATCCAGGTCAGTCGGATTGAACAGGCTCGGGTCCTCCGACCCTGACCCCCACTCCCGCCGGCTAAAGGCATTAGGTCCATAATGGATGAAAGCAATGAACTCATCCTTGTGCCAGATCATCTGCCGGGGGTGCGGGACAATCCTAGTCGAGAGTTCCACGATTTCGTCCATGGAGGCGCCGTCCGGCACCTTCACAGTCTGGACGTAGGTTTCTTCCGCCATGGTCGCGCTCATCAGCAGACCACAGACGGCAAGACAGGCCAATATAGCTGTATCTCGTTTGCTCATTGCTTCTCCGTAGGTCCGAATTGTATTCGTCCCTTTCCTCATTTCACACTCGCCCATGTCGATGGTCCGATTACAAATCGGACCTACGGGATCAGCCGCATCCTTACATCGCCCAAGGTTTTCCACCCGCCACTCTTGCAGTTCTCCATGCGGATGATGTAACGACTACCGGCATTGAAATCCTTCAACTCGAAACGGTACACGTTGTTGCGAAGCGCGTTGCCCGCGTAGCCCGGGTGGTCATCCCGTGAGACCGGCGTGCCATCCTCCAACAACTCCATCCAGAGTGGCGCCAGTGAGTGCTTGCCTTCTCTAAAGATAAGCGCGACCTCGTAACGACCCGCACTTTTGACGACAGCAGAGGCGTCCCACTCGAAGATGTACTCTTTGTCCATCATTGGCTTGGTCCACTCGCCGATCTTAACCCAGTCAGCGAACTCTTCGGCCGAATGTTCTTCGTGCATGAATACGTTCTTTGCATAGCGAATACCCTGGTAATCGAGGCGCTTTAAGTGGGACTCCTCAAGCCGGCGTTTGAAGTCCTCGAAATCCTTTTGTTCCGGGCTCGTCCATCCAACTTCAGAATAAGCGCAGAAACGCGGAAACATCCGGTACTCCATCCGCGCGTCATCGTGAATGAATTCGCCCCACATCTGGCAGCCAGAGCCTATGACCTTGGCATGGTGCTGCACCTCCAGCCCCCTGGGAATCGGGTTGAAGTCGTAGGCCTTCTTGACTGAAATTTTGCCGTACGTGTAATCCAGATATGTGGAAGAATGTGTGGAATTGACGCAGTCATAACCGGAGGTGATGGCGGATCTGAGCAGGTCTGAAGAGCCTTTCCAGAACTGGACGACCGCAGTCTTGGACAGCTTACGTTCCGCGCGCTGCTCCGTGCTGCCGTGAACAAGATCTCCCGTGATCTCGTTCCACCCCATCACCCGCCGGTTTTTCTTCTGGATCATCTCTACCAGGCGATTAGTGAAATAGACCTGGACATCAGAGTACGTGGTGATCTTTTCACGCGCCATCATGGCGCTGATTTTGGCGCATGCTTTCCAATGCCGATGATCCACTTCGTCTCCGCCGATATGAATAACGTTGCCGGGAAACAGAGCCACTACTTCGTCGATGATGGTAGAGATAAAGGGATACAGCTTCTCGTCGGCGACATTGAAAACGTAGGGCTTCTTCCCGTACGTATAAGCCACCTCGGGAATGCCCTGCTCGGGGCAGCGGAATTCTGGATAGGCAGCTATGGCTGCCAGGGCGTGCCCGGGCATGCCGATCTCGGGAATTATCATTATGTGGCGGTCGGCGGCAAACTGCACAATCTCCCGGATGTCTTCCTGGGTATAGAATCCTTCGTGTGGCTCTCCCGTGTATTTCGGCGTCTTCCAGCCACCGATCTGCGTGTCCCTGCGCCTGGCGCCGGTTTCGGTCAGCTTCGGGTACTTCTTGATTTCGATGCGCCATCCCTGGTCGTCGGTCAGGTGCCAGTGAAACCGGTTCATCTTGTGGATGGCCATCTGTTCCAGCAACATCTTGACGGTTTCCTTGGTCTTGAAGTTGCGAGCAACGTCCAACATGAACGAGCGCCATGGAAATCTTGGCTGGTCTCTGATCTCGACCGCTGGAATCAGCCACTTTGTTCCGCCGACCTGGTGTTTTCGAAAGACCTCTGGAGGGAGAAGCTGGCGTAGCGTCTGACCGCCGTAAAACAGACCTGCTGCATTCGGTGCCCGTACTACGATGCCGTCCGATGTCACGCGCAACGCGTATCCCTCTGATCCCAGAGCCGCGTCAGCGTTCTCTGTTGTCAGCAAGATTCCCGCGGGAATACTTCCTCCCTTTGCCACGGGTAGCGTAAATCCAGTTGCCGGCCGCAGAGCCGCTGCCAACATCTCGGCAGGTTGTCTGGAGGTCTCAGCGTGGTAACGGATAACGGTATCTCGCGTACACACAAACCCCGCGCCTTGTATCGCGTTGATTGCTTGAGGATAAGGGACAATGTCAAAAGAAAGCTCCTCGGCGGGCGTGCTATCCATTCCCGCCACAACAAGAACTGCAGAGACAAAAGCTACTGCACCTATGCTCTTCATCGATCCCTTCCTCACAACGCGTCTCATAATCTGTGTACGTGCACAAACAAAGAACAGGACACTTCGTATCACATGCGTTCCTACTCTACGCGTATACCGTCCGCTATGACAATAGCCAAGACATGGGTGCACGACATAGAAATGGGTAATTATGCGGCGATAGACTCCCAGAAGTCCTCGAAGCGTCTAGAGAACTGACAGCAGCGTGAAGCGATGATGGCGTTGGCACCGCGCAGAGACCAGAACATGCCGGACTGCTTGAGTCTCTTTCCGATGAGAGTGCGGCAGCCAGCTTCAATGACGCCAGAGCCGATGAAGAGGCCTTGGGCACGGAACTTGGCGTATCTCATGGCGTGTGTGTTCTTGTCGAAGTAGCCGATGTGCGTGAGTGCCTCCTTGCGTCTTTTGCCCGAACGCGGCAGCAGGCGGCGAGCGTCCTTGATCAGTGTAGTCACCTTTCCTACATCGAGCCATTTCAGCCAGCGGTTTAGTCGGCGCAGATCGTCCTGAGCAAGCAGTTTGTGTAGATCGTGGAGGTGTTCACGGGCGTGGTAGAGATCGATGATATGAATGGCCTGCGGGAAATGCTCTTGGATGATAGTCCGATTGTAGGTGGCTCCATCGGTAAGGGCGACGAGCTTCTCAGCGTGATTGAGGCCACGACGCAGAGTTTCAGCGAAGATGCGTTGGCCGAAGAACACCCTCACGATAAAAGGACGGGCCTATTCTGCGCGAACTCCTCGCCATGCCGCAGACCAGGGCGCTTTTGAAGAGG
>JASLPY010000419.1 GCA_030744755.1 Kiritimatiellia bacterium | reverse complement strand
ACGTCGAATTTGATACGGCAGACGGAATCGTTCGTGCAGTTAATAATGTTAGTTTCACTCTTGATGAAGAAAGAATATTAGCAATTGTAGGAGAATCCGGAAGCGGTAAAAGTCAGACTGTTTTTGCGATGATGGGTCTGTTGGATCAAAACGGTCGTGCCACCGGAAGTGTGAAATTCGAAGGTGAGGAAATTCTTAACCTTTCAATTACAGAGCTGAATTCTGTTCGCGCTGAAAAAATAGCGATGATCTTTCAGGATCCGATGACAAGCCTTAACCCTTATATGAGAATTTCTGAACAGATGTCGGAAGTCTTAATTCATCACAAAGGCTTATCAAAAACTGAAGCTATACAGCAATCAATTAACTTGCTTGATGCAGTAAAAATACCCGAAGCCAAAAGTCGAATTCGAATGTACCCTCATGAATTTTCAGGAGGCATGCGTCAACGGGTAATGATTGCTATGTCTTTACTATGCCGCCCCAAACTCTTGATCGCAGATGAACCAACAACCGCTCTTGATGTCACTGTACAAGCCCAGATTATGCATTTACTGGCAGACATACAGAAGGAATTTGGAACCTCAATTATATTAATAACACATGACCTTGGTGTTGTTGCAGGCAATAGCGATGATACATTAGTG
>JASLPY010000418.1 GCA_030744755.1 Kiritimatiellia bacterium | reverse complement strand
GGCCTGAATCTAGCTTCAAAACACTGTCTGACGTCAACACGTTTGGGACAAGCTGAGTAGATTTGATAAAGGAGTGTATTTGGCTCATCGTAACCACTGAGGAGTGATTAATGATGAGACAGAGAACCGGGTTACGAGGCAAATCGTCCGAGAAGATTGTCAAGGATATCCGTCGCGCCACACGCAAACGGCGTTCTCCTGAAGAAAAGATCCGCATTGTGCTGGATGGTTTACGCGGCGAGGAAAGCATCGCAGAACTGTGCCGTCGGGAAGGCATTGTCGAGAGTCTTTATTACAGTTGGTCGAAGGAGTTCCTGGAAGCTGGCAAGAAGCGGCTTGCCGGGGACACCTCGCGTGCTGCCACAACGGATGAAGTGCAGGACCTGCGTCGGGAAGCCCGTGACCTGAAGGAGGTCGTGGCCGAGCAGACACTTGAGATCCGCCTGCTCAAAAAAAGCATGATTGCGGATGGGGGAGACCAGGCATGAGGTATCCTGCATCCGAAAAGCTGGAGATCATCAATCTGGTTGAACAATCCCACCTGTCAGCCAGTCGAACCTTGAAGACCCTGGGCGTATCCCGCAGTACCTTCTATCGATGGTATGACCGCCTTGAGGCAGGTGGTCCTGAAGCATTGCAGGATAAATCA
>JASLPY010000417.1:277-649 GCA_030744755.1 Kiritimatiellia bacterium | reverse complement strand
TCGCCCGGACCTTTTTCACTGCGACCTTTTTAACCGAAGTTAAAAAGGCACTCCTTATCCCGAAGTTACGGAGTATGTTTGCCGAATTCCTTAACGAGGGTTCTCTCGAGCGCCTTAGGATTCTCTCCTTGCCTACCTGTGTCAGTTTTAGTACGGTTGCCATGTTAACTCGCTAACGAGACTTTTCTTGGAAGACACTCAGATTACTTCTAGGCCAAGAGCCAACGTACTCGCTTTCGACACCTTATTGCTCCGGATTTTCCTAGAGCGGCATCTCCAGCTTGAACAAACCATGTCTACTGGGTTTGCTAATCGTTGTGTCCACGTCCTCCCAAGCTCAAACGTTAAATAGCAGCACAGGAATATTAACCT
>JASLPY010000417.1:0-267 GCA_030744755.1 Kiritimatiellia bacterium | reverse complement strand
CGCCTTAGGTCCCGGCTAACCCTGGGCGGATTTACCTTCCCCAGGAAACCTTAGGCTTTCGGCGAATAAGATTCTCACTTATATTATCGCTACTTATACCGGCATTCTCACTTCTATTTCGTCCACCTCTCATTTTTGTAAGGCTTCAACCTATCATAGAACGCTCCCCTACCATCCTAAAAGATTAGGATCCATAGTTTCGGTAATGAGCTTTAGTCCCGCTAATTTTCGGCACAAAAGTACTCGGCTAGTAAGCTATTACGCACT
>JASLPY010000416.1 GCA_030744755.1 Kiritimatiellia bacterium | reverse complement strand
AATATAAAGCAGATGCTGAGATTTATGTTAAGGATAACGAAGGTATTGGTATCTTGGGTGATTATGTTGGAAGTGAAAAAATTATTAATGATGAATATAATTGGTTCGTTTTAGAGGTTAAGGAAGATTCAGGTTTTCTAGTAATTGATAAATATATTAACGGAGAACACGTCGGAACACAACGTGAAAGTAGTTTGTTTGGCGCAAAGAGGTACAAGCTTCAAACCGGTAAAGAAGCAAAACCTGTGTCTTTTTTTGTAGATAATGACTCAGAGACAAAACCTTGCATAGTTAGTGAAATCTTTTTGAGTGTTCCCGACCTCCTCCGCAAACACGGCGGCAAGACGGGTGAAGAATTAGTGATGGATGAAAGTACCGAAGCAGTAAAAAAAGCTTTGTCTAATGGTGTGGATATTAATGCGAAGATCGATGGACTTCATCCTTTGACTTTTGCAGTAACGGTAGGCAATGAAGAAATCGTCAAATTACTTATTAAAGAAGGCGGTGATGTAAACGCGAAGGATGACCATGACGGAACGACACCCTTGCATTCTGCAGCTAATGGTGGCTTGAAAGAAATAATCGAATTACTCATTAAAAAGGGTGCGAATATTAATACTAAGAACAAACATGGTGAAACACCACTTGAT